>JANQQI010000054.1 GCA_028285085.1 Saprospiraceae bacterium | reverse complement strand
ACAGCCCTCCGGAGCGAGCCACCAAGCTAATTCTTCGGGACCACAATATGGCGTTACGGGTTTGACATCGGCTACATCATCGCTGGTAATAAATACGTGAGCGGTATCCAGAGTAACGGCACTAAAGTAGCCGAATACAAGTTCGTCGTCGTCTTCCAGATTGTAAATATTGCCCTCAATCGGCGCTGGCTGCACGTCGAAAATACTGCCCGACTGGGCACTTACCTGATTGATCTTCGTCCAATAATCCATTGCCGCCTTGGTATGATTGAACTGGAACGCACTGATTGAGTATTGTTGGCCGAAGGCAAAGTCGATACCACGTTGTGCAATAGCTTGGCTATATGCACTACCGGCTGCGAAATTAGTGCCCGAAAATAAATTGATATCCGGAGCGACATTGGGTGGATAGATGTAACAATCTTTGATATTCTGCCGGGGATCACATTTTTTCTCTGTCACCACATAAATATCATTCACCGTCCAACGCAAAAATGGCCCCTTGTCTATTTCCGGCAACGTAAGATTTACGCTGGCTTCCACAAAGGTTCGTCTCAATACACCCCCATTGTTACTCGTGTACTCTTCAATGCCCACGGTGAAGCTCATGGGATCCATGTACACAGGCTCGGGAATTATCTCGGGACGAGAACGATATCGTTGACCGTCGGTGAGCGTGATATCAATGTAATAACTTCCGCCGATCTCGCCTACAAAGTTCTGTGGGGGGAGCATATAGAGCCCATCCTCGATCTCCTGATAATTAGCCGAGGTACCATCTTCTGCAAAAATTGTTACTTGCGCATTGGGCTCGGCAGCATATACTCGCTTATCCAAAGGCCCGCTTCTCGATAATCGTAGATAATGTGTATCAACGCTTTCGCTGATCCATCCGTCAACCACTAAAATGTTTTCCGCATCTTGCGCGTCAAACTCTACGGGATCGACACAGTGCATCAACCCCAGTGCAACGAGCAATAACATGAATATAATCTGCTTGGACATGGATGAAGTATTGAAAGTGTTTTAAGGTTGAAGGCGTTTAAAGTTTATAATGTTTAATTGTGAATTTGTCTCTGATTTTTCTAAAAAATAAAATTGTACGATAAGGCCGGAAAAGTACTCCCCAGTACCGAAAGCTTGTAGGCTTGTTGAACACCGAGATTATTGCGGCGGAAAAAGAACGAAAATGGATTTTTTCGAGCGTATAAATTATATAGTGATACCGTAAAACTACTACGGTAGCCTTTTCGCTTCGATTCACTTTTGTCAACGTTGATCGACCAATCAAAACGATGATAAGCCGGAAGACGAAACTGATTGCGCGGTGAAAAATTGGATACAACGATTTCGTTAATCCCGTAAGTGCCCGTAGGGACGCTGATGGGCCGACCGGTACGATAGGTGAAATTAAACTGCATCGAACTAATCGGTGACATTTTCCACTTTAGGGCCAAAACGACCCGATGGGGCTGATCAAAATCGGCGGGAAACCATTGGCCTTCATTGAGGCGTTCTTCGGCAAAACTACTAGGTGTTCGAATCTCACTACGCGAATAAGCGTAAGAAGCCCGGCCACTCCACTTGCCCAGTGTGCGTTCTACCGAAAACTCGACGCCATAGGCGCGGCCTTCGCCCTGGATCACTTCTGTTTCAATATTTGGATTGAGCAACAACTCAGGAAAATCCTTGTAAGTGACAATGTCCTGCAGGTCTTTGTAGTAAAACTCGACGCTGGTCACCCATTCATTGTCTTTGAAATTGTGGAAATAACCAATGGTGTAATTATCCGAAGTTTGCGGGCGAATATTTGGTGTGCTGAGTTGCCAGATATCTGCGGGGGTGGCAGCAGCTGTATTGGAAATCAGATGAATGTACTGCCGCAGCCGATTGTAACTGAACTTGATCGAATTATTTTCACCAAGTTGGAGGTTGAGCGAAGCTCGCGGCTCCAGCCCGCTGTAGGTCTGGATGACGTCGCCGCTGGCATAGTTGGTGGTATCTACCACCGTTTCGGAATTCAAAGGCTGCTCGGCAAAGTAGTCGAATTCATCCCCGGGGCCGAGCTGCCGGAAGATGGTATAACGGATGCCTAAAGACAGCGATAATTTTTCACTCAGCTTGATCTCGTCGCTGATGTAGGCGCTGATTTCATCGCCTTGATCTTGCTCGAAACTCTGCGCCTTAATTGCTGACAAATCACCGCGCGGCCCGACGGTCTGCTCAGGACTATCGTATAGCATGTAATTGACACCGACGTTGAATTGTTGTTTCTCCCCAATTTGAAAAAGCACTTCTCCTTTTAGATTATAATAGTTAATCCCGTTTTCGTAATCAAAGGCGTCAAAGCCCTCGGGATCAAAAAACGAACTTTTATATCGACCATGAATAGCAGAGATTTTACCGGATACCTTCTCGGTGAAGAAGTGTCGGAGATTAGCCTGGTACAAATCCGTTTGCCAGGAATATCCAAAATCCCGTGCAAAGCGGAAAAAATCATAGCTGCTGAATGCGGAAGCTGTCAACGTGGTATTCACAGAGAGCTGATAAGTAAGCCTTGCCGACCAATCAGTGAAACGGGCCGAGCTTTGATTGACATTTGGCGTTCTGACGCGCTTGAGCATCCAGTCCGAATACGACGTACGCACGCTCGCCAAAAATGATAGCTTATTGCGGATGATCGGCCCTTCCAGTAATAGGCGACTCGAAGCAAGACCTACACCTCCTTTCCCGCTGAATTTAGTGAAATTACCATCCCGCAATTCAACATCCAGTACCGACGATAGCCGGCCACCGAACTGGGCGGGAATATTTCCCTTATAAAGCGTGACTCGTTTGACAGCATCGGCATTAAAAATGGAAAAGATGCCCAGAGCATGTGAACTATTGAAGATGGTGGCACCATCCTGCATCACGAGGTTTTGATCGATAGAGCCTCCCCGGACGTTAAAGCCCGAGGCCCCTTCGCCTACCGTACTGACACCGGGTAGAAGTTCAAGACTGCGGACGATATCGGCCTCTCCCATAAAGGAGGGTAAAGCCTGAATTTCCTTGGGATTTAATAATTCCAGCCCAACATTGGTAGATTCAAGCTTGGCTTTGGCCGACTCCGCACTTACGACCACATCTTGTAGTTGGAAAGTGCGTACGGCCATATTGAGATCAAATTGCCCGTCGGCATAAACATTTAGCTCCAGAATAATTGGTTGATAGCCAATATAATTGACTTCCATGAGGTGTTGTCCCGCTGGTAGTTTCAGATTAATGAATCCATTGACATCAGATACCGCCGCAATGTCAAGCCCGGCCACAGTAGCACCGATGATCGCTTCTCGGGAAGCTTCATCCAGAATTTTTCCGACGACATCAAATGTCCCTTGGACACCAGAATCGACTTCTCCGACGGTGATCTCAACTTCTCGTGGTTCCAGTGAGGTAGGGGAGATGAAATTACCGCTTTCCCATCCTTGTACGATACGATCGGCATTTTCCTTATTCAGCTCCGTACGGCGAGTGACCACAATACTATTGTCACTATATTTCGTAAAGACTAAATTGCTGCCGCGCAAGATTTGCTGAAGTGCTGGCCGCAATTTTTGGTCGTCTAGTTTTAAGTTGATAGGATACAGTGGAATCTGATCGGGATCGTAATAAATCCGAATATCATATTGGTCTTCGATGAAAGAAATGGCATCAGGAATCGGTTGGTTTTCGAAATTGGCAGTGATCGGGATATTGAAAATACGTTGCGCCGAAAGGGACGTACACATCAATAATCCAGTCATACAAAGTAGAAAGCAGATCGCTTTACTCATCGTTCGCAAAGGGGTTGAGCACGTTAGTAAATCAACGGGCAAGGCTTGTAGCCGAACGAGATAGAACCAGACCAGGAATTCAGATAGAGTAGTAAAAACACTAAGATAAGAAAGAATATTTTGAAATGCGCCGGTTGAAGATGTTTAGGTAGAAAAAAATTGGACGAGGTAGGAAGAGGTTGGAGGATTGCATAACGTCCAAAGTCTACAGTTTCACCATTTTAACTTTTGACTCTTTTATAAGGGATTTTTAATCTAAAATCCCTTCTTCGCCTTCCACGCGTTGCTGTTCGTACATGTCGTAATAAAATCCTTTTTTGGCTAAGAGTGATTCGTGGGTGCCTTCTTCGATAATACGGCCTTCGTCGAGAACGATGATTTTATCAAAATTAAGCAGGGCATAAATTCGGTGCGTGATAATGATGGTGGTCTTATCGGCTAGTGCGCCGTTGAGGTACCCCAGAATTTGTTGCTCGGTATTGGTATCCACGGCCGAAAGGCAATCGTCGAGCAAAACAATATCTGGCTGCTTGATGAGCGCGCGGGCGATGGAGATACGTTGCTTTTGTCCTCCGGAGAGCGTCACCCCGCGCTCCCCAACCATCGTTTCAAATCCTTCCGTTAATCCCTTGATGTCATCATACACAGCAGCATATTTGGTGAAGGTTTCTACTTCTTCACGGGTGGCGGTATGGCGGCCGAAGGCAACGTTGCCCGCCACAGTATCGGAAAACAAAAAGATGTCTTGCGGCACGTAGCCAACACGCTGGCGGAGATTAGATAGATTGTGCGCTTTGATATTTTGATCGTCGATCAGGATTTGCCCTTCTTCCACATCGTACATTCGCACCAGCAAATCAGCAATCGTAGATTTCCCGGAGCCGGTCTTGCCAAGGATAGCCATTTTCTGCCCCGGTTCCAGCTTGAAGTTGATATTACTCAGCGCCTTAATACCTGTGTCGGGATAGACAAAAGTAACTTTGTCGAAGGTGATTCGCCCCTGAATCGGTGCTTTTTCCGTACTGGTATTGACAATATCCGGTTTAGTATTCAAAAAGGCATTGATCCGCTTTTGACTAGCGGCCGCCTGCTGGATAATCGAGGCAATCCAACCAATGGCCGTAACTGGCCAGGTCAGCATATTAACGTAGATGACGAACTCCGCGATATTCCCTGGCGTGATGTTCCCTTTCACCACTTGTAGTCCACCGACGTAGACGGTGATCACGGTGCTGGCTCCAATCAGTAAAAGCATCAATGGGAAAAAAAGTGCATTGACCCGAGCCAGGCTCATTGACTGGTCTTTGTATTGATCGCTTTGGCCCGCAAAGAACTTGACCATCGGCAATTCTTGCACGTAGGATTTTACTACTCGAATCCCAGAGTAGACTTCTTGAGCCGTACTATTGAGTGAGGCCAGTTGCTCCTGAATTTTTTCACTCTTTTTATTAATTAAATTACTGACGTAATAAATCGAAATAGATAAAAAGGGGAGCGGTAGCAGAGAATACATCGTCAGTTCAACACTCACACTCAACATAGAGGCGATTACCAAAATGAATAGGGAGACTAGATTGATTCCGTACAAGACAGCCGGCCCCAGATACATACGGACCTTTGAAACGTCTTCGGTGATCCGCGACATCAGGTCACCGGTATTATTTTTTTTATAAAACGCTAAGCTCAATTTCTCGTAATGCCCAAATATTTCCTTGCGCATATCGTATTCAATCAAGCGAGACATCACAATGATTGTCTGTCGCATGAAGTACATGAAAATTCCCATCAATAAGGCAAGTACTAATACCACAATTCCGAAAAAGAGGAGCGTCTTGCCCAGTAAAATGAAAAGCTCTTGCTGTGTCTGAAACCCATTGTACAATTTGTACATCCCAATATTCTCCACCACGAGGTCAAGCGCCTGTCGAATCATCTGCGGTTGTAGTACCCGAAAATAGTTGGATACCGACACGAAGATGATCCCCAGCAAGAAGCGCCAGCGATATTTGTAGAAATATTTATTGAGGTAAGCTAGTTGTTTCACGCAATTGGGCTTAAATGGCCAGACGTATCCTGTACAACACCTGATCGGGGCCTTTGTTCCAAAACGCGAAGGTAAAGATTTGTCCACAGAAAACCCAGATCAGTTTTCTAAAGGCAGACATTACAATAGCTCGAATCAGAAGAAGCGTGTATTCAGAAAAAGGTTACCATTGATCTAAAAGAAGAAGCAAGATCAGGTCTGAATTTTTTACTTAACACATATATAAATACCTGTTTATATTAGAACTATTGCAAAACCGCTAACGTCAGCTATATTTCCTTATCTTTGTCCCACCATTAAAACCTAACCATTTAACCCAAGTTGCTGCCAATAGAAAGATAAACCGTCGATTTCGCTTATTCTTCTTGAGTAGCCACTTGCATCATTAGTTAAAATGAACCGAATTGTTACGCTCGATGAATTCATCATTCATCGTCAAAAAGACTTTCCCTACGCCTCGGGCGAATTAACTGGCTTATTACGAGACATCGGCGTCGCTGCCAAGATTGTTAACCGAGAGGTCAACAAGGCCGGCTTGGTCAATATCCTTGGAGTAGAAGGCAATGCAGAAAATGCCAGCGGTGATACCGTACAAAAGCTCGATATCTACGCCAACGAAAAACTCATTGATTGCCTCAAGAATAGTGGAGAATGCTGTGGCATCGCTTCTGAGGAAAACGAGGATATCATCCAAATTCCTGCCGTCGAATCCAAAAATGCCAAGTACGTCGTCGCTTTCGACCCCTTGGATGGATCTTCTAACATTGATGTAAACGTCTCCGTAGGTACTATCTTTGGTATCTATCGTCGTATCTCTGATCCTGAGGGCCCTTGCACAGTCGATGATTTCCTCCAAAAAGGCGTTAAGCTTGTGGCGGCTGGCTACGTCATCTATGGCACTTCGACCATTCTCGTATATACGACGGGCAGAGGTGTCAACGGTTTTACCCTTGATCCTTCGATTGGTGAATTCTGTCTCTCACACCGTGATATTAAGATTCCGGATCGTGGTAATTACTACTCCGTCAATCAAGGCTACTACCTCAAGTTTGACGTCGAAATGCGCCGCTATATCGACTATTGCTCCGATCTTAATTTACGCTTGCGCTACATTGGCTCGATGGTATCGGATATTCATCGAAGCCTCCTTCAGGGTGGGATTTTCCTCTATCCGAATACCCGAAAATATCCTAAAGGTAAGCTACGCTTGATCTATGAATGCAATCCTTTGGCCTTTGTCGTAGAACAAGCTGGCGGAAAGGCCATCACTTGCCAACTGGAGCGTATCCTCGATCTGGAACCCAAGGAACTGCACGAACGGTCAACCATTGTGATTGGTTCGCCAGTCATGGTAGATGAAATGAAAAATTTCATCGAACGTTATAGCGTTCCGGCTTATTCCACACAGGAGTAAGGTAACGAGTTCGTTACTCTAGGATTTGTCATCGTTTGAAGTGAAGACTGGAGAGTCTTTGCCTGGGTATGGCTGCTTATTAGTGAATGCTGAAGATCTAGTTAAGAAGAGTAGGTGCTATTGGGAAATTAGAGATTGCCAAAATCGGAAGTGACATAGGGGCGCCCTCGGTAGAGGGCGGGTTCCCACCCTGGCCGCCACCGCCCCGGCCCATTCCCTGAGCCGGTCATTTACCCATTAGCTTCCAGCCTTTGCCAGAGCCATTTTGCAAAGCGATCGTTTAAAGCTTTATGTATTTGGCCAATACAGTTTTTGCTTATTATCTATAGATTCCGGAAACCACCAAATTCCATAAATGAGGCTGGAAAAATTCCAAAAAAGACACTATTATGTCGAATTTCCGTCATTCAGTTGTGCTAAAAAGGCTATTTATCAACATCTAGCTTTGATTTTCCTCGTTTTTTGATCGTGTAACGTCACCAAAGTTTAGGATTATCCAATCAGGCTGATGTACCCTGGATTACAGCTGTAATAACAAAATGTAGTGCTGAGAAAATAATTGCGTGTGATTATTACTTCTTTTTTCGAAAATATCTTACTTTTCCAAAAAGAGCAGAGATACTATGTCGAACTGGCGAAAGTTTCCCCTGCTCCGCATTTTGTTGCCCTCCATAGCCGGCATTTTGTTGGCAAATTACCTTCGGCGCCCCATGCCATGCCTATGGTATGGATTACTTGGAGGTGGAACTCTACTTGCCATTTTAGCATTTAGAAGTCAGGCCTTCCGTTATCGTTGGTGGAGTGGAAGTGTGATTATACCATTGTTTTTGTTGCTTGGTTATGCCTGCTCCACTTTGCATAATCCGATTTACGATGTTGCCTTTATGGGACATCTGGCATCTGGAGAACAGCTCGTGCAAGGCATCGTGCGTAATGCGCCGCATCATCAACAAAAACGGATTCAAATCGAATTGGAAGTAGAACGTGTAGGCACCCATCCCGATACTTTGACTTCCGTTCGTGCTAATTTATTATTGTATTTACCAAATGATCTTGCTGGGCAGGCCGTGCGCTACGGCGATCGTTTACTTTGCCAAACGAACTGGCAGCCTATCGCACCACCGCGTAACCCTCATGCTTTTGACTATCGAGGATTCTTAGCCCGGCGACATATCCATCATCAGGCATTTATTGCAGATGGTGCCTTTATTCGTTTGGACAGCTTACAAGGCAATCCGATACTCGGGATGGCATATCAGTGGCGGGCTCAGCTGCTGCGCGCCTTACACCGCCACCTCCCCGCAAAGGAGCAACAGAGCGTGGCGGCCGCGCTCATCCTTGGCTACAAGCAAGGCTTATCCGAAGACGTTAAAAATGCATATTCTGCAACCGGAGCAATGCACGTTCTGGCTGTTTCTGGATTACACGTCGGTTTGGTTTGGGCCATCATTGCGTTTTGCTTACGCTGGTTACCAACGCACCGGCCGCTATTCAAAGTTTTACGGACACTATTGACATTAATGGCACTCTGGGGATTTGCCCTATTGACGGGAGCGTCCCCCTCGGTCTTGCGCGCTACTACCATGTTTAGCTTCATTCTCGTAGGGCGGATGTTGCAGCGCGAAGGCAGTATTTATAACACTTTAGCGGCTTCCGCTTTTTGCTTGCTGCTATTTGATCCCCAATTAATCTTCCAAATTGGGTTTCAACTATCCTACGCCGCAGTTGCTAGCATCGTCTATTTTTATCCCAAGATTTACCCGCTCTGGCATATCAATAATCGCTTAGGTGATTGGACCTGGCAATTAGTCGCCCTGTCAATTGCTGCCCAATTGGGTACTTTGCCGCTTAGCTTATATTATTTCCATCAATTTCCGCTGTACTTCTGGCTTTCGGGCATCGTGGTGGTCCCTTTCGCCTTTCTCGTCTTAGGGAGTGGTTTGCTGATGCTCTTTTTGGATCTCATTTGGCCTGCATTAGCGGGACTAGTAGCTTATTTGCTAAATGGTCTGATTTGGCTGATGAACGCCTTGATCTTTCTGATCCACCAATTGCCACAAAGCTTCTTTAGCGAGATTTGGATTGATCACTGGGTCATGCTGGCTTTATATCTTGGGTTGGCTTGTATGATTATTGGGATCAATTGGCGCCGTGCGCGCTGGTGGCTCTACGCTAGTGGTATTTTAGTTTTAATCAGTGCTTATACTGCATTCCGATGGATTGATCAGGATAGGCAACGTCAACTCACGATTTATGATTTGCATGGTCGTACCTACGTAGAATTTGTGGAAGGGGAGGAGATCATTGCGTTGCATAGCAAACAGGTGCATCCCGAGGACTTACATTACGCTACTCGGAATTACCATTTATCGCTTGGAGCTCGTTTGATTGAACAATATACATTTGGTGAAAAAATAGAACGATCCAATTGGTGGTTAAATCAACAGTTTGTTCAATTTCATACGCTGCGCCTATTTATTCCAGCAGCACTACCCGCCCGAGCACCTATTGAGCCTTTGAAGGTTGATCTATTATTGTTGCGAGATGGGTTTGCTTCCTCTCTTGACGTACTTTTCGAGTATGTAGAACCGAAGCAAGTTATCATTGATAATTCTGCACGGCGCTGGCAACAACATCGCTGGATAACTGATTGTGGAACGCATCATGTTCCTGTTCATCGTACCGCCACCCAGGGCGCTTTTACTTTAGATTTAAATGATATTGAAATATGACAGCTTGGCAGATTATACGTGACTACTTCGAGTTTAGTCGTACCGAACGCTATGGTTTGTTCGTCCTGTTCGTACTCTGTTTATTGATATTAGGAGGAACAACTTTTTTTGTAAAAAATAAAAAATCGACCTCGTCAACGGAATTTTCTCCTTACGCTGAGCAAGTGCAAGCCTTTTATGAAAATACAAATGAAAGGGAGGAAGTAGAAGTAGCTGAACCCACTTTGTTCTTTTTCAATCCGAATATGGCCAATGCGGAAGATTTACAACGTCTTGGTATACCTCGCCGGGTGGTGAAAACCATACTAGCGTACCGTCGCAGTGGCGGATCGTTTAAAAATGCTAATGATTTTAAAAAAATCTATGGCTTAACCCCAGCGTTATTTCAAAAACTTAAGCCCTGGATACAATTGCCAAAATCTGTTGTAGCAAGTTCAAAAATGGACTCCTCTGCTTTCGAACCCAAACAAGTAATTGAACCGGAATTATTTCCTTTTGATCCCAATCAAGCTTCACACGAAGAGCTACGGCGCCTTGGCCTTCCTAATCGGGTGATCAATACCTTACTGAAGTATCGCGCTAAGGGAGGTACCTTTCGCAAGGCGGATGATTTAAGCGTGATCTATGGCCTGAGTACGGCACAGTTTGAACAGCTTCGACTGTATATTCAAATTGTAGCACCGGAAACGACTAAGATATCACCGGATTCCATGCGACAGGCACCTAAAGATAATCGCCCAGCGAATCCATCCATTATCCTAGATATCAATACCGCTTCTGCGGAAGATTGGCAGCGCTTGCGGGGTATCGGCCCCGCATATTCGCGCCGTATTGTCAACTTTAGAGAAAAGCTCGGTGGTTTTTATGCTATCAATCAAATAACTGAAACTTACGGCTTGCCGGATAGCATTTTTCAACAAATTCAGCCATTTCTGAAACTAGAAACGCTTCCCCGTCAAATTCTTTTGAATAATGCCTCCGTAGCTGATCTGAGTGCGCATCCTTACTTGAATAAGAAGCAAGCTGCCGTCATTGTCAATTATCGTCATCAACACGGTGCTTTTCAACGAATTGATGATTTATTGAAGACGCATGTAGTAAAAGAGAAAGATTTAAATCGATTACGGCCGTATTTGCAGTTGTAAGTTTGCTAATAACAAATAGTAGCCCCGACACTTTTGTTGACTTTAGTGCTAATCATTATATGATAAAATATTTTTTGTAAATTGTTGACATAGGATGTTTTAATTTGTAATTTGCGGCACGAACGACTACAATATATTCCTTTTCCCCTCTACGAGTCGTTTTCCAGAAGCAAGAGACAAATTAATTATGAACAACGGAAATTCTCTAAGGATTTCCCCCCGCATCTTGGTGCTACCACACGTCCTGTGTCGTAGTTTGTTCATATTTTTCACTCTGTTTTATTCATCGACCCTCGCGGCTCAACCTAGCATTGAGTGGGATCGCAATTTTGGTGGTACGAGTTACGAGGAAGTGCGCGGTTTTGTACAAACCTCGGATGGCGGCTACGTTATTGGTGCGCATACCAGCTCGGACGCTGGCGGGGATGTGACGGATCCGGCTTATGTTGCGGGCTGGTCAGATTATTGGCTTGTGAAACTAGATGTTGATGGTAATAAAGAATGGGATCGACGCTACGGAGGAGATGGGATTGAGAGCTTGCAGGATGTCATTCAAACCTCGGATGGTGGCTATCTGATGGGTGGGTGGTCTTTCTCAGATATGAGTGCAGATAAGTCGGAGAATAATTATGGTTTTCCCTGGACTTCGGACATCTGGCTAGTTAAGACGGATGCCAATGGGGTACAACAATGGGATCTGACCTTGGGAGGAACTAATAGTGAGCAGTTGTACGGGCTTTATCAAACAACGGATGGCGGTTATATTATCGGCGGCTGGTCTGATTCTGATGTAGGAGGGATTAAATCTGAGCCAAATCAAGGATTTTGGGATTTTTGGTTGGTAAAAATTGATGCTGCAGGGAATTACGAATGGGACAAAACTTTCGGGGGAAGTGGTTTTGATATGATGATGGATCTACAACAGACCTCGGATGGTGGATTTATTCTCGGTGGCTGGTCTGGTTCGGATATTTCTGGTGACAAAAGTGAAGCCTTGATCGGAGTGAATGACTTTTGGGTCATCAAAACAGATGTCCTGGGGAATAAAATCTGGGATCGTACCTACGGTGGTAATGGCAATGATCAAATTCGTCGACTTCAGCAAACCATGGATGGTGGCTATATCTTTGGTGGTTTCTCTGACTCGGATGTGGGTAACAATAAGTCCGAGCCGAGTCAGGGAAATCTGGATATGTGGATGGTCAAAACAGATGCATCCGGTAACTTTCAATGGGATAAAACCTTCGGTGGCTCAGATTACGACGAGTTACAAGATATTTCTCAAACAGCGAATGGCATTTATCTACTGGGAGGTTTTAGCCTTTCGGGCATTTCAGGTGACAAAACGGAAGCTTCTCGCGGCGGCTTTGATTATTGGATCATAAAAGCCAATAGCAGCGGTCAAAAAATATGGGATAAAAGCTTGGGCGGCTCCGATAACGATATTCTTATTCGTATGCAGCAAACCTCTGATGGAGGCTACGCCATGGCTGGTTTTTCTAATTCTAATGCCAGTGGTGAAAAGAGCGAAGACACTCAGGGGACAAATGATGCCTGGATCGTGAAATTATACTGTGATATTGAGTTAGATGCGGGGATCGACCCTGTTATCTGTGAGAATGCAACCCATAGCATCGATCTGAGTGACCCCTACTGTTTTGGCTGTAGTTACCTTTGGGATGATGGCAATACTAGCGTTACCCGAACCTTCGCCCCCTTAGCGTCTACAACTTATGAAGTGACTTTGACCAATGGATTTGGCTGTACCCTCAGTGATACTGTCGAAATCACCGTTAATCCATTACCAACGATCGATTTGGGAATCGATACTGTCATTTGTAGTGGAAACTCTTTGATTCTAGATGCAGGAAACACAGGCGCTAATTTTGCCTGGTCAACCGGTGCGAACTCTCAAACGATTACGGTTAATTCAACGGACAACTACCGCGTGACAGTAACTGACCCCAACGGTTGCACCAATGTTGATATTCGAAATGTAGCAGTAGCACCGCTGCCGGTAGTCGATTTAGGCAGTGATGTCACGATCTGCGAAGGGGAATCAGTCGCTTTGAATGCAGGCAATCCCGGTTACTTTTACTCTTGGTCTACCGGGGAAATATCCCAAATGATCATTGTTGATACTTCCGGGACCTATAGTGTAACGGTTAGCGATGCTGCGGGCTGCGAAGCAATCGATGAACTTACGCTTACCGTGCAGCCGCTACCAAGCGGTAATTTGCTTGGTGATACCTTAATTTGTGAAGGAGAAACCGTTCCACTTACCTTTGACTTAACTGGCAACGGACCATTTGACGTTAGCTACTCCGATGGTAGTAGTATCTTCAATTTGAATAATATCAGCAATGGGTATCAGGTCGTTGTTAATCCAAATTTGACAACGACTTATACGCTTCTAAGTATTGCAGACAATGGCTCTCCGACTTGTACTTTTTCACCGAATGAAAGTGTGATCGTTACGGTACAACCCCATTACACGACTAACATCGATGTCCAAATCTGTTCGGGTGATAGCCTGTTTTTAGAAGGCACTTACCAGACCCAAAGTGGCACTTACCAAGATGTTTTTAGCACGCAATACGGTTGTGATAGCATTATCATAACGGATCTTTTTGTTGCTCCAATTCATGAAACTTATTTGTCTTTCACCAGCTGTAATCCCTTAGATACGGGCTTGGTGGTCAGTAATTTGACGAATGCCAACGGCTGTGATTCCATCGTCTACACAACGACGAGCTTGCTGGCCAGCGATACGACCTATCAAACTTTCGCGAGCTGCAATCCTTTAGATACCGGCTTGGTGGTCAGTAATTTGACGAATGCCAACGGCTGCGATTCGATCGTTTACACAACGACAAGTTTACTGGCTAGCGATACGACTTACCAAACTTTTGCGAGCTGTAATCCTTTGGATACGGGCTTGGTGGTCAGTAATTTGACGAATGCCAACGGCTGTGATTCCATCGTTTACACCACAACGAGCTTGCTGGCCAGCGATACGACTTATCAAACTTTTGCTAGCTGCAATCCTTTAGATACCGGCTTGGTGGTCAGTAATTTGATGAATGCCAACGGCTGTGATTCCATCGTCTACACAACGACGAGTTTGCTAGCCAGCGATACGACCTATCAAACTTTCGCGAGCTGTAATCCTTTGGATACGGGCTTGGTGGTGAGCAACTTGATGAATGCTAACGGCTGTGATTCCATCGTCTACACCACAACGAGTTTACTAGCCAGCGATACGACTTATCAAACTTTCGCGAGCTGCAATCCTTTGGATACGGGCTTGGTGGTCAGTAATTTGACGAATGCCAACGGCTGTGATTCCATCGTCTACACAACGACAAGCTTGCTGGCCAGCGATACGACTTATCAAAGTTTCGCGAGCTGCAATCCTTTGGATACAGGCTTGGTGGTCAGCAACTTGACGAATGCTAACGGCTGTGATTCCATCGTCTACACAACGACGAGCTTGCTGGCCAGCGATACGATTTACATGACGACGAGCAGCTGTGATCCGTTATTAGTTGGTCAGGACACAGCTTATTATTCTAACCAAGAAAGTTGCGATAGTATAGTCATCACCACCACCAACTTATTACTAAGTGATACGACTTATTTGACGCA
>JANQQI010000045.1 GCA_028285085.1 Saprospiraceae bacterium | reverse complement strand
GCAAACAAACTGCTTGAGGAGCCATCTCTCATGCTCTGGTAGGTCTTGCAACTCAAAAATCGACAACAAGTATGGAAATATCTTTTCGATATTTTGCTGTTGGCTATGGGGAGTAGAGATATTGATCTCCTTGCCCAGCCGAAGTCCCCGTTCTTCAATGTTTTGCCATAGTTTTTCCAAGGTTAGCGTTCTCTTTTTTCTAGCAGCTGTTTTTGCCAATAATTCGATGGTAAGCGTATGAAACCCTACTGCCTTGATAATCTCTAATACTAGGGCATCGTTTTTCGTATGAGCACAATGGAGGTAGAATAACTTCATTGCACTGGCCTGGTCTAGAAAATCAAGGTTTAAGATCGCTGAAAAACCTAGTTCCTGTCGGGAAGTGATCAGCACATCCCAATCGCGCGGGAAATGAGGTTTGTAAGGCTTAATACGTTGATCGGCATTATCAATGACCAAGAGGCACTTGCCATTGATGTTGCTGAGTTGATTTAAGATGAGGTAAACATCTTTTTCCGGCTCTCCCGAAAGTGATTGTATGCCCAGATTCTGGAGCAGTAAGTCATTATTTAGTACGGCATCGGGGAAATCTCCGAGTTGTTCTAACCAGGCGATGTGATCATATTGATCTTTGCATTTATTGAGATAGGCAATCGCCAAGGTTGTTTTTCCAATGCCCCCCATCCCGTTGATCAAAGCCACATTTTTGCTTGTTTTGATCATTTGGGTGAGACGTTCTAGGTCTTGCTCCCTACCAATTAGTGTCTCGTCGAAACTAGGGCAATGCGTCAACCACTTGGGTATATTTTTTTGCTCTCTATTTATAATGGTCGTAGGTCCAAATATGACGTTTCCTGCATTACCTAAAACTGCCGCCCCTTGCTGAATATTTCCCTCAAAAGTTCGAGGCGTATTTTCAGTTTGAGCTTTTTTTTTCATACCGGTGTTAATGTGCACATCGCCTTGGGTTTTTGTCACTATAGCTCCTACATCTCCATCGACTTTGATGCTGTCACTATCGGAGTGGTCAGGCGGATCACCTTTGTCCCTTAAAATCATGATCGCTGAAATACATAACACCACATAAGCTGTAAAGGCCATCCACTCAAAATGAGCAGGTTTATTGAGACCAAGAAGTTCAAAAATAGCATCAGCAAATACAGTCGTGATGCCAACTAATGATATGCAAACAGAAGACAGAGCTAAAATCCCCACACGCTTCCCGTAGCCGGGGGAAGACTTAATTTTCGCTCGTGTATCCAGCCATTTCCAGCCCAAAATAACCAGTCCCGCGATAATCAATGTCAATCGAAGCGTATCCATAGGAACAATATACAAATAAGGATGATGTTTTAGGAAACAGCTTGCACACAATTTTGCTTTTTGTCCTGCTCTGAATGAAAAGGAATTAAAAGCGTATAGTCTAGTTTAAAGCTGTTGTGCAAGGAATTGGGGATATGATACGATGCTTCGTAATGTTCGTAACTTTCTCAAAGGAAGAGACCCACTCTTTGGACAGATTATCTATTACCTGTTATCAAAGGGATGATCCTGAGTAGTAGTGTGAAAACATTGCCCATCATATTCGTCGATATAATAAAATGTTGAAAAGGATTGAGCAGTCTTGTGGACTATCCGCTACATGCACTAATTACATGGCTTGATATAGCTGTGTTTCAATCGTAAGGAATAAAAATATGTCGATTGTGGTGATTGCTCAGACCTTGGGTATAATAGTGTAAAGGCTACGAAGATTTATGTAGCGCGGTTTAATCATGGAAGAAATACTGGTAATGAGTAGATTTTGAAATCAGAATAAATCAATTTCTTTCTGTGCAAGCTGATATATGAACGTACTCAAACTTAGCAGGTATAATGTCTGCAGTGTCATATATTGGCTGAGGAACATCAGGTCTACCCTGAAATGCAGCTAAACCTATGTATTTGGGCTTATCAAGGAGAATCTTTTTACTTGCAACGGGAACGTAACTATTTTGATCAGTTTTATATTGAAAAAAATAATGGTCATCTTTAACTATTAATTTGAAGACCATAGAGTCTACTAGTATTTCAGGGGACGGTGAATCTTGTGTTTTTGGAACACTTACCCGACTTATTCTAGAGCGATATTGATATCTTGAAAAAGGAATAAGGTCAGTATTTGAATATTCGCCATCTCGATATACTGCTTGGATGTGATTATTATTTCCACCACAGGAAAATGTATAGTATATGCTGGGGATTTCAGTGTCTGAATAAAATAGGAAAAATCCGGCTTGTTGATATCTTTGGTACGGGTTAAAACCTACTAGTTTTACTTTTATCTCGCAACAATCAGCACATTGTATAGGGTGAGCAAGTATGTTTGCCGTTCTTGGAGAATAATTATCATTTTCGAGCCAAGGTCCACCCAAATGAGTTTCTAACGTCAAGTAGCCATTATTTTTATACTCTTCTTTATCCCAAATTGCTAGATTAATATAATCGGGAAATAAAAACCATCCAGCTTTTCTTAATTCACTTAAGTTAGAGTTTTTGAATACCTTATAATAATCAATTACTTTATTAATAGTATCATTACTGCTATTAAAAGTCACGTTTAAATGGGATACTTTATTTCCTTGATTTAATGAGTTTTTGAAAGATTGCCTACGTAACACGATTCCACAAAAAAGCATGATTGTCAACAAAATACTTATGATGTAAAGGCTCTTTTTTCGGTTGTTAAGTAAAATTTCTTTTGCTTTACGGAATATAGACTTATTGTGATACCAATTCTGGAAATCTTGGAAAGTCTTTGGCATATCTGAATTACCATCCAAAACATAAGTACTATAAATGTCAAGTGTTTTTACCTGAGGCACATGTTTTGATTCGAGGAAATTCCTAATGGTATCTTTACTTAAAAGAAACCCTGTATTCTGGCTAATTTTCTTCTTTATTTGCTCATAGTAATGGCTTTTCCTATTAATCACATTATTCCCGATTGCTTTCTGCCATACTTCTTGCCTTAATGCTTGATAATATTGTTCATTCTGTGATTTTTCGTTCTTAGATTGTTTTCTCATATGTAGATGTAACTAGAAGATTAAATTGAGAGTAGTTGGATGTTGATTCTATCTTTCATGTTTGATATGAGATCTCAAGATGGTTAAAGTGTGAAATACGTTAAATGCTTTAATCACAACTTATGATTTTTAAACTTTCAAAATACACAGGAAGAATATCTGCCACTGGGCGAATCGGGAAAGGTATTTCTGGCCTACCTTGAAATGCTGCTAAGCCAATACTTACAGGAGATGGCATTAAAATCTTTTGACTTGCAATGGGAATTATTTTATTGTCATCTGTTTGCTTTGAGAAAAAGTACGTGTTTCCTTGGATTTTGAGTATTAACTTGATGGAGTCGACAGGGTTTTCAGCTATCCCATTAATAACTTTACTAACTATAGTACGTTGAGCATACTTAGAAATATGAATTATATCTTCGTTTGAGTATTTATCATCTCTAAAGGCAGCTTGTACACTTGTAATATTCTCATCCCCACGATAGGTCATTCTTAGACTTGGAAAGTCTAAGTCATCATAAAAAAGGAAAAAGCCACCTTGTTGATATCTTTGAGTAGGATTAAATCCAGAAATCGTTAATACAATTTTACAACAATCACCACATTCCATTTTCCTAGAAAGGATATTATACACTATTGGCTCATAGTCTTCGTTTTCCAACCAGGAATCCCCCAAATGTGTTTTGAGGATCAATCGCCCTGTTTTATTTTGAGTAACCCACTTTGACAAATCAGGATTTCTAAGATACCATCCTTCTTCTTCTAATTTCAATAGATCATTTGTGTTCAATTTAGCATAGATTGATTGAGTTTTACGTGGCTTTCGAAGTTCTATTTTTATAGGTTGGGAAGGTGTGAAATCCTTGCAAATGCATCTCAGTTCATATAGATTGTCATTATTTTTATACGAGAGAATAATCTCACAGTTATTATCAAGGCCACCGACCATAGATGATTCTATATCATCTGTATAAAAGGTTATTTCACTGATCCCTAGCCATTCCATGATTTTTTGTGCTTCTGAAATACTAGTATACCTTTTATCGTTAAATGGGAAATCTGCTAAAATACTGACGAATACCTCTTTGCTAGGTGAGGTGTTCGTTAATGCTTCTAATTGAGGGGAAAATGTGGCTCTTGTTGAACTACTAATTTTAGTTTTGTTGGGAGTGTTTGGTTGTCTATATATTACTAAAGATATTAAAGTAATGATTGTTAGCAGTATAACAATGGTTATTTGAAACTCTTTTCGGTTAATAGAGGTAGCCTCCCTAAGCTTTCTAAAAATAGATTTACCGTGATACCAATTCTGAAAATCTTGGAAGGTCTTTAGTGAATCCGTATTTCCTCCTAATACATATGTACTATAAATATCAAGGGTTTTTACTTGAGGAGTGTGCTTCCCCTCAAGAAAATTCCTTATTGTATCTTTGTTCAAAAGAAAACCGGTATCTTGGTTTATCTTATTTTTGATTTGTTCATAATATCGACTTTTCTTTTCAATAGTATTACTTCCAATAGCCTTTCTCCATACTTCTTGTCTTAATACTTTGTAATACTCCTTTTTTTGTGAGCTATTATCGTTGTTATCTCCATTTATCATTAGGTGATTCGTGTTGTTGATGTAAAACTTTGATTTTCAGTTTGTTTTCATCGGTTTTACTATGTTTTTCATCAGTTTTCATTGGCTTTATTTGTCATATTTGTTGCAGATTATTAATCCTTGCTAAAGACTATTAAGCTATAAACGACGCATAGGAAAATAAATCTTGAATATAGTAAATGTTCTGTTTATAACAATGTGATTATGTGAAAAAGGCAGACGGTATTTAATAAAAACAAAATTATTATGGAGTCAAAATGGTTTCTTTTTGGGAATGTTAAAGATTATATCTGGAAAACTTTGATAGGACTGGGGTCTATAATTTCTGCTCTTGAACTTTTTAGCAATAGGATTGACTCTTACTTGGGAGTAGAATTTAAATATGGAGTAAATATATTTATCTTTCTGTATTTTATAGCGCCGTTATTAATTTTCATACTTTGGTGGAAGTTCAAATTAAAAACTAGTATACCAGATAGTTTTAATGACAACCTGAAACTAAGTTTAAATCGATTTGGAATTAATAACGTCTTTTCTAGAGTTATTGCCCTATCGATTCCCATTGTAATATTGTCATTGTTTATATATGCAGATATTAGTAATTGGGGTTATTATATCTATTTGGTCGCAACGTTACTGTTAATGCTTCTTGTTTTATCTTATGCATTCCAGTTTTTTAGAAAGATAAAGCACTACCCGGAACAGAGTGAGGTAGCCTTCGTTGAATGGCTCAATTTAGGTAAGCTTCATTTTATAATTATCATTAGCACAATTTTGGTGATTTCCACTATGTTTTTTGTGAACCACTTTAAAGACAATCTTGACAAGAGAAGGTCTGACATTACAATTGAACAATTCAAAAGAGAGGATGTAAATATTCTTTACGATAAGGTAGGCTTATTGAGAAAATTCAATAAGCAGTTCAATGGTATAATTAACAAAGCGAAAGTAGCCTTTTGGAGTCGACAATTTAGAGAAGGAAAATTAGAAAAAGAAGAAACGAATATACAAAAATACAACGATTTACTTACGGAGTTTAATCAAAGAAAAGATGTAAGCAATATTCTGGCATCCTTTGATAAGCTAGAGCGAGAAGCGGATTCCATAAGAATAGGTTATGTGCTGGTTGAGGTAAAAGATCATACGAAAAACAGTACTAATTTAAAAAAAGTAAGGTACGAATTAACCCCAGGTGTTGATGTGGTTGACAAGTGTTTGCTTAGTATAAAGAGTGTAACTAAGTATTTAAATGAAGACCCTACATTTTTTCCGATTGTAAAAACATGGTTAAACCATATAAAAGTAATAAATAATAATACACTCGTATTATACGAACGAGAACTGACCCACAAATTGGATGTAATGAGGCAATCCTTTAGATTTAAAGGTGTTTCAGTTTATGTTATTTTTCTTTGTTTTCTGTTGATTCTTTGGTTTCATGTTTTTGTAGAAAACTTGAGAAGATATATCCAAGAAAAAAACAAAGATAAGTGGAAAGATTATTCTACGCTATCTTTTACTAATAATTATATTATACTGGTTATTATTTTAATTATACCTGTTTTTACTAGTACCGACAATAAACTAAGCTTTGAAAAACCACTTTGGGGTGGATTGTGGGATGCACCTCTATTTATAGAGGAGGCTGATATAAGTGACACGGGAAATGGCCAATTAATAAGAAGAGATACCATTCGTGAAATAATACTCATAGATTCCATTGGTGACAATAGTGATAATACACTTTTACTAGACAGAATAGGGTCTATAGAAGCGAGAATGCTAAGTAATGCGAGAAAAATAAAAGTATTGCCCAAATGCTTTAAAGCCTTAGATGAAAATATTTTGCATTATTCGAAAGCAAGTGGTGCCCGAGTTGACCTTATTAAAAATCGCCCATATAAAAGTGATTACTATGAAAGCCTGTTTGAAAATTAAAAATATTTTATCAGTAAGATGGTTTTTTGTTGTTGGTATTTTATTTTTTGAATATACTTTATGCGCTCAGGATAATTCAAGTTATTCCTTCGATGTTGCAATGGATTCCATAGAAATATTTGTTGACAAGTCGATAGCGAAGAAGAGTGATAAAGAATTGTTTAGGAATAATATTGATCAATTCATTGATACTATTAGATTATTTGATTTTTCTAAACTTAAGTTTGTAGGAAAAGATGATGTTTCAGTTATTAATTTTTGTGAGAGAAGAAAAAAATATCTTCAGTTTATTGATGATAAATACAAGAATTTATCTGAATTTGGTGGTGATTTGAATGATTTTAGAAGATTGCATGATAAGCTTCTATTGTCAAAACAGGAGTTGCTTCAAAAAAATATAATATTAAAGATAGATCATGCGAATAGAGAAATGCTTAAATTATTAAGATCTTTGAATAACAAAAAACAACTAAGAGACACGTTGTTTTTAGCATTCAAGTTTCTACTCAATGATTCCGATTCAATCAGCGGTAATGAAATTCGATTAAGTATTCTGAAAAGGATAGACCATAGTGAAAAGTGGTTTGCGGGAATACAGGGAATATTTTCGTCTAGTGATATAAACAATGGAGAAGTTGGATTGGGAGCGATTTTAGCTTACAGCTGGAAACCGACATTCGAAAGTAAGACTGTCTGGTTAGTACAAAGTGGGATGGATTTTTATTTTGCAGACAAATGGAGGCTGGGATTGGAATTAGGTATTACAATGTTCCCTCAGAACAGAGATTTTGGAGTAGGAATATCTTTTTCTACTTATAGAACCAAGATCGGTGGGAATTTATTTATACGATTTTGATTTTGACCGGCTCTCTTCTGATAGAAATCGTGTTACTTAATGCTGAGGATACCATTCATTGTTCTCCAATGACCGGGATAAGTGCAAACAAAAATATAGTCTCCCTTTTCCTTTGGAGCAATAAAAGATAAAATAGCATTTTCTTTTGGAGCAATAGATTTCAAAGAGAATAAAACTTCATCTATGTTGGGGATGAAGTTGGATTTGCCGACTAACCGTTCACTAGTCTTACCAATGATTTCAAGCGAGCCGGGCTTACCAATTACTAAATTATGAGGCATATTATCGGAGTTTGTAAACTTGATTTGAATATTTTTACCCGCTGGAATATTGATAGTATCTTGATTAAATCTCAGTCGACTCTTCATTGGTTGAAGTAATACTTCAATAGTCTCATCTTGTACTATTTTTTCGTCTATATCATTATTTTGGTATAGAGAATTATTCTCTATAAAGAAAGCTAATAACCCATTTGTGCTAGAGAAAGTAAGGTTTTCTTTTAAATTGGACTCAACCGCATATTTCCATGCATTTGAGATATAAAACTTCTTTTTATTAATTAGCACATAAATTTCATTTTCTTTTCCCATGATTCCTCCTAGATCTCTTAGATCTTCCACCCTTACCGCAATTATATTTATTCCTTTTTTTAGAACTCCTTTGGGAATTTTATATTGCCGGACTTCCTCCCAACGATCTGTGGTACGTCCTACTTCTACACCATTAACCCACGTAATATCACTATTATCAATAGGCCCAAGTCTTAAAGAACAAACTTCATTTTTAGGTAGCTCTGGTAATTTTAGTTCACTACGATACCATATTGATCCATTGAATGATACAAGCTCTGGTATTTGTTTTTCGAATGGTAGACCTGTTTTTATTGATTGCCACTTGTCAGTATTAAATTCGGATAGGTTCCAACCTGCTTTTACTCCTTTTAGTAGTTGTTTTTTTATTGGATATGTTTTTAATTGTTTTATTAGATGTTTAAGGACTTTATTTTTGTGATTACTTAATGCTATATATAAGGCTTCTGCTAATAGTGGATCGGAGTAATTCACCGGATCTTGACTTATTTTAATGAGTGCTTGAATTAAAGTGTCATTACTTGGTATTGAGCAGCTTTTTATGATAGCATTGAGGCGTATGTTCAGATCTTCATCCTGTAAAATATTAGAATGAATTATTGCCCTGGTTGTATTTATATTGGATGGAGCAATTTTGAGTGTGTTTTTACGTATATCCCGATTTGGATGGGAGAACAAATTGTAGAGAATGTTAGAAAATTTTAAGGAATCCTCCTCAATTATACCCAAACCATGTATACTCCATAAAGCATGAATGGCTGCAATCCAGTCATCTTTATCTTCACTACTAACTATCTCGATTAGATTAGAAACAATATCAGTCCTATTTCTTTCAACTATCATCCTTTGTGCGGTCAACCGCCAGAATAGATTTGGATGCTTAAGTGTCTCAAGTAATGTATTGGGTCTATTCTTATCAAGTTTAGGAAAAATATGGGGTGTAGATTTATCGTAGATTATACGATAAATTCTGCCATGCCTTTTATCTCTAAGAGGGTTTATATAGGCATTTCCACTCCCTTTTTTAAATCCCTTTGGGACAGGATTATGCTGGACAACAAAATTATACCAATCAGCTACCCAAAGAGCACCATCAGGCCCAACTTCGGCATGAATGGGAGAAAACCATTCGTCTGGACTAGCTAAAATATTCCCCCCATCTTCTTCTTTGTAAGAAGGATTATCTTGCTTAATTATGGCATTATGAACAACGCCTGCTGTAGGCTCACAAACAAAAGCGATTTTGTTCCAGTACTCTTTAGGGAAAGATCGTGCAGTGTAAAAAGAAAATCCTGCAGCAGCAGTGAATCCGCCTTGATTATCGACTTGTCTTAGATTTTTAACAAGTGAATGAACTTCAAAGTGACCACTTATATTGTTAGCTCCATGGTAGTGAATTTCTTTTGAATATCGGTATAAATAATGGGGTATACCAACGAAAACGGCATGCATATTATTAGCCGTAGAACCAAATACGTCAAAGGATTCTGAAAAACCTAAACCCCAGGTATTATTTGAAAATTGAGAGTGGAATTTTAACTCACTTCCATCTGGGTTCAAATGGAAAATGCCTTGCGAAAAATCTGTACTATTATAGGTCTCGGTACTATTAAAGCCTGCGTATCCTACGGCTCCCCAAATTTTGTTATCAAAGCCATATTTTAAGTTGGAAGGACCTGCATGTGAGTCATATGTTCCCCAGCCACTGATTATTACTTTTTTTTCATCAACCCTATCATCATTATTAGTATCTTTTAGGAATAACAAATGCGGTACTTGGGCAATAAGAACCCCATTGTTTATAGGGATTAAGCCTGTTACCATTTGTAAACTGTCGGCAAATATCTTTATCTCATCAGCCTTTCCATCGTGATTTATATCCTCTAAAATCTTTATTCGGCTAAAGGATCCCTCTTCACCATGAGGATAGTCCAATGACTCAACTACCCATAATCTGCCATGGTGATCCCAGTTTATCGCAATGGGGTTTACAACATCAGGCTCTGAGGCAAAAATTTCAATCCTGAACCCTTCGGGAACCTGCATATGTAATAATGAGGTTTCTGGAGACAATGGTTTCTGGAAAAATACAGGAGGCTTGCCATATGTTTGTGGGACGTAAGAAGATGTATCATATTGTAAAAACGGAGAAGACTTATTTTCCTGACATGTTTCATGACAATTGAAAAATAAAAATAAAATATACATTATAAGTAGTAAGCGGACCATATAATTGAAAACTAAGTCTTGAGGATAAATTAGAGATAAATAACATTATATACAACAAGTGGTTTGAGAAATATAATAATTAAGATATGTAATACTATAAATATCGATAGGCGTATTTAGAACCATAATGGAAATACTTAAATAAATGGTTTGCTGAGTATATGAATTCTATCATAGAAGGTCTTAGCATTAGAGTAATGCTGCAATTGTATAAGGATGAGATACAGGTTCTTTTGGAGGAATCAAAGATATCCATATCACTCCATCTTTCTCTAAAGCAGTGAAAAATCAGTGCTCGGGTATACAGCAAGCAAGATCGCAAGCTGGTTCATCATTTATCGCAACGTAAAACTTGCCCTTAAATATTATCAGCCGGAATAAATGCTTCAAGGGAAAATTGATAAAATAATTTAGGTGGGTTGTTCTTAATGCCTTGCATGTATGAATATACGGAAATTTGAGCCGATTTTTAGATGTTTTGGGGCATTAGTTTATCAACGGCCACCTGTGTTGTGTGATGTTTTATCGATGATCCGTGAACAAAAACTAGAAAGAGAGCCTAAGTCTTTGTAAATTAAAGTATTACCACATATTCTAATTTATTCAAAGCAGCCCTCTTTCCATGATATTTGACTTACAATATACACAGCAAAATTTATATTCTTCTGCTGGTTTGGCCATGATCGGTAAATTACTTCATGGCATTAATGTGGAGCGTCAGTTTAAACGCTTTCGATTGTGTACCAAATCACCCTATCATCACTTTTCTGACCGTGACATCATTTTATCTTTTCTGGGATTAACCTGTTGTGGTACACCTTACTTCGAAGCCGTCGATTTCTTTAAAAATGATCAATTATTTACTAAATCACTTGGACTTACCCGATTGATCTCTAAAGCTTCTCTTCGGCAACGCATGAATCATCTGGCACTTAAAGGGCATCAAATATGGTCAGCTCTTGATGCTATTAATTTTAAATTATTGAAAAAATATGCGACACCTCTTCCTATTGATAATACAGATTTAATCCCTGTGGATTTCGATGTTACCATTATGGATAATACCGAATCGCATAAAGAAGGTGTCGAGCAATCCTACCGACCTAAAATACATGGCTTTGCACCGATCTTGACCAATATCGGTCGTCAAGGGTATTTAATTAATCATCAATTTCGAAGAGGCGCTTCACATTCTAATTGTAAAGGTTCGCTTGAGTATATCATTGCTTCAATGAACTTTGCCAGAGCGCTTTGCCCTCAAGAAAAATTACTCGCCAGATTCGATTCTGGTAATGATGCCGATAGGAATATCATTACCCTTAGCCAGTTTAAAAATGCCTATTTTATCATCAAGCGGCATTTAAAAGGTGTTAATGTCAAACGTTCAAAAGATACACTGATTCAGTACGTTATCAATAACTACTCTGCTAAAACGGTCTTACCGAATAATACGATTCGATACTTTGCTGAGATGCCTTATATCGCAGGATATTATAATCAGAAAGATCAACTGGTAAAAGTCAATTGCCGCCTGGTCCTATCAGTTGTAGAACTCAATAACGACATTAATAATGGACAGCCTCTACTGATTCCTTATCGAAGTTTGCATATGTGGCGGACCAACTTGCCAAAAAATGAATACAGTCCAAAACGAGTCATTGATCTATATAAAGATCATGGCACTTCCGAGCAATTTCATTCCGAATTTAAATCAGACCTCGATCTGGAAAGGTTACCCTCCTCAAAATTCAAAACCAATCAACTGGTGATGGGGATTGCACAGATCGCTTTTGATCTGCTTCGAATTATCGGACTTGAAGCCATTGAATTTGCTTTATTCAACCCCAAATTCCATTACGGAAGAATCAGAATTAAGACAGTCATCAATAAATTGATCAACCTCCCGGTTTTATTTTTCAGAAAACATCGGAGATGGACGATCGCACTGCCGCGGTCTAACCCTGTAGCTGTTGTTTTCAATTATTTGTATACTACTTTTTAACTCCTATTTAGCTTCTTTCTCTTCAATTTCAACTCAGTTCAACCTTGTTGGGCTTTAAATTTATATGACTACTAAAAAGCTATCAATACCATGATTAGTAAATTGGTATTCAAGAATAGCTGATTAGTTGTTTGTTCCTAAAAATATTCGAGAAAATAAAAGCTATTGTTACTTTTGATAACTTGCTTCACGGATTAGGGGTTTTATAATTCTCGAACTTCCAAAATAGATACCTTAATCTTATCTTTGCTAAATCCGATTATTCCCTTTGTTATTTCCAATTTTTCATTGCTTTTTAGATTTAATTCTCCTTCCCCTGCCGAAGATTGATATTTAACTTTTAAATCTTTATCGGATGAATTAAAAAATTTTAGGATGATTTCGCTTTCAAAATCTTCATCAAACATTACGTCATCTTTTATCCTAAATGATGCAGTCACCTGATTGATATATCTTTGATTAAATGCTTCTTGATTAGTCGAATTTATCTTGTCAACATTATCCTTTAATTGGGAATACCAGGATTTTGCTTTGGGGTCTTCTAAATACCTCTTTGTGATATTTAAGTTATTTCCTTTTAGAGCAGTTTTTAAATTGTTAACCCAATTGATATCAACCTCATGAGAGTTTTTAACGTTTATTGAAAAATTTTTAGGAATCTCAATTCCACATATAACTTTATCTTTGAAAGTAGAATTTGGCTTTATGATTATTGATTGATTATAGCTAAAATTATCATATTTGTATTTCGTTGTATACTTTGTGAATCCCCAAAACGTTTTTACAATATCACTCATTATTGAAGTTCCTGAAACCTCATACTCTATCAATTGATATTTATCAGTTTTATTAATAAATTGAATTGCCGTTACATAACCTTGAATATCTTTTGTATAATCTCCATCAGTAACATACGTTCTCCAGTCATTTTCTTGAATTTCTACATCTCCAATCGTGAATTTTTTTCCAGCATTGTATGATTCTGTATATGCAGGAATATAATCTTCTCCAACTTTTCCTTTTCTATGATTGTAACGAAGTATTATGTTTCGGTCAGATAAATATTGAATAGATTGATCAGTTTGGTACTTTAAATCTTTAACATACATTTCATTTCTTAAAGTAGTTCTCTTTGAAGTACCACTTCCCGCCCTCCAATAATTTTGGGTTATCTTAATTTCGACAGTTTTTTCACTATTTACTAACTTCGCGGTATAATAAGTATATCTCTGAAAGGTACCTTGTCTACTTATCTTTTTATCTACGAATTCCCACTTATTGTAACCTTTCTTATTTAGAATCATTTCTTTATTTTCGGCAAAGATAACTAGAGTTTTGAAGTCCTTTGAAAAGGTAGCATAGTCATTAAAATTGTTAGCACTATACCATTTTTGATCTTGTAATTTCGCATTTTCTTCTTTAATTTTAATTTCTTCTGCAACTTGTTCTTTATCAATACAACTATCAATGAACAAACTTTTGACATATCCTTTTCTCCCATCATATTCTATGTATGAATGCTCATTGTCTGGATCAGTCTTTATAATTGTAATTGTTTCACCTATTTTTACATTAAATATTTTTTTTCCAGAATGTGAAGGAGCATCTTTTACTATTAAATTGTAGTCTTTATTTTTGCAGTCGTAGTTTTGACTAACAGAAACGGTAGTTCCAAAAAACATGATAAGTAATGGGAGTATAATGTTTTTCATTTTTGATTTAACGCTTTGGTTATTAAATTCCTAATTCATTTATATCAAGAATAAAAGTATGAATTAATATTTACTTCATATAATATTTTATTCTCTTCTAATATTTTACCTTTTAAAATATTCACTTCCTTTTCAATTCTGCTATTTTAGATAATAATATTCTTAATATCACACAACGGTCTTCTGTATGCGGCGTTGCCAGCTTTTGCTGGCAATGAATATCATACATTTTGTTGTGTGCAGTACTTTATTTTAGCCTTAATATTCTAATTCCGTTTCTTAAATAGATTTGACAAATTTAATGCGTTAGAAAAAGAACTGATTCCTCTTGTCATATTCCTAAAAAATCTTCTTAACCTGTACCTTTGCAATTCAGATGATGTCAGTTCGTAAATATTTAGATAATAAATTTCTTCATAAATCCTTTTATACATATATATTAAAAATAATGCTAATAATAACCCTATAGCTCCTAAAATAAAAGCGACAGAGACTAATCCTTTAGTGAATAGCCAATAACTAACAAAAATGACTGCTAAAAGCAACGTGCTTATAAGAACAGAAATTATAAAATACCAAATTAATTCCTTGAAGTCCTCAATCATTTTTGCCCAATTTTTCTGTATAGAAATCAATGGATAATTTCGCATCTTGAAAATTTCATTTAATTCTTTTTCTTCCATATTTTATTTTTTTCACATAATTAATTTTTCTTAATTTCCTTTTCGATTTCATTGTTTGACTGAATAACCATTATTCGAATGTCAGTATATAGTCTTATTATTATTGGAATGATAGTCGAAATCGCGAATATGAATTGAAAAATTAATAATACGATTTCCGACATGTCTTCGGTTTTAAACTTTGATAGAATAGTGGATATGCCATATTGAATTATTACCCAAATACAAAGAAAAATAGAATTGAACAGTACTGATAATACATACACAATAGTTGTACTCAATTTTCTTTTAACTAATTCAAGTTCTCCTTTTTTATTTTCCATTTACCAACTTGTTATTTCGAATGGGTAGTTTATTCTTTATTATTTCACACAACGTTCCGCATACCTGACGTAGACAGCTCTTGCTGGCTATGGGCAGGTATGCATTGTTGGTGGCTGGTTTGATTTCTTATATTTCCATTGATTCAAGAAATTTTTTGAGTTCCTCAAAATCACTTGGATTGTACTGACTTTCATGAATACTAATTGTCAATTTCTCTGTTATTCTTGTATTTTTCGAATAGGTTACAAATGATAATACTATCAACTGAATTAGCAAAAGAAATGATAAATTGACTCTTGCCAAGCCAGAACCAAAAACTGGAATTGTCAACGGTTTCATCCTTCCCTCAGTCTTTACGGTTTCCCATAATTTATTTAGAGCATTATTTAATAGTTGTGGATTCGAACTTGTATGCTTTCTTGTTCCTTCATATATCAACTTCGAAATAATTACAACAAATATTTTTCTATTATCATGCGGTAATATTACAGTTGTCCCTGGAGGGTATTTAACTTTCTTTCCTTCAAATCTACTTTCATTGGCTATGCCAGTCAAATTTTGATTTGAAAGCGAAGTTTGAATTAAGTTATCAACATATTTTGAATCAGAATTAAAACATTTATTAATTACTTGGCTTTTTAACGAAAGATTTGAATTAATGTCATAATTAGTATCAAAGTAATCACTACTTCCAATTGCAATATTTGTTTTCTCATTAAAAATATCGCCTAACTTAATTTCAACTAATGTATTGGATGCTTTAAATTCTTTTTTTACACTCGTTTTAGGAAAAACTCTAAAAAATCCATATATCAGAGATAGAATGGTAGAAAATATTAAGACATTTTGTCCAAGGCTCTCAACATAGGTTTTTACATCAGAATTGACACTACTTGGAAATTCTATTAATAACCAAATTGTTCCAAATGCAATTAGGAAAAACTTCCCAAGTTGTTTTAAGGATTCACCTTTAATCAAATGACTTATCTTTATATTTATCATTTCATTTTTTTTGCTTACCACCAAGGTCTCCTGCTACCTGCCGTAGTGAAGCGAATGCGAACTATGGACAGGTAGCTTTTGTTAGGTGCTTTTTTATTTATTTCTATTTTCTAATAGTTTAGTCTCTAGCTCTACAACTCTATCCATAAGATCACGATTTCTATCCATGAGATATTGAATACGAAATTTATAATTTGGAATGGGATCATGTCTATTATTCGAAATAATTTTCTTCATGCTTTTAACTTTTCCTAATTGTTCCTCATATCTTTTAGAGTCATTTATTATACTATCACTTTCAACCTCTATGCTTTTTATTTTATCAATAAGGTGTGCTTCAATTTTATTCATACCATATTTATCAGGAAGTTGATGTATTTGAGTCAGGATATCATGATTTGTATTCATCTCCTTATTTTTGATAGCACTTATTTGGCGTTTATGTAATTCACTATATTCAATAAACATATGTTCAATCCTTGGAAAACTATTTTTTAAAGAATTATATTCAGTTTCAATTTGATAGTATTTTTCATTTAGTCTATTTATATAGTCTTCCTGTTTTAATACGGTGCATACTTTATCAAAAGCAAGATATCCTAAAACAAGAGTAGTAATTATTAATATACCTATTAAAAAGGTGCTTCGATATATTTTCTTTTTGTATACTTTTATTTTCTTTTCCGTTGTTTTACTATTTTCAAATAGTGTAACAAGTATTAAAATAGAATGACTAATTCGGTTTCTCCTAATTAGCTTCTGTTCTTCAGTCAAGACATTAATCAAAATAGATCTCTGAAAATCAATCCAATCAGACTCAATGATTAGTAACTCATCTATTAAGTGTGAATCATTTAGCTTTAGAAGCTTTTTTAAAATACGGATTCCACCATCAATATTACTATTTGAAATTTCGCTTCTAACTTCTCCTGTCATCTTAAATCCTTTAGAATTACATGATAAAAGATAATTAAAAAATTGCACCTAACGGGAGTTTCGGCAATAACCTCCTCAACCTCCACTTCTCACGCCCTCCGAAGGTTCCTACCAGCGACGGTTTTTCTTAATTGAATAATCTGATTTTCACATTGTGAGGTGCTGTGGTGCACTATACTGGAAAATAAGCCAAAAATGGCCAAAATCAAGGCTTTTAGCCTCCTTTTTAGCTCATCAAGCCCAAGGATAGACACACTTCGCTTGAGATTGTAAGCGATGGCGGCCAATTGATATTCGCTAACTACCTTTTGCTTACCATGCAATAAAGTATAATCCATACCCCAATGCCGCTTCCAGGTACCGAACACATGTTCAATGATCTGTTGTCTCAATCGATAAAAGTCTTTGTAACGAGCCACACGGGCATTATTGCGATCAATATAGTCTTGGTGGATGGGACGCTCGATGAAGCGGCCATATTTGTTGCGGGTACAGTTTTGTCGGAGTGAACAAGTTGCACATTTATCGGCGCCGTATCGCTTTACAGTGTATGGCTTTTTGGTGATGCCGCGCTTGAAGATAGAGACCAGGTGGAGAGCTTCTCCTGCCGGACAGATGTAACGATTGTGCTGGCGATCAAAGACAAAGTCAGACTTGCGGAAGCCGGCTTCCTTTTGTTCCTTATTTTGTCGTGGGGCAACGAAAGGGCGTACGCCCCGGAGTTCAGCGATGGCTAATTCCACGCCATTGTGGTAACCGGCATCGGCGATTAAATCAATGTACTTCTTGTCCAGTATCTGTTGGGTACGAATCGCCGCCGGACTCAGGTCATAAAGGTCATTCACACCTCCGGCAAATACATCGATGACCAAACTATGCTTGGCATCTACAACCGTCTGAATATTGTAACCCACTTCAACAATATTGCGATGTTTGATTACCGTTCGAGCATCAGGATCAGTCAATGAAATTTGGTCTTCGCTGCTCGATGTCAAGCGATCAGAAAGCGTCTCGTAAGCCTCTCGGCGCTCGCGTAATTGGTCCAGACGCTTAGCTATCTTCTTGGCCTTATCTTTTTTTTTGCGCGTCGAAGCTTTGGAGGTGTTGAGTTCTTCCCAATGCTGTAAGTACTCCTCTATTTTGCCTTCAATATAAGTTAGGTGACGTTCGATCTTCTTGGCGTTGAAGTTACGCTTAAGATTATTCTGCCCACGAATTTTTGTTCCATCCAATGTAACCGTAGTTCCTTCTACCAACTGCCATTCTTTGAGCAATCGTACAAAATAGCGACGCGCCTGCTCGATAGCCGAGCTATTGTTAGTGCGAAAGTAATTGATGGTGCGTGCACTGGGTTGCAATCCTTTCAAAAGCCACATCACTTCGACATTAATCTTGGTTGCTTGGTGTAGTTTATTAGCCGAGCGGATACCATGGCGATAACCATAAAGCAACAGCTTAAACAAATCCGATGGATGGTAAGGCACATTGCCTTCTTTATTCAACTTGGAATGGGTGAATCCAAGGTCCAGAACCGGCATCGCATCCACAAATGCATCAACCAGTCGCACCCAACTATCAGCCGCCACCATCGATTCCAACGAAGTGAGGAAAAACTGGCCGCAATCTTTGCCTTGTTGGTAATGCATGGGGAATCAGGTAGGTGATTAAGATTTAATAACAATATAGTGAAAAGGCATGAGCTTTGGAAATGGGGTTTGGGTTATTGCGTGGTCTGAAGGTGGCGCCAACGCAGCCGGGCCAGCGGTTGACGATGGCGCAGTGTTGACTGCATTTCTTTAACCTCATCTAATTACAAAATTTTCAATTATAGATGTGCCTAATTCTACAATATCTTTGACCTTCATATCAGGTGATTTTCTACTAATTTTATCCAAATATATATTTTTAAATTTTGGCAAGGCTACTTCAATATAGTTGTACCAATCGGCATCTGTATGGACTAATCTATCGTTGTAAATAGCATGACTCGCATCTGAATAAGAATGAGCTATAAGAAACAAACAGGAACCTACATAACCATTTTTTCTATCTGGTGGAGCTAAATAGATGTACAAAATTCTTCCTATATATCTTACCACATTAGCACGTAACTCTATAACCGCATACCGTTCACCATATTTGTTTTTATCTCCTATCACTAAACATGATTTCGCATCAAAATCTGAAGGAGTTCTATTCCCGAAGTTTTCATACAGATTACTAATGGATGACATCTCATAAAAAAACTGATGGGCCAGTTCGTTTCCAGAAAAATCAAAAGAATTGAATATCTTAAAAGAATTTGACATGTTAACAGCCATAAAATACTCGTATATAGTCTTGTGAGCAAATTTATAACTTCCATCAGATTTTCGATTGAGTAATGATCTACTTCTCATATCAATATCTGATAATTCAATTGAATAATTTGACGCTAGCTCCAAAATTTCAGTTGGACTAATTGTCAAATTATTACGCTCTCTGTGGTTAAAATAAATCCTCTCTGCTACCTTACTAGAAAATAAATAGAGGTTTTTCTTAAATTCGAATCTGTCAGAATGCTTTCGCATTGCTTCTCTTTCTATCCATCCGTCAATCAGCTTTTCATATATTTTATAAACAAAATTTAAATAGCCAACTTTCAATTCAATTATATCATCAATTCTAGATAATAGCATAGGTCTTGCCACTAAACTAGGAGCTTTATCTACTACTGAAAATGCTTTATAGTACTTACGAAAGCCCGATATTGGATTTATACTAAAAATATACTTTCGAAATAAGTATTTTCGAATTTCACTATCAGAAAAGGGAGACAAATAAAATTTAATAAAATCATGGCTTCCCTTAGATGTCCCATATCTTAAGACGCTAGTACTAGACGGTTCTTCAAATTCGCTTGCAAAAAAATGAGTTCTGCAAGTAATTACTACTTTATTAAACCTCCAGGTTTTTTCAATTATACGATCTAGCTCTTTTCTATAGTCATCCTCAGCTAGTTTACTCTCATCAAAAGCGTCTAAGAGTAATATTGAGTTTGCTTTTTTTTGATTTGAAATTTCTTCTATGTCTTTGAAAGCATTGTCACTGCTAATCGGAAATAAATAAACATCTAATTCTTTAAGCAATGAAAATGTATATTTTCTCTTGAGTCTTTTGTAAAGATTAATCAGAAAGGTTGTTTTTCCCATACCTGCCCCTCCAAGTATAATATAATACTTGTAAGGGTTTTTATTTCTCATTAGTTTCTTAGAAAATAGCCTTATAATATTTTTACTGGTTGCGATAGTATAATTTAGTGAAGGATCCTCAGCTTCCATAGGTGATACATTTTGCCCCCTAGTCTTTATATAATCACTTGAAGCATCAAAAACTTCTTGATAGGAATAATATGGATTAAGATTATTTGCAATTCTCTTTAAAGAAATATATTTAATCAGCAATCGAGATAATCCAACTACAATTATTGAAACAGATATGAAAAATAGCATCTCTTTTTCAATCCACTCTAATCCTAGTAATTCCAGGATATAGTTAACTATATTCTTTATTTCTGACAACATGATATTTTTTTATTGCAGCCAACGTCTTGATATACGCAACTAGTTGCGTATATCTCCCATATCCATTCCTCCAACCGATCTAATGGACTCACAATTTGAGCTAGGCCAGCTTGGGTGATATGGGTATAAATCATCGTCGTTTTTATTGAATTATGCCCTAACAGCGATTGAACATAGCGGGTATCAACACCTTGCTCAATCAGATGTGTGGCAAATGAATGTCTTAATGTATATACCGTGGCAAAAGGTGCTACATCCGCTTTGGCTACTGATCTTCTGAATATGGCTTGCACACTTCGCTTACTGTATTGACCACTGTCCTGGCCTTCGAACAACCAATAACTGGGTTGATACTGCTGGATGTACTCTGTTAATATAGCGAGGAGTTTTGTGGATAACAAGCTGTAGCGATCTTTTTTCTCTTTGCCGCCTTTGATGAAAACACGTTGCTGATCCTTTCTGATATCCTGTACGCTTAGTCGTACACATTAGAATGCAGCGATGTTTGAGGTGGTTTGATGTATTTCAGATAGTATTCCCTTTGAACGACCAAGCCCCTGAGGAGAGCATGCTTTTTATAGTTCATCCATACCATCATTAATACCCAGAAAGGAAAATAAAAAAGCCCATTCACCACTAGGCAAACGAGCTTGAAAAGCGGGAGAAATAGCTTTTAATGCTGTAGAATAAGTCGTTGTATCTCTTGCGTACCCGTTTCTGGGCTATACAATCGCAAAATGTACCAACCACTTTCCCAAGCAGTGGTTGATACCCAAGTACCACTTTTATAGGTTTGCTCGTGCATCAACTGGCCGGTAGCGTTATAGACCTTGATCATGCCTTGACCAATAGTTGATGAAGTAATGATAAATCCATCTTTGGCTGGATTTGGAATCAAGCGAAGCGTTGACTCTTTTTGTGATGTTGCCTGCTCACTTTGCAGCGCTGCTGTACCGTGCGTCAAGGCTTTGGCCACCTTGATGTAGTGCTGGCAAGAAGCACTGGCTTGCTGATGAGTCAAAGCATTAATGGCCGCAAGACTAGCGAATTGGGCTTTGGCAATACCGGTCTGTCCCGCACGGTACAAGTGCCAGGCATCGAACCACACTTCGTGAACGGCCGTAGGGGTACTTCCGCTGTAGATCAACTCGCATTCATCCTCGGTAAACCCATCAGGGTTTTCATCGGAAATTACAATTACACCACCTCCGTCTGGATAGGGTTCTGCTAGCTCGTCATCATCACAATCGGTAAAGACATCTACTGGTAGGGAAGTATTAAGTATACCTCCAAAGGTGGCACAGTCCGTGGCAGGTGTGTTAACTTTATATCTTAAAAACGATGGTTCTCCGCCACCCCAATAGTTCCCCCGAGCGAGAACCGTGCTCACAGAAGGCGCTAGTTGATCGTAACAAATATCGAAATAGGTACCACCACCATATATCTGGTTTGGGCGAATAAGGGCTGGATCGTTCGTTCCAGCATTGAGGTAGGCATCAATCTGCAGGGTGACGTCCGTCCCGGTGATACCCTTGCCGTTATTCGATAGCTCTGCACAATCCATTAAGACCATCCCATAGAGACTCCCATCAGGATTCTCACCGCCTCTATCAATCTGGATGCCGGTGGTGTTATTACTGACAACAGCTTTACGGAATAGTAAGATATTAGATTCATTTTTCCCATCTGCTTCACCGGTCTGTGGCACCTGAATGCCGATTCCATTATTTTCGATGCTACCGCCAAAAATACGTAACTCAGGAACATCTCGTAATTCCACACCAATGCCATTGTTTTTCAGAGTAACCCCACTAAATGAAGCGATGCTTACCTCTTTGAGTTTGAACGCACTTTCACCACCTATCGCTTGATATTGCTCAATCGTGACACGTCCCATACCGAGCCAATCTATGTCTTCGGCGTAAAAAGCGAATGCAAATGGGGCAGAAGAATTAAAGGTGATGTCTTGTAAATCCATTACATTAGCACGAGTTGCCAACAGTCCATAAAGGCAGTCGGTAAAATCGGTAAAATAAATGCGAGTGGGTGTTGTAGAAAGGGCGTCCCGAAGCCAGATACCAATGCCTAATCTTTCCACCTCTACGCCAAATAGTCGAAGCTCTTCTACGCCTTCAATATCTAATCCGATATGTTCATCGTAAACATCACCAAGCCCCGTCAGACGCATATTCTCCAGCTCAACCCTGGCTCCCGCGGTTGCTTTTATTGACGCATTACTACTGTATTCCACTCCACCATCTTTGAGAATGAGGTTATGTGATCCGACATCAAGTACGGTCTTTTCACCCAAGCGCAAAAAATGATCTCCGGCCTGACCGGTAATCTCTAAGGCTGATGCTTCCATGGTGAGGGTATGTGTATTCTCTAGCAAAAAATACCCTGAGCCACTGAAATCAAAGGTGCCACGATAGACTAATTCCCCTTGTACTTCGATATACGAATCACCCCACCATAAATCAATTTCTGCACCTGGTTCAATGATCAGTTTTGCTCCTGGTTCAATAGTAAGCGTAGCGCCCTCAGTCAGGCGAAGTTTACCGCCATTTTTGATACGCAAAGTACTACCCGATTCCACACGACCGATGGCATCAATTCCAAGTTCTAATCTACCACCGTTCTCTACAGTCGCTAAACTGTTCTGAACTATAGAGAGTCTAGCTCGATCGGGTCCAAGCACTTCTCCACCATTGTTGATGGTCATTTGACTCTCTGGCCCGATTTGTAGATGGCTATATGCATCAATCATTACCCCCGAGCTACCATTTACCACCAGTGCACTGTTGTTACCAAAATGCAGGTGCCCGGTATTATGTACGCCATTTTGGTACGCTCCGAGTCGAATACTACTTCCTGCCTCTACGGTTACGGTCACCGCTTCGGTATCATCGGTGCAGTTGACATCGGGTACCATTACTCTGAATTGTTGAGGATGAGCATTGAGGGGATTCCCGGAGTCGCTATACCCCAATCTGCCTTCTCGATTGATCCATAGCTCCGCTCCATTTTGCAGAGTGAGATCATTATCAATCGTCCGGGGCGTCTCCGAAGCTAGTACCATATTGTTTACGGGACCAGATCGTCCAAAATGATAGATATTACCGTCGAGTAATGGTGGGGCAAGTGGTACCAAAGTCCCAGGAATGAGTTCTTTGGCGATAAAATCAGCAATGCGGGTATTCATGGAGACATGATCCTGATTGAATTCGACTACTCCGCTATATGGGGAAATCACACTATTGTCGAGGGAGGCTGACCACCGAGCTACGGCGCTGCCACCTACAGGCATCCCTGCACCAGGAGAAGTACCAGGAGGTGCATCGAGAGCACTGACTGTCGGGATAAAGGCAAACCCATCAATGAATACCTCAGCATAGGAAAACACCACATGGTCGAGGCTTTGGATAATACTTTCTAAGCCGTTTTCCAGGGCAAAGAATCCCAAATTAGAAGTACTGGCTGGAACATCATCAAAACTTACAGGAGTTGGGAGAGTAAAACTAGCTGGCGAATTGCTACTTTCTATACCTGAAATGAATTCACAAATTGGATGGATTTGTATACTAATATTACGGTCATAGATTAAGGTGTTGTTACTTGAGGCATGATAAGCAACCGCCGACATGATTACGTTGTAACAAATTTGTGGTCCATCCTGATTTTCAACTTCGCCGAGATAAAGAATAAATTCCATGATTGGAAAAGCTTCATCCGTCAAACTTTCCTGAAGGGTACCATTACCTGCACCATTTACGATGGCCAGGTGTCGGGTAATACTACTCAAAGACTGTTGGCTTTCTAAGGCCTCAATCCGATCATAAATAAAGGGTTCGGGAGCAAGTGAGAAAGAGACCGGGCAACCTTGACAACTGGGTGTTGGTAAATCTAATTGTACCCGATTACGGAGCATATCCTCAGCGGCAGGAGAATCCAAAAGGTTGAGTGCATCTTGAAAAGAAGCCACACTAGCCCCAACATTAGAAGCCTGATAGACCAAATCGCGAATAAAAGCTTGAATCCCGATGGGATAATTAGCGCCTTGTAGAGGGGAATCGTAGGTAAAAAACCGCTCCACCTCTGATTGTCGGGCCAGCTCGTTATGCATCTTGAGCAGCCCTAGTTTACCGACCAATCCTCCCATGCTGGCACCGATCATAACATTAGGCGCATGACTACCGTCAGCATGCTTGCGGGCATTGATCCACTCGATGGCTTCAATCAGGAAATCGGCATTCGTTTCAACACTGGCAAAGGGAAATTTATAGTCTACCCAAATCAGGTCGTATTCTGCGGTGTTGAGATAGTCTTTGAGACTCCCCTCTGAAATATCTTCTTCAAGAAGCTGAAACATCTTATCTGAGTCATCAACTCCTCCAAACCCCTCTACAACTATTAATGGTTGGCGAAGTTTTTTATCGACACAAGCCGAAAAAATACTCAAGTCCATGCCGGTCAACTCTATTACCTCTGGATCACTCTTGTCATAAGGCACATTATTCCGGCTATCTCCCAAAGATTCTTCTACTCGAATACTGGTTTGAAAAAGGTAGGCATTATCACCTTGCCAAACCTTAACCTGAATCGCTTTTTCGCCCGAAAAAGGATAGTTAATAATAACCGCCTCGTCGAAATCGAGTATACGCCAACCCCGACCATCGGCAAAATCAACCGAGACACTATCCGGTGTTGTACTTATATTGCTGAAAAAGAGACTAGCTGGAAAAACAAAAGGCACGTCTAGTCCAGCAAAAGTCGATTGCAAACTAACAAAGGCAAAAGTGGTATCGGTCGCGTAAGGTGATATTGGTCGTCCTGGTACATCGTGTAATTGACCGTCGATCCATTCTAGGAGTTGCAGACTATCAATTCTACGATGAATGAAATCGTACTGCATTAAAAGCGCAGTGAGCATGACCGTATCGGCATCCCGTTGGGATAAAAATATCGTAGGGTCCGGCAAGACCGATGGGCCAACCGCTCCGCCCCGAAATTGACCGTAGAGCATACCAAATTGGTCGAGATTTAATTGTAATGAGTCGTCTAATCGACTACCATCGTATTTGCTAGGCCAAAGCAATACCGGCGTTTGATCGATCAAAATGCCGCTTTGCACCTCTGATCTATCCAAAGGGGCGTGAAAATGCTCTAAAATAGATTCTAGCGTTTGGCCGAAGCATAGAGATGCCTGGCCCAGGCATAGCAAAAGTGCCATGCAAAGGGAATAACCTTTCATGTGCTGTAGGATTTTAAGTGAGAAAATTAAATGGCTTTAGTCTTTATACGGAGAGCTAAAAATGAAGAAATCGTTTCTTATTCCGGGCTGTATCTTTTATCGAAGCGACCTTCGGTAATATGTAGCGTATCCGATTGGTCACTGGATAAGGCATAAAAATTAAAAGTGCCGGAACAGATATTACGCAGTGTATCTAATTCTAAAATACTAATTTGATAAGGTAGAATGGTGTCTAAATAATACCAATTAAAATTATTACGATCTGTATTAAAAATTATTTCTATATTATTAGCATTATGAGTCAATCTAGTTATGCTCGTAAGATATCTTGCCTTGAAAATAAAAAATTCATTAGTTGAATCTTCCCAAATTAAATTAGCATCCATCCGCCATTTATTATCATAAAAATCTCCAAATCCTGTTTCATCATAATTCATATCTAAAGAACGAAGACTAGCACTAATCACTCCCGGCTCAATCTCCGCCACCCAAGGCTTTCCATTGATTAAACAACCAAAGGTGTTTTCTCCCGTCTGGGTGGCTGGAGGCAGGCAGGCCACAGGTGTCATCGCGTCGTCATCATCTGAGCAAGCCATAAAGAAGGTCAGGACACAAAATAGGGGGATGAGCTTGGAGAATATGATTTTCATTATATGTGGATCTTAAGTGAAGAAATTTATGGCTTTAGTCATTTTGCGGAGATCTTAAATAGTGGTAGTGTTATTCCGGGCTGTATTTTTTGTCGAAGCGCCCTTCTGTAATATGAAGGGTGTCAGTTTTATCATTAGATAAAGCATAGAACTCAAAAGTGCCGGAACAAATATTACGAAGAGTATCTAATTTTGTTATATCTAATTTTACAGGCAAAAGAGTATCTATCTCATAATTCGTAAATAATTGGCTGTAACTAGAGCGATAGGTCGCTCTAATGTTATTGTTTACAACATTCAAACTACTTTCTTCGGTAATGAAAGAGGCAGATAATGTAAAAGCATCGAATATAGAATCAGCAACCTGTTTAGATCGTAGAGTCATAGAATTATTGTAAAAAACTCCTGTATCAGTCTCATCGTAAACCATGTCTAATGGTCTTAAGGTAGGATCAAACACCCCTGGATCAATCTCTGCTACCCAAGGATTTCCATTGATTAAGCAACCAAAGGTATTTTCTCCCGTCTGGGTAGCTGGCGGTAAGCAATCTGCTGGTACCATTATGTCGTCATCGTCTTGACATGCCATAATGAGAAATAGGAAGCACAAGAGGAGTGTAAGCTTTGAGAATGATGTTTTCATTAGTACCTTTTTTAACGAAACCCTAATGTAATTATATTGTTTAGTGAGTTTTTTGCGCTTTTTAATAAAAATACATTTTTGTTACTTGAATTTAATGACGATCAATTAGCAAAGATGCTTTTTCGAAACAAAACATTATTCTAGAACTATTCAAAAGAGCAGCCCCACCGAAATTGCATGCAGTGGCGGGAACTGCTTTCCCCATTTTGCTCTCCGTTAATGGGTAGGCCTGTGTATCCGTTGCAATGAGAGCTAGAGTCGATATTACTGTCTGATAGTGCTATGTTGCTGCCGTGGTATTCGGTGTTTATTCTCTAGTAGTGCAAGAATATCTTGCCATAGTATTTCATAGGGTATAATCTCAATTCCCGGGCTTTTTCCTAACCTCAACGGTGTTGCTTGTAGTTTTTCAAATAGCTTTTTAGTCTTTCTCTCAGTAGCTGCGCGGTGAAATGATGCGGCCTCCATTTTGAGCAGCATGTTAATGAAGATGTTTGTTCGCAGCAGGTCTGGTTGATTAATGTGTGTATTTTTATATGATTTGATGGCGTCTATTCGGTCGATAATCTGAGCAAATTGTTTGCGTTCTAAGCGAGTGATAATCTGAATAATAATGATATTAATATTGTTGCCAGCTTTATCCTTTAAGTAAACAGGTGTCTCATTTAAGAACTTACCAAGATGAAACTGTTCTTCGGTATATTCTGTAATTTTTCCAATCCGCACCAGAAAGTAGATATACCCCCAAATAATGGCCCAGTATTCACCTAGTGTTTGGTGTGTGCAAGGGTATTTTGCGTGTTCTTTGTATAGGTCATAAGTTTCCTGATAAGTAACTAATGCAGAATCCAATTGTGCGTCTTGATAGAAAGCAAGACTCTACTGCCTGTAAAATTGAGCGACTTCTTCCAGCTAATTTTTACGTTTAAATTCTTGAATTGCCTTATTAATTATGACAAGTTTTCTTCGGATTCCTTTGTGGCATTTGTCTGCTATAAATTCACGTCTATCTCAGGGCTAAGAGCACTCTGAGCAGTTAGAGAGCTAAGTGTAATGTAAATAGGAACAATACATTAAATCGCCTTCAGATAGGTCGTGTAGCTCGGGCTCATAACATCTGTCGATTTGTTTTGAGAGTACGCTACAAGATAGCAAATTGTCAGACGGCTATAACAATTCTTTTGCAGAAGGTCTGAGATGAGATGCTAAGAGCTATTGGAGAAATCTTTTAAGTTAGGAATACCGATAAAAAGAGAGCGTAAGAAAGATGTGAAGGCATATGATACCGAATAATCTCCATTTCTACTGTCAAATAACTGGCAAACAAAAAAAAGAGCTACGAACAAAACGTCGTAACTCCTTGATTTCTAATCGTCGGGGCACCAGGATTCGAACCTGGGACCCCCTGCTCCCAAAGCAGGTGCGCTAACCGGACTGCGCTATGCCCCGAATATTTGAACCGACTCTACATCTCCAAATGTCGTGCCGGATCATCAAAAAAATTGCGGTGAGGGCGGGATTCGAACCCGCGGTACCCCTTTCAAGGTACGCCGGTTTAGCAAACCGGTGGTTTCAGCCACTCACCCACCTCACCGTGGGTATTTTTATGCTAAAATGTGAGCCTTTGCTCAACAGCGGGACAAAGATATATTTTCTAATTTCAAAAATCAAGCACCAAGCGTAGATTTGTCAAAAAAAATTGAAGGGACTCAAATCTGCAGTTATCCTTCAGCTTGGGGCACTTATTGTTTTTTGCTGTGTAATCTGGGGAAGCCTGCTTATTTTATGGCCGAGAAGAGGGGAGTGGCTCATATGAGCTTTAGCTTTCCTTTCCCATTGGATAAACCCTTAAATGAACGGAAGTCAAGACTTTACGTGAAACAGAATTATTAGGCTCTAGACCTGATAACTTCTCGTCGTTGGTATCCCCAAACGAAATAAGTATGAAAAAACAACCTGGCTATTGACCCTCGCTCTGTCGACAAGCATAGTGACGACGGGCCGCGCCCAAAAAGTGAAAACGAAGAACTTCAATGCGCAATACTTCCAATTGCCCGCCGAGCCGCTACCCAAGCACTTTTCCACCTACTCACTAGTGATTCGGGCCACCGGTCAGGATTTACGACAGCTCAATACGACAGAGGAGGTTCAGGAACATTCGTACTTCAAACTGAATCAATTCCAGCAACTTGAACAAGGTGGGCATTTTCATATCTCGGTCACGATCAATCCTTTTCAGGTCATTTCCGTGGAAGATAAGGTCCAACGCTCAACTTCCAAGGACAAGGATGGTAATACGGTGCAATCGAATCGCTACTACAAATGGATCAAATCTGCGCTGCCAATTCCATGCCTGTAGTGGATTCGGATGGTAATGTGCTGATGGAAGAGCTGTGGGGAGCACCCGATGAGCGGGATATTCGAGTCACAGTGAAGTTTTATTTGTCCAGTAAGTGTAGAATGATTAAATACGGGTAAAAAACTAGAGCTAGATGGCTTATAAATCAATATTCAATATTCATTATCCTAATATTGAATATCAAAAAACGCAGCGCCGTCGAAGCAACAGAAATGATCGAGTCGTTTTCATAAGATTTGCATAAAAAATACACCTCCCCGGTTACCTTTTCAAAACTGCTGACATTAAGCTTTATCAGATGACACGAAAAGGTATACACTTAGGCAAGTGTACGGGGTTGTCCGCAGGCGTTGAGCTGGTCGGGTGACCCTTTTTTGTACGTGTACAGGTCGGAAAGGGCCGAGGAATCGAAAAATTGCTTAAATTTCGGTGCTTCAGAACGACACCGATGCCCCAACAGCAAACATACCGACATCTCCCTCCCCAACGCATGGATACTTCCATCGCCGTGTTGCCTTTTGTGAATCGTAGCTCAGACGAAGAGAATGAGTATTTCAGCGACGGCATCACCGAAGAGATTATCAATGCGCTCACCCAGATTCAGGGACTTAAAGTGATCGCGCGTACCTCCTCTTTTGCTTTTAAAAACCAGCAAGTCGATGTTCGCGAGATTGGTCAGCAACTGGGCGTCACTACCGTTCTGGAAGGCAGCGTGCGCAAGGCGGAGCAGCGCGTGCGGATCAGCGCTCAACTGATCAGTACCCAGGATGGAACGCACCTTTGGTCGAAGCGTTTTGATCGGGAAATGGAAGATATTTTTGCCTTGCAGGATGAAATTAGTCTACTGATCGCCGATCAAATCCGTGAAAACTTCGGGCATATGGACATCCAAGATCAACTAATCGAGGCCCCCACCCAAAATATTGATGCTTATCAGCTGTATCTCAAAGCGCGTTACCATCATCTCAAATGGAATGCCGAAGGGCTGACAAAAGGTGCTGAACTTTATGAGGCATCTATCGAGCTGGACCCTGATTTTGCGCTGCCGTATTTGTGGGCGGGGATGGGATATGGCATCAATGCATCCTGGGGTTTTATGCCTTACGAAGAAGGGATTCAGCGAGCTGATGAATTGCTCAAAAAAGGATTGGCCCTTGGCCAAGGTTCTTTCCTGGCTTACTATGCTATGGCTACCGTTAGTTTTTTTGGTAAATGGGATTTTCGGGCCGGACACCAACAGCTAACACAATCAATGGCGCTCAACCCGTCCTTTACCGACGTGGAGGAAGGGTTGGCCGAGCTGTATACGGCCGTCGGCGATTTTCCGCGAGCGATGGCCCACACTCAAAATATTTTGACCCTCAATCCGCTCTCCCCCAATCATTATTATACGGAAGGTAACATTCATTACTTGTCTGGCCAATACGAACAGGCTATAACCTCGATGTTTAAAGCCCTACGGATTGATTCTGATTTTGCGTTGGCTATCGAAATGATCACGCTTTGTTGTATTCACCTGCACGATTACGAGCGGCTGGAGGATATTTTGCAGCGCTATCCGGCCGAACAGCCGCTGGCTTGTCGGGCATTATATGCCTTGAAATATCCCGAAGATAACATAGACTTTGACCTGAGTCAGGTGCGTACCGAATTGTTGGAACAGTATATACCTAGCTTGATTCCTTGGCATTTGTATTTGCATATTTATTTGGGGAATCACGATTTGGCGTTGACGATTTTAGAAAAAGGGGTTGAGAAAAGGGGAGGACAATTTGTCAATTTTAAAAATGATCCACTTTTACAACCGCTTCACGCTAACTCACGCTTTCAAAAATTGTTGGATCAGATTTTTCGACCCGCCAACTTACCCGACCATCAGGCCGAAGTTACAGAAACGGTAGATACCAAATCGAAGATGACCAAGGAAGACATTGAGAGCTATCTTAAGCAAATCAAGATTTTGTTGACCGATGATCAGCTTTTCCTCGATCAAAACCTGAGCCTGAAATCTCTCGCTGGGCAAATTGATCTACATCCGAATAAACTCTCTTGGTTGCTCAACGATCAGATTGGCAAAAATTTCAACGAATTTGTTAACTCTTATCGATTGGAAGCTTTTAAAGTCAAGGCCCTCGACCCGGCTAATCAGCATTTAACCTTACTGGGGCTGGCCTACGAAAGCGGGTTCAATTCCAAGACCGCCTTTAATGCCTTTTTCAAAAGAATGGAAAACATGACACCTCGAGCTTGGGTAAAGCAACAATTGCAATAATAATTAGTAATCAATGGCCTTTCAGGGCCCCGAGATTAATTATCGTAAAACGAAACCAGACAATCAATGCGACCAGCACGAAAATACCTGCTCCCAGGAAAAATACTGTTGTTCCCCAGAGTTCAAAGAATACACCACCTAAAATCAATCCCGCCATGCTAGCCATGCTTCCCATCGAAGCACCGTAGCCTTGAATGACTCCGCGCTGGCGGGCTGATCCCATTTGTGATAACAAGGCCAGAAAACTTGGCCACATGATGCCATTACCGATTGCCATGATGCTGATCGCCAAATAAAGTGACAGCATATTTTGACTCACCAAAAAACTAAATCCGATAGCTAAAAGTATTGCGCCGACTAAAATGAGACGGATGCTACTCGTCAAATTTACCAGTTTGGCGAGCAAAGGTCCTTGAGCCATCATCATCATGAAACTGTAATAAGCGAGAAATATACCTAATTCCGCCACGCTCCAATTTAAATGGATGGAGGCATATACTGGCAGACTTACCGAAAATAAATTGACGCCAAAGTAGGTGAGAAAATAAATTAAATACATCACGCTCATACCACGAATCGATAAGATGGCAGTCCAATTATTTTTAATACGACTAGTTGGTGTTTTTTTATCTTCTTCAAAACAGTTTTTACGATTGGATTGAAATAGTTTTTTAAAATTCTTAAAAAAAGATAATGCCCGATCTTCTACGCAAGGATTGCTTTCTTTCAGTTTTTTATTGATCAAAATCGCGGTTAAAATAGCAGCGGCTGCGGCAATGCCCAAAGGAAGTAATTCGCCTAAAAATGTGGCTGCTAATAAGGCCGAAGCCGCTGGCCCAACGGCCAGCCCCAAGCTGGTGGACGTCCCAATCAAACCAAAATTTTTACTCCGGTCATGGTTAGTGGAAACATCCGAAATATAGGCGTTGGCCACCGAAATATTCCCGCCGGTATAACCGTCGATCATTCTGGCGATAAATAATAACAACAAAGGAAGAGTGATCACAAACTGGCCAGTAAGCGGTGCTTCCAATGACCATAGCGTGACTCTGGGCAGGAAAAAAGCCAGCAAGAACAGCGACCAGGCCAAAAAAGACCCCAGCTGCGTGATGATTAGCACTTTTTTCCGTCCGACTCGATCGGAGAGCCGGCCCAGTTTTGGCGCCCCAATAAATTGAAACAAAGGGTAAGTTGCACCAATCAATCCATAGATAAAACCATTGCCTCCAAAGTCTGCGACGATGAAGATGAGAATCGGTAGCATTAGGCTATAGCCCAAAATGCCCAGGAAATTAACCAGCAAAATGGGGAATAGCTTTGAATTGAAAATCGATAATTTGATTCCTGGACTTTTTTCCATGATGTTCTGAATTTAGAACAAAGGAAAAGGGAAAGCCGATGGAAAAAATTAATCTAGATTAAGGCTTTAGTTTGCTTTTCATCTTAGATAGGAATTCTGGGGTGATCCCGAGATAGGAGGCGATGTGCTTTTGGGCGATACGCAATTCCGCCTCGGGAAACTTGGCGATGAATTCCAAATAGCGACTTTCGGCCGTCTTTGCCACCATTTGCATCGTCCGCTCTTGCTGGGCCACAAACGCATTGATGTGTAGAATGCGCCAAAATCTTTCCAGCTTGGGGATGTCCAAAAGCAGCTCCTCCATCTGGTATTTTGATAATTGTAAAACTTCGGTGTCTTCTAAGGTTTGTAAAAAATAAGTGCCGGGCTTTTGACTGTGAAAGCTGTAGACATCAGATACCCACCATTCCTCTCTGGCAAAGAGCGCGACCTTTTCGTATCCCTTCTCATCAATATCGTAGAGTCGCAACACCCCCTGATTAACGAAATAAGTGTATTTGCAAACCTCTCCCGACTGGAGGAGATGGGTATACTTTTTATAAGTCTTGACTGTCAGAGCCTGCCGAAACTGTTTGAATTCAGCGGGATTCAAATTAACGTGGCGTTCTAGGTTTTGCTGTAGGCGTGTATACATCGCTCGGTGTACTATTTTATTCAAAAGTATCAAATCTCACTAAAACGTTCGCAATTACATTTCGGAACGACTGGCGCAGTCGCTCGCTGCATCTTTGTATTGTCAATTCGAAATCATAAAACTTAATCAAATGGAAAATACAATTCAAATTCCCAAGTTCTTGCACGAAGTACACGGTGAACAGTCCAATTGGACCGATATTCTGACCGTTCACATATTAGCCGGTATTACCGTAATGGCGACACTTTTTGCCGCTGTAAATGCAGACCTGGTACTCTGGCAGTTGGTTCTACTCAGCATTTTGGCTTATGATCTAGGCGGTGGTGTACTGGCCAATTTCACCTACTCGACCAAATGGTATTACGATCAAAGCACACTTCGCCGACTGGTCTTTTTATCACTGCATGTACTTCAGCCTTTATTAATGATGCTGGTATTTCCAGCTTATTGGATGGCCATTGCTGCTTTTTCCGTCTACACCTTAGTTGCGTCTTTTTTGACAAATAGTATAACACGTCCGCAGCAGCAATTATTGATAGGCGTATTTCTATCACTCACGGGCATTATTGCTTTGCATACGATTCCCTTTGCACTAAATACCCCATTACAGCTATTGCTCAATCTATTTTTGTTGAAACTACCACTTTCTTTTTCGGTAAGATGGTATCGATTGAAAAAATTTAAGGTAGTAAAATAACCCACGATCAATTCTTTAAACTTTGTGAAACCTATTTTAAAATCAACTCCTTTTTAAAACCTATTCTAAAATCAAACTCATGAAAAACCTAATGTTCTTTTATGCCCTATCACTCTTGTTTATGATGGGAACAACTGCCTGCAATAATGATGATGACGAAGTAGAAGTACCGTCTACCATTACGACTGCGGGACAATTAACGGATGTATTAATGGATATTTATGAAGATGGTGAAGCACCGGGATTTATGGTGTCCGTAGTGAAAAACGATGCGGTTATCTATCAGGAAGGCTTCGGTAAAGCAGATATTCAAACTAACCGGGATTATACCAAATTTACCACTCAACCTATTGGCTCGATCAGCAAAACTTTTATTGCGGCAGCCATTGTCAAAGCCATAGAACAGGGACATTTTACGCTTGATACCGATATCAACGATATTCTACCCGTGGAACTGAAAAATCCCAAGCAACCCGATGCAACTATTACGGTGAAGCACCTAGTGACGCATACTTCAGGCCTGATCGACAACAATGTTCAATATTTGCAGGCCTACCATGTTTTGCCGGGCGAAGATCTATCAACTCCCGGTGCTGAAGTAATGATTGATGGCTTTGGGGCTCAGCAACGACAAACCCTACCGCTCGA
>JANQQI010000001.1 GCA_028285085.1 Saprospiraceae bacterium | reverse complement strand
ATAACGAGCCTGGCTCGACGCAGTTGAAGCCGGAGAAAAAGAATTGACGCGAAGCGTCGAATTTTTTTTCGGAGTGTTTCAATTGACGTTGAGCTCATGTTGGACGCTTGTGCAGCGGAGTCGCAGCACGGGGGGACAACATGAAGCATCGAGCCAGGCTCGTTGGAACGCCGTGCGGAGCGAAGCGTAGCATGGCGTTCCAACGGCCAGTGCTCACGCAGTGGCCGCCCAATAGCGGCGGCCATTGTCGCTGAGCACATCGTTATGGCACGTTTTGATTTCTCCTTAAGTTACGGCTTTATTTTGTTTTAACAATACTTTTAGGAGGTGTTTTGCTCAAATGATATCCGATCTGTGCCCTTCACAACTTGGATGAGCAGCAACCAATTGAGGTTCCTGTTTGAGCAAAACCTACTGTGAATCGGATTTTTGGGTGAGTAATGCGAGTTCAAAATGGTTGAGCAAGGCCGTGCCGAGCAACCTTTGAGTAAAATCCAACTGCCAGGTGCGGAATTGGTAATGCACGAAGTGATTGCGGTGGAGCGAAGCTTTTTCATTTTGCTTCTTTCAATGGGCCATCAACGTCCCTGGCTACTCGCCGTAGCGAAGCGTATGCAAGGTATGGACAGGTAGCTAATGTTAGGCACTGGCTTTTTTTAATTAAATCAGCATAAATCCAATTCATGTACACACATTAAACAATTGTTGTATTATTTTTTAAATCTTTATAAAGATTCTTGATCAAACTACACTACCTCCGAAAGTTAGGAGTAGGAAGATTACCTCTCTTTAATCCAGACGTATTTTTCAGATAATTTGATATACCAGCAAGATCTGGAAACACCGAATACTCATTAATATTAGCTAAATCTAAAAATTCTATAGCTGCATTTATTGCATCATTAGGAAGCTTAATTTTTTTAATGGAATTTGGGAACTCTTTCTCAATAGGTTTAGTTTGGTCATGGTGTACAGTAAACGTTCCTCTCTGTGCAGCGGTCCTATCATTTTTAAATATTGGTTCGATTGCAATTGGAGCGGTTGCTTTAAACGGTTTTTTCTCCCAGTAAATACCTGAGTATGAAAATTCCTCTTCTTCTCTAGGTATTCTAAGAATAGACTTTTTCCCAGATTTTTCATTTAATCGCATGGGATTAAGTAAAAATAGAGCGGCATCGTTTGTAAAGCTCTTTAAATTATTATAGTATGCAGCAAAGTATAGTGCTATACCAAAACTTTCAGTCCAATCAAGAAGCCTTGTAGGAATGCCATAATGTTGCATATCAAATAATGTCTCCCATTCACTTTCCTTTACTTGGAATATCTTATCTGCAAACCTTCTAAATTTATGGAATAAATTCCTTTCCTTTGTTATTCCATTTTCATATCTTAATAGGCTTGGAAGTAGATAATGCTCATATTTGCCTTGCCCTCTGTACCATAATACTTCTGGATCTCCAAGTTCTCTTTTTGCTTCTCTAACATTTATCAAGAATTCTCTCCAAGTTTCAGACGTTGTTAATCCCATTTTTTTATTTTTTGCTTGTGCCTAACGGTCTCGTATATGCGGCGTGCGACCGCATAGGGAGCATGACCGTCATATACTTTGTTCGCTTCCGTTTTCTTTTTCATCTTTCAAAATATCGAGAATTGCTTTAGTTACAATTATTTCTTCTTTCTTTAATTCTTCTTGAGTCAATAAACCCAAATTGAATTTGTTATTTGCACTCTTATGATTAAACTCAAGTAGTTGGATTTTTTTCTTTAAAGGCGTAGTTAGAGAATCATTCTTTAGAATTGAAAGAGCTTTTTCTATTCTGCCCTTTGAAATCAATTCGTAAACTTTCTCACTTGATGAAATCTGTTTTTGTATTGATTTTTTTCTCCTTTTGTAAATAATAATAATTATCAAAAAAAATATTGCTAATCCAGAACAAAGTAAAAGAATCAAATTCTGTCTAAACCAAGTCTTAGGATGGATTCTTCTAAATTCGAAAGTATTAAAAAATAGAGGATTACTTAATAATTCTTCAAATTGTTCTTGACTTGGATTTAATAGATATTCTAAATCGCTTAATTCCTCTTTTTTTTCACTTGCAAATATTGAGTCATATGTTTCTTGATGGCTATTTATGGCTAACTCATTTGTGTCGATTTCGAATAGGTTAATATCCTCTGACTTTTTGTAAAAATATTCTTTTTTAAAATCCATATTATTCCTTAACAAAAACTTGTCAATTTCATCTTCTTTTTCAATTTGCCTTGTTAAACGAGATGTGTATCTTTTTAGATTACCATTTTTCTGGATTTTAAAAACTTCAATATTCCATTTTTCTGAAATATTGTTGAAAAGATTAAAATAATATGTGTCTTTTAAACTGTTACTTTTCATTACAAATCGTTGTTTTTCAAATCTTGCCGTGTCTGATACAAGTTCAAACAATCCACTTGTTATTAAACTATGATCTTTAAAACTAAATCTATCATACCTGAAATAATTAGAAGTAACAGTTGTATCCCTGAAATCACAAACAACAAAATAATTTTCATTAAATCTGTTGAAGCATAAGGTATCATTATTCAAGGAATAATTCATGCCCGAATTTATTCCATGGTTTGAAATTATTTTAGAGGTATCAATTAAATTCAAATTAAGGGCAACGGAATAATAACATTTAAATTCCGTTTTGTCTTTGCTAAGTTCACTTATCACCAATAAATCAAATTCTCGCCCTAATTTAGCAACCATTAAATCAATTTGAGAGGGCATAAGGAGCATTTGGTTTTCTAATTCATAGTTATGAATAATGAAATGACCTTCTAACTCTTCAGGAAATTCATAAACCATAATTCCATCGAAGGGTTGAGCTTTTTGGAATGAAAACATTGGTATATTTCCCTCAATACATCCTGAAATTAAGAAAACTATAATTGCAATGAAACATATTAATTTGAGAGATTTCATGAAGACAATATTGGTTTATTTATTATTCAATGGAAGCATAACGTCTGTATATACGCAACCAGTTGCGTATATCTCCCATATCTATTCCTCCAGCCGACCCAAAGGACTCACAATTTGAGCTAGGCCAGCTTGGGTGATATGGGGATAAATCATCGTCGATTTTATTGAATTATGCCCTAACAGCGATTGAATATAGTGGGCATCAACACCTTACTCAATCAAATGTGTGGCAAATGAATGTCTTAGGCTTGTAGTTGAGTTAAATGGGCCCGCTTGGCTAAATATTTTTTGATCAAATGAGGCAGCAAAACCGGAATGATGCCGGGCATCATGAGGATTTTACTAACGATATGTGATCTAAAAAGATAACGCCATAGTTGGTTTATTTAACTGAAATTCAAGCCTCTCGTATGTACCGTGGCAAAAGGTGCTACACCCGCTTTGGCGACTGATCTTCTGAATATGGCTTGTACAATGCGCTTACTGTATTGACCACCGTCCTGACCTTCGAACAACCAATAACTGGGTTGATACTGCTGGATGTGCTCTGTTAAGATAGTGAGGAGTTTTTTAAATAACAAGATGTAGTAATATTTTCTTGTTGCTTAGGCTGTGGGGGCAAGTTGTTGTTTGATTACTTACTGTTTATCCATATCTCCCAAAAACCGCATCATCTCCACCGTATGATACAACGACTTCCCAATGCTCCCTTTCAGCTCATCCGTTTGATGAACATTTTGCGCATCCAAATAGAAAAACTCCCCACCGTTGACCTTATCGGGGAAGTGCTCGAAGTAAAAGGCCTCCAGGGTGGCGATTTCTTTAACATAGCGATCACCAGCTAGGGAGAGCGCGATTAAAGCCTCGCAGTGTTGCCACCAGGTCTTGCGGTCGTCTACGATGGCGTTGTTAACGGGATTAACTTCGCTGTAGAAGCCTTGGGATAGGTCTTGTTGTGGGAAAATGGGCTTGGCCAAGGTAGTCTTCAGAATCTCCAAGCCTAAGGCCTGGTACTTATTCTTTTCCGCTTCGGAGAGGAAATCCCAGTCTTTGGTTCGGAGGAGTAGGGAGGCGAATTGGAAATTATGGCCCGGCGTGACGGTGAAGCATGGATTTTCTGCGGACTCATGCGCGCAAGCTGTCCAGACATCGTCGAATTTGATATTTACCCAGTTCAAGTCTTTGTTCCATACTTTTTCGTAGGCGATGGCTAGGTTTTCTTTTAGGTAGGGTTCATACTTCGCTCGATTGGCCGCATCGGCTTTCCAAAGGTTTTCCATGTAAGCGGTGATGGGATACATCAAAGATTGTAAAGATTTGCTGCCGGAAACCTGTCCAGAGCTATCGTAATTGCCGTAGAAGCCGCCGTGGGTTTTATCGTGGAACCGAGCGACAAAGTCCTCGTGATAATTCTGGAGATGGGATAATAGTTGGTCATCCGGTTGCAATCGGTAGAGCTCCGATAAGCCGCATAGTCCGTAAGCTTGTTGCCAAATGTCAAAGGATTGAGAGCTGTCCGCTCGTTCTGCCTGGAGATCGTAGAAGGAGGCAAAATAATTACCAACTGAGTCACGCGCCGTTAAATGGTCGGTTAAGAATTGCCCCATGGTTTCCGCTTTTTTCAAATAGCTACTATCAAAAACAGAAGCGTAGGCTAATCCATAAATGGCTCGACTGAGCGCGACATTGTACACCTTGTGCGACAGGGTTTTACCCTGATTATCAATTTCTGAGAGATAAACACCTGAATTGGGTTGATAGGCATTTTGATCAAAAAATTGAATAAGTTTGGTGGCAACTTGCTTGTGCTGCTCGTTGGCCTCCGGCTCTAGCTGAGCAGGTGTTTGCTTTGATTCATTACAGGATAGAAACAAGATGAAGAGGACAAAGATGTAGGGGAATTTCATGTCTAGACTATTTCAAATTTTTAAACGGCGTGTTACAAGATTCGGAAATAGCTAAGGTAGACAATTAGATGAAATTTGAATTAAATCCATCGTAAGTTTTGACACCCTTCCTGGTGAGATAAGGTCGTAGTAGCTTGTTCACCTTTTTTACATAAATCGATTTATTCAATTGTCCCCATTCGTTGCTTTGGAAATAGAATAATCTCGCTGCAGCACTCAGTTCCATAATGTAGTCTAAGTCTTCAACCGTAAGCGTCAAGGAAAGATAACCTTCTTGTTGTAGCTGCAGAAGCAATTTCAACCAGTCCGCTTTTCGACCATTATTTAAGGCCTCCACTTCTTTAAAAAAGTCAGGAAAGCTTCTTTTTAATTCTACAAAATCCTTACTGAAAAACAGGTACTTGGTCGAGATGTCAAAACTGTGCTCCGGCAGCAATAGAAAGAATACCATAAGGTTTTGCTCAGGTTTGAACAGAGATTGTAATTGCGAGAGTTCGCGATTCATATCAGTAAATAAGGCCGTGATGAGGGCTTCTTTATTCGAAAAATGATAGGTGACATTCCCATAGCTTTTATTGAGCTGTTTGGCAACTTCTCGCAGGGTGACATTCTTGACACCGAGTAGATTGAAGAGTCGTCGGGCTTGCGTTTTAATCGCTTCTTTGGTATTCATGTTTGCAAAATTAGGCCAATTGGACTAATTTTGCAACTTGATACTTTGATTTCAATTCTTGAGAGATGACAAACACAATTTATAAGAATGAAACAGCCCAAAAGGAAATCTTTGGGCTTTACGAGGAAAAGTTAGAGAGCCTAAAAATACCTTATCAGGAGATCGACGTCCAAACGTCCTTTGGCCGAACGCGAATCATCAAAACCGGGAACGAGCAAGGTCAAAAGATTGTGCTTTTCCACGGGATTAATGCGGGTGCCCCTCTGGCGCTCGAATCAGTGAAGGAACTCAGCGCGGATTATCTACTTTACGCCATTGATACCATCGGGCAAGCGACCAAAAGCGATGAAACGCTGCTGAATATCAAGGATGATGCTTACGCGATTTGGGCGGATGAAGTGCTGGATCGACTCGCGATTTCGTCGGCCAACTTTGTCGGAATTTCCTACGGTGCCTATATTCTCCAAAAGCTAATGACCCATCGACCGGAAAAAATAGTGAAAAGCATCTTGGTGGTGCCGAGCGGTCTGGTCAATGGTGCTTTCTTACCGTCTTTTACCAAACTCTCTATCCCTTTGTTCCGATACATGATGACCAAAAGGGATCAGCATCTCCGATCGTTTCTGCAATCCTTTGTACCGGAGGATGACCATTTTATGTTTCGCTTGCAAAAGGTACTATTACAAGGAGTGAAAATTGATTTTAGGCGACCACTGTTATTACAGAAAAAGGATGTGGACCATTTCACTAAGCCAGTCTACATGATGGTGGCCGACAATGATATCTTTTTTCCGGGCCCCGCGGCGGTGAAAAGAGCTAAGCAGCTTTTTCGAAATCTCGTGGATGTCCACTACTTAGAACAATCTAAGCATATTCCACATCGGGATACCTTCTCGGAAATTCAGCAAGTGATTCGCCAATGGGTGGGTTAGATGCTAGATGGAGATCCTTTTAATTTAATCATCCAAGGGGACCAAACGATATACCGCGCCCGGTTCTTCCACACCAACATAGATGAATCCCGAGGGACTCATTTCAACCACCCGTACGCGGCCGATATTTTTCAAAATCTGAATCTCTTCCACCACCTTATCATTTTGCATGACACAAAGATTAAGGTACTCAAAGCGCAGTGAGCCGATCAATAAATCGCCTTGCCAGCTGGGGTAGTGATCGCCACGTACGAAGGTCATACCGCAAGGGGCGATGGAAGGCACCCAATAGTGGACCGGCTGCGTCATGCCTTCTTGGGCGGTTTTGTCCGTGAAAGTCGTGCCGTTGTAGTTGATGCCGTACGAAATGGTCGGCCAGCCATAATTGACACCTTTTTGGATGGGATTAAGCTCGTCGCCACCGCGCGGCCCGTGCTCGTGCGTCCAAATGGTGCCGCTACCGGGCTGCCGGGACATACCCTGTGGATTCCGGTGGCCGTAGGAATAAATGCTCTCCATGGCTCCACCTTGCCCGACAAAGGGATTGTCAGAAGGGATACTGCCATCATCATTTAAGCGGTGAATCTTGCCGCAATGGTTATCCAAATTCTGGGGATTGCGGTCCCGATTACCGCGGTCACCTACGGAAATATACAAATAGCCGTCTAGATCAAATTCCAGGCGCGAGCCGTAGTGGTGGCGACGTGTAGAGTAGGGGAGCGCCGTGAAGATCACTTCATTGTCTACCAAGCGATCGTTTGCCAAACGGGCGCGCATCACTTGGGTGGTCGAGACCCGTTCGCCGTTTTCGCGCTTGAAGTCAGAGTAGGAAAGGTATATCAATTGGTTATTAGCAAAGTCAGGATGTAGCTCGACGTCGAGTAAACCGCCTTGTCCCCGTGAGAGAACTTCGGGCGCGTTTTCGATACGCATCTTATCACCACGATCATTGATGCGATAAAATCCGCCGCCTCTTTCCGTCAGGAGCATATCGCCATTTGGCAAAAAGGTGATTCCCCAAGGGATTTCAAGATCAGTTAACACGGGCTCTACCTTGAAGTGCTGATCGTGGGCTTGATAGACTTTCGAGAAGTCAAAATTACCTTTGAAATCGTAACGCTCTACGTTCTTGATCCCTTCTTGAATGTAGTTGGCCAAGGCTTTAATTTCCGCATCCGTGAAGGTCGTATCGAAGGCTGGCATACCTTCGTCATCGTAACCATATTTGATGGCTTTGACGAGATCCGCTTCGGTGTTGCCATGTACCCAACGCCGATCGACGAAGGCTTGCATTTGATCACCGTGGCAACCCGCACAGTACTTGCGGTAATTTTTCTTAGGAGAGGCATCCGCCAAACTAACCGTTTGAGCTGTACTACTATCTTGGTTGACGGCCACTGAATTACAAGCCCAAGACCCCAGCAGAATCACTGCCAAAAAGAGAACGCTAAAGCGCATTAACTTAAACATAGCCAATTAAATCATGGTGAATGTCCAAGATAATGAGACTTTAGCGATCTTTCTAATTCAAAAGATGAAGAATGTATTCCACTTCGCTGAACTCCAGAAGCTCAACAACCGAAGTTCAGCGTCATTTTTAGATTAAAATTCTTCCTCTTCAAGGTGATAACGACGCACAATGTAGTCGACGCTTACATCCTTACCTTTCTCCGCGATGACTTTTTTGATAAAGCTAGCCGGTAGGTCGTGAATACGCAATTCAATGTAATCTCTGACGGCAAGATTATTTAAGCCGGTGGCCTGAATAGATTTTACATAGTTGCTGTTCACTTCGTGGATGGCCAACTCAAGTAGTTCTTCATTGGTGACTGACCCAATACCCATACCTTTTACTTCTTTTATGAATCTCTCATCCACCTCGTGGAGTTTGAATTCAATATAGCGATCCAGGGGCAAGTCTTTAAATCCTTGCTTTTGCATACTGGTGATATAAGCTGGACTAAGGTTGTGGATTTGTATTTCGGTTAGTTTTTCGAGTGACAGATTGGTGAAACCCAGCTTTCTGAAGCCTGCTACATCTACCCGATGAATGTCGTGGATAGCTGCATCCTCAATCTGATTTGCGGTGAGATCTGTGAAACCTTTTGCTCTCAAATCTTGGATAAAACGTGGGGTGATATCGTGGATTTTGAGGTCCATATAATCTCGAATACTTAAGCCAGTGAGTCCTTCTTTTTGTAAACCACTGATGTACGACGGCTCTAAATTATGGATACCCAATTCGGTGATCTCTTCTATAGAGAGGTCTTTAAACCCAAGGCGCGCAAAACCCTCTACATCTACCTCATCGATATCATGTATAGCAGCATTCTCGATGTCTTCAGCGCTAAGATTCGTATAACCTTTGCTCTTTAACTGGCCAATGAACTCCTGATCGACATCGTGGATTTTCAAATTCAGATACTCCTCCAGACTGAGATTATTGAAACCTTCTTTTTGCATGGAAGCTACATACGCCGGACTCAATTCGTGGATGCTTAGTTCAACAATCTCCCGTAGAGAAAGATTGTTGAAGCCCAATTTGGCGAACCCTTCCACGTCTACTTCTTCAATGTCGTGGATAGCGGCATCCTGTACTTCACGCAGGCTGAGGTCCTTGAATCCTTGCGCTTTCAGCTTATTAATAAACTCTGCACTGACATCATGGATTTTAAGTTCTACAAGCTGGCGGAATGAAATATCCTGATAACCTGCATTGCGTAAGGAGCGGGCGTAGGCTGCATCGACATCGTGAATGCTGGCCTCGGTATAATTCTCCAAACCAAGCTTTTTGTAGCCCAGTGCTTTGAATTCCGCTTCCATGGTCTTGAGGCGTTCCATGTTGAGATCAAAAATGGCGACCTCTTCTAACTGGTTTTCAGTGATTTGGTAGTTTTTAATTAAAAAGTCGACATAAGTAGAGTTGATATCCGACAAGAACAAATGAAAAACGATGTGTTTGCTTTTCATCGTAAAGCCTTTATTCTTCAAGCTCGTGATAAACTGTTGGTTGGGTTTAAACTCGTGATGCCCCTGTCCGTTGACTTCATAAAAAGCACCCTTAAAAATCAAGGTGCCCGCTTCACGCGTGACGGTGTATTCACCTTCACTATTCGCTTTCGGTGCTTCTTCGAAATCAGCTTTTTCGAAACAGCGACTCGTTTGCCAATGGCTATGTCGAGACGGTTGTGACATATTCAAACTAAAGCAAACTTTATCTTCAAACAACTCTGCCATCCAGGTGCCGGTGACGTCGACCTGTCCCTCAGGATCATAGGCATTGGTATTCATCTCAGTGTTAGTTTCATTCGTCTCCTGCTCTGGGTTTTGCGTGGCATTTAGGCAAATCACCGATAGCAAAATCAAGGGAATGAGTGATAGATATTTCCAGGCTGATCCGGGTGAGGATTGCTTACTATTCATCATGAGGATACGTTTTTTTAAAAATGATTGGTTGTAATGATTCGACACGGTCAGTGGTTGATTGGGGACCGCGATCTTCAAGAGATTAAACTGATAAGACTGCCGAGGTATACCATTATCCAAAAGCGTATGATCAGTAAGATATTCCAGATTATTTTCGATGGCACGACGGTAGAACCAAGCCAATGGGTTGAACCATTGGATGATGATCATAAGCTCGGCCAACAGTAAATCCATCGTATGTTTTTGCCGACAATGGATTTTCTCGTGGGCGACGACTTGCTCGTACAATTCTGGTTCGTATTGTTGAGGATTGATTAAAATGAAATTCCAAAACGAATGGGGCGCTAGCCCATCTTTGATCTCCACCAGCGTAAAGCGATCCGTTTTATAGCGATTGGATCGCCAAATTCGCCAGCTCACGACGCCGATTTGCAATAAGAAATTAAATGCTAGTATGACCAGCCCAATGAGATAAAAAATGGGAAGCCAGCTCAACAGCTTTACCCAAATTGATGGCTCAGGTGCGGTGGCCACTTCCGCTGGTGTAACGGTTTCTGCAACCGTTTCCGTGGTCGAACTTACCGGCTCTTCGGCTAATATTTCCGGGGGCGTAGCGATCGGAGTGGTATGGTCCATCGGGCGCCGCGCGCTGGGTGGACTAACCGGGGCAGGCGCTTCCACGGCCTCGGTCCGGAGGCCGGCGAAACCGTTGGGAGCAATCGACCAGCTCGCCGGGATTTTGAGCAAAGGTAGAGTCAGCGATAAGACTAAACCTGTGATGAGCAAAGCCCGGTTGAGTCGAAAATAGGTCTCCCGCGCAATCACGAAGCGGTAAAACAAATAAAATAAGCTAACAAGCAAGGCACTGTGCAAGAGATAAGGTATCATTGTTTTCCTTTTTTGATCATGTCAATAATCGCTTCTAATTCTTCCGAACTAATTTTTTCCTCCTGAGCGAAGTAGGTAATCATCTTCGAGTAGGAGTTATCAAAATAGTTTTCTAATAAATGGCCTACACTGGTTGCTTGATAGGCCTGTTTATTAATCATCGGAAAATAACGATGCGAATTCCCCAGCGTTTCGTGCTGTACGAATTGCTTGTCTTCCAATATTCTAATAATCGTTGATACAGTATTATAGTGAGGCTTGGGATCGGGAAGCTCGGCAATGACCTCCTTAACAAATGCCTTTTCAAGTTTCCAAAGCACCTGCATGATCTCCTCTTCTTTGCGTGTTAGCTTTTGCATAATGGTATAATTTTCACACAAGGTAAAACTAAAGTATTAGTTTGTCAACTATTTTATTAGTTGATCTACTATTTTATTAGTTGGTTTCGGATTTGAATCTAAGGGAGAAATCGTTTTTTGTTAATTAAAATTTTGAAAATGAGTTAGTTAGATTGTGGGGTGGGAGGTGTGGGCAATATTGCTGCCTTGTGAGAACGAAAAAAAATACCCCAGGCTATGGCCTGAGGTACTTAGGAATTTAATTGACTTCAGTTACGATGGACAAGAGGGTTTGAGGGAGAAATCTGCGTTTCGCGACACAAATTGAACAAATTGCCTCTTCTTAAAATGGATCGCAACTTACATTAATCAACAATTAGGTTTATAGCTTCACGAAGCGCTGTGTTTGCAAACCTCGAGCGTTACTAAAAGTAATATTGTACAAGCCGGCTGGCCAGGCACTAGTCTCAATGAGTAGCGGCGTGGTATCGGCATCCTCTCGGCGATTTTGAAATACCAACTGCCCGTTGGCGTTGCTAATTTGAATATCTACAGCTTCATTTAAGCCTGGCATATCGACCGTCAGTTGGTGACTCACTGGATTGGGGAAGAGCTTGAGGCCGGGAATCAGATTGATATTCGCGACACTGACGACTTCCAAAACATTGAACGTAATGGTGTAAGTCTCCACGCTCAAATCCATGCCATCGGATACCCGGAAAGAAAACTCAGTGAAATTGTTGCCAAACATATCCTCCGGAGGTGTATAGGTCAGCAGATTGATCTGGCTGGGATCGATTTCCTGATTGAGTACCACGGGAATGCCATCAAAAGTAAGCGCACCTAAATTGGGTTGATCCGTGATGATCAGTTCAGCGAAATCATCCTGATCGGGATCGGTGAAGGAGAAATCACTGGCTTGGAATACATAAGTGGTGTTTTCATCCATCGCAATGGTATTGTTCGCTGCAGTAGGCGCACCATTGGAAATCAGCAGATTTTCGAAAAATAGAAATGGATTTTCCATACCATAGCTTGCTCCCAGCAATAAATCTGTGTCACCGTCATTGTCCAGATCACCAAATGCGGGAGGACGCGGGTTATCGTCTTCAAAAACTAACCCAAACGGATCGAGTACCGGGCTGGCAAATGAAGGTGTACCAGATTCAAGTGTATTCTCCATGAAGGCATAGTTTACTACGTAGGAGTCTTCATTGTATTGTTGATAAAATAAATCCATATCGCCATCATCGTCCACATCGGCAAATACGGGTAGCATGATAAGACTCTCCTCGGGCATACTGCCCAGCATATTTGAGTTTGGACTGGCAAAAGCCGGATTTTCGGGCGTCCCAGTATTTTCATAATATTTGAAATCGCTTTCGTAGTAAGAATCCGAAATCAGGTCGTAGTCTCCGTCACCATCCGCATCCCCGAGGGCAATAAAGGAGATACCGTCTTCCGTGTCAACTTCTAATCCGAAGGGGTTAAGCTGTGGTGCCTCAAAGGCTGGGGCTTCAGCGGTACCCGTATTTTCAAAATACAATAGGTTAGGACTATCATACTGCCCCGTGATTAAATCCAGATCGCCGTCATTATCGAGATCGACACAAACTGGATTTGAAAATCCCGTCGAGATGATACCGAATGGATTGAACTCTGGTGTGCCAAATTGAGGTATTTCACTATCCCCGGTATTTTCCCAATAGGCTAGCACTAGGCCGTCGAAGCCGCCATAACTGTAGGTGGTGCCGATGACATCCAGATCACCATCATTATCTATATCCGCTAAATACGGAAATACCACATCATCGGCACTCGTGATCCCGAAAGGGGCAGATTGAGGGCTGGCGTAAGTAACTTGTGCGTGGGCGGATTGGCTGAACAACAGGCCTAAAGCCAAAGTGCTTCCGGCTAGGTGGCGCTGCAGATGCTGCTTGCTAAAATAGCCGCGGAGATGTTGATAAAGCGATTTTAATCGCCGCTCAAGGCGATGACGGCTTTGCTGCTGCTCCGGCAAGAGGCGCGAAAGTTGCTTCGCGCAATACTTGAGTTGCCGGATTTTCCGAGCAAATAGTCTAGTTTTTATTCGCATAGCGTCGGGTTTTAAATGAGGTAAATTGATTTTTATGCTTTGAAATCGCCCCAGAAGGTTTGCTCGGGTGTGGTTAAGCCAAGCCGATGATCTGGACGGATGGTATTCAAAATATTGGGCCGTTGCACACCTGGAAGAATCTGCACATCATAGATTTCCTCTACGGAATTGTGGTAATAAAGTTCTCCGACGATCCGGCCACTGCTGAGTTCTACCGCTACGACGCCCGGAAAACGAGCGGCCCTGGCCGCGTCTAGTTTAGCAAAAGTGGTCGAGCTTTCTCGAAACTTAGAAATGCCAATGAACACGTAGCCTTGCTGGTAGGCCATCCCGCGTACAAAGCCATTCAATTGGCAAACACGTTCAATTTGCTTTCTCTGTATATCTATACGGGCTAATTCACCGGTAGCGGATAGCAAAACGTAAAGATTTTTTTCAAACCAGCGCGGTGAGTGGGGCATGGCCAACTCATTGAATAGAATCTCGTTGGTTTGGACATCGATTAGTAAGCCCCCGCCCGGCAGATGCTCTCGCCAACCTTTCGGGCGGTTGGACTGGGCAAAAGCGGTTACATGTGTGATCACGTCATCTTTAATAGCCATGCCGTTGAGGTGGCAACGATCTTCGGCGGCCAGGTGATCGATGAAGTCCGGCTGCCAGATCGGTTGAAAGCTGTAATCCGAGTTGACTTCAATCAGACAAGAAAAAGAAGTGTTGACGGCACAAATGCGGTCGCTACAAAAATCGATATCGTGTACATCGAGCGGGCCGGTATAATAAGTGACCCGAGGCATGTACATAGCATCATAGGTCTGTGGTCGTTTGGGGAAATGCTGGGCTAATACCGGCGAATCCGCCAAGACCAAGACTTCTTGCTCGGTCGCCAAGACCATTTTATGATCCCGCAGCCCAATACCCATTGCTTTGGGAAAGGTACGTGGCAGCTGTATCAGTTGACGGGGGGTAGGGGCGCTAAGCAGGACGACTTTCCCCGCTTGATAAGTACTCAGCGCCAAACTGCAGCCGAGTCGATGAAGGAGTTGTACAAAGCCAGGATCGTACTGACACTGGAAAGGAGGTATGGGTTGTTTTTGCATAGTGCAGGTTATTGCTCGAACAATTTACGAACTTGTCAGAATTTGTCTGACCTAAAACCCTGCAGTGTGATCTAAAAGTACTTCAAAGAGTGCTTTGGGCACATAAAGGTTGGCTAAGGTATCGAAAAAAATGGAGAGGATATGTTCTAACTCTTAAGCCTGGCCAATCGTTTTCAAAAAACGATAATGGGACACGATCGCTTGTCCAATCGGTAATTCATTATAAGGATAGTTGTATTTCGTAGTGACAGTTTTGATGATCTGGCTGACGCGGACGTAAGTGGTATGCGGCAAATTGGGGAATAGGTGATGGGCCGCGTGGGAGTTAAAGCCTCCAAAAATCCAATTGGCCAGTGGGCTAGTCGGATGATAGTCGAGCGAAACGGTTAATTGATGCGTGGCATAATCATAGGGGAGGACGCCGTGATCATCCGCCAGATGGAATTGCGTTTCCATAGTTAAATGAGAAATGATTAAGGTCCAGACAAAAAAGAGTGAAATGACAAAATGCATGATGACAAAGACCACAAAGATTTGACTGGCGGAGTAGCCTACCACAATTGGCAGTCCCAGCATATAACTGAAGTAAAAGATTTTCCATCCCAACAAAGCCAGGATTTGACCGATTGAGTGGCGCTGATCTTTCAAATTGGCGAGATCCTTTTTGAAGAGGTAGATGAAATCTTTAATCAATATCCAGTGTAAGGTATAAAAGAGGTACAAAATGGTCGCATACAGATGCTGATAGCGATGAAATCGTAGCGGAGGCTTGGAAGGGGAGAGTTTGATTAGAAAGTTGTCGTCGATGTCTGCATCACAGCCATCCACATTGGGAAACAAGTGATGGGACGAGATGTGTCGAATCTTCCACAAATAGGCATTTACGCCCTGTAGATTGAATGTCAGATGATAAATGAGCTGATTGACCCACCGCTGACGGGAAAAGGTGCCATGAGCGGCGTCGTGGGCTGCATTAAAGGCCAAGAGGATACCGCTCCAACCCAGAATGATATAGTTGATGAGCAAGCTGAAGAAACTTTGTGTCGGATGGTGCAAAAGGAAAACATAGCTCCCACAGAAAATCAAGCTGTAAAAGGCGAGCTTTAGCCAAAGTAACCGCTTTGCTTTGGCCAGATAATCGTCAGTTTGCAAAGCAAGGTTGACTTCTTGCTGTAATTTTTGATAGAAAGTGTCTTGGCGGTGATTTTTAAATCGGATTGTCATCTGATGCGAACTTGGATTAATGAAAACCACTTGAGTTTCATCTCTAGCGGTTGATACTAGTCACAAGATGCGGGGCGGCGAAGGGATAATTGCGACAATAAATCCGAAAGATAGATTTGGGATTATGGCATATGAATAAAAAAACAACCGCGACCTGTACCTACAGATCGCGGTTGCATCACATTTTTTATCGTGCTATCCGATTAATCGAATAAGTTATCGTAACTATTCGAACCGGAAGATTTCTGATTCGGTAATTCCTCAGGTTTAGCTGTAGGTTGGTTCAAATCCAGCGTGTCGGAAGAGCCGGCTGAATCACCCATTAGCAAGAGCGTACTCTCTTTTTCGAATTTCTCCAGCATACGTAGTCCTTCTTCTTCAAAAACCCCATTTTGCAAATCCACGGAATCCATAAAGCTGGAAGACATTTCCATGAAGCGCTCCATTTCACCAACTTTGTTGGAAACATCATCGGCAATCGCTTCCAGAGCAGCATCAAACATCGCGCGTTTGTCTGGATCGCCGGACATGACACTCATCGCTGACTTCATAGCCGAGTGACTGGCACGGATCGCTTTGCGTTCCTGTTCTTTTAGCTGTACTTGATCCTTGGTATCCTCTAACAGGATTTCGGAATTAGAGTACATCTTCGACAGGATGCGGTGCATCACTTCGATTTTATTATAGAGGGTTTGATACTTTGCGTTACTTTCCTTGAGACGAGCGGCTTTACGGGTAGACAACATGACCTGCTTATCGTTGCCTTTTTTCTTCGCCATCGAAGCCAGCTTCATGTTATTGTCGATCTCTTTCTCGTTGTCTTGCATCAAGGTTTTGAGCTTGCGCATCTGGCCACGTAGGTTACCAATTTGCTGGCTCATTTTGCGGAGGTTCTTGCTCAGATCGTCCACATAGTTTTTCAAAATACCAATCGGATCGATGGTAACGAAAACACCAGTAACCCAGCGCATCACGCTTTTGTACATGTACCAAACGAGGTTACGCATTTTGGGGTCGAGTACCATGTAGAGGAGGGCACCCAGGACAATCAGGATACCAGCCAGGTAAAGCGTATTTTGGGCCAAGACGATCAAAGTCGGTAAGGCCAAGTACAATAGGTAGCCACCACCAGCCAGTAAGGCAATTAAGAAAATGGTGCCGGTTGTCCCTTCCGGGCGTTGCCAAAAAGATTTCTGTTTAAAACTATCGGTATCGATCGGGGTAATATCTGCCATGATTGAGTGATTATTGATGAAAGTAAGTATGTTTTAAAATTAAAGATACTTATTGATATTTTCGACGTCTTTACTGATTTGATTGACGATACTTTGGTGGGTATGCTCAAAACTTTGCCGCGTCGTATCGATTTTAGCCCGTGCTTCGTTGATCTGAGCGTCAGCACCATCAATCGTAGATTGATATTTAGCGATCTGTGCTTCTAATTGCTCGATCTTTTCCTGGTGCTTGGCAATTTGCGCTTTTAATTTTTCAACTTCTTGTTGCTTGGAGGCGACACGCTGCTCTACTTGCTTTTGTAAAGCCGCATCAAACTGGGCTTTTTCCTTATCCAGGATGCCTTGATAGTGCGTGGCCGTTTCCAGGAGCTTGTTTTTGGTCAAACCAACCGTAGAGGCCGTGGCAAAGGCAGACTTGAAAGCGGTGGCTTCGTCCATATTCATCTGCGACAAGGCCGCGAGACTTTGCTTGAATTCGATGTAATCAAAGCCCGGTAAGTTACTTTTTTCCAGTGCTTTGGTGAGGAATTCGACGCTTTTTTTGTCTAATCCATGTTCGGTTCCAAATAGTGTTTTCAGATTTTTCTGCATGTTATTTTTCATTAAATCGGTAACTTATGATGCCGCATTGCTCACGGACATCATTTTTCGTGAATTTAGCTTTTTTAGCCGAATCAAGCGCCAATTTTTTCAGGTAAGGATCGAAAGTTGTTGATCCCAGCTGAGTGAATTTTGTGGAGGTCACTTCTCCGGCCATATTAACACATACTTTAATATTAATCGTCCCACTTTTGCGCGAAGCCACCTGCGGTTCCGGTAAGCTGAGGGCATTGCGATATTCCAATTCGCCCATTAAGCTGACCGAAGAACTGGTTTTAACTTTGGGCATGGGCATCGGGTCACCTTCGGACTGAAGGCTTGGCGCCGGAGCAGTTGAAGTACTGAGCCGTGTTTCCGGCACCCCACGGGAAGTAAATACCTCGCTATTGTCGGTATCCACTTTTGAGGCATAATCGGTTGGGGTCTTTGCGGTCAGTTGTTGCTGCGGAGTAGCAGACGGCGCCTGCCAACTTGCAAACAAGAATTCACGCATCGCTTGTTCGTATTGCGCCTGATTGAGCTGTTTTGCGATAGCCTTGCGATCTATGTCAAATAGATTCATCACTCGTTGATTCGCTTCTCGATTCGGCAAGCAAAGGTATACAGGGTCAGCATTATCATTAGGGAAAATGAGTAAAAGCGCTTGTGGCTGTTGTTGTCCATTTCTAAACAATCCTACCAATTCTACATTATTAGAAGCGCTTTGCATCGGCAAAATCTGATAACCAGCCTTACTGGCATCCAAGCCCATTTGCTTCTGATAGGCGTAGCCTTTGCTAAGATAGCGGTATTCTTCGAGGGTGGTCCCTTGCTGGGCAAATGATACACTAGCAAAAAGACTCAAGCACAATAGAACTGCGAGTTGTTTCATAAGATTTGAATTGAGTAATTAGACAAACGTTAGGCAAAACGATGATGTCTCAACTCATATTCTCCTAAGTAGTAAACTTTCTTAAATTGAAAAATTATTCACTGACGAATACTAAAATAGGGAAAATGTGTAAAACATCACGTAATGATCGACAATCTTAAGACCTCTTTCGATAATCATAGGTCACAAATCGTTAGCCAACAATTTCAACTCTACTAAAGCCATTGCTGCCTTTGTGAATTTGAATTTGGGTAGCAATTCGTTCTTTCAACGCTTTGACATGGGAAATAATGCCTACGGTTTTGCCACTTGCTTGCAGATTTTCGAGTGTTGACAAGGCCATATCTAGGGTCGCCTCATCTAAGGTGCCAAAGCCTTCATCAATAAATAGGGAGCGGATATTGGTATGGCGACCCGCCAAATCCGATAGTCCCAACGCCAGCGCCAGACTCACTAAAAAGCTTTCACCACCCGACAAAGTATTCATACTCCGTCGGTGGTCGGCTTGATAAGTATCGATAATCTCCAAAGACAGGTCTTCATCGCTAGGTTTATGAATGACGTAGCGCGGATTGAGTTGTTGCAGATGTCGATTGGCCAATTGAACGAGCTTGTTGAGCGTCAAGCCTTGGGCGAAAACCCGAAACTTCTTGCCATCGGCCATTCCGATTAAGTCATTGAGTTTGGCCCAACGATTATAAGACTTCAGTTGCTTGTCAATCTTTTTCAAAAGGGCTTTCCCCTGAGTGGCTTGCTGTTGATGATGCGCCAATCGCTCTTGGATGGCACCGATTTGCTGCTGTTGTTGCTGAAATGCCTGCTCCATTTGGGCAATCTCATCCTGCAATAATGGGCGTTCTATTGCTGGCCATTTCTGACTTTCTGCTTTTTGACGTGCCTTGACCAAAGCGGTGCGTGTTTGTTGTAGATCTTGTTCTTTGACTTGTAATTGCTCTTCGGTAGCCGTAATTCGTTCTGCTTCGTCCTTAGGCAAAATGGCGGCTCTCAACTCGGTAATATCAGCAAATTCTGCCGCTTGAATAGCTTCAATCAACTTTTGCTCAAGCGTTGCAGTTGTTTTTACTTGCTCGGCTTGTCGTTTCTCAGTTTCCTGGAGTTGGGTTTCCGCGCGACTGAATTCAAGGCGATGCGCCTCTAGTGCTTTTTGCAAATTCTCGAGCTGTGTTTCCGCCTCGGCCATGCGAACTTGCCATTGCTGTTTCTCCGTCTGTGGATCACGATCTCCAAATAACTCATGCCTTTCCTTTACTAAGGTCTGCCAATTGGCCTCGTCTTGTTGTAACCGTTCCGTGCGTTGCTCAATCTGGGTTTTGAGTTTTTGATGTTGTTCCTGTGTCTGTTGTAAGGCTTGTTGATTCAGCTTAAGCTGCTGTTGTAAGGCTTGTTGATCTTTTTCTTGTTGTAAATAATTTCGAGAATGGTCTTTTAAATGCTGTAAGGTTTGTTTGGCCGTATCTTCCTGGAAGTGGAATTTGTATTTTTTTAAAATGTGATCTAATGATTGCGTTTGTTCGGTATAACTGGTGTTGATCTCCACCAATTGCTGTTCGACGGCCTGGGCATTTTCTTCGAGCCGGACAATCTGTAATTGTAATTCTGCGGCCTCTTGTTCTAATTGCTGAATAGCTTGTTCACTTTCGACTAGTTGCTTATCCAGAGCGAGGAGTTTTTCTCGTCGTTTCTTTTGCTGCTCTAACTGCTTCTGGTAATGCTCGATTCGTCTTTCGAGCCAAACGGTTTTGACGGTATAAAAATCTTCACGGGCGAGTTCGGGGGCAATTTTTCGAATCCGCTCTTCGAATTGGAGCAATTTACGTTGTTTGATAGCCACCTGCCCACCGAGTTGGTCTAGTTCGTCGCCTGCCAGGTTACTGATACTTTGGGTTAACTCTTGTTGACGTTGGGTGAGCTTGCGGAGCTTTTGGTCAATTAATTCATATCGGCCTTTGGTACTTTCGAGCTCTTGCAAGGCCTTGTCTGTAAACGGCTTAAATCCCTTTTCGCGAAACGGATGAGTTTTTGAAAAACAGAGCGGACAAGGCTCACCGGCTTGGAGTTTTGCTCGATCCTTCTCGTAGTTGGCAATCATTTGCTGTTGCTCGTAGACTTGCTGCTTGAATTCGAGCTGATCTTTCAGCAAATCCTTGATTTCCATGGCGGTCATCACCTCATTATCAACACTGAACATCTCACGCCGCAATCCATCGAGTTCTTGTTCGAATTGATTGAGCTCTTGTAGCTGTTCATTGTATTCTTGTTGGAGACGTTGCAACACCTGTAAACTTTGCCGGTAAGCAATCAGTTGTTGAATATCGTCGGATAACTGCGACAACAACTCGGAGCGTGAGCTAACGAATTCCTTAGGACTTTCTGCCTGGAATGATTCTAGAAACTGGGCTTGCTCATTTTGGGCCGCAGCAAGTTGCTTTTGGAGTGCTTCGAAAGTTTCCCGTTGCTTTTGTAGCGTTTCGGGCTTACTCTGTTTCTCCAACTGTATTTTCCGGCCGAGAAGCTGTCTGAGATCATCGTAATGCTTCTCAATTAGTGGCAGCTCATCGCGTAGTTGCTGCCAGGATTGATGCTTTTTGAACCATTGCTCAGCGGCTTCTAGTTGCTTTTGTTGCGTTGTCGCTAAAGCTGTTTTATCGGCGATATTGGCGGAAAGCTGTTGTACTTCCTGCTGCATTGCGGACTGTTCAAGCCGGGCTTGTTCGAGTGGTTTGCTTTGTTCGGCAATGCGCAAATCGAGGCTAATGACTTCTTCAATCTGGGCCGACAAAATCTTGAATTGCTCTTGCTGTTGTGTGCGTTGGGTCTTGGCCTCGTGATGCTGCGCTTCCCCTTGGACGGTCTGCTCCTTAGCCCCGACTAATTTGAGCTGATTTTGCGTGGCCTGGGCCTGAAGTTGAGCAGTCATTTGCACGCTATCATCGATGCGTTCCAACGCAGACTGAAAGGGTAGGGTTTGTCGGTGACGCTTTAGATGAGCTAATTCCCCGGCTAAGTTGGCCTTTTCTTGTTCAATTAAAGCAGCAGCTTCTTGAGCTGCTTTCTCTTCCGTTTCGATACGCTCTAATTCATACAAATACTGTAGATGCTGCCGTTTTTGCTCCAGTAACTTTTGTGCTACTTTGCCGGCTTGCTCCAGTGTTTTTACTTCGTCTTTTAGTGCCTTTAAGCTATCACTGTCCAGTAATTGTAAATGTTCTTGTTCGTCTTGCAGACTTTGGAGTTGGGTTTCTTCAAGTTTATGGCGTTGATAGGCAGCTTTCGACAGGGCCGTGTAGACTTCGGTGCCGGTGATGCGTTCTAAGAGTTCACTCCGCTCTTTCTCACCGGATTTCAGAAATGCAGCGAAATCCCCCTGTGAAAGCATCACCGAGCGCGTGAAGCGATTGTAGTCCAGGCCAGTAATTTTTTCTATCGTTTCATCCACTTCCCGGATTTTTTCCGCTTGAAAATCGTATTGGTCGGTCTTGGAATTCCAGCGAGACAACTTACGATCAGGCCCTTGGATGTTCCCATCTGTTTTTTGCCGTGCGCGCCAAATATTCCAACGGGCTCGGTAGCGCTCATTTTTCACCAAAAACTCGACCTCGGCAATACTCTCCGTCGTGCCGTAAGTCATCACCTCGCGGACATCTTTATTGCGGTGTATTTTCCCGTAAAGTGCCAAAGTGATTGCGTCAAGGATCGTCGTTTTCCCGGCTCCGGTATCCCCCGTAATAGCGAATAAGCCAGAGTTAGACAGAGGAGGACCGTCAAAGTTGATCGTGGCTTCCTGTCGTAAGGAATTGAGATTTTTTATGTAAACTTTACAAATCTTCATTAAACGTACGCTTAATCAGTTTCGGCTTGTTGCATCCAATCTTGTAATTCCCGGAAGGTCGCTTCGAGTTCGTCCATTTCTTCGGGAGGACTACCAAAACTATTGCACTTTTTGCGAAAGACCTCCAAAGGGGATAAGTCATCTAAATCTGTTAACTCCGTTTGTGTATCAAGGGCGTAGTGCTGCCGTTTGGCGCGGATTTTAAGTAATTCCAGAGGGGCATCACTAAGGTAGTCTTTCAATACCAGATCAAGGTTTGGAATCATTTGATCCGTTTCAATGATTACTTCAATCCATGGGGTTAAATCATTGTCAGATAACTGTTTAGAAAGTGTGGTCAATTGTTTTTGTACAGATTCTAAATCCCCCGTAATGGTTCGGAGCTGACGAAAGACCGGGATTGGGACTTCCCGAACGCCTCGGGTCATCTTCCTACCAGAGAATTCGACAATGCTCACGCTTTTTTGATCCGTTGTTTCACTAAAACTCAATGGTATCAGCGAACCAGAATACCGAATATGGTAGGATTGGCCAACGGCTTGGGGGCGGTGTAAATGCCCTAGCGCTACGTAATCAAACAGGGAAGGGAAATCCGCAGCGGCGATATTCTCCATGTTGCCGATATAGATATTGTCTTGTTTATCCGCAGCAGTCGCTCCCTTAGCGTATAAATGGCCTGTCGTAATGATGGGGACATTCGGCTTCGTATAGGTCTGACAGACTTCTGCCAGGCTTTGATAATGCCGAGCAATACCTGCTTGAATCTGCTGCACACGATCTTCCGCTTTTTCTCCACTCAGGCTGGAACGCAGATCGCGATCGCGTAAAAAAGGCACCGCGGCTACTACTGCTTCAAGCTGATCATTTGCATCTTTAAGCAAAAGAACATCACGCTCAGACTGTTCCGAAGCGGCACCTACGACTTGTACGCGCAAAGCTTCGAGCAAATCCTTTGGAGCTTCGAGCATCGCCGGAGAATCGTGGTTGCCACCTACGACCACAACGTGACGACAGCCGGTATTCAAAAGCTGCGTCAGAAATTGATAATACATACGGCGGGCGTAGTTCGGCGGGTTACCAATATCAAAGATGTCGCCGGCGACGAGGAGGAGTTCAATCTCTTCTTCCCGGATCAAGCTAAGTAGCCAATCCAGAGCAGCTTGATGCTCTTGGATACGATCACGATAAAGGAATTTCTGTCCCAAATGCCAATCCGCGGTATGCAGTATTTTCATGCTGGGAAAATAGGGGAATTTGTTGAGAATGTGAAAATTGATGTGTCGGCCTTAGGCAAGCATTGTAGCTAATTATCCAGACTTTTCACAAACTCCCGCGCCCGCAATTCTGACCAGGCGTGGCGGCTGCGGGCCAGCGCAAAGCCAACGTGACCACCAGTGGCTGGTGTTTCGAGGTGGATGAAATCATGCTCGGCACACATCGCTTGGGGAGAGCAAGCTGGCGTCAGGATCGGATCATTGAGTGCATTGACTAAGAGGGTGGGGACATTGATGTCCGCCATGAAATTAGCGGCGGAGCCTTGGTCGTAAAAATCTTGCGCGTTCTGGTAACCATTGATCGGCGCCGTGAAATAGTTGTCAAAATCACTCCATTCCTTGATGCGTGAAAAATTCTCCAGATCGACGATTTCTGGAAATTGCTGCGCCTTGATTATCATCTTCTTGCGAAGCATTTTCAGAAAGCGATTGCGGTAAAAACGAGATTGAGGTTCATTAAGTAAGGCTACGCTGGAATGTAAGTCGCACGGAGCAGAAAAGGCTACCCCGGCGCGGATGGCTGGAGATAAATCCTGACTGTTCACTCCGAGATATTTTAGAGTAATATTACCGCCCATACTAAACCCAATGAGCACGACCTCTTCGTAATCCTTGGTGCGTAAGGCATGGTCAATTACTTCACCGATATCGCCAATTTCGCCGTGGTTATAAAGTCGAAGATTGTGATTCATCTCTCCACTGCAACTGCGGCAATTCCAAGCCAAAATATCGTAGCCTGCTTCAGCGAATATGCGAGCCATCCCTTTCATGTAGTGTCGCTCGGTATTCCCCTCCAGGCCGTGGGATAAGACCACTAGTCGTCGTGATCGTTTATCTACCCAATCAAGGTCAACAAAATCGCCATCGGACAAAATGAAACGTTCACGTTCGTAGCGCAAGCCACGTATCGAGCGGAAGATCGCTGGAGCAATAGTTTGCCAGTGACCATTGATCTGATAAACCGGAGGTCCGGGGTAGCTGGAAGAGGGAATAATCGGCATGGCCGCAAAGATAACGGCTTCTTGGAATAAAATCCTAGCGGCGAATAAAACTTTGCCGTTGAGTATCGAGTAAGCTGGTTACGCGGAGGTGAAACAGTCCGGGCTCTAGGTCAATGAGGTCAAATAGGTTTTGATTTCCTTGGTTGTTGATGATATGAAGGACATCCCGATATCGAATGATGCCTTGTACATCCACAATCTCGATGGTTACTTTACCATTGGGAAAGTCATTGAGGAGTAACCAAAGTTCGTTCTCCGAAGGATTAGGGTAGAGCTGTACTTGGCCGGTGGTAAAAGTGGCAGATCGTAAAGGACTGAGACGGGTTTGCCCATCTTGGCGTAGCTGCCGAAGCCGATAGTAATTAGTGCGTTGTACATCCGGTTGTTGATCCACAAAAGTGTATGAAACACGGTTCAAGCTATCTCCCGTAGCGGCGAGTTCTGCGATCACCGAAAGATTATCCGGATTGATACCTGCTTCGATCTGATAGGCCACAGCCGCAATTTCCCGTTCTTGTGACCAGCGCAATTGAACACTTTGGTCGTTTTGTGGCTCCACTGCAAAATCTTCTTGATAGGGAATGGTACCTTGATTAAAAATCTCTGCGCCTGCCGTTAAACTGAAAATGTTGGACCATTCTAACTGCAACTCACTGTAACCCCCCAGTGATGTTTGTCCTAAAATCCAGCCATCCGGGTTCAAATTCGTTTGATAATAGAATGGTTGAAATTGACCGGCCGGTAGTTGCTCAATATCATCTTCTTCCACGCCTTGAAGCTGCGCAAAGACTAATTCTTCTGTTCGTTGCAACAATGGCATCTGAGTACGAAGGAATTCAAAATTTGCGGATGTAAAGTAAAAACGGACGGGGAAAGTTGTTCCCGTAGCATTGCTCTGAATGCGCCAAAAGCGATTCCATAAGTACCATTCGTCGGCGACTTGGTAGTTAGTGCCGGTTAGTATTCGAGCTTCGGGGGCTGACGTGTTGGGCAGATGAATGCCCTCAATTCGAAGTGTACCGTTATCAAGTTGACCGATATCTTGGGCACCTGCTTGTACAGAACACAGTAGCGTCTGATCGGTCCCAAAAAAATGTGTCCATCCTTCAAGATCGATGCAAGATGAAATTGCATTGACTTGGCCTGTTGCCTGTAATAGCTGACTGGACTCAAGAATGGAATTTCCGGTGAAATTCCCCTGAGCGTAATAAATACCATTGTTTTCAATGGTATTTACATTATCTAGACTTCCGAGGTTGCGAAAAATACTGCAAGTGGTTAGTCGCAGCAGACTATTATTGACAAATTGGCCATGATTTTCAATGAGACCGGAATTATCCAATACAATACCATCAAACGTGAAATCGCCATAATTGTAAAGGGAAGCACGGTCCATAGAGATTGTGCCAAAAGCTTGAAACCAAGCCACGTCAGCATTTTGAATTTGGGTGCCTGGATAACACTCTAACTGCCCGGCGTGATTAATTTCATTATTATTGATGAGCGAGCCATCCATGAGTTGCCACAATCCATCATTGTCGATTTGACCATTGTTTGTTATGGAAGAACGTTGTGTCAAGGTTGCGTCGGCAAAAACAGTAAGGCTGCCGCTGATCAGGACCGGTGCCTCGATTTGTAAATCACTGGCGACTGAGAGTTGATAATCGATCGCCGTAGGCACGTCGATGATAGGGCTGTTTGGCCCATCGGGTGTTGTAGGAATCGCCACTTCTTCGTCCGTTTGAGGTAATCCATCCGACCAGTTTGCTGGATTATTCCAAGTTGTACTAACCGTACCAGTCCACACGGTTTGGGCCACGAGTGCAGAGCATGCCGCGATAAGAAAAACGCAGCAGCAGAACCAACTTCTGAGCCAGAAGCTTGTTAATCTGGTGTGAGTTAGGGCATTCAACACGTAATGAATTTGTGTGGAATTATATTTCCTTAATTTCAGTTTTAGGGAATTAATGGAGGAGGGGACCTTTCAAAAATAAGAATTTTTTTTATATAAAATGAGGTTTTTGTAAATTTGATCTGAACATGCTCTACTATAAAGCCTTCTTTTTCTTCCATCTTATTTCATGAAAAAAGCAATCACATTGAATAGTGTATATGATTTGGTTATTGTCGGTGGCGGCCCGATCGGAATCAATATTGGTATCGAAGCGCAACGCGCCGGACTGAATTATCTCATTTTAGAAAAGGGGGTTTTGGTCAACTCGATTTTTAATTTTCCAACCAATATGACCTTCTTCTCCACTTCTAAATTGTTAGAAATAGGGGAGGTGCCCTTTATCTCTCATAGTGATAAGCCAACCCGTCGCGAAGCACTGGAGTATTTTCGTCGAGTCGTTCAAAGCTGGCAACTCAATGCGCATTTTTATGAAGGAGTAGAGAGTGTAGATAAAAACGCCGATGGCTTATTTCGCATTGTTACCAAAAAAGGCGTTTATCTGAGTCGGAAGGTGGCCCTGGCCACCGGATTTTACGGTGATTATCGTCCCTTGAATGTGCCCGGTGAAGATATACCTAAGGTACGACACTACTACGATGAGCCGCATTGCTACGTCGGCCAGAAAATCATCATCGTTGGTGCAGCCAATTCGGCTTGTGATGTAGCCCTGGAAACTTACCACAAAGGAGCGGAGGTCACCATGGTGGTCCGAAAATCTGAGATCAACCCTAAGGTGAAATACTGGATTCGCCCCAATATTATCAACCGGATTAAAGAAGGCGTCATTCAGGCCCATTTCAATAGCGAAGTGATCCATATTCGTGAACGAGAAGTTGATATCCGTACGCCA
>JANQQI010000023.1 GCA_028285085.1 Saprospiraceae bacterium | reverse complement strand
CGGACTGGGTCCGACACTGCGTCCCCATCGGAGTGGATAAAGCACTCTCTTGCTCGGACGACAAAAACCTCATCCTATGGAATCTCAACAACGGACAAGCCATTCATACCCTAAAAGGACATACGAATTATGTCCTCCACTGCATCCCCATCGGGGCGGATAAAGCACTCTCTTGCTCTTACGACAACAACCTCATCCTATGGAATCTCAACAACGGACAAGCCATTCATACCCTAAAAGGACATACGAATGCTGTACTCCACTGCGTCCCCATCGGCGCGGATAAAGTACTCTCTTGCTCGGACGACAAAAACCTCATCCTGTGGAATCTCAACAACGGGCAAGCCATTCATACCCTAAAAGGACATACGAATGCTGTACTCCACTGCGTCCCCATCGGCGCGGATAAAGCACTCTCTTGCTCGGACGACAATAACCTCATCCTATGGAATCTCAACAACGGACAAGTCATTCATACCCTAAAAGGACATAAGAATGCTGTCCGACACTGCGTCCCCATCGGGGCGGATAAAGCACTCTCTTGCTCTTACGACAACAACCTCATCCTATGGAATCTCAACAACGGACAAGTCATTCATACCCTAAAAGGACATACTAACTGGGTCCTCCTCTGTGTCCCCATCGGTGCGGATAAAGCACTCTCTTGCTCAAACGATGACACCATGCGCTGGTGGGATTTGTCTACCGGACAGAGCCGTATTTTTCAGCATCTCCCGGAGGAAAATTATGCCGTCCATGAGGATGGGCGCCTATTGGACTATAGTAAGGAGGCCTGGCCATATATCAACTGGGTCAAGCGGGATGCTGAGGGGGAACTGCAGTATTATCACTTTGACGAAGCGATACTGGAGGAATAGGCGTAAAAGCAGGCTCAGAATCATTGTATCCTGAGCCTACTGCAAAGGATTTATCCTATAGCTCTAATTCCTTCACCAGCCGAACATCTCTGGAAGAAGCGGCACACCTGATCTCATAGCTACCTCTTTCTAAAACCCAACGCGCCTGGGCCTCATCCCAATAGGCTAGCTCTGTTATTGGAAGATGGATATGCACTCCTTCAGTAGTACCGGGAGTTAGCGTTTGCGTTTTGGCGAACGCTTTTAGCTCTTGGGTGGGGCGATCGACGCTAGTGTTGGGTTTGGAAGTGTAGACCTGGACGACCTCTTTCCCCCTTTGAATTCCGGTGTTTTGTACGTTGAGGCTAATCTTAATAGTATCATTTTCCAGGACTGCTTCCATGTCGCTGAAAGTAAAATCCGTGTAAGACAGGCCGTATCCAAAAGGAAATGACACATCTTGCTTGGCTTTATCGAAGTGGCGATAGCCGACGTAGATGCCTTCTTCGTAGTTCGTAAAATCCACATTTTCAACCTTCTCCTTATCGGGCTTTTCCTCCAGGCCAAAGATCATCGTTGATAGCATTTTAGAGATACTCAGATGTTCGCCACTCAGCGGGAAATTGGCATTCGCAGCGTGGTCACTTAGGTGGATAGGAAAGGTCATCGGTAGCTTTCCACTGGGATTTACTACCCCGCCTAAGACATCTGCCACGGAGTTACCGCCTTCTTGTCCACCCTGCCAAGCTAACAAAATGGCATCGGGCTGGGCTTTCCAGGAAGCGGTTTCGATGACGCCGCCGATATTCAAAACGACGATCACTTGCTTGCCTTTTTGGTGAAAGACCTCACAGGTATTGCTAATCAAAGTTTGCTCTATTTCTGACAACAGAAAATCATTGTTCTCTACTCGGTCGCCACCTTCTCCGGCATTTCTACCAATGGTGATGATTCCAACATCTGCACTTTCTGCAATGGGACTAAGCTGTTCTGCAGTCAACATCATTTCGGGCGGCTGATAAGGGGTGAACATCGCCTGGAACCCTTCGGGCTTGACAAAGGCTTCTTTGTTTGCTGCCTTGTGAGCTGAGAAAGCCTCCTTGGCGGGTGCATTGATTTCGAAGCCTGCATTCGTCAAGCCCGCTTCCAACGAAATGGTATAAGCTTCATTGACATCCCCCGAGCCCGTTCCGCCGGCAATAAAATCATAAGAAGTAACCCCGATCAACGCGACGTTTTTATTGCTTTGCAACGGCAGTGTATTCTCATTTTTCAGCAATACGACGCCTTCGGCAGCCGATTGCCGGGTGATCGCCGCATGGGCTTTTAAATCTGGATTATTGCCAAACTGATAGTTCTGCATTTTCTTAGACTGAAATATCAGCTTTAGAATACGTTTCACCGCTCTATCAATTACAGCTTCAGACAAATCCCCATTTTTCTGGGCCGCGGTCAATGCTTTCCATTGTTTCTTGGTCCCAGGCTCAAGCAGATCGTTTCCTGCACTGATCTGAGCGGCAGCATCGTTGCCCCCAAACCAGTCCGTCATCACCAGGCCTTCAAATTGCCAGTCATCGCGCAAGACATCCGTCAAAAGATATTCACTCTGGGAGGTATAGGTGCCGTTCACCTTGTTGTACGAAGACATGATGGTCCAAGGCTGGGCTTTTTTTACAATAATCTCAAATCCTTTCAGATAAATTTCTCGCATCGCTCTTTCCGAGATAATGACGTCGTTTAGAAAGCGTTCCGTTTCCTGATTATTGGCTACAAAGTGCTTCACCGCCGTTCCGATACCGTTAGACTCAATCCCATTGACCATTGCCGCCCCAATATTGCCAGTCAGAACCGGATCCTCCGAGTAGTACTCAAAGTTTCTACCACACAGGGGGTGTCGATGAATATTGACACCCGGGCCCAAAATCACGTCTAATCCGTATTCTAAAGCTTCATTTCCCATGGCTTGGCCTACCTCTTCGACCAAGTCTTCATTCCAAGTTGAAGCCAACATTGTAGCGATGGGAAAAGCCGTACAATAATAGGTGCGCTCCTCGCCTTCTCGAGTCGGTTGGATGCGGAGTCCGGCCGGGCCATCGGATAAATAAACGGTAGGTATACCTAATCTTGGGGTTGGTACAATGGTCCCGACTGCTCCGGGTATCCCTTCACCGGGCTCTCCCATCCCGGCTGCGGAGGCGATCCCCGACCCTTTGAGCAGATGGATCTTTTCGTCCATCGTCATTTTTGACAAAAGGTCCTCTACCCTATCTTCCAGTGATTTTCGATCATCTTCATAAATATCCAACTCCCCATTGCCATTTCTATCCCAAAACGTATAGCCACCAACAGTCATCTCGCTTATCGTTAACTTTTCGGTATACTCCCCCTCAAAATCAAAAAAGGTCGATTTCAAGTATTTCCATCCTATAAATCCACCAATAAGACCAATGACAAGTAATGATGCCAGGACAATCAAGATGCGTTTGATTAACTTTTTCATACATTTAACTATTTTGTGACAATATGACACGAATATAATAAGTATTTTGTGGCAAAACGACACATAAATAAAGTATTTGTGCCTGAAAAACGCAAATTATATCTTTGGGACATGGATTATCAGAAACTATTAGCGCATGGAAACGACTATTTTTTACCCAACTTATCCATTGACTTGGTAATTATTGGGTACGAGGAAGATGATCTCAAATGCCTATTATTAAAATTTGGCGATAAGTGGTTGGTACCCGGTGGCTATGTCAAAATCGAAGAATCTGTAGACGAGTCAGTAAAGCGAATCCTAGAAGAACGGACGAGCTTAGAAGATCCACACCTAAAATTCTTATCCGTCTTTGGTAATCACGATCGCGAATTTAGCGAGGAGTTTAAGGCTTTCTTTAAAAAGTCTGGGATGACGTGGAATAAGGATTATTGGTTTAACAACCGATTTGTAACGCTAGCTTATTATTCCTTGGTCAATATTGAACATACGCACCCGCAAGTCGATGACTTTTTTAGTGATTATGCTTGGTTTAGTTTCGATGACTTGCCCGATATGTGGATGGACCACAAGTCGATCGTCCTTAAAGCGAGAAATCGGCTCAAGGAAGATGCGAAGCACGAAGTAGTCGTTCACAACTTACTATCCAAGGCTTTCACCATGCCGGAGTTACACCAACTCTATCAATCCATCCTCGAGAAAAAATTGGATCGCAGTAGGTTTCAAAAAAAGATGCTATCCTTAGGCGTTTTCGAACGCTTACCCGAATTAAAAAAGGAGTCACGCGGTAGGAATCCCTATCAATATCGACAGAAAATGGATGGTGCCTAATCAGAAAAGGCCCTGACATCATGCCAAGGCCTTTAAATATCTTTTCTAACACCCCCTACTCTACTTTTACCACCTTTTCACTAGCAAGGGTTTTCCCGTCTGCCTGCAGTTGTAGCCAATAAACACCCGCATTTAAAGTTCTAGTTGGTATTAAGACCTGCTGCGCCCCTGCGGTGCGCGCGTCGACCGTTTGCACCAAGATCTCCTGCCCGAGCGCATTAACCAAGTACAGATCGAGCGTCTCAACGGCTTGTGGCAAACTGAAATCAACTTGGAGCTGATCACTAAATGGATTAGGTTGGATACGTAAATCCGTGATGGCCTCAGGGCTACCAACCGAAACAGGAAGGTCCAAGGTCGCTTTTACCACAAGATCATCGAAGTAAAAGCCATCTTCGTTTACAAACTGATCAGAGATCAGCACGAAACGCAACCAAAGTGGCCCACCAAGATAGTCTTCGAGATTCATCTCCTCGAGTACCCAATCGTTTTGGAAACCATCGTAGAGTGGCTGCCCATCAGCAGCTCCCTGATCACCGACTCCCGTATTGGTGTACTTACCACAAAGTGGTGTGAAGGCCGCATTATCCGAAGAGGCCAGCACCTGAACGTAGTCATAATCCGTTTCGATTTCCCAGCGTGCATTAAATTCCAAGATCGCAGTAGTAGCGAAGGTCAAATCTACAGGAGTGGTCAGAGAAATGGCCGTGGCAGAGTTATTATTATATTCATCGCCGGGGCTGTCAGTGATGCTCGTCGGTGGACTCACAAAGTCTTCCGCCGTGATGCCCCACTGCCCACTAACAGTCCAATTAGCCAGCGCATCACCACTATCTGTAAAGAGTTCCGCAAACTCTCCGTCGAGAAAAACCTTACGAATGGTATCTGTGGTCACAAAGTCACCATTATCCAACTGGATCATAAAAAGAATCTCATCGCCGTCTTCCGTCCCTGGATTTACCGTAAAATCAACATTAAGATCGGCCTCATCGAGATGCGAAAGGGAAAGAACCTGAGGACTTGAAATAACGTTGACATTGCTACTGCCCGCTCCGGCGGTAAAGGTCAGATCACCGTCGGCCAAGCCGTATTTTTTCACACGTAGATTAAGCGTCCCGTTGAAATCAGTGATAAACTGCTCTGCGTTCAGCTCTTCGGCCTCACCAAAATTCAAAAGCAGGTGCGCCGTAACGAGATTCTGTCTCAAACAAGATTTATTAAGCTGATCGATATCACTCTGTGCCGGCCAAAAGCCAACATTATTGCCGCCTACTTCGGGCGTCATAGAGAAAATCTTAGGTTTACTATCGGTTTCGCCGTACATCCAATCGTCGCTATCTCCATTCACTGTATAGCCGACGGTCTCTGTTCCGGTACCTACTAAGAAGTTATTCTCCTCGGTCATCATCTTACCGAAGCCTTTGAAGGTCGCATCCTCACTCGTGGGTTGATCGCTGTATCCCCAAGGATGGATCAACAGATTACCAAAGGTGTGGTAATTCATGGCAATTTGAAACTGATGGCTGTTGCACAGAAAGCGAACCGCCTGCGTTTCTGGCTCGGATGCCGGAGAAGGGCCACGGTAGGTATCATTCATGGGGTCAGTGGAGGATCCAATATCGTCGAAGCCCCAATTAAAGTCATAATTGCGGTTGAGGTCTACGCCAAAGACATTGCCGTTCTCCGCTCGGCGATTTTTACGCCACAGCCCTCCACCGTTTGGATCGATCGACTCATTGTAAACGTAACCGTCCGGGTTGACACAAGGAATGAAATAGAGCGCTGTATTATCCACTAAATACTTTACCTCCGGGTCTGTTTCATAATTCTCGAGCAAATACCACATAAAAAAGACCATCTGCGCCATGCTATTGGGTTCGCGAGCGTGGTGCAAAGCCGTGTAGAGTGCTTCGGGTTCGCCCTCTTCTTGATTGGGGTTGTCAGAAATACGTAGCCAGTGAATGGGCCGACCTTCGTGAGTCAGAATATTGCTAATGGGAGTCTTAGCAGTAATGAGATTCGGATATTGGGCCGCCATATCGTCGAGCACGGCCATTAATTGTTCATAAGTAAGATAGCCCCCCATGGATCCGTAGGTATAATTCTCCGGCGTGACGTAATCGTAAAAAATCCCACCACCGGAGCTACCACAATCATCATCTCGTTGGCTAGCGTGATGCTCATGATCGTGGTCGTGATCATGATCGTGTGCCATGGCGTTGCGCGCGACGTACCAGGCTTTGACATCCTCAATCAGGATTTCATATTCGATGCCGTAAGTATCAAGTAACTCAATTTCACGCTCGGAGTAATCATTGATTAAAAAACGTTCTTTGACTAAATGACCGTGATCCGTCTCAAGGCCAAGTGAGGCAATATCTGTTAAATCAGCTGCTTGTAGATTAATCTTTACGCGGGAATATTGCAGAGGCACCTGGGCACTCAGCTGCAAAATCATCATTAAGGACAAAAGGATCAGACAAAATCTCATGTGTAATTGTTGAAAAGAAGTTTTGAATTATAATGGTATAGAAGTTTTGTTGGGGTTACAGTCTAAAATCAGCCGCCACGACCGCGCATTTCCACTTCTTTATTGAATTCGGCGTTGGTGGCAAATTGGGAGTTACGCAAAATATTGAGCATCTCCTCCGGGGCAATTTTATCGGTATTGTAGGTAAACAACCATAGATTTGTGGCCTCGCTGACGGCGCGTAGCAGCTTTAGGTCATATCGTTGATAAGCGCCGGTGAGCTGTTGGGGCTTAACCCGGCCTTTTAATTGGACGATAATTTCATTTTTGATGATGCCGTCGGAGGAAGTATCCGGCCTAGAAGTTGCTTTTCGGCTTTGCTGACAAGCCATAAAGGACAAGAGCAAAGCAAAGCAGAGTAATTGACTTTTCACTATCGCGTTAAATTTGGCTTAGAACCATAAAAGAACAAAATCCAGAAGATTGTTTAGCGCTTAATCTTGATTTTGTCTTGTGGCTGCCGATTTTAGATCACACCAAACAAAAGCGCCCTTCCAGTAGTCGGGACTGAAAGGGCAACAATCGATAAAACTAGCTCGAACGAAAACTTAAGCGGGTAATACTAAACCGCTACCGGCTTAAGTCACTTCGATTAATTTCTCAGGTGGGGCTGTTTTAACTTCGGTCTTAGGAACGCTCAAGCGAAGGATGCCTTCGGTATAATTCGCCGCAATAGCATCGATTTCAGTTTGTTCTGGTAGCCTAAATGAACGACTAAAGGATTGGTAATCGAACTCTTTGCGAGTGTAACCATTTCCGATGTCCTCTTTTTCAGATTGCGTTTCGGCGCTAATGCGAAGCACACCATTTTCGACCGAAATTTTAAAATCCTCCTTTTTCATTCCCGGAGCGGCGAGCTCCAGCTCAAAGGTGGTGTCCATTTCTTTAACGTTGACTGCGGGAAGCGCACGCTCTTTTGGCCACCAATGTCGATTTGAAAATTCGTTGTCATTTTTGAAGAAATCATCTACCCATTCTGTCAGTGATGTGGGGTAGTTCCGCCATTTGATCAAAGACATAATTTTTGATTTTTGGTTTTAATAATATTGAACTGATTTAGACTTATTCTAACTGTCTAAAGGCTTAAATCGGTTCATTGGTTAAAATTGGCTGAGGGATTAAACCGCTTCTGCTTTTTCTTTGGTACGGCTATCTAAATATTTTTCCAACAATTCTGGTACTTTTTCAAAGGCAGCAGATAGGCCACGATTAACTTTGGTACTGATAAAAGAAATCTTATCGCCGTGGGATACTAAAAAACCGATGGGCTCAATACCCATACCGCCACCTGCTGCAGCACCTTCACCGTGACCGCTTTGCGGTGCTTTTCCTTCACCACCACCGGACCCAAAGCCCATACCAACGCGAATTACCGGGATACAAGAATATTCACCAAGCATAAATGGCTGACCGATGACTGTTTCCGTTTTAGCTTCAGAGCGCATAAAGTCGGTAACATTTGCCAGCATTTTTTCAAATTGCATTTCCATTGTATTTTTATTTTTAGATTAGGGAAATTCATTTTAAAAAAGGAAGGCTTTGAGCATTCGCCAGAGTCGATTTTCAATAATCAGCACTAACTCCGCACGGCCTTCATAATTTATTTTTAATTGTCGATTGTTTGCACTCAAAAAATAAAACAGAGGGAACAATTGGCTATTTTTTACAAAATCATCTGTATCCAGATTTAAATAAAACCGCTTTACTTCAAATGACTTTAAAATTTGCCATCCTTTATGCCTCCACCTTTTAAAATTCACTTTTTTTTGCTTCTTCCTTTTTTTATTCTTCTTTTCTAATTTATCCGATTTTTTAAATGGGAAATAAAAATTCCTTTTCCAGAAAAACACTTTAACACTTACTTTCCATCTCCCATCAAAACCCATTAATCGAGCAGAAGCAACCCCTTTCCAAGTTATCAAATATTGATTCTTAGTCGTATCTACAACTAGCACTAAAGGGGTCAAAAAGAGCCAAATTAAAAAGCCAACAAATAGACTAAGTACAATTACTAAAATCATTTTTATTTGGCTTTTTAATTACACCTGTAAGATCAAAAAAAGAATGACTAGCTTGAATGAGTTAGATCAAATCGAAAAATGATATTTATCAATCACTTAGCCCATAATTAATCCTTCCAACCAGTCGCCAACGAAATAAGCGACTGCTGCGGCCAAGGCACCCAGCAGGACAGTCTCTATTACGCCGCGCCAAATAGGTGTTTGATTGATATAGCTTTTAAGCCAACCGATGAAAATGAATCCCAGCCCTGTGAAGGCACAGGTGGCCCAGAAACGATCACCAGAAAACGTAAAAAGGAAATCGTAGACGTAGATCAACAAGGGAATCAAGCCTACCAAAACAAAGGATACGTAGGTCACCGCTCCGATTTTGAAGGGCGAGCGGCTATCCGGCATCATCTCCAATTCGTCTTTCATCATTTCTTTTACCCATCGATCTTTATCCGCTGTAATGACTGAAACCACTTCTTCGAGCAGCCGTCCTGAAAAGCCTTTGGCCCGATAGATCTCACGAACTTCTTCACGCTCAGATTCGGGCACCTCTTCTACTTCACGGTATTCGATGCGTTGATGTTTGCTATAATTATCTCGGGCAGATTTCGCTGAGAGGTAAGCGCCAACCGACATGGAAAAACCATCGGCCAGCAAATTGGCGAAGCCTAAGATGAGAATAATACTTGCATCCAAACCAGCACCGACGGCACCCGCTACCACCGCAAAGGTCGTGATGGCACCGTCGATTCCACCGTAGACGAATTCACTCAGATAATCCTGTATATAATCCGGTCCAGTTTGTTGTTGGTCGTGGATACTTTCGCTGGCGAGCAATGACATAATTAGAAATTCACAATAGCAATTCTACTCAGAATCGGTTGTGTAAAATGGCGTTTTGCCATGCTCATTTTGTTCCGTCAGGGTCCAGCTATCCGTCGAAGTTGTTTGTAGCCAAATGCTCCCAGAACGTCGAAAGACTTGCACATTCAAACCATAGTCTTCTAAAAATCGCTGTTCCAAAGTGCTGACTTTTAAATGTCCATTAATACTCAGATCGCCCGTTTTTTGAATTTGGCGAACATTGCCTATAGTTTCATTGGGATTAATTCTCTCACTGTCCTTTGAACCTTCTCCCTCTTCGTGACCGGAGGTATAAAATTCGATTTTCAGGTTATTAAATTTGGTATTGAATTCCTGTTGAATTTCAGTGATTTTTTTGCTATCTAAGATATTCATTGTTTAATATTATTTTCGTTCAGAATTATTTTCTAGTAGAGAGACGTTAGACGTTGGACAAAATTATTCTTAAAAGCTTATTTCAAAACAACTATTTTATTATTTCCAATTATCTTCTAAAGGTAAAATGGCGCTAAAGTCTAACTATTCTCTTCTTACTTCACAATTAAAACCGGAAGGTCATTATTCATACTTAAAACACCTTCAGTGACACTTCCGAGTAAAAGTAAATGCACTTTTGAATGTCCTTTTGCACCGAGGCACATAAAGTCACAATTATTTTCAGCGGCATAGTTAATAATACTTTTTGCAACACTTCCGTCTGTTCTTTCGACCATGGCTATTTCTAACTGATCTTTTTGCTCAGGAAAATGTGTACTAACAAAAGCATTAAAGCCATCTTGGATATTATTAGTTACTGTACTTTTTAATTGAATCCAAGGGCCATCCCATTTAAAATGATTTAAATCCGGGACGGTATAAACATAAAGACAGGTAATCTTAGCTGGTGCTTCCAATTGGGCTTGCAAGCTAATTGCGGATCGCAAAGAGCGCATTGCATTCGGTGAAAAATCAATGGGCACCAAAATATTAGAAATATCAGCTTTGGCATCGGTAGGAATGACTAAAGCATTAGCATTGGTCTGACGTACTAAATTACGCGCCAAAATATTCGGCTTAATACGTCCTTTACTCTGGCCAACCACTAATAAATCAATATTTAGAGACTCCGCGCTATTGAGCATTTCTTGTAGGGCATTCCCCTCCCGCACATCGTATTCAACGTACATTTGATCACGTTGCATAAACCCCTCCTCCACTTCTTCTTCCATCCGTTTAGTCAAAGTTTCATTGAGAATCAACGCACCAAACTCTTCTTTCACCATTTGCCGTATATCATCGACAGCCGGCAAAACATGCATAAAATAACTGGCACTCGTGGGGACTTGTTGCGTAAAAAAATTCCAATAGCGTACTAATCCACGATCTGTCCTGTCGAGGGCCAAGCCCACGAGTGCTTGATTAATAGTCATTGGTTCAGTTTGCTGAAGGGTAGTTGATTCGAGCTTATCAGTGGACATAATAATTTGGCTTTTTTGGTGTAGAATGATTTTGATCACACTTCAAAGATGTTTCAATCCAAAGCCGGGGATGATGATAATTATCAGTTGGAAAAATGATCCTTATCACCCACGATCCGTCCCGGAACGGATAGTTTTGAAGAAAAAAAGAGCAATTATGAGTTCCCTAAAGTTTTGTGGTATTTGGCTAGATACGAAATCAGCCTTTGTCATCCTCCTGGAAAATAATACAATCCAAACCCACTCTGTCGATTCCGATATTGAAGATTATCGCGCGGTGGGTGGCGCCCGGGCTAAAACGCCTTGGGGTCCAATGGATACCGTCTCGGAAAAAAAGTATGCCGAGCGACGCAAGCACCAGCAGCAGGCTTATTTTGACAGCATTATTGAGTTGGTTAAGCCGGTAAACCGCTTGTATATTTTTGGGCCGGCGGAGATGAAAGATAAGTTACAAAATGTAATTGCTGAGCAACCTTGGGGTAGAACCATTCCAATTCAAGTCGAAGCAGCGGATAAGATGACTGATCCGCAGAAGATTGCTAAAACCAAGTCCTTTTTCGGTGTATGATAAAAGTATTTGATACTATTAACGATTTCAAATTATTGCTTTCATTCTTCTGGAAAGCTCTTGATAAAATGGCTAACCCGCAATTTAATTGCTTTCACGCCAAAATTTCCAAAGGTTGATTCAATGGTGCACAGATTCATAGCAAATGAAATTGTCTAAGGATCATGAAATCAAAAAACATCTTTTACAAAATAGATATACGCTTAACATCTACCTTTTCAAATCTTAATTCTAACCAATATGAAACCTCATTTTAATAATGTCTTAGTGGCAACCGATTTTAGTCCAATGGATGAAAAACTCTTGACTTTTGTCCGGCAACTTTCCAATCAGGTTATTGTCAAAAGACTGCATCTTGCACATATTATTCCCAGTATATTGATCCCCGCCAATACGGATGAAAATATCCAGAAATTATTCGTTGATGCTTATCCTCTGGATGAAAAAATCGAAGATGTGCTTATGGGGCAAGCCGATCCCTTATTTGCTAATTCTAGTGTAGAGGTTGATGTACTCGTTCGGGAAGGACGTACCTACCCCAAACTCGTAGAATTAATCGAACAACTGGATATTGATCTCTTGGTCGTAGGCCAAAAAAATGAAAGCAGTGGTAGCGGAATCACTGCTAAACGCATTGCCCGCAAGGTAGACTGCCACGTTTTGTTTGTGCCGGAGGAACTTCCCGACCAACTCGATAACGTGCTAGTCCCCGTCGATTTTTCTAAGGATTCTGCCAAAGCCATGCACATGGCTATTGAACTGGCAACCGAAGATGCCACGATTAATGCATTGAATGTCATCCAAATCCCACGCTCGGATACTTATTATGGCATGTCTTTGCAACCTGCCTACTGGGACGTATTGAAAGAAGCCGCTTGGCGTAGCTTCGATGATTTCCAGGTCAAATATGGTCTTTACGACGATCGTATGCAGAAAGATGTCGTGGATAATTATCACAATAATATAGCTGCGTGCATCCAAGATTTTCAGAAAGAACGCCCGGTGGATCTTATTGTACTTGGTGCGCAGGGTCACACGGCTTTTGAAAAATTTCTGTTCGGTAGCGTCACCGAGTCCTTAATCAATTTATTGCCTAACAAACCGATCTTGATTATCCGCTAAGCCATGCAAAAACAAATGAAAATACTCGTCCCGGTAGATTTTTCGGCCTCAGCGGCCAACGCATTTCGCTACGCCGTACAGCTAGCCGATATGGATGCCTCTTCGATTCAAGTGCTACACGTTCTCCACGCCGAAGCGGAGTCTCTGGAAGCGCCATTGATGGCCATTCAGACAACACAAGAGCAATTGATGGAGACTCGCAAAAAATTGCAGCAATTCGTCGATGAGAATCTCTCTGCTTTGGGAAATCAGTTGAAACACATTCCGCAGATCACTTCCAATATGGAGTTCGGTAACTCGGCGTCGCGCACCATCGTCTATATCGCGGAGCGCGACGACTGCGACCTCATCGTCATGGGCAGCCGGGGAGAAAGTCGGTCACGTATCGAAAAATTAATGGGCGCAGTGACAAGCCACGTAGTGGAAAGAGCGATTGCCAGTGTACTTGTCATCCCCGATGGGGCACAATTTCAAGCCATTGAGCGTGTCACCTACGCCACTAATGTCGATGCAGCTGATCCATTCAAATTGTGGCAGGCCCTGGATGTTTTAAATCCTGCTAAGCCAAAAGTTGATCTGCTACACGTTAATATCAAAGTAGAAGGTGATCCAGAAGCCTGGGATTTACTTGAGCAAATTGCTGCTTTCCTCCTCGGACACCAACAGTTTTCGAATATCGAGCTACATCACATTCCAGGCAAGGACATTGCTCTGGAAGTAAACGGATTTATCGAGTCCAATCCAACGGCCATGCTGATTATGTACCAGCCGCAACATACGTTTTGGAATCGCTTATTCCACAAGAGCACCACCAAGTCGATGGCTTTGCATACCGAGGTGCCGCTGTTAGTATTGAAGCGGCATTGATAGTAAATGAGATGATGAACAATTCAAAGAAGAAAGTCTAAAAAACACCTACTTGCCCGGCAGAGGAATATATCCTGTTTCGCCGGGCACCATTTCAAATGCTTTATCGGCCCAGCGGGTCTTGGCAGCCTCGATACGTTCCTTGTCCGACGCGACGAAGTTCCAGTAGATGTGTCGTTCCTCCGGGAAGGGCTGCCCACCAAAGAGTAAAAGATGGGTGTTTTCGCCGACCGTAATCCGGCAGGTGTCCATGGCTTTAGAAACCAACATCCGCCCTTTGTCGAGTCGTTCGTCGCAGGCTTCGATGTAGCCATCGACGATGCAAATGCCAATTTCTCCACTCAATTGGCCGGCGATTTCCAGGACCGTTTTCTCCGTTGAGCGAGCTTCCATCATAAATAACTCTGAGAAGACCGGCACGGGTGATTGACGACCAAATCCTTGCCCCGCAACCAGCTTCAGCGTCAAGCCTTGTTCTTCCCAATGTGGCAGTTGATCGGCCGGAGTGTAGGAAAACTCGGGATTCATGTCTTCCAAATGTTTCGGTAAGGCCACCCAAATCTGAAAACCATGTACCGGGTAGGTACCACCATCACGCAAGTCGATCGGTGTTCGTTCTGTGTGTACAATGCCTCGGCCGGCCGTCATCCAGCCTACAGCACCGGGCGTCACACGCTGCTCGGTACCCAAGGTATCCCGATGCATAATTTCCCCCTCAAACAGAAAGGTCAAGGTCGATAAGCCGATATGCGGATGTTGTCCTATGTCCATATAATGCCCCGGTTGAATCGAAGAAGGTCCCATATGGTCAATAAAAATGAAGGGGCCAACCATACGCTTTTTGCGAAAAGGAATGAGGCGACCAACCAAAAAGTCACCAATATCGCGGCTACGTTCTTCGATAATTAATCCGAGGTTTGACATAATATATAATTTAGGATTTGACAGGACTTATTAAGCTTCAGACGATTTGGAAGCAGCAAACGAAAGTTAAGAGATTTTTAGAAAAGTAGATGGTTTCATTCACCATTGTTATTGAAAAAACAAAAAAGGCCCCAGATCTCTCCAGGGCCGAAACTCTAATACCAAAAACGGCGATCCCTTTCGAGATCTAATCCAATAAAATCATCTTTTGAGTTACGGAGGTTTCCCCATCGCTGAGGGTATAATACAATAAGCCGCTGGCTGGTAAATCACTTTGATCTAGTCCCAGTTCATGTAAACCGGCAGCGAATGGCTGATCCAGTTGATAAATCAACCTACCGGTGGCGTCAAATACTTTGAAATGAATCAATGCAGATTTTGGCAGTCGGAAGCCAATACTAGTTTGTTGTTTGAACGGATTAGGGTTATTTTGAAACACTTCGAGTTGGTCGCTCGTGGTGGTCACTGTCTGACGTGGATTCTCGGCTACGGGATTCTGGTTTTGCACTGTCATATTACCCGCACCAGAACCAAAGAAGGTGGCCGTGGTACAACTGGTATTCCCACATGGATCAACTGCGCAGAAGGTCACCGTGACATTAGCATTACCATTACAGTTGAGGGTTGGGTTAGCAGGTTGTGTCGTCCAGCTTAATTGCTCATCGCTACAATCATCGACCGCAAGCGCATAGCCATGGTTATTGATCCAATCTTGGAATGCCTGCTGAGTATTGGGTCCACAAGCCATGACTTGATCTTGAGCCGGTTCAAAAATAATGGGTGGTTCATTATCAAAAATGATGATCTGTGCGGTACAAGTACTTGTTCGTCCACAAGCATCGGTAGCACGGAAATTCACGGGATTATAAAGGTTCCAGTAGCAGGTCCCTAGATTATTAGGATTAAAATCGTTAGTCACCGTTAAAGGAAAACCACAAGAAGAAGTCGCACTCACGTTGGTCAACCAAGCTTCGATGACGGCTAAGTAATCGCCACCGTAGCAACTGGTAATCTGTAGATCACTTGGGCAGTTAATCTCCGGACCGTCATTCGCCACGGTGAAGACTTGTTCATCGCTCGCCGTCCGTCCACAAGCATCCGTCAAGGTGTAAGTATAGGTATAAGTCGTAGCAGGACAATCGACCGCACCACTGATCACTGGTCCGCTTAAATCCACTTCATACTCCGCATCTTCACAAAATACATTGACCGTCGCGTTCTCTGCTTTGGCGTAAACAGCCGCTAAACATCTTACAGTCAAATCTTCGGGAGCGGTAATCGTCGGTGCCGGTGTATCTGCATTGGTAAATACCCGCTCCACCTCGACCAATCGATTGCAATTATCCCGCACACGGTAAGTGTAAGTGTAGGTTGTGCCCGGACAGCCTTTTGTACCATTTAATTCCGGTATTTGAGAGACATTCAACGTATAGGTATCAAAGGGGCAATCAATCACTACCGTCGCATCATCGGGTGATACCGAAATTTCAGAGAAGCAATCTACCGTTCCTCCTGGCGGTACAGTCACCAGAGGTTCTTCTTTCTCGATAAAAAAGCGCTGTTCACATTCTGCGACATTGCCACACTGATCCTTAGCACGGAACACATAAAGGTATTCCGATCCATCACAACCTACGGTCCCACTGATAAATGGACCTTCAACGACCAGCGTATAGCCCAAATTACAAGTATTCGTAATGACGACATCATTAGTATCAACTTCGATGTATTCGGCGCAGTTAACAACCTGATCCGCCGGACAACTGATGCTAATTGGAAACGGTGTCGTGATCGTAATATTTTGAATTTGTACGGGGCTGACATTTCCGTAGCGATCTTTCATTGACCAGCTACGCACCACTGTTCCACCACCACAAACCGTAAAGTCATCGGTATCCCAATAACCATCATCCGGTTCAGGATCGCAGTTATCGTACACATTGCTGACCTCACCGGTGAAGCTCAAGTCATCCAATTGAGAAACACAATCAATGGTCACATCCGCAGGCGCAGTAAAAGAAGGAGGTAACAGATCCACTACCGTAATATCTACACTTACAGTCGTTTCATTACAATTGCCATCAATAGCGGTAATCGCCACAAGCACTTGACCGATATCATCACAATCGAAAGTATTAGGTTCGACTGAGACGATTTCCAATTCTCCCGTTCCCTCTAAGGGCAAATCAAAGCTATTCGCAAAATCCACGACATCAGCAGCTTCGATACTTCCATCTCCGTTGATATCTAGTTCCACGGTGGTCGTCTTAGGTGTTAATACCGGCGCGATATCATCGGGGTTCAGCACAAAAGAGCTAGACTCCGAAGGAATTTGATCACTCAAATCAATCGTATGATTTTCAATGGTACCGGGATTGGTTAAATCCGTATCAATCAATTCAACATCTTCAAATAAGGTAAAATCAATAATGGGTGGCAAAGCAATTTGCAGGATATTAAGTGAAATACCGTTGCCATATTGCAAATTGGTGTTGGTCGTTAATCCTCCGCTACCGTTAAAGGTTTCGTTGACGGTGACTTCAGTATTTAAATCATCTGGCCAATAAACGATGATATCATGACCGATGGTGACATTTGGAACAATCTGCTCGGCCCCATTACTGGAACTCACCAAAATATTACCCAAAGCAGGATTGCGGACTTCCCATTCCATGGGCGTGCCTAAATCAAAATCCGCGGTAAAAGTGGGCGTAAAGGCATAAGCCAAACTGAGATCCGAGAATAGCTCCAAATTAATATCTCCCAGATCGATCGACGCACCATCACCTGCACTGAAGCTGGTGGGCAAGCCAAAATAGTCCAGGAAAGAAAGTAAATCCAGGCTGAGTTTAGCCAAATCTTCTACCGTACCACTCACGCGCAGGGTTTTACCGATGGTGGTCAAATCAAGGTCACTTGGTTGTACTTTTTTGAAAGTGCCTTGAAATTCTGGGATGTCAATATCAACGGTAGAAGGTATGTCAGGAGCATTAATACTCACTTCATCGCTGGAAAATTCAGCAAGATCAACCGGGTCGATATCCAAGCCTGAAGTTGCCAGAATTAAATCCACGACATCGCCGTAGATAAAATCGCCGGTTGCACATTCTATCAGGTCAAACAAATTAGCACCATCTCGGAAAACATCATCACAAATCACAATAAAAGGCGGGATAGTGGGCACGTCGACCGTTTGTACATTCAGCAAAGGTTCTGACTCATCAAATATCTTAGTGCAAAAATCCTCGTCACCAATTTCCAGATCACAGTCACCGAGGTAGAGTTCCGCACCAATATCCATCCCTATGCTCAAATCCCCGAGAATCGGACCGAGTTCTGTTTTATAAAAACCGGGCGTAATATTCATTACCGCATCATCTCCGAGTTCACAACTAGTTGCCAGGGTAATCTTGTCACCGCAGCCAAAGTGTTCATCCTCAGGGGCGGTGACACTCACCGTCAAAGGGTACTGAATATCCACTTGTGCGGTGCCGATGCTACCGATTTCAATGTAGCCGCCGTAATCCATTGAGATGTCCAGACTGATCCCCGCACTTCCTTCAGCCACTACGGGAATATCGATACTTATTTCGGCCGGAGGGGAAATGGTCGTCGCAAAACCCGCAATTTCGGATAAGAAATCTTCTACCGAATCGGGAATATCGACACCCAAAATATTTTGCATGATGCTGATAATGATCGTAAAGCCTAGGTTACCGGATTGCATGCTTTCGATATCATCTCCCAGATCCCGTCGAATTTCGGCTCGAGTATTCGACAAATCCGGGTTAGGATCCAAGACCGCATCTTCTAGTTGGATATCAAAATTAATGTCTTGGGTGATGGTTTTGAAAACGGTTGGTTCGGGCTGCGCGTAAGCCGTCAAAGTCAAGCATAGTAAAAAGAGCACGGCACTCCAAGAGAGTAGATGGTTAGATTTGGTTTTAGGGTACAATAATGAGGTGTACATGAGTAGGGGGAGTTAAATTGCGAATATTGCTGTAGGTTACAGCGCGTTTGATGGGTCAAAAATAGAGGCCTTTCCCTAGTCATGTTAGCGTAATTCCATCAATGATTAAAGGTTATGTTGCGGAGGGAAGTAGCCGTTTTAGGTCATGTTGCATTAGATGTTATTTCATTTTTTAAAATACTGCATATCAATCACTTACAGGTTGCACCAATAATCAACCGTGTAAAACTAAATTCAAGTTCTTTTAAATAATTACCTTTTATGGATGTGGCTATTTTCAAAGTAAAATAATAGCATCTGTATTAAAATACGACTAGATGTCTGGTAGAAATAAGCTAAAAGGGTAAGGTATAATGTTGATGGAGTGAAATCAAAACGTATTGTTTTTGGCCAAATAACCGAAGGTTCTCGTAAGAGCAAATGAGGGTATAACTCAAAGAGAGAAGTATTCTAGATTTTTGATCTTGGGATGAATGCAAAAAAACAGAGACTAGATCGTCATAGCTCTAGTCCCTTACCTTGTCATTTTATTATCGAATGAATTAATCGTCAATCACCACACTGACAAGAGTAGTTGACGTAAAGGACATTACCATTAGCATCGCGGTCACAGGCGTCTCCAACATTTAATTGTAAACCAAAACAATCATAATCTGTATCAGGCTCATTAACCATGCATTCGCAGTCCTCATTAAGACGGCCCTGACGTTCATCTGCATCCAGGCAAAGGTCTCCAAAGTTGGCTTCGAGTTCGAGACAGTCGTAACTACCATCTTCATTTCCTATGATACATTCACAATCGTTATTAATCTGTCCAAGACGTCCTGCAGCATCACGACAAAAATCATTAAAGTCAGCTTGCAATTCAAGGCAATCAAAATTGCCAACATACTCACAGTGGCAGTCCTCATTGACAATGCCGTGAACGGGTTCTGCGGGAAGATTTTGAGGTCTACAGTAATCACCGATATTTAACTCCAGTTCGGGACAGTAGTTTGCATTAAACTGCTCATCTTCCAAATTGCAAGAACTAATAGTGATAGCCAGGAGGTAAAAGAGCATCTGATAATTAATTTTCATGACTAGTATTTTTTATTTATTAAAACTGATACCCCAAACCAAGCATTATAGCGCTACTTGTCTTTGCTTGGGCAGCTATTTGATGATCATTATTTTTTAAGAAATGGTAACTATAACTTATTGCTGTTTTTAAATACCACGACTGATAAAACGACCTTTGAATCCCGAACTCACCAAAAGCACCCAAAAAGATTCGATTATTTAGTTGTTGAACATCCGTATTCGCTTTTAAAATTTGAAGTGTATTTTGTTCGTCATCCAAAACGGTGGTTTGAAAGGTGTAATCATTTATCTGAATCGCGTTTAACTGTAACCCACCATGAATAAAAATCAATGATTTACTTACGGGAATATAGCGAGCTAGGCCAAATGGCATTTGCCACATTGAGATGGATAAATGATCTGTTGATCGATATTCCATTAAACTCTCTTCTTCAGGTAAGCGAGTTTGTTGAAATTGGATTTCAAGCGAATTTTTTGCAGTAAAAAAAGGAGTATTAAGTTTTGTAGAAATAGTAGAATTAATGTCTCCATTGGGTTCCAATGCTTCGTTACGAGAAGAATAAGCTAAAGCCAAATGCTGTGTATTTTTTATGTCTAAGTTCAAAAATCTAATCCCCGATTTTATCCACCAATGCTTTTCGGGAGAAAAAGAAAAAATCAATCCGTTACTATGAGACAAGACAAAATCATTTTGGCTACCACCAGAGACCAATCGATGTGTATCGAACGACCTGGTAAATGGCACATTCCATGATTGTAAAATGTGTTCGTAAGCTATAGAATATTTTGTTGTAGATGTTGGATCTATCTGATTCAAAGTGGCTCTGTCGAGATGTCGTATTTTTAGAAAATCGTCTAACAACGGTAATTCCAAAGGCTTTAAAGGCCGATTACTTAATAAATCATCATCTCTCATTTTTGCATCCAAATACTGATCTCTTGCTAATCGATATTTTAATCGGTCAATTATTTCGTTGAGACTATCCTTGCTATGTGAGGCCTCAGCTTCGATTTGCTTAGCTGCTAATTGGAATGACATTAATTGCTGCTCTAATTCGATTTTATCATGAATTAATTGCCTTTTAAATTGTTGGAAGTTCTTGGTTTCAAAAAGAGGATCTTTCTTTTCATTTTTTTGATCAGCAAAAATGTTATGGCTTTCCCCAAATTGATTCAGCATTTGACTTTGTTTTATTTCAGAAGGAGAAGTCACATCCACCAGTTCTTTTTTCACAATTTTCAATTCTTCATTCAAATGCCAAGCATATCCACATATCAATAGAAACAAAACACCAACCCCTATTTGAACAATACTATTTTTCCACTTATTACTTTTAGAATTGCCCGAATATAAAATGCGTCTTAGCACCTGCTCATCGACTTCAGTATCAAGGTTACTCCAATCCTCTGAGATTGAATCTTCGTTCAGCTTTTTCCTAAAAAAATCACCTATACTGTTGTTTTTCATGTGAATTATTTTTTAAAACAACTTCTGTATTTTTTGTTGCAAAGCTTTTTTCGCACGTGATAGTTGAGATTTTGATGTACCAATTGAAATCTTCAATTCTTCTGCAATTTCCCGATGAGAAAACCCTTCAATCTCATACATATTAAACACGATTCGAAAACCAAATGGAAGGGTTTGAATTAATGCCGTTAACTCTTTAGCGGTTATTTTCTCAATAATGTCTCCGTTCCAATCCATTCCGCTCAGATTAGTATCTAAGGTTGTAAAAGAGGTTTGCCATTGACTTTTTTTTAGTGATTTTATGATCTCATGTACCAAGACTTTATTTGCCCATCCTTTAAAGGTTCCTCGTTCCGCATTAAACTTTTTTATTTCCTGAAAGACCTTGGCTACGCCATCCTGAAAAATATCTTGTGCTTCGTCTCGTCCGCGTGCATATCTCAAACAGATTCTAAACCAGTACGACTTATGTCGCTGATAAAGTTGGGCGATCGCCTTCTTATCTCCTTTTTTAATTTTTACAATAAGGGACAAGTCATCTATCTGCATAAATCCGAGACATTCAAGTGCATTCACTATTACATAGCCCGAAAATTTTAAGATGGTTGCTTTCCCTTGAAAAATATTTCTTTGGGATCGCAGTCTCTATCCCCTTTCCTATTTCGTCCTACATTTGATATTGTAGAATAAAAACACCTCAATCCTTGCGTAACCAAATCGTTACACGTATATTTGTAACCGAACAGTTACTTATTGATATGAGACGAGATGTATTCCAAGCTATTGCCGACCCGACCCGACGGGAGATTATCCAGATGGTAGCGCACGAGCGCCTGCATTTAAATGCCATTGCCGATCAATTCTCGATCAGTCGACCGGCGATTTCGAAGCATATAAAAATCCTGTGGGAATGTGGGCTACTCGATATTCAGCAGCAAGGACGAGAGCGGTATTGCAAAGCCAAAGTGGAACCGCTTACCGAAGTATCCGATTGGGTGGAGCAATTCCGAGCAATCTGGGAACAGAAATTTGATGCGCTGGATGACTATCTAAAAAAGATTCAAAAGAAAAAGTAGGGACACCTCCCCTATTTAAATTGCTATCAAGCCGCGCTTGATAGCTGGCGAAGCCATGCCTAGTCACAAGACAATGTTTATTTTTTAACCACAACATAGATTAATATGGATGCACAAAACGTACTCAAACTCACACGAACTTTCGATGCCCCGCGCCAACTCGTCTGGGCCTCGTTCAGTCAGGCCGAGCATCTGGCTCATTGGTGGGGCCCCAAAGGTTGTCACTTACAAATCGTTGATTTTGAATTCCGGGAAGGCGGCGCCTTTCATTACTTCATGGATATGCCCAACAACCCCATGTGGGGCAAAATCACTTATGAATCACTCATCGAGCCAGAAAAAATAGTGTATCTCAGTGGCTTCGCTAATGCAGACGGAGAAGTCATCCGTGCGCCGTTCAGCGAGTTGTTTCCGTTACTAATCCGCAGTGAACTAACGCTCACCGAGGTCGATGGCCAGACGATCGTCCAGATGCAAGGCTACCCATTGAATGCCACTCAAGCGGAAATTGACTTTTTTAACGGTATGAAATCCAATATGGAGCAAGGCTTTGGTAGCACCTTCGACCAATTGGCTGAATATCTACCAAAGGTGGCCTAAGATTTTTCCTAGAAATAAAACGTAGCACATTCAAAATCCCCGCAGCATTAGTCGGGGAAGTCTCTAAACTTTTTAACTTTGAAGCCATTCGAATTTGACGATTCGGATGGCTTTTACATTGCAGACAATTGGACCATACCTTCATAAAATTACTTACTCCCCATGCAAGAAAAACAACAATTACTCGACACCCATGCACGCATTCGCCCAGTGATTCACCGCACCCCGGTGATGAGTTCACGACAAATCAATGCAATAGTCGGTGCCGACATTTATTTCAAGTGTGAAAATTTTCAGAAAACCGGCTCTTTCAAATACCGGGGGGCTTCAGCGGCGGTATCAAGTCTGAGTGAAGCCGAAAAGCAACGAGGCGTGGTAACGCATTCCTCCGGTAATTTTGCGCAGGCGGTAGCTCTGGCGGCCCGAAATCTGGGCGTTACCGCCGATATCGTGATGCCGTCCAATGCACCACAAGTCAAAAAAAATGCGGTGCAGGGTTACGGTGGCCTACTTACCGAATGTGCCCCTACAATCGCTGCACGAGAAGCCGGCTCACTTGCCATCCAAAAACAGAAAGGCGCTACAGCGCTCCATCCATCAAATCAAATTGAGGTGATTCTCGGCCAAGGTACTGCAACGATGGAATTACTCGAGGATCATCCCGATTTAGAGGCGATCTTTGTGCCCGTAGGCGGCGGCGGGTTGCTGGCGGGAACGGCCATGGCGGCCACCCACTTTGGTCAAAATTGTGTGGTTTATGCGGGCGAGCCTTTTGAGGTTGACGACGCCTACCGTTCTTTGCAAAGCGGGCAGATTGAAACCAACGCTACTGCTAATACGATTGCCGATGGTTTACGCACAGTTCTTGGCGATATCAATTTTCCCATCATTCAGAAGTACGTCAAAGCAATCATCCGGGTTGAGGAAGACGAAATTGTAGCCGCTATGCGTTTGATCTGGGAACGCATGAAGATTATCATCGAACCATCTTGCGCGGTTCCACTCGCGGCCCTGATTCGCGAAAAGGATCGCTTCGCGGGTCAAAAAATTGGTATTGTTCTCAGCGGTGGTAATGTTGATCTTAGTCAACTCCCCTTTTAAACACTATACACTATGGCTTCTACATTTCGACAACGACTCAAAAAACTCATCCTTTTTCTTATCCTCGGTTTTGTGGCCTTGTTTTTATTTCGCTTAGCCTACGGTTATACCCTCACGTTCAGCGACAACTTGGGAAGCAGTTCTTTTTTTGACAATATCAATGGGCTCAGACGCAATTATGCTTCCAAGGAATATGCCTATGAATCTAAGTCCAACAGCTCCTCACAGGGCGCTATGACCATGGATCAGAAGTACGAAAAGGTCGCACAAATCACAACTAAATCCAGTCAGTTCGATCCAGATGAGAAGCAAGCGCGACAGCGCGTTGAGCAACATAAAGCACTCATTCAGTTTGAGCAAAAAAGCGGTAATACCGGTAATCGGCAACTCAATATGGTCATCGGCGTACCGCCCGAAAACTTCGATTCCCTTTATCAGCAATTGATCCGCATTGGCAAGGTCAAAGCCAAACAGATTACGAAAAATGATAAAACCAACGAGTACAAAGAGTTAAATGCCCGCAAAATATCGCTGGAACAAACACGCAGCTCGTTGATTGACCTGAAAGCTAAAAGTGGTAAAATCGAGGAATACATGCAGTTAGAGAATCGTATTCTCGATATTGAACAACAATTACAGGCGCTGGGGGTTAGCCTTGGAGACTTTGATGATGAAAACGAGTTTTGCACCGTTCATTTTTCTTTAAGAGAAGGAAAAGAACGCAAGATTGGCTTTTTACAACGGGTCAAGGTAGCTTTGGAATGGACAGTTGGCCTTTATTTACAAATTATGGCCTTGCTATTTTGCCTTTCCGCATTTGCCTATTTTGTTTTATTGATTCTGGAAAAAATTAAAGGATTTGATCGATTCTTTAAAGAATAAGACGACTTTACGAACATGCAAAAGCAACTGGTTCAACTATTCTCGGGTATATTTCCGACTTTGTTTGTCAACTTAGCGTACCGCAACCTGACGAATCCGCAGGTTCGAAAACTTCGAACAAACGAGCTAGAAACACTCCAAAAAGCCCAGCAAGAAACTATTCTTTTTAAAGGATTTGATATCAAAACCTATCGCTGGGGTAATGGACCGAAGCAGTTATTACTCATTCACGGCTGGGAAGGTCAGGCGGGTAATTTTTCCGATTTAGTCGAGCAACTCTTACAAGACGATATTTATACCATCCATGCTTTCGACGGCCCCTCACATGGGTTTAGCAGTCGCGGCCAAACCAGTCTGTTTGAATTCACGGAATTGGTTGGTCAAATGGTTCGAAGCACAGGGGCTGACCACTTAATTAGTCATTCTTTTGGAGGAGTAGCTACTACTTTTGCCCTTTCACAAAACCCTGATTTGGAAATTAAGAAATATGCTCTACTCACAGTCCCCGATAAATTTTCGGAGCGTATCGATGATGTCAGTCGACGGGTAGGTATCGCTCCCAAAGTGCAAGAGCGGCTTATTCAGCGATTGGAGCAGGAAACTCAGCTCGACGTGACTAAGCTCAACGTTAGTGAGTTTGTAAAAAAAATAAAGGTCAAATCAGCTTTGATTATCCACGATAAAAACGATCGGGTGATTCCCATCACCCAGTCCAGAAATGTTCACCAGCAATGGCCGGTAAGTCAATTCGTTGAAATTGAAGGCACGGGGCACTTTCGTATCTTACGTACCGAAAGTGTGCTGCAGCAAGTCTTAAAATTTATGCAAGATTAGGGCTTAATCAAATAAGAATCGAGCCCCCAAGGCAAAGCCACCGTTGCGGTGGATGAAATTGGTTTTTTCATTGCCAATCATCTGCCAGCCCAGTCCGGTCCGAAAATCCAGGCCAAACTGCAATCGCTCCTTCACTTGATAATAAATCCCGTAGGGAATAAATAAACGGGTATAGTAAACGGACTTCGCACCGAAGGTCTCCCGGCTACTTTCATCACTTTCCTGAGTAGAAGGATGCGCTCCGGGCTTGAAATATTTACCCGACATCAGCACCATCTCGTTCCCGAAAGTCAAACCAGCATTCAAGCCACCACCGGCGTACCAGTGGAAGTTTTTCCCCCAGCGTCCTTTGAAGATGTAAGAAGTCTCCAATGTAAATTCACCGTGCAGATTACAGTATACGATCGACGTATCAAGGTCTTCATTTTTAAAACTCACCATCGCCTCTTTGGGAGAATGCAAGGCGATACTGATTCGCCATTCCTGATTATCGCGGTAGGTACCCGTGGCACGATTCAAGGGTGCAAAACTGAGGCTGGCTTGCAAGACGCCCCCAGCCGTAAAAGTACTTGCATCTTCAGTGAGCAAACTCAGATCACGCTGCATGTCTTCGGGATGCTTGGCGAAGATCATCAGCTCATTGAGGGACATGGATCGAAAATTATTACAATCGATCCCGAGGCCGACATTGAGCGAAGTCATACGCCACATTTTCTTAGGGTTGGCCGTCGAGGAGGTGAGATTTTGGGCCAGCGTAGCGCCAGAAAAACCAAAGATCAGAATAACTAGGGTAAACAACTGCTTCATAAGGAGTACGATTTGACTTACAAAATAACGGTTTTTATCCACTTATTGCTGCTCATTCATATTTCAACCAAACGCAGCTTCGATTGCTAACGACCGACAAAAATCAGCCCGTTGGTTAAATCCACAATCCCAAAGTCCGTAGATTTCAATTTGATGATGGCCCCATCCGCCACTTCTAGGACGAAATATTCTGGCTTCTTTTTGCTCATCAGATCATTCCCTAAACCAAAATGATAGCGCCGATTCACCTCCTGCATAAAAGAGTCGACATTCATTGCCCGGTCAGTCACAAAATTCCGATAATTCTCATCATTGACATCACCTATCCCTTGTCCGCCTTCTATTTCATAGCGGCCATCTTCTTGTATCTCCAGTCGCTTTTTCGGCAATTTCAACTCCAAAACAGCAGTGATTTTCTGGTGATTGATATCCCTCCACAATAAGCTATCCGGTTTGTTAAATACAAAGATTTCCGGACTCATGTGCTGCTCGATCTGTTTGGTCTGTTCTTCAAAGAAACGACGCTGCGATTTAGGGTCCTGAGCCCGAAAAGTCAAACTATGGGTGAGATAACGCAAATGAAGTTGTCCCCGATTAAGTTGATAATTCAGAAATTGAAACTGCGATTTTTCTGGCAATTTCACAGCATTGATAAAGGCGGTATCTCCCAAATCGGATAGCCAAACTTTGTAGAGATAGGTGATTTCCGAATTTTGGCCTCCATCGAAACTGGGCAAAAGATCCTGTCGATCCATAAACTTCAAAAGCACCAGATATTCATCTCGTCCCCAATCCATGATTTCCAATTCAACTGATGGCCGATAGATCACCTTACTGGAATCAAGATAAATCCAACGGCCCATTGATTCTGAAGGGGCTTGAGTTTCAGGGTGCTCAGAGAGCGGGAAGTCAGAATAATAATTTTCACACCCACAGATTAGCAAGACGAGTAATAGCCATAGTTTTTCCATAAGGTAAAGGTAGTGAATTGTTACTATTGAAGTGGGCGGCCACAGCGCACAGTGTTTACTTCTAAACCACGCAAATGGGTAGACTTTTTTGGGGGTTAATATTTTAAATTTGATCATCCGCTACCTAAAATCACAACTTATGCGCCTGCTCCTTACCACCCTCGGTCTATTCGTTTTTCTATTGACTCACGCCCAAATTCGTTCGCTCGAAGTAGAGCCCAATCATTCCACAGTGGGTTTTCGATTGTCCATCGCTGGCTTTTCAGCCATCACTGGTAAGTTCAGCGATTACAACATTTATCTGGATTGGAACGACACCGATTTTGCGGCATCCAGTATTACGGCAGAAATTAAGGTCAATAGCATTAATACCGGTATCCCGGATCGCGATACGCATCTACAATCTGCCGATTTTTTTGATGTTGAACAATTTCCTTTGATTCGCTTTACCAGTGATTCGCTCCGCCGGATCAATTATGCCAACTATGCGGCCTATGGCCAGCTGAGCATGCATGGCGTTACCAAATCAGTCGTATTACCTTTCGAGATTGTCAACATTGATGGAAATACGATCGGCTTTAAGCTACGTACGAAGCTGAACCGAATGGACTACGGCGTTGGCAGTGATTTTGCACATACGGACATGCCCGAATTTCTTGCTAAAGAAGTTGAGGTAGAAATCGACTTTTGGACACGCAGGCGAAAGAACTAAGCCCACAGATTCATCATCCTTCACAGCTGCAATACATTTGACATAAAATCATTGCTGCTTTAGATTTAGTGATATCATTTGCCAAAAAATGCTATCTTTCCTGCCGGTTATTGGAAGCCAAATTGTCAATGAAGCCTCCAACGACTTGTTATACCATCGATTAGCACCAGCCTGAGACAGCTGGAATAACTCCTACGCAATTTGTTCTGTGCAATTATTTGCATGGGCTATGTTTATTTTCCGTTTTTTCTAAAAAAGCCATATGACTTAGTACTAGCTTGCAGTACCAAGCAGTGTGTTTCTTTTGGTTTGAATGGATAAAAATCTTTTAATGCGATTAGTATTTAAAACTGACTTAATAAAAACGAATAACTCACTTAAACTGTAGCGATAATAAAAAGGATTCAATAATGCCGAGCTCGTCAAAATTGTGGCATGAATTGAATTTTTTATTTTTTAAAACTACAGCTCAAATCATGAACAATGCGTAATTTATTTTTCTTGCTCTTTTTAACTTTAATCAGCTGTCAATCCAAAGTTCAAAAATCATCTAATTCTGATTCCGAATTACTACCTCCCGAAATTGCGAATTTCCCCATTATTAAAATTGAACCACAACACCAAGTGATGACGCTTGGGTCCTTTCATTTTAATCGATCTAACGATGGCAGTGATGTAGTCGGAGAAAAACATATCGACGTTAAAACCCCAGAAAACCAAGCGCAATTGGATACTTTAATCGCCGCGCTTGAAAAATTTAATCCCACCAAAATTGCCGTGGAATGGCGACCCAGAAATCAAGAATTCTTGGATTCGCTTTATCAAGAATATCAAGCTGATCGTTGGCCATTGGGTAGAAATGAGATGTTTCAAATCGGTTTTCGCCTGGCTAAAAAATTAGGTCTCGATAAAGTCTACTGCGTAGATAACCGTCCACCGATGCCGGAAACGTTAAACGAAATCGATGATTTTCAAAGCTACGCAGTTAGCATTAACCAGCACGATCTCTGGCATAGCTACGATGATGCCAATGATGCTTTCAATAATTACATGGACGAGCAACAGGGGGAATTACTGGTATTGGACTATCTTAAATTGATGAATTCTGAACGATACACGATGCGTACGAAGCAACTTTGGGTAACCGGACTGGTCAACCTTGGGGTTTACGACAAATACATCGGTGCGGATTTAACTGGCCATTGGTATCGACGCAACGCCCGCATATTTGCGAACGTCTCTAATTTGAGTCCATCTCTTGAAAAAGAACGGATTCTTATTATTTACGGTGGGGCGCATAAATGGATTCTGGATGAATTATTTGACGCCGCCCCTGACTACAAGGTGAAGCAAATTCGCGATTTGCTCTCGCCTTAAATTACAACTCACTGTTCCACAACATTCAAGCGATGCCTAAATCATTTATCTCTATTTTATTGATTTTCAATGGAATAATTAATTTTTCCTTCGGGCAAATATTAACAGAAAATGCCATTCAAAATCTTCGTTCCTCCATTATTGATGTCCAATTGGATAGCACCTATCGGAATGGAAATTGGGCCACCTTGGATACAATTTTACGGGATAAAAAACTGGTTTTGCTGGGTGAGGTCAATCATGGGGTACGAGAAATATTCGTGGCCCGGAATGACCTCATCCAGCATTTACACCAAGCCTTAGGGTTTGAGGTTATTTTATTTGAATGTGGTTTGGGAGAGCAGGCTTACGTTGATTTACATCGGGAGCGACTCAGTCCCAAGACGATGACTCGTAGCCTTTTTGGGGTTTGGCATACCGAAGCTTTCCAAGAACTAGCCGGTTACATCAAGCAACACCAAATTCCAACCAGTGGCTTTGACGTGCAGCAATCCGGTGGTGGTGGTTTCTATAAATTATTAGAAGAGCTAGCGACGACCCACGCTCTGGACACCATGTTATTTCATGATTTGGAAATACGCTTTAATCAATTAAAACGCCAGCTATACGATCGAAAAATAAATTATGACTCCATAGCTCCATCCAAACAACAACTGGTTGCAGATTATCAAGTATTTCAATCCGAAATTAAACAACTCAATATTCCAAAAAATAATAAATCCTATTTATTAATCCAACGTACGATTGATAACCGGGTTTATTTCTTAGATTATATGGGTGCCTTTTTCAAACATAAAGATTATCATAAACGCTGGGCGGATCGAGATTCAATGATGGCTGGTAATATTCATTGGCTGGTTAATACCATTTATCCCGATAAAAAAATCATCATTGTTGCGCATAATTATCATATTGCAAAACACAATGAAAAAGAATCTGTCATGGGCGCTTTTCTACAAGAAAAATACGCTGATGAAATGTATGCTATTGGGATTTTTTCTGGCCCGGGAAAACATACCAATAATCGTCATTGGCCCATAGAAATGGAAAAGCCAGATTCAAAGCGATTAGACATTCAGCACATCATAAAAAATCAAAATGCGCGTGTTGGATTTTTACCTATTTCTAAAAAACAAATTTCACAAAACCCTTGGCTCAATAAAAAAATCGTCGTCAATAATTCTTTTATCGATTTAGTGCGTGGTGATCAGGTCATTCTGGCAAAACAATACGACGGAATAATACTCATCGATCAAACGAGCATCCCTAAATTTCTAAACTAGCGACATATGAAAAAAGAAAAGGTAATCGAATATTTTTTACAATTGGTGATGGTCGTGGTGGGGGTATTCCTTGGTATGCTAGCCTCGAATTGGAATGCCAATAAAGCCCTAGAGCAAAATAAGCTCGATATTCTGATTAGCTTAAAAAGCGAAATCAAAAATAATCTCGATTATCTCGAAAGAAGAAAGCGTCTCGATATCAAGCCTTTTTTCAATACGCTAGATAGCATTTCTAAAGCACTGGATACTCAACCGGATATTTTAAAGCAAGCGTTTAAAGAACAGCCATTTTCAGAACGTATCCCCAATTTTCCGGGATTAGGTCGTCCAAAACTAGATCATGCCATGTACGACGTGGCTAAATTTAGTAATACCATGCCTAATTACAATCTGCAATTACTAACTCAAGTCACTAAAACTTACAATCAACAATTCAGCCTCGACGAAATCCGAAAAACGTTCGAGCGAGAATTCTTTGCCATCGATGCTTACACTCGATACGATGATGTTCTTGACCTGATGTGGGGTATCATGCAAGATTACTTCGGTGGACAGTATAGCCTTATCGAAGAATACAAAAAAACGCTCGACCTGATTGAGCAAACGATCCAGTAACTTCTTGTATCCTTTTAATCCACCACCAATCGCTTACTCACGACTCCTGTCGACGTAGCCAAATTAACGATATACATGCCTGCGGGTGCGTATCGAAGTTGTACCGTCAATTGAGGCGAAGCTTGCCGAACGATTTGTTGGTAATACAATCGACCGTTGAGATCAAAAATGGAGATATGCTCCACTTCCAAGTCCCCGACCTCAAGTGTAAATTGTCCAGTATTAGGATTAGGGAACAACTTGACCAAGTCTTCATCGAGGAAGATCTCACGCGTACTCGTCATCATAAAATCAATCTCCGCAACGACTTCCGAGATACATCCGGAGGCATCAGTAACCGTCGCAGTATAGATGCCCGAAGGTAAATCCGTCTGATCCTCAGTAGTAGCACCGTTGCTCCAACTAAAAGTGTAAGGTGGCTGTCCGCCCTGAACAGTTAAATCGATCATCCCAGCCCCATCTTCGCCAACCTGTGGCTCTGTATCCACGACAATATTCAGGCATTCTGCAATGCTCCAAATTTCTTCTCCACGCGTGCCATCATTGGCCGAGAAGTACAACTTATCATTGAACAAGGTCAAATAATTTGGCTCGGATTCCGGTACCCCGGCCCAAATGTCAGCCACAATAGCGAGACTGGTATCATTATATGTCCAAAGTTCTCGACCGTATTCCTCCGTAAATGCCGAAAAATAGATCCGTTCATTAAATGCCACCAAATCTCGTGGACTGCTGGACCCCGACCCCGGATTCAAATCTTCTGTAGCCCTCAAAGTGTCCATAGCCGCATCGTAAAAGAGCAATTCGGCACCGCTTTGAGAGGTCAGTCGACCACTAAAAAACAGCCGATCATTGTAAATCGCTAAATGTCGGGGATCTAGGTTTCCATTAACATCAGTTCGTTGAGTGACCTCCTCAGTAATTGGATTATAGCTATACAAATCGACTGCAAGCCCTGGCAGATTTGCGGTGAAATACAATTCGCCATCGTAGATAATAAATTCTTCGGGGCTGGAACCATCTTCTCCGGGACTTAAGTCAACAACCTGACTTACCTCACCTGTTATATCATTGTATTTCCAAATCTCCCGTCCGGTAGTACCATCATCCGCACAAAAGTATAGTTCATCGTTGAACACCATAAAAGATTCCGCATTGCTATCCTCATCGCCGGGATAAATATCCTCAACCAGTGAGACCTGATTTTGCGTTGGATCATAAACGTACAACTCACTTCCGGTATCTTCTTCATTTGCTTTAAAGTACAATAGTCCATTATAAGCCGTCAGATCAACGATATGCCCCGTATTAGTGGGGGTAAGATAAGAGGTTGGACTAATCTCACCGGTGGCATCATCATAATACAAAAGGCCATAGCCCTCGTTGGGAAATATTCCTGTGAAGTACAACTTTCCATCGAGTACCTCAAACTGACCGGGTGCTAAATTCCCCGGTGTATCAGATAAGATGTCGACTTGCCCCGTGGTCGGGTCATAGACCCAGATTTCACGACCGCTGTTGATTTCATCGGCACCGAAATACAATTTTCCATTATACTCTGTGTATTCGTAAGGATTAGAACCAATGGTGTTAGTATTAATATCGACAACCAAATCCAGTTCAGTATCTCCGGGCGTATAGCGGAATAATTCACGCGAAACATTCACATCCGTTCCGGTCAGAAACAAGCTCCCGTCCGCAACAATTGCAGTAGACAGCCCGTCGGGGAAGCCGTTATTATCAAGGCTGGCGATCTCGCTGACCATAGCGGTATTTGGATCGTAGGCGAAGAGGCGACGCTCGGCTTCATCGACGCTCGCCGTGAAATAGAGCTGCCCATCCAAGATGAAAGATTCGCCGGGATTGGCATTGGCCCCCGGGTAAAGATCGGCCAATAGACTCACCGCACCGGTAGCGGGATCAAAAACGCGCATCTCACGACCTTCAGCGTTGGTGCGCGCCGCAAAGTAAAGCTTGCCTTCCAGTTCATTGAAATTCCAGGGTGAACTACTCGACAGTCCCGGTGATATCTCCGGATACTCAACTAGATCATTGGTGGCAGGATCGTAACCCCAAAGCTCTTCGCCCTGCCCTTGAATAAAGCCCCGAAAGAAAAATTGATTATTGAAATAATATAAAAAATTGATACTTGGATAGAGGTCATTAGGACTATTGTACAATATATTTTCTACGGTTTCCGTATCGGGATCGTAGCGCCAAAGCCGACTATCACTTTGATCATCGGTGGCTCTAAACCACAGATCACCTTCGGCCGGTGTAAAGAACCCCGGCGAGCTCCCTCCCGTGGGGTTAATATCCGCTAATACTTCCACCTGGTTAGCCACTGGATCATAGTACCCTGGCTCGATATCGACGCCTGAAAAATCCGCGGAGAAGAAAAGTCGTCCATCAAATACACGCATATTAAAAGGGTCACGTACTTCTTCATTATCTGCATCCGCTAAGCGTTGTACACTCCCATCCGCTGGATCGTGCACGTACAAATAATGCGAGCTTCCTATTCCATCTCGAGCGTTGAAATAGATTTTCCCGGCGAGTGCCACTACTTCACTGATACTTGCTCCTACTTCAAAGGGACGGACATTAGCGACCAATTCGGCCGTACCTGTCGCCAGATCATATTGATATAGCTCATCACCGTGGATACCATCATCCGCTCGGAAATAAAGTACATTATCTAATTCTGCAAAATAAAGAGGTTCGGAAGGGGCCGGTTCCTGATTAATGTCGCGCTCCAGAATCACTTGAGCGTTTAGGGAAAGCGTCATCAGGCAACAGTACCAGAGGGTTACACTAGTTTTCATTATCGTAGTGGTTAATTTTACCAAATTGCCGTCAGCCATGGCAACTAGTCAAAGTATTTTGGATGGTCCAAATACTTAAGCGCAGCACCAATAGGCACAACTTGGATTAGTTTGTGAAAAATTATGAAAAAAACCAGGTAAGTGCAGCAAAGATAAAGGAATTACAGCATTTTGCCAATGTCCAAGTATTCTCTAACTGCGATTAATCAAGCGACCATCAATTACATCAAAACTTTGCCTCCAAAAATGCAACGACTCCATTATTAGTAATGATTCATTCTAAACAAAGCCCTTATGCAAACTTCATTTGTTAGTGGTTATACCGAGAGGATCAATTTTGCGTTTCAATATAAAGTTTTCCTACTGTCATCTTACAAACCCAAATCATGCATTATCGGATACTCCTCCTTGGCCTGAGTTTTTGCCTGTTTTTACTCCATTGTAATAAAGATGATTCTGATCCCATCGTAGAAGAACCACTTGGCACCGAACGATTTAATAGTCTGGTCTTTCCCAACTTCACCAAGGACGCAGATGTCGTCTACGGTTCGAATACGACTTTAAGTGGCGCCACCCAAGATCTCGACATGAATATTTTCCAACCGGTCGGTGATTCCCTGCGGCAACGTCCTTTAGTAATCATGGCACACGGTGGCGGCTTTGTCGCCGGCAATAAAAGCGAACTAGAAGCCCTGGGGTCTTATTTCTCGCGTTCTGGCTATGTCTTCGCTTCGATCGGGTATCGCTTAGTTGACATTGAGCAGAGTTCTGAAAACATTCTCAAAGGCGTAGCAGATGCTTTAGCCGATATGAAAGCGGCCGTTCGCTTCTTCCGCAAAGAGGCTAGCACTTACGGCATTGACACCACCAATATCTTTATCGGTGGCTATTCCGCAGGTGCCATCACGGCTTTACATTATGCTTACCTCGACGAACTGACGGAGGTTTCTACGATGGGAGGCGCGACATTGGTCAATCACCTCAACGCCAATGGTGGCTTTGAAGGTAATAGTGGAAATGCCGGTTATTCATCCCAAGTGAAAGGCGTGATCAATATTGCTGGCGCGCTGGGTAAGGCAGACTTCCTCAGCATTGGTGATCCTATCTTGTTTAGCATCCACGGCACGAGCGATGACATTGTCCCTTATCTGGAAGGGGAATCCAACGGTACAGGCATCGTCACGCAAGGCTCAGGGCTTATTCACCCCATAGCGGATGCTCTGGGCATTGAAAATGAGTTGAAAGCGATTGAGAATGGTGGTCACGGTGCTTTCGTGCTAGGTTGTGATGATTGCGATGCCTCCATCCGGCACTTTATTTCTGAGCATTTAGATTAAGGAATGATTAGAATGGCGTAGTAAAAAAGAAGAAGGATTTTGTTTAAATTCTATATGTCGACTTTTTGGGTGTGAAAACAATTCGGTAACTTTAAGCAAGAGGGTTTCAGTAGGATTACCCTCAATTTTCACACTCAATATTTCCCCTTTATGACGCGCTTTTTACTCCCCGTTCTATTCCTCTTCCTTTGTAATGTTCTACTGGCACAAGTCAATTCAGATGGCGACCCCTTGCCCATTTTTCAAAATACAACCCGTCAGTTCACCCCTGCCAAAGCAACGGTTGATCTGACCACAATTCCTGCCGGTGACGAAATTGAAGGGGATTATATCGGTGAAATGAAATTTACCCGCGATGGCGACCAAGTATGGGTACTAAATCGTACTACCAATAATATCACCGTGATCGACTGGGCCACTAAAGCCATCGTCCAGAATATTCCGGTGGGTATCCAACCGATCGATCTCGATTTCTCGGATGAACTGGCCGTAGTAGCCTGCCTCGGAAGTAATGAGGTGTATTTCATTCAATTAAGTGATTATAGCATTGCGGACGTAGCGACCGTTTCCGCTCGCCCGGCCAAAGTACACGTCAGTGGTCCCGGTAATATCGCCGTTGTGGGTTGTGACGAAAGTTCTACCGCTGAAGTATTCAATCTAAACACTTTAGCGAACACTTTGACCATCAATGCTTTTCCAGTTGGACTTTATAAATTTTCCTTTATTACTTCCAATCCTCGAAATTCAGTCTACTACTCTAATTTCCGAATCACCCCGGATGAGAGCTACCTGGTAAATGGCTATGGTGTTACGGCCTTACAATTTTGGGATTTAAGTACGGGAATGGTCACGGCCAATATTCCTGAAGCTGCAGGATGTGGCCAAATTGAACTTAGCGGTGACGGCACAAAGTTAGTCGCCATGCGAACCGGTAATCCCGGCCAACTGATCCAAATCGACGTCGCTACCCAAAGCTTTACCAAGCAAGTCACCTTAGATAACACCAACATCTTTTCCTCCTACAGCCCACCCGCCGTAAACACGGACGGAAGTCGGGCTTATGTCCCCGCTAATCCAGGAAATACCGCTCTGATCAATTTTAACGCCGAAAGCTGGCAAACCGTCGAAACGGGCAACACCCCCGATTGGGTCGGAACCAGCGCCAGTGGTACGCACTTCATTGCTGGCGATTTTTACATCGCTGTAGTTAATGCTGAGACCGGTACAATCCAAAGCAGCCTAAGTGGTATTTCGATCCAAAATGGCGCCGTCGGCCAAGGCAATCGGATTGTGGCCAGCGATCCCCTGCGCTACGAATCTTTAGTCTTTTATGACTTCATTAATCCGGTTAACCTAACCCAAGATGGAAATAGTTCTACTGGCTCTGACCTAGAAGCCGATGCCACCTACGCCGTTAAGTTTACCGCCGACGGTAGTCGGCTCTTGGCCATCAACTCACTTTCAGGGACGCTCTCCGTGATCGATGTAGCCAGTGCCAGTTTAGAAGGCATCATTGATCTCGGTAGTAACGAGACTTTCCAAGTCGATGTCACTTCGGATGGTCAATACGCATTGGTGGCTAAACGCCTTGACAACCGGGTGGCCATCATCGATCTACAAACCAGCCAAATTGTAGCGGACGTCCCCAGTGGAGGTAGCAAGCCTGATCAGGTATTTGTCCTGCCCGGCGATCAGTACGCCTACGCCATCAATGCGGGCTCCAATGATAATATTGGTGTCATTAAGCTCGACGGCGCTAATTCCGGCCTCGAAACAACGATCGACATCGGCAATACCGGCATCAGCTGGACCAACTACGGTATTCGTAGTGATCTGAAATTCACGCCGGATGGCCAGTATGCACTGGTAGCTAATCCCTTCGATAGCCAAGTTCAAATTCTGGAACTCAGCAGCCACAGTGTGCTCACCGAAATTGCGCTGGAGGGCTTCCCCTTGCAAATAGCGATCAGCGAAGAAAATGAGCTGCTCGGCAATGGTGTTTTTGCCGCAGTGACTTTAAAAGATAATGATGAGCTGGCCTTGCTGTTCGGGCAGGATGAAACCTGGAGTCTCATTGGTACTTATCCTTGTATTGAAAACCCGGTTCGCGTGACCTATGATCCCCGTGAGTTATCTTTTTGGATAGCTTCCTCGGAAGTACAAAGCACCCAACGCTTTTCGCTTCAAACCTTGGAGTTTATAGAGGAGATCAACTACGAAGATACTGCGCCGATTGCCATTCAATACGCGGCGACCGGCCGGGGCTTCACCTTGCAGCGGTCGCCAGATTTGGACGTCCAAATGCATCATTTGCTGGTCACCGATTCTACATTCCTGAGTGCCTTCGATCTACCGGCTTTGCCGATCCATCATTTTGATATCACCCCGGATGGACTTAAGGCCGCCGTGGCTCACCCGGCAACCGACGAGGTGACACTCTTTGTAGAAGATAGCCCAGTAGGCTTTCAAGAGATTGTGATTCCGATGCAGCAGCCGTACCGTTTGTTTCCCAACCCAGTGGCGGAACACTTGCATTTTACGGCGGCCGACGGGGTGGATTTATCGCACCAGCTACAGTTTCGTTTGCGGGATTTGCAGGGACGTTTACTGGTGGAAGAGGTGATTGCTGATCCGGCTAGTTTTACCATTGAGCGGCAGCAACGTTGGTCAAATGGCGTGTATGTTTATGAGTTGTGGAATGGAGAGAAGGTGGTGCAGCGGGGGAAGGTGGTTTTACAATAGGTTATTAAGAAAGCTTAATATGTTACTTTTCCTTCAGCCGAAAAGTAACCCAAAAGCCGTAACTGTAGATCTTTTGGCTACAATTAAATTAGCCTCCCGCAGCCTTTCCAAGGTCAGCAAAATAGCTGCGCTATTTTACCTCTGGAAAGGTTTTAATGAAAAGGCTTTCCCGCATTTAATTGCTTTAACGCCAAAATCTCCAAAGGTTGAAAATCTAATATCCAGCTTAGTGTAGAAGTATATTGATTGAATTTAATGAGGTATTATATCTCACTAATTGAAAACATAAAACGAAACCAACTATGCCCAAACACAATGACATCATTTCGGACTTTTATCAAGGCACAGTGAAACTGCCAAAAGAATCAGCCATCTGTATGCAAGATGATACCCACGGCAATTGTGCCAGCATTGCTTTGATTAAGGCGGCCTTGATTCAATTCGGTTCGCTGGAGGCCATATTTAAGCAGTACAAAAAAGAAGGCGGGACGATTACGGTTACACTACGCGACGATTTGGAATTAAGTATTGATGAAAATGAGATCGCTATTACGGAAGATCAAGCTAAGTTTAAGAACAAAGAAGACAGCCTATTCCTCGACGATGCGATCATTTTATACGCTATCATGTGCAAACGAATTCTGGTGAAAAAGACGGAATACAAGCATCATGAGTGTATCAAGAATTTCACAAATGCGGTGGAATATCTCAATTCAGGTTATAAGACAGAGAACGTGTACGATATTTTGGGATTTGAAAAAGAGTCGATCCGGCGCCGGCATATTAAAAACAAGAAATCGGTAGTCATCTGGACTAATGCCCACGCTTCTTACTGCACCTTTGGGAAGCAAGACCTATTCGGTAAGACCAGGAGTATCAAAAATGTTTTAGGTACGCGTTGGATGCGCAACCCGGCCGGCGGTTGGGGGCTCATCATCGGCTCTTACGTTTTGAAAGAGAACTGACAAATTATCCCTGTCCATTTTAAACTAGAATTGATGGGGCTGGTTTAGATTTGGAGTCGTATAAACATATTTAACAATACTCTACTTCCCAGATGCGTCAACTTTACTTTGCCTTTTTCGCCATTCTTTTTTTGCCAAGCGGGCTTCAAGCCCAAACGGTAGGCCTCTTCACTTACGAAGATGAAGCCTTTGAGGGCTATACTCTTTTCGCCCCCTTGCGGTCGAATAACATCTATTTGATTGACAACTGCGGCAAGGAAGTCCATCGCTGGGAGACGGATGCCAATCCAGCTCAAATGGTCTATTTGCTGGAAGACGGTACACTGCTGCGCACCGCCAGAACGGGCTTGGTTAATCCAGTCATCAACGCCGGTGGCGCCGGTGAACGCTTCCAAAAACTAGATTGGGAGGGCAACTTGCTCTGGGATTTCGTGTACTCGGACAACAATGTGCGAATGCATCACGACATTGAGCCACTTCCTAATGGCAACGTTTTGGTGCTAGCCTGGGAATACAAATCGGTCGATGAGGCCGTAGCGCAGGGGCGCGATCCCAACTTTCTGGATGACAACGCCCTCTGGCCCGAGCATATCATAGAAGTACAACAGACCGGCCCAACCAGCGGTGAGATTGTGTGGGCATGGCATCTTTGGGATCACCTCATTCAGGATCAAGATCCCAACAAGCCCAATTACGGCGTAGTGGCGGAGCACCCCGAGCTGTTGGACATCAATTTTTACCCCGATTTCCCGACGCCGGGCGACGCCGACTGGATTCACGCAAATTGCTTAGACTACAATCCCGAGCTCGACCAAATCATTTTCGGCTCGCCGGGCCTCAACGAACTCTATGTCATCGATCACAGCACCACCACCGAGGAAGCCGCCGGACATACAGGCGGTAATAGCGGCAAAGGCGGCGATATCCTCTACCGCTGGGGCAATCCCATTGGCTACGATCAGGGGACGCTGTCCGATCGCCAACTCTTCGGACAGCACGATGTGCGCTGGATCGACGCCGGCCTGCCCGATGCCGGTAAAATTATGCTGTTCAACAATGGTCGGGATCGACCGGGTGGCAACGCCTCGTCGGTCGATATCATCAGTCCACCGGTGGATGCCGAAGGCAACTATGCTTACACCCCGAATACCGCCTACGGTCCGGCGGCACCGGATTATACCTTTCAGTATCCCAATCCGACCGATTGGTACTCGAGCTTCATATCGGGTGCGGAGCAGCAACCCAATGGCAATATTTTGATCTGCAGTGGTGCAGAGGGCCGTTTCTTCGAGATCAACGCGGAGGATAACATCGTCTGGGAATACGTCAATCCGGTCACGGTACAAGGTCCGACGCCTCAGGGTGAACCCATTCCACCGAACGGCAGCCTCGCGGGCAATATCGTTTTCCGTAGTACCCGCTACACTCCCGATTACCCCGGCCTCCAGAATCTGGACCTCAGTCCCGGCTCTCCGATCGAGCCCAATCCGCTGCCCAATTCCGCCGATTGTAATACGCTGACCAGCACTGATTTTCTTGCTCCATCCGATTGGCGCCTCTACCCCAACCCGGCCGCGGATCACATTCAGGTGGAGCTCCCGGCGCGCTACGCCCGCTACTATCGGCTGGTAGACTGGGGCGGGCGGCTGGTTCGGCAGGGACAACTCCCGGAAAATGGTATTTTGGACGTCTCCAACTTGCCGAACGGGGTGTATGTGTTGGATTTTCCGGGGAGTACACCACAGCGCTTGGTGATTGGGCGCTAAGTGGAATGCTTAAGGTTGTCAGAATTACAAAATTCAGAAATTATAGCCACTCTGTTTTTTATTCAACAAACCAAAAACAATTACCTAACGCCCCCACTCAATCACCGCCTCATAAAAGCGGAGCAAAGGTTGTATAACACGGTGCTTGTACTTAAACCCTAGGTAATATCTTGTTTTTAATTCTGCAGATGTATCAGAATGGATGAGTTTAATATTTGGTTCAAATTGACTATCTCGAGCAATGTGTTCTAGCTCTAGCTCTATTAATTCCTGCTGCAAGTAATTTTTAAAATGAGTATCCTCACAATTTACTTTTAGGGCATTCAATTTTTTATTAAAAAGTCTTCGATATGGACTTCGGTAGGAAATGGTAAATGAAGGAATAGGGTTAAAATCGGATAGTTCACAAAAGAAGCTAGCCATGTTGTGATTACCCAGTTCATAATCAACTATAACATGAGCATCTTTTATTGGAACAACTAATTTATGGTAGGTAATTGGTATGACAGACATATCACCGCCCCAATATTTCTCATCTCGAAATTGATAGTGCCCGCCTTCTTCAACGGCGATTCGTGTAAAAACCGGCTTCATCAATTCATAACTTTCCATAGCAATTAGTTTTGAGCTGAAAATATAATATACAGCGGCTTAGCCTTCTTCACCAGAAAACTCCACAAGAGCAAATGTTTGCTCGATGAATATCTCCTGATAGCTCAACTCCAATCAACAATTCGCCAGCACCACCGGCAAATTAAACGCGAGCCCACCCTCTGAGGTCTCTTTATACTTCCCGTTCATATCTTGAGCAGTGTCCCACATCGTTTTGATGACGGTGTCGAGGTGCACAATGGCGGCTTCTGGATCATTAGACAGGGCTAGATGGGCAGCGGTGATAGCCTTCATAGCGCCCATCGCGTTGCGCTCGATGCAGGGAATTTGGACCAGGCCGCCGATCGGATCACAGGTAAGGCCAAGGTGGTGCTCCATCGCTATTTCGGCGGCCATCAAAGCTTGCCGCGGACTACCACCGAGCACTTCCGTCAAGCCCGCGGCGGCCATCGCTGAGGAAACGCCAATTTCCGCCTGACAGCCGCCCACCGCCGCAGAAATGGTAGCGCCTTTTTTGAATAAACAACCGACCTCCCCGGCGGTAAATAAAAATTGACGCATCGCATCTTTACCCACATAGTCGCAAAAGAAGTAATAGTATAATAACACCGCCGGAATGACCCCGGCAGCACCATTGGTCGGTGAGGTCACAATACGGCCCAAGGCAGCATTCTCCTCGTTAACTGCCAGGGCGAAGCAACTGATCCATTGGTTAATGTTTTTGAAATGCTTAGGCGAGTTATGGACCACATCCAGCCATTCCTTGCGATTAGCATAGTCCGCGCCGTCCGTAAGCTGATGACACATGGATAAAGCGCGGCGCTTAACATTCAAACCACCAGGTAAGACGCCCGGTGTGCTGCAACCCCGGTATACACTATCAATAATGGTGTCTAATAAGGCATCAAGACTGGCTTGAATCTCAGCCTCCGTCCGAAAGTGCAATTCATTGCGGTGTACCACGTCCGAGATCGACACACCTAATTCATCAGTATAGGCTAGCAGTTCTTGTCCTCGCTGAATCGGATGTGGCAAGCGAACGGGAGCCACGGTCGTGTGTTCCTCTCCTCCCCTTTCAATAAATCCGCCGCCAACGGATGCATAAGTGATTTCTGTGATCAATTGGCCTTGCGACCAAGCGTGAAAAATCAAAGTATTGGGATGTAAATCGTGGGTTGAGGGCTCAAAGACAATATCCTTTGATCGCACAAAAGCAACAGTATTACCCTTAACTTGTAGATTTTGCTCAGCTTCAATACGCTGTAGGTAGCGGTCAATTTGATCAGTAGCGATCGTCTTTGGATCGTAGCCTTCGAGGCCAAGCATTACGGCAACGTCCGTGGCGTGGCCACGTCCCGTTTTGGATAAGGAGCCGAAAAGATGCACCCGGACTCGATCTATTTTCGAAGCATCAATATGTTGGATGAAATCCCGGGCGGCTTGCCAGGGACCAAGGGTATGCGAGCTGGAAGGGCCAACGCCGATTTTGAAGATATCGAAGATACTGATAGCTTCCATTAGTGGTTTTTTTGGTTAGGTTTAGCGCTCGTTGAATAGAGCTAATCATTAAGGCGAGGTAAAAATAAGAAGTGATCCAAACTTCTGGGCCTTTGTTCTAATCCTTTTTGGATTCCAGAGAAAAATTCAACGACCAATGGTATCTAACCGCTAAATAACGGATGACCACCACCGTACTCATGGATAGCAGCATATTGACAGTTTGCTGGTTGTTGATGGCTTCGAGGCCGAGAAAGACAACGCCTCCCGCCAGGCAGGCCGAGGCATATATTTCACGGCGAAAAATAAGCGGGACAATATTGGTTAATACATCGCGAATGACACCACCAAACACCGCCGAAACCATCCCCATTAGGACCGCGATGGCTGGCGACAGCCCCACCGATAAGGTTTTTTGTAGTCCCAAAATAGTAAATAAGCCAATCCCAATGGTGTCAAAAAGGAAGAGACTTCGTCGAAGTTTGAGGATGTATTTTTTAAAAAAGTAAGATAAGATGAGCGCCAGTAAAATGGTCCATAAATAATTGGGATCTTTCATCCAACCGACAGGTGTTTCACCAATCAGGACATCGCGCAAAGTGCCGCCACCTACTGCCGTTACTAAACCGATGATGGCGGCTCCAACCAAATCTAATTTATTATCTAGGGCTGTTAAAACACCACTAATGGCAAATACCAGCGTACCGATGATGTCGAGCGCATAAATCCAGTCCATTGGTAATCCTACTTCTCTTCGGAAGAAGACTTTTCACTGCTATCCTCCGGGCGATCAGGGCGTAAGCCGCCCTTGAGTTCATTCTCCAGAGTCGCCTTGGTATCATTGAACATCTTCATGCCTTTCCCGATCTCTCGGGTCAGTCCTGTCATGCGGCTACCGCCAAAGAGTAAAAGCAACACCAGACCAATGATGAGTAACTCATAACCTCCAAGACCGAAAAATAGTAGAATGGCGAGCATAGACTATCGTGTTTTATATACCAAAGGTAGACATTATGCCGTAAAAAGCCGACAAAAATAGCTAGCGCCGCTTTCGTTTGCGGCGCCAGGGGGCATCGATTTTCCAGTCACCCGCCATGATACAACCATAGGGAATCACACGGTCAACTACTTCGCCCAATCCAAACTCTTCCATTTGTGCTTGCACATTCCGCGCATTTTTATAAGCTGATGGCAATTCGGATAAGTCGACATTTTTTGAAAAGAAACGGACGTCTAAGCCCTGAGTTTCTTCTGCAAACACAGCATCCACCGAACGATCCGCTTTTCTGCGAATATGCTGTGAACGGCTTACATTGCGACCCGCGCCGTGAGGCGCAAAGCCAAGGTTTGTCGCGGTCGTTTTGCCTCGAACAATCAAGACAGGCTCACTCATATTCAATGGAATCAAGCGCAAGCCGTCCAGCGAGTCTGGCACGAAACGATCATCAAGCGGCGTAGCGCCCTTGGCGTGGTAGAATACATCCTCTTCGGACTTGAAGACAAAATTGTGCTCGTTCCAAAATCGCTGGCGAGGATCAACGTTCAATCCGGCACAAGTCGCATCGTGCAAAACCGTGTGGTTGAGCTTGGTCCAAGCTCGTACAATCTGCAAAGCGTCCCAGTAGCGTGCACCTAATTCGTGAGAATACGGAATCCAGGCATTTGCTTTTAGAGCCTTAGGTGACACTTCCTGTCGGAATTTCTCGGCGACTTGCATCCCTTGTTTGTACAAGTGCGCACCAAAACCGCGACTTCCATGGTGGGTAACCATGATGGTTTCACCGGTGTTTTCTGATTGCCCTACGTATAAAAAGTGATTACCATCCCCTTGGGTACCCAGATGTGTTTTAGCCAGATGTAAACTTCTTTCATTACGCAAAAAGTAGTTGCCACGAATTTCCTTTTCCAGCTGCTCCGGTAAATCAAAGGTATCCTTGCGACCGCCGCCGCCGAAATGCGTTACCCGATGGGCAGCGTCCAGAACACGCTTTGGTTCAACGTAGCCAAATGAGGTCATCATCACCGAGCAGCAAATATCTGCACTATGCATCGCCGGATGGATGGCATCGCGTGCCGCCACTACTCCTCCTACCGGAATTCGCCCTATCCCACCAGTCGGACAGGCATCGGGCATTACGGCACCATCAATAATCGTCGGTGTTTTCATCAATTCGTCCATCGTTTTGAAAACAGCATTGACGTTGGCCTCCTCTTGCTCACTCTCCGCCCGAATATTTTTGTGATAAGGTCGCCCTTCAAGGTGGGGTTCAACAATCTTAGGCTGCTTGCTATCCAAAAAAGCGATCAAAGCATCACCCGATAATTGGTGGGCATTCGCATAAGTCAGTGCCTCTCTAAACCACTTTCCTGGTTGATAGCCAAGCTCAATCAAAGTTTTTCCGGTAATTTTCATTTTATCATATGCATTAGTCGGTACTTTCAATTCTTATCTGATAAAAATAGTTCATTTGAAATGAAGTCAGTATATGATTTCGATTCCATCCCATTATTCTAAAATGAGGTCATTAATTATTACGTTTTGAAGTGAAACAATACTTCTCAAAAGGTATTTTTTTAATTTTTTATCTCCTCCCCTTTTCAAATTGTAAAAACTTTTGCTACATTTAGAAGTGATTACTCACTATTTATTCTCGAAGACTGGAACAACTTCCCCATGACAGACAAAAAAGAAAGATTAATTGCAACGGCATTAATGCTCTTTGCAAACGATGGCTACAACGCCGTTTCTACGAGTAGAATTGCTAAGCAAGCGGGCGTTTCCGAAGGATTGATTTTCCGACACTTTGAAAATAAAAAAGGCTTACTAAATGCCATTATGCAAGAAGCCGAAACGCGTTTGGCGGTGCTTTTTGAAACCATTATCCAAGAAACAGATCCACGAGAGGTGATCCGCAAAACGATTAATATGCCTTTTAACGTGCCCGAAAGCGAGTATGACTTCTGGCGATTACAGTATAAGCTGAAGTGGGAAAAAGAATATTTCAATCCCGACAAGACCAAACCGCTGGTTGATAAGCTGATCGAAGCCTTTCAGCAATTGGGCTATGAACAACCAGAAGTCGAAGCAAAACTGCTCGAACAAACCCTGGATAGTCTAGGGATTGGAGCCCTCCAAAAAGGGAAAGAAAGCCAAATCCCCTTCCAAGCACTATTATTAAAAAAATACGAATTGTAAATACCAATGAAAAAGACCCGATTTCTAATTCCAGCCCTTTCTCTAGCCATCGTAGTGGCCGTCATTGGTCTAGCTTCTACTGCAAGCAATGAAAATGAGCCAGCCGAAACCACAACTGAAAATGTTTCTCAAAATGAAGCAATAGCAGATTCCCCTTTTGATAAAATGATGGCTGTACTTACGCATAAGCGCTGCGTCAATTGTCATCCCTCCGGGGATCGACCACGGCAGGGAGAAGATAGCCACTTACATAATTTCGGCGTGCAACGCGGTGCCGATAACCATGGCCTGCCAGCTTTGCGCTGTGAGAGCTGTCACCAACACGAGAACAACAACTACTCCGGTGTGCCCGGCGCCCCGGAGTGGAGCCTGGCACCAAGCAAAATGGCTTGGGAAGGCAAGTCTCGCGTTGAAATTGCGCGATCTATCCTCGATCCCGAAATTAACGGTGGCCGATCGCTCGAAGAAACGGTCAAGCACTTGACCGAGCATGAGCTCGTCCTTTGGGCCTGGGAACCTGGCATTGATGCGAGCGGGACACCTCGCGAAAAACCACCGGTACCCGTTGATGAATATATCGAAGCGGTCAAGGCTTGGGCCGCAGCCGGTGCACCGATCCCCGAGCAGTAGATCAATTTTAATTATTTAAAACATCCAACTTTCTAAATATGGCAATTTCCTTCCTTCTAAATGGACAGCCCCAAAGTGTCGACGTCGACGAAAACACACCTCTGCTTTGGGTAATCAGAGATGTTCTCAACCTTAAAGGAACCAAGTTTGGCTGCGGTAAAGCGGCTTGTGGTGCCTGTACCATCCACGTCGACGGCGAATCGGTTCGTTCCTGTTCCTTTGCCTTAAAATATGCCGAAGGTAAAAGCATTACCACCATCGAAGGCTTAGGTGATGCCGATAATTTACATCCGGTGCAACAAGCCTGGATCGAAGAAGTGGTCCCGCAATGCGGTTATTGTCAACCGGGATTTATGATGGCTACTGCCGCACTTCTGGAAAAAATTCCTAATCCTACCGATCAAGATATTGACGATAACATTGTCAATATCTGCCGATGTGCGACTTATTATCGGATGCGAAAAGCTATCCACCGAGCTGCCGCCATTAAAAATACCAACATCTAAAAGCAAGAATCATGAGCAAAAACATAAAGAAAAAAGGCTTCTCCCGACGAAAATTTCTTGTCCGCTCGGCCATTGGTGTTGGTGTACTGGTTGGAACTGGTTATTTCACCCGCTCCATCTGGCGCCGTACGCTTGCGGATTATGCCAATACCGTCGATGCCCCCTATATGGGCAGTACTTCAAGTCCGCCGATGTGGTTTGAGATCACGGCTAATAACGAGGTGATTCTCTATAGTCCGAAAGTAGAAATGGGTCAAGGCACCTTTACGAGCTTGGCACAAATCGCGGCGGATGAGCTGGAATTGCGAATCGATCAAATGAAGGTGCTTCACGCTCCTACTTCTTCGGGCAATGTTGATCCTTTTGCAACCGGAGGGAGTACCTCGGTTTCCGGGCTTTGGCAACCGCTGCGCGAGCTATCCGCCACAATGCGGGAGATGCTTAAAAATGAAGCTGCAAAAATCATCGGTACTGACGTCGCGAGCTTGAGCGTAAGCGAAGGCGTTATTACGGGCAATGGAAAATCACTCACCTACGGTGATGTCGTCAAGGAAGTCAAAGAATGGGATATTCCCGACACGCCACCATTGAAAGATATCAAGTCCTATAAATTTGTTGGGAAACCTATCCCGCGAGTAGATTTGGAAGATAAGGTATTGGGTGCCCCCATTTTCGGAATGGATGCAGATATGCCAGACATGCTATACGGTGCCGTGGCGCGTCCCACCCAAATTGGTGCGAAATACGTCGATGCGGACATCAGTGCAGCAGAAGGCATGCCCGATGTGGTCAAGGTGGTTAAAGAAAAAGACTTTGTAGGCGTCGTTGCGACTTCCCGCATGGCCGCCGAAAATGCTAAAAGAGCACTTAAGGTAGAATGGGCTGTAGAGCGAGATTGGCAAACGGCAGATATCGAAGCCTTGATCAAAGTCGGCGAAGGTAAACCTTTCGTGATTCAAAAAACGGGGAAGGCAAAGCGTATTCTTGATAACGAATCTGAGATTATCACCTCGGAATTCAAAAGTCCCATTGGCGCCCACGCGCAAATAGAACCAAATGGCGCGGTAGCATTCGTAGAAAATGACAAAGCGACTCTGATTCTTTCAACGCAGGTACCGGATGTTACCCGCAAAGAAGTAGCGAAACGCTTAGGTTTTGACGCGGAGCAAGTCAATATCCAACCTACTTATTTGGGAGGTGGCTTCGGTCGACGCCTTCATACGCCAAATGCTGTTCAAGCAGCCCTCTTATCGAAAGCCGTTGGTAAACCGGTCAAATGCTTTTTTGATCGCAAGGAAGAATTTCAAAATGATACCTTCCGCCCGCCCACACATCATGTATTGCGCGCTAAGTTGAACGAAGACGGGCTGATCAAAGCGATCGAGCACAATGTATCTAGTGGTGATGTCATGTTCGGTTCGGCCATCACCCCCGGATTTGCCAGTACGCTACTTGGTGCAGACGTTGGAGCTTGGCGTGGTGGTATGATTCAATACGGCAAGATTCCGAATTTCCGGGCGATATCTTGGCGAGTAAAACTCCCTTTTGCGACCAGTTTCTGGCGCAGCCTCGGCTTGCTAGCCAATACCTTTGCTATTGAGTGCTTCATGGATGAACTGGCCATCAAAGCGGGCAAAGACCCCGTACAATTCCGCCTCGACCAAATTCAGGATGACAAGCGCGGATTCCGACTCCGAGAGGTCATTAAGGCCGCTGCCGACAAGGCGGGCTGGCGAGATGGCGTAGTCGATGGCCGTGCGATGGGCTTCGCCGCTTCTACGGATGCCAATACGCCCTGTGCTCACGTGGTGGAAGTGTCCATTGAAGATGGTGCTATCAAAGTCCACAAGGTCACCTGTGTGATCGATCCCGGTATCGCGGTGAATCCCGATCAGGTGCGCGCGCAGTGCGAAGGCTCGATTATCATGGGACTGAGCGCCACACTGTTTGAGAAAATGGACGTTAAGGATGGTCAACTGACACCCACTATTTATGGCCCTTATCGAATGGCCATGATGAAGCATGCGCCAAAAGAAATTGATGTGGTTATCTTAGAAAATGATGAGAAACCGGGCGCGGTGGGTGAACCCCCACTTGGTCCTATCGGCGCTGCAATTGCGAATGCAGTATTCCGTTTGACGAATAAACGATTGCGAGAGATACCGTTGGAGTTGGGGTAAAATGTGGTGGAATTAAGAGGATTGCTTTGGCATCTTTGGTGAAAGTTGCAAACTTTAATCAACAGGATTAGGGCTAAACTTTCACGCTAAGCGCACCTGCCCTAGGTCTCGATAATGCTGCAAACTATCAAAAGCCGATAATTCATTCGGTGGTAGTTGAGTGAGCACCTCAATCTTTGGCATAAATGCCGCTCGTTTTACCTCTTCAGTATCAATAACCTGGAGCTCGCCTTGCCATTGGTTCGTATAGAATTCGATGGTGAAGTACTGGATTTGATCCCCATTAGGATAGGTGACGGACTCGATCTTCGGATCAGAACTAATACCGATTAACGTCAATTCAGAAATCTCCAGGCCTGTTTCTTCCCACACTTCACGCTTGATACAAGCTGCTATAGTTTCTCCTTCTTCGAGGGCGCCGGCTGGGAGGCCGATTTGGCCGTTATCCGTACGTTCGAGGACTAATATCTCTTGCCGTTCATTCTCAATAATAATGCGCGCGGCCGGATGAATAAACTTCTCCCGGCCGAGCTTTGATCTGATTTTTTGAATATAGCTTTTCATACTATTAATGCATCACAACTAGCCTTACTTCCATTCCGTATGGAAAATCCCTTCGCGATCCGTTCGCTCGTAAGTGTGCGAACCGAAATGATCGCGCTGCGCTTGTACCAAATTCAACGGCAAGCGGCCATCACGATAAGCATCAAAATAAGCCAACGAAGTTGAAAAGGCTAAAGTTGGAATCCCTGCATCAATAGCTTGCTTAATCATCCCACGTGTAGCAGCTTGGGTACTGCGTAACTTTTTGGCAAAGGCTGGGTCAACCATCAGGTTTGGTAGTTCCGGCTGCGCGGAGTAGGCTTGGCGGATATCTTCCAGCAAAGCTGCGCGAATAATGCAGCCGCCCCGCCAAATTCGGGCGATGGCCTCCATATCCAAGCCATATTTTTTCTCACGGGAAGCATCAGCTAGCAAAGCAAGCCCCTGTGCATAGGCTGTGATAAAGGCAAAGTATAAGGCATCCCCCACGGTTTTAACCAATTGGTTTTTATCCACCTTTGCTTTGGATGTCCGTACTTTCAAAACTTCTGCTGCTGCTTCGCGCTCGGACTTCAAAGCCGAAATACCACGCATAGTCACCGCCGCATCGATAGTTGGCACAGGAATACCAAAATCCATTGCATTTTGAGAAGTCCACTTACCCGTCCCTTTTTGCTTGGCTTTGTCGAGGATCTTATCAATGAGCATCCCTTTGCCAAGTTCATCCTCTTGTTGGAAGATCGCCGCCGTAATTTCAACCAAAAATGATCTCAGACGACCGCGATTGTATTTCGCAAAAGCAGCGTGTAACTCAGCATTGCTGAGACGCCCAATATGCTTCAAAATATCGTAGCTCTCAGCCAGGAGTTGCATCATAGCGTATTCAATGCCATTGTGCACCATCTTAACGTAGTTACCAGCCGAGCCTTTACCCATGTAGGCGACGCAAGGTTCTCCACCCACTTTTGCAGAGACCGCCTCCAAGATTTTTCTCACCTTATTATAGGCTCTTTTCGTACCACCGGGCATGATGCTGGGTCCGAAACGCGCTCCTTTTGCACCACCGGATACCCCCACTCCCAGAAAATCAATTTTCTTATCTTTTAAATGTGCCAATCGGCGATCGGTATCCACAAAAAAGGAATTCCCCCCGTCGATAATTAAATCTCCCGGCTCCACAAATTCGAGTAAACTATTGATCACCGCATCGACAATCTTGCCGGCGGGTACCAATAGCATAATTTTACGTGGCGTCTTCAAAGCTGCCACAAAGGTTTTCATATCCGTTGTTCCTTTCGCTGGTTTGCCTTCGGCCTCCGCCTCAATCGCTGCGGCCCGCCCTTTGTCTGTATCCAAGCCAATAATCGAATAGCCATTATCGGCGACGTTTAATAAAAAATTGCGGCCCATTACCCCGAGCCCGACCATACCAAAATCGTACAATTGTTCGCTCATTATTTAAGTTGGTTGTATTTTGAAAGAATATTGCATAAATGTAATTTAAATGCGAAGGACTTCGCCTATTTTCTGGTGACAAATTTTTAGATTTGGGGGCCTTTGGCTTTGTCGGCCTTTCGACATCCGCTAATAGGTTTCAATCCTAAAACTTCGACGAAAGCTCAGCCAATGGATGGTGTAATCTTTGTAATTTTTGGTGCTTCGGGTGATTTAGCCGTTCGAAAGCTCATTCCCGCCCTTTACGAATTGTATCTGGGTAAATACTTACCGGAAAATTTTGCCGTTCTTGGGGTCAGTCGTTCCGACTATTCGGATGAGGCCTTCCAGAAGAAGGTGTTCTACGATAGTGAATTTATTGATTTAAAAGATGGTGATGCAGAGCGACAAAAAGCGTTTGCGCAACGCCTGTCCTATCTGGCTATACAAACCGCAGTATCGGAAGATTACGCGAAAGTGAAAAGTAAGTTGGCGGAAATGGACGAGGTGTACAAAACGGAGAGTAACTACATTTTTTACCTGTCTACTCCCCCATTTCTCTACCCCATCATTCCATCTTGCCTTGCAGCTCACGGCTTGAATCAATCCAATCAAGGCTGGCGGCGTTTGGTCATCGAAAAACCCTTTGGCTATGACCTGCAAACAGCAGTAGCTTTGAATCATTCCCTTCGTCAGTATTTTTCGGAAGATCAGATCTATCGCATTGATCATTATCTGGGTAAAGAGACTGTGCAAAACTTATTAGTGACGCGCTTCGCCAACGGTATTTTTGAACCGCTTTGGAATCGGAATTATATCCAGCATGTGCAGATCACAAATGCCGAAAACCTCACAGTGGGGAGTCGTGGTGGATATTACGATAAATCCGGGGCCTTACGAGATATGTTCCAGAATCATCTGATGCAGATTATCGCTCACTTGACAATGGAGCCGCCGATTGCGGCCAATGCTTCGGCCATCCGCAACGAAAAGCTAAAAGTCTTACAATCAATTCGCCCGATTAAAGAAGAGGATGTCCCACAATTTGTGATTCGCGGTCAATATACTGGTTCAATCATCGGGGAGCACCAAATAAATGGGTATCGGGAAGAAGAGGGCGTACCTCACGATTCACGGACGGAAACTTACGTTGCGCTCAAGTTTTTCATTGACAACTGGCGATGGGCCGGTGTACCATTTTATGTACGTTCCGGGAAAGCCTTGCCGACTAAGGTAACCGAGGTTGTCATCACATTCAAAGACCCACCGCATACCTTATTCCGACAGGAAAAAACGATGCAAAACGATAATAATCAGCTGATCATTCGTATCCAACCGGATGAAGGCTTGCTACTAAAATTTGGGATGAAAATTCCAGGCTCTGGATTTAAAGTCAAAGATGTCGGCATGGATTTCCACTACACAGACTTGACAGACACTGAGGTCCCAACGGCCTACGAGCGCCTCCTATTGGATGTCATCAAAGGTGATGCAACCCTCTACGCGAGAGGTGACTCAGTAGAAGAAGCCTGGCGCTTTGTCGCTCCGATTCTCGATGCCTGGCAGAATAAGCCCGACATCAAAGTATACGGCTACCCGGTCGGTAGTTGGGGGCCCATGGTCGTATCCAAGCTAAGCAGCTCAGAACGGATGACCTGGCGTAACCCCTGCAGTGAATTAACCACTAATGGCAGTTTTATTGAATTGTAATGAGAACACAACACACCTTTCCAAATCCTCCGGCCGTAGCAGAAGCTTTTGCGGCATATCTGGTCGAAGCGATTGCATCAGTAGAAGTATTTCACCTCGCTTTATCCGGTGGCAGTACACCCAAATTGCTTTTTGACGCCTTGGCCCAGCAATATGCTCAATCAATCGATTGGTCAAAAGTACATTTGTATTGGGGAGATGAACGTTGTGTGCCTCCCACAGATGGAGAAAGTAATTACGGCATGACGGACGATCGCTTATTGCAATTCATCGACATCCCCACCGAAAATGTCCACCGCATGCGAGGAGAAGATCCTCCCATGATTGAAGCGCAGCGTTACGGCCAACTACTCATTGATCATCTGCCACTCAAAGGAGGGCTGCCAATATTCGATATGATTATCCTGGGGATGGGCGCTGACGGTCATACGGCCTCGATCTTTCCTCACCAAATTGATCTTTTACATCATCCGCGTCCCTGCGCCGTGGCTTCGCACCCAGAAACGGGACAGCAGCGGATTACCCTAACCGGACGCATCATCAATGCCGCCCGCTCCATTCACTTCCTAGTGCCGGGCGCCAACAAAAAAGCCGTTCTCAAGGAGATCTTTAATGGCCAAGGCAAGGATCGTACTTATCCCGCCGCGTGGATCGAAAATGCAGAGTGGTGGCTCGACGAGTAGGCATTTTGCTGGTAATTATCACCAATTTGAACTAGAAAACAGTATCTTTCATAAATTTTCGTTCGGCCCAAGCGCCAATCAGAGAGAAGTGTTTGTATAAAATTGCTTAAACCAATAGCACGATTTCAGCTATTGGACAGCCTACTCATTACAAAAGCATTTTATATGAACTTTTTAAACGAAGTATTTCGCATCACGAGAGAAAATAAAGTGTCTTTCGTGATTGGTTTAGTTTCTAGTTTAGCTGCAACGAGCATCTGGACTTATTTTGCAAACTTCTTTTTTAGTGAAGACCATAGCGAACAACAATTTGACCTCCTACTACTCACCTTTATTCTCGCTACGCTTTTAGTCCTCGTTGGCATCGTCATTATTTATTTTAATCAACTTTTCAATACCGAAAATTTACTTTATGAAATTTACGGCAGCACTTGGCGCAACTCCCAATATTATCGTCGACGCGGGCATTTTACACAAGAAAAATTTCGACTAGCCAGAGGGCTCGTAAAAAAAATCCTGCCTAAAAAATTAGAAGAAATTAATTCAAACCACAATTGCACACAAATTAATATCATCATTGACTCTGGCTCTACACTTTCTCCACTTTTTTCTTTTTTGCCACACATGAAGGTTAATAAAGAAATCAGAGATAAAATAAAATTTTACACAAATAATATTGCAGGTATCACGGAACTACACAAAAGCAGATATGGTAGACATAAATTTAAAGAAAATGATTTTATTCTCATTGGTGGTAATCCGCTCGGTGAATATATGGCGAACACCGATGAAGACCCTAATGAAACGAGAAAACGCTTTCAAGAAATAACCAACCAAGCAGGTCATTTTAATATCACGATCCTTACTTCTAATTGGATCTTGGGTGGTAATAATTTTGATGAACTTGCCTTATGTGCAAAAGGTCGAGGGCATCCAGAGTTTAAAAAAGTACTATTAGAAATATCCAATTTCATTTTTGTAGCTGCCCCTCTGGGAAAAATCTTAAAAATAAAAGCGGAAAGCGATTTAAAAAAGATTGTAGGTGGTGATCAGTACGAAATCATTCCCATTACAAACGGTAAGGATAAAACATGTCTGGTCACAACTTATCGATCCGAGGAATCACTATCTCCTTTAAAAGAATTATCTCATCAACTTTTCGATAAAAAAGATAAACAAAGCCACACGCGTAATTATCATTTTTCAAATCCTTCCTTATTCTACAAAGTAAGCGGAAAAACGAAGGAGGTCTGGGCTACTGAGCTCCCTCATCACTATATCAGCAAGCATTTTCGTGATGCCTACGGTTACTCTAAACCAAACAAATAACGAAGTGCCAGTACTTTAGGGTACTGGCACTATTTCCTACAAAAAATATATCCAAACACTTAAATATTTTCTTTCTCTATTAGTTTCTGTGGAGTGCTAATAGGTAACACTACAACCAATGTATTCTGTTACCTGCTCAAGATCTACGGCGCAATTACCGGGAGCAAATTCACCAGTCAGGCCATGACTATTAGGGAACAGGGTTATATCATCAAAGACATTTATGTTTGGATTTTCCGTGCGGGATAATATCAAAAATGTGTGGATTGATGCATGATTTGTCTGGGTTTGATCCGTATATGGCTCATCAATAAATATGGATTCCCAAAGCAGTTTAATATTTCCTGCATCAATATTGGCCCCACCACAAGGATAAGGGTTCCACTCTGATTTCCCATCGGGTGCGGTTGCTGCTCTAAGTTTTCTAACACGGAGCTCAGCAGTTAACTGATTTATAAAAGTTCCATCACTTTCCTGTGTAGCAAAAGCATGCACATTCAAGGCATTCCGCACCTGGAAAGTACCCGCCGCATTGGTTGTTTTACATGTATGGCGAATCACATTACGTTGATCCCCAGATACAGTTGTCTCTACCTTCGTCGCATAAATTTCTCCGTAACGACCGGCTTCCAAAATGCGTGAGGTTTTTCCTAAATCAGCGGGATCGCCCGAATGCAGGGTATACACAAAGTCTGAAGTATATTGAATTAACCGATCATTAATGTACAGGGCAGCATCTTTATTCATTAGGTTGCTAATACTGTAAAATGCAAAGTCAATGATTTTTAAATCATCATCTGGCAAGGTCGTAAAATATTTATCCGCATTTAAAACAGTAGACTCGCCTTGAGAAAAGCGCACTAAATCTTCGTTCAGTAAATTCTGTAAAGACACAAAATCAGTTTTTTTAGCCAATTCTGTTCTCACTTGCTCTGGGTTTTGCACCATGGTATTCAGAACGGCCTGGTAATGATTTTGATCTTCGAAGGCCAGAATCCCGTCCTTAACTTTAATTTTGGAAAAAATATCAACTTCGGCGGCAACGGCGGGTATATCAACGGGTGCTAATTCTTTTTTACCGCAAGAATACATAAACAACAAACCCAGTAGGAGCATCAGGCTCATTAGAGCCGATGATTTCAACATTTTCATATTATTATATTTTTTTATTAAAAAATGTGAAATCACGCGCGACTTCAGACTAATGTCCCGAAAGATGAGAAAAGGTAACGACAGGCGTTAAAATATTTTTTTAATTTAAGATAAACTCAAGCATTACTAATAAATGATACTTGCACAAAAACAGAAAGGACTATCAAAAGGATGCAGAACTTGATCGTTGATTGATCTTGGTAAATGAAGACAAATACTTTTTTAGCAGCATAAAATATTGAATCGCTAGATCCATATGCTCTTGCGACTGTTTCGAATTTGCACTTTGCATCCCTTTATATAAATTAACTTTTAGTCGCACATTTGTGCGGTACAATTTGTAGTACTGAAAAATAAGTTGATCCACTTCATCAAAAATAGCGGGATACCTTTTTAGATAAGCCATTAAAAAATAATTCGCTAAATCTATACGATTGTTGGCTTCCAAATCCATACACAAAAAAGCCAATTCATTTAAAACATCAACTTGACGTAATTCATCGCTAAATTCTATACAATCAAAAATAACGGGCTCATCGAGTAAGAATATATTTTCGGTGTGTAGATCACCATGCCCGTCCACTATAAAACCTTTTTGCTGGCGTTCTTGAAAACGAGACATATGCTGTTGCAAGAAATGCGCTGAGAAATTGATCGCTTCGTTAATTACCTCAACCGCTTTTTGTCCAAAAGATGCTGCTATCAGCGGGTTAAGCTGTCGAATGTCCGCAAAGTCAGACTGCATTTGATCCATATCAAATGGCGTATCCACTCGATCAGCGTGAGCATGAAAATGAGCCAATTGATCAGCCAATTGTTGCATCTGCGACTTCGTCACTTGCTCTTTGGTAAGTAGTACGTCCATTTGGTAGCGCCGATCCAGGCGTTTCATTTTCACGGCGTAGTCAATAACCTGCCCCTCAGGACCATCCAATTCAGGAATACCTCCGGCATTTACGCGGATGGGGACAACTGCCAAATAGATACTCGGCGCTAACCGTTGATTGAGTTTCAATTCTCGAAGACAATAATGATAGCGTTTTTCGAGCGTTGAAAAATCCAGGAAAGAAAAGTCGAGTGGCTTTTTAATCTTATACGCAAATTCAGCCGTCAGAATCACCCACGAAATATGCGTCTCAACGAGCTCAAGTGATTCAGAATAATCAGCAAAGGCTCCACTGGTCAGTAATTGTTTTATTTGTACTTCGGTCATGAATTAAATTCATTGGGCATTTAACAAAATCGAAGTATACTCCTTAGCTTTTTCTACCATTTCTTCTAAGCTCAATAAATCCGAGCGCAAGCTTAAGCGAAGATAATTCAATGGCTCAAATTCTTTCTTTATCTTTTTATACACTAAAAAATCAGCCTCACTATATTTTCTTTTCTGCTCTACCCTGGCTCGAATAATCGTTTCTTCCGCCCGTAATTCTATCCAATAAATTGGTAAACTGTATTGTTCCGCCATCTTTTGATAGGGCTGCCTTAAGGTGTCCTTATAAAAGGTAGCATCAACAATGACACTTTCACCTTCTTGCAAATGAACCTCACATTGGTTAACTAGCTCATGGTAAATCTGCGCTTTGGCTTCAGCATTATATTGCCCCCGCTGCCCCATGGCAGCTCGAATTTTATCGCTATTTAAATGCACCATCGACAGGGACTCTGACAGTACGCTTGCGAAGGTGGTTTTCCCGGTTCCTGGCAAGCCGACAACGAGGATCAATTTGGGCTTCGACATGGGATTTAGATTTCGATGGATAAACGCACGCGCTCATAATAGTCGCAAGGCTCAAAAATTAGCTGCTCTTCGAGAATCTGGTTGAATTCATAAACCGAAGGTGAAATACGATATTGGACCGTATCCCCACGTGACAAATCCTCGACGGGCGTAATGGATTCAAGTTGTTCGAGATCTTCGGGTTCAACGGCCTTAGATAGAATGAGATCAAAGTCGTAATTAATGCTTAGGATCATCACTTCCCAATCGCCACTCTTCAGCTGCCGATTGAGTAATTGATGGCCACGAAATTGGGTCAACACTTGATCCTTACCAAGATGAAACAAGGTGTCTCGTAAGGTCACATTGGCAAAAACGGAGTCGCCTTGAGTCACCACCTTCACCGGATCGTTAATCGATTCGATGTAGAGTTGGTCGCCAATTAATTCAACGCCTTCCGTTTCATTCACTTCCACCTGTGTCATCGTCACTGAGTAGGTTTTCTCTTTATAAACCAACTTATCCGTGATCCATACAATGGCGCTATCGGAGCTACATAAGAAAGTACCGCGGTACATCATGGGAAAAGATGAGTGTGTCTCGGCCCCTTGAGGCTGAGGTTCCTCAAAAACGACTGCCGGTACACAAGAATAGAAAAATGTGAGGCCAAGCAGCAATAACATTGCATAAAGGAAATATCTCATATGGCTTTTTAGGTCAATTTCCAGCTTGTTTGGTCGCTTTACATTGATTTTCGCTAGCGGTCTCGATGAATTTAATCACCGAGCAAAATGATTTAGGTCACCGGAGGATGAACCGGCTTCCTTTACCTTGTGGAATCAGAACAGCAATTTTCAACGTCTTTTTGACGAATTTCAATTGATCCAACATGAAAATATTAGTCCCTACCGATTTTTCAGAAACGGCCCAGAATGCCTTTCGACACGCCTTGATTTTTGCGGATAAAACACAAGCGGAGCTGCACGTTCTACACGTTGTTTATCCCATTGCCGATACCCTCGATATTCCAGCCTTAGCCGCTGATGTGATCAGTTCGAAGGCCGAAGCCGCCCGGGAAGTCATGGATAATTATGTGGCTTATGGCCTGAGTCAAGTCAGTAATCAGCTAAAGTCGCCGCCCAAAATCACACATTCGGTCGAAGTGGGTGGTCCGGTGGCCATAATCCAGAAATGGGTGGAAGCGCATTCGCCTGATTTGGTGATTATGGGTACGCAAGGTACGCACAGTACGATTGAAAAAATCCTGGGCACCGTCAGCAGCGGTGTCATTGCCAGAGTGGATTGTCCGGTGCTCATCATTCCCGAACAGGCCGATATCCAGCCCTTGCACACCATCGCTTATGCGACGGACATCCAAGCCTCAGACCCGTTTGAAATTTGGAAGGCCTCTCAATTACTGGCGCCTTTGAGCGCCGTTTTTCATATCGTACATATCAGTAAAAAGGAGGAGGAGGCAGATGAAGGCATTCTATTTAAAGAACTCAGAGCCTATTTTGAATCCCATCCCTTGGGGCTGCAGACGCAATTTCATCACCTGACCAGTAACAAGCTTGAAAATAAGCTAAACGAATTCATGACAAACTTTGAGATTGATCTGCTGGTGATGTTTCGTCCCGAGCGCTCCTTCATCGATCGACTTTTCCGCCCCAGCTATACGCAAAAAATGGCGAGAAAAACAGAGATACCAATGCTCGTCATGAAGACATGATAAAGATCAAACAGTTCATTGACAGGAATCAAAAAACGATACGACAAGAGAGCGTACCTTGCCACATATAATAACCATTTCAGCGGTTAGTGACTACCAATTAACCCAAGTTGCAGTTAAGGAAATAATACGACAAATAACCTCTCTTTTAGCTAAGCGCAACTTGTATTAACTAATACATTTTTCAAAAGCCATGCTTATGAAAATTTCAAACGACCGCAAATTAAAAGATCTCCAAACTGAATTCAATCAAAGGTATCCATTCCTTCAGCTGGCATTTTTTCAATCCGAACAGCCATTCGGACAAATTTCGGCGGACGCTACTCGGCTAGACCCAGAGTTGACGATCGGCCAAATCCAGCCGATAACCGGTATTAGTTACATCCCTCTAAATAGCGATCAGAAGGTAGGCGACCTTGAGCTCTACTTCGCTAGGGCATTTGGTTTACACGTACAGGTATATCGTAAATCCTACGGCAAATGGCTCCAAACCTGGGCTACCGATATCTGGACGCTGGAAGAACAGAATAATCGTGGGCGCATTATGGGGGACAAGTGTGCGTGATTGAAATCAATGGCCATCGATTTTGCCTTTACAACCTTTTATTTGGTTTTTTATACTTACAGGGTTAGATAATTAACAATGCCCAATGTCGGAGTGACATTGGGCATCTTAGCGTTGAGAAATAACCGGTAAGTTATCAAGACATTGTCCTGGCCGGGTGCAATAAACGAAATATGATATCGTGGGTGGTAATGATCCCTACTAAGCGACCATTGTCCACGACAGGAATGGCATGGAAGAGGTTTTCGCTAAATATTTCTAACGCCGTTTTGAGGGTATCCGTAGGTGCAGCCGAAATAATACGTTTCGACATGACTTCGCCGATAGAATAATTTTTCAATTTTATATCATTTATATATTGTTCTTTGCTCTCCGGGGAGATGGGCTTGAGATAGTATAAATAATCGACTTTACTTAGGATACCGACTAGAGTGGTTCCTTGTATGACTGGAATATGATGAATGGAGTAAGTATCAAATAACTCCTTAGCAGCCAATAGCTTATCAGAAGGTTCCAAGACTTTCAATTCGGTGGTCATCAAGGATGAAATAGGTTGCTGTAAATCCATTTTATTATGTTTTGCGAATGAATAGCACCAAGATAATCCAACTAAAATCTTACTGGACGAGCATTTATCATCCCAAAAGATGACATTTATCATTCTTTCTCATTCCACAATCCACTTTCTTTAACCTCATTATGGTTCTACTGGCTTAGAAGCACGCTTTGGTTTTTAATAAATCGGAGCTCAATTTATTCTAAGCCACTTCCATTTTTTGTATAACGGTCTAAAAGAGGTGATTTGAAAGTTATAGTGATTGTAATAGACCGCCTTTAATTATTTAATATCCTTATTTCAGGAAATACACCTTTCAACCCGGTTTAAATGGATTTCTTAAAATCTGAACGTGTCAATCCATTGGTGTTACTACAAGCCATATTCCAAACAGCTATTGATGGCATTATTGCCATTGACGAAGGCGGTGTTATCCGGCTTGTGAATCCGGCAATTACGGCATTGTTTCAGTACACTTCAGAAGAACTCATTGGTCAAAACATTAGCATATTAATGGCCACACCCCATCGGTCGCGGCACGATGGCTATATGAAAAATTACTACGAAACTGGTGAAAAAAAGATCATTGGCATTGGCCGCGAAACCGAGGGGCGAAGAAAAGACGGAACGACCTTCGCCCTGCGTCTGAGTGTCAGTGAAATTCAGCTGAATGGGCAGCGTGTTTTCACCGGTATTATTCACGATTTGAGCGAGCAGAAAAAAGCCGAAGCACAGATCAAACAGCTCAACGCTGAGTTGGAAGAACGCGTAGAACAGCGGACCAACGAGATCAACGCAGCATTGGAAAAGCTCATGCAGACTAACAAAAAGCTGGAATCCGAGGTCAAAGAGCGCAAAAAAGTGGAGGATTTGCTGCGCGCGACGGAAAGAGAAATCCGGGTCGCTCTGGAGAAAGAAAAAGAACTCAACGAACTCAAATCGCAGTTCATCACGATGACCTCGCACGAATTCCGCACGCCTTTGAGTACTATATTGTCTTCGGCAGCCTTGGTTGAGATGTACCAAAATAAAAATCTAGCGGAAAAGGCAGTCAAACACCTCCATCGCATCCGACACTCCGTTAACGATCTGACGAGCATTCTGAATGATTTCAACGCCCTCGGCAGTTTGGAGCACGATGAAATTCAACCCAATTTTTCTTTATTCTACTTGCGCGATTGTTGCCGCAAAGTCATCGAGCAAATCAGTGATCAGTTAAAGCCCGGACAGCAGATCGAATTTCAAGCTGCTCCCGAGATGCCTGAGAAGATCTACTCGGACCAGAATTTACTAGAGTTAATTCTGGTCAATCTGTTATCAAATGCCATTAAATATTCACCGGAAAACTCAACCGTTTACTGTCGAAGCGAGCTATCTGGCCAACACCTTATTATCAAAATAAAAGATGAAGGCATAGGCATTCCTACCGCCGAACAATCACATTTATTCACGCGCTTTTTCCGAGGCAGCAATGTCACCAATATCAAAGGCACGGGGTTAGGATTAAATCTTGCCAAGCGATACGTTGAATTACTCAGGGGTGAAATCACTTTTCACAGTGAAATTGCCAAAGGCACATTATTTACGGTCCAAATTCCAAAAAACCAATATCATGAAGAAAATATTAGTCATTGAAGATAATTCCGATGTTCGTGATAATATCGTGGAGTTGCTCCAGCTGACCGGCTATGAGGTGATTTTCGCTCAAGACGGTATCGAGGGCATCGAAAAAGCAATGGCCGAGCTTCCCGATCTCATTATTTGCGATATTATGATGCCCCGTTTAGATGGATTCGGCACCTTACGGATTCTCAGCCAAAAGCCACAAACGAATAATATTCCTTTCATTTTCCTGACCGCCAAAGCTGAAAAAAGTGATTTTCGCACCGGCATGAATCTCGGCGCAGATGATTATCTGGTCAAACCTTTTGATCACAATGAATTGCTAGAGGTAGTAGAAACCCGGCTGAAGAAGGCCGAACGGCTCGACAAAACCGGGGATGCTGATCTCATGTACGCCAAGACGCTCACCGACGAGCGAAAAGGACAAGAGGAGTTGGAAAAATTGGCCAGATCCAAATCACATCACTATTATCGAAAAAAGGATTTAGTTTTCAGTGAAGGTGAAAAACCTAAGCGCCTTTATTACATCAATAATGGTAAGGTCAAAACATTCCGCACCAATACCTACGGCAAGTCCTTTATCACGGGTATTCACCAAGCACGCGACTTTGTGGGTATTCAGGCAGTGCTTAAGGATCGGCCCTACGAAGAATCCGCCGCCGCCATCGAAGACTCAGAGATTAGCTTCATTCCCAAGGAAGAATTCCTCGAGCTGTTAAATAATAACCGAGATTTCATGGCGCGCTTCATCAAAATGCTGACGAGTGATATTGCCGAAAAAGAAGAGCAGTTGATTAGCCTGGCTTACAATTCCATCCGCAAGCGAGTCGCCGATGCGTTAATCAAATTAAACCGGCAATACCAAGCCGCCGGTGATTGTAAGATTGATATCCTACGCGAAGATCTCGCCAGCATCGTAGGCACCACCAAAGAGTCCATTTCGCGAATGCTCACAGATTTCAAATCCGAAAACTTAATTGACGTGGATTCCAATGGCCGGATTACGGTCCTCGACGAAGAGCATCTGGCTTTAGTCCCGAGTTAGTCACTCAGCTATTTGCCTCAGCTTGTAAGCAAAGTTGATAGAAATCACCGTAAAGACTGTCTATCATCATCTTTTTCAAGAGCCAATCACCGCATCTTGACTACTGAATTAATGTTCAGAAGTATGCATCGGTTCTTTTTCATCAGCACAATGCTAAGTTTTGTTATTCTGGTAAGTTCGGCAACGATAGCGACCGCTCAAACCGATAAGGAGTTGCTTGGTCAATTAGTCGACGAAGAACAAGAGGCAATCAATGCACTGGTTTTATATCCAACAGAAATACGCAGCCTAATTTTGGAAGCCACTTTATATCCGGAGGCTTTGATCAAAATGGAGAGCATTCAGTTGCAAACCAGTAAGGCCTTTCGAGAATTAATGGCACCATACCCGCAAGCCACCCAGCAAAAGATTTGGGACTTGACCCGATATCCGAATTTGATTACGCAGCTAAGTCAGCTTCATCCGACTAATCACAAAGCGCTGGACGAATTGCTCACTAATTACCCCGAGCCCGCACACGCACCAGCCCGAGAGGTTGTAACGCAACACTCCACTCTCCTCTTCGAGATCGATGCACTTGAAGTCGCCACCGCATCCGCTTTTGATAATGTTTTACAAAAATATTCTCCTCAGACAAGTAGTCGGTTACGACAGTTGTCCGAACTACCGGAAGTACTCAGTATTCTGACCGAAAATATCCGACTGACAATCTTAGTGGGGGACATTTATCGCAATGACCCCGATTGGGTTATTCACAAGGCCGATAGTATGCACATGGTCGTAGCACGGGAAAATGCGCAAGAGCTGGAAAACTGGAAAGCCAGTCTGGAAAATAACCCAGAGGTGAAAGAAGAATTAATCGCTTCGGCAGAAAACTACGCCGACACCTACACCTATGATGATGAAGCTTACAACGATAGCCCACAATCGAGTCAGATAGATGATGATTTATACTATTCAGAGTCGGATGATCTGTATTATGATGACGATGAGTATTTTGAGGTCAGAGAAGAAGAAGATGTGCCAAATGAAATCGTTGTTCACCATCATTATGACCACCACTACCCCTACTGGTATGGTTATCCTCATTGGTATACCTACCCCCGATGGCGACCGCTGCCTTACTGGTACGATTGGGGATTCTACATCGGGCCTAGTCGTACCATAGTTGTATTTGGATTGCCATCATTTCATTTCACCAATTGGTATTTCTTCCATCCCCGTCACCACACCTATTGGCCTCATCTATCGACTCACTTTGTTAATCACTATTATGGTCATCGCGGTCATGGAAGTAGTATTTCCGTCAGTGTCAATCAATGGCATCGACGCAATAAAACGATCATTAATAAGCGCTGGATGCAGGATGATGGTCAATTGCCCAAGCGCTTTAAGGAATATGGAGAGTTTGAAACGGCACGTAAGAAGTACAACAAAAGACATCCCAGAAAAACGGTCTCACAAAAAGAATATGCAGATCGCCATGTGAGACGGTATCCACAGATCGCTAAAACCAGGAAATCATCTGAAACTATAGTCCCTCGAGAACCGGTAGAACAACCCAGTCCCAGGCAGAGAACTGCTGATCCAAAAACAACAATTGATCGTCAGCGCACCAAACCAGAAAGTTCGAAAAAGGATGCTGTGGAGCGGAAACGTTCCCGACAAACTACAGTTCCTAAGGTGAACAAAGCACGTGAATTTCACAAGGACATCTGGGAAAAAAGTAAGAAGCGTAAACCGTCCCTTAAGTCTCCAAAAGTTCGAAAACCTAAGTCCAAAAGTAAGAGTCGAGTCCCTAAGAGAAAGAAAATAAATCGCCCTAAATCATAAATTATGTCCCCTCAAAATCAAGTGCAGGATAAAATGAATAATCCAATCATTGCAAGTTGTATTGCGTATTTGACGCTGGCTGGATGGCTTATCACTGCCTTGCTGCTCAATACACCGAAAGTTCCATTAGTAAGCTTTCACATCCGGCAAGCATTGGGGATCAATTTATTATTTATTGCCTGCGGCCTGGCTTTCGCGGTGCCCATTCTGGGCTGGATCGCCGGCACCGTCGGTTATTTGCTGGCCGTTGTGCTTTGGGTGATGGGCATCGTCACTGCGCTGCAGGGCCGCAGTAAATCGGTCCCGATTCTTGGAGATAAATTCCAGGAATGGTTCCAGGGATTGTAAATCCTCGTTTTATCACCGCTTAATGGTAAAATCATGCAGCTAACACAAAACATCAAATCGATCATGAGTACCGACCTGACGGTCGTGCAGGATCATACGCCCGTAATTCAATTAAAAAACAAGTTCCAACGACGTGGCATTCACCATATTTTGGTAGAGGATGAAGCACAGCAACTCATGGGTATTATCAGTACCGAAGATTTGTTACGCACCGCACATTTTCCGGTCAACGAAGATCAATTATTGGCTAGACATATCATGACAGCCAAGCCGACCACAGTTAGTCAAGATCTCAGTGTTCAATCCGCCATCGAGATTTTTCTGGATAATTATTTCCGCGCCTTGCCCGTCATCAACGAACAAGAAAAACTAGTCGGTATCATCACGCCCTACGACATTTTAGCCCGGTTGGCGGGCCGTACAACTGCTCAAAACTATTCGATATGAAAACGTATTCCATTAGCCTGCTTTGCCTACTATTCAGTATCCATTTATTTGCTCAGCAGACGTTCCTGAGTCCACCGTCAGATACAAAGTTTGGGGTTTTCGGCGGACCGATTTTTGAAATTGGCCTCGACCCAAATGACGGCGTAAGCGCAGGTGGAATGGGGGGTATTTCCTTTGGTCATTACTTCATTGGTGGTTTCGGGCAAGGGAGTTATTACGGCCAAACGCGCTTTAAAACCACGAGTTTTCATCGCAGCCTTGGAATAGGCGGCGTCATGGCCGGATTTGTTTACCCTCTCGATCCACAAGTGCATTTCTACAGCAACTTCAAAGTGGGTTGGGGAGCAGCGACCCTCTCTGATGACTTAAATCGTGAGCTAGATATAGAGGATAATATATTTGCCCTCAATCCAGAAATTGGTCTGGAACTGAGCGTGACATCATGGGCGCGTTTCGCTATCACCGGCAGTTATCGTTGGGTAAGCGGTGTTGATAATCTGGAAGGTTTTGACGATGGAGATTTCGAGAATTATTCCGTCGGTCTCGTCTTGCGTTTTGGATATTTTAGTGAGTGAGACGAGTATAAAAACAACAATTCTTAATCTTGGATTTCATACTATGCTGGAGCAGGCACTCATCAAAGTGTCTGCTTTTCTTTTACAAAGGCTAAAATGCAGGACAATGAGGAATTTACTACCTTGTTGGCGGTGTTCAATCAATTCATTCCTATTTTAAAGTCGTCGCCTTCATGCCACAAGATTTAATCGATGATGAGCTGTTGCCCCGCAAAAGGAAAAAAGTTCGCGCCCTTCCCAAGATAATCCGATGGTTCTTGTTGATAGCTTCGGCGGTATTGCACTTTCTCAATCTCTTCAATGTATTTTTTTGGTTATTGAGCGCCCGATATCTGGGTTGGCTACCATCGTATGGTCATCCCGCCCCCAAGGCTCTCGCTTACGTTTTCAGTTATGGACAGGCTAGTTTAAAAGAACTTGTTCTTAAATGGCATGACTGGGCCTCTGTTAGTATTCGGATCATGCTCTGGGCCTACTTGGTATCCATCAATCTTATGATTATTTCGGTAGTGATAACGGGGATACAGCGGTTTTCCAGACTACAAATTAGTGCCGTCATAGCTATTGCTGTAGCGACTTATCTGATCTTTGGCGGTTACTTTGAATGGATTTTAGATTAAACGGACATCAAGTGTAACACAATGGGTAGGTCTTTTCGTTTTGATAAAAAACACACTCTTATTAAATATGAAAAAATCGATCCTTTTCCCCTTTTGCCTTGGGTTAGTCATGTTTTTATCCGCTTGCCAAAAAGATGATTCTCCAGACCCCGAAGTGAGCATTGATCAATGGCAAAGAGCTGATGACAATCCCATTTATCGCGACCTCATTCCAGCCGAAAATTACCAATCTGCCAGTGATCCACACGTCTTTTTCGATGAAGCTGGCGAACTGAAAATGATCTACTCCGGTGATGTCAACGGTAAATCCTCTATTAAATTAGCCCGCGGAACATCCTGGAAGGAGTGGACACTCGAAGCGGACCTGCTTTTCGAAACCGGGCCGTCCAATCTCGACATTAGTAAAGAAACGGCCTTTTATCGCCTATCCACGGATGGAAAGCACCAAATTTATTACATCGGTTATAACGATGACTCGTATAAAGCCCAAATCTTTCTCGCTGAAGCGGATGTCCTTGAGGGACCCTATACCCAATCCGAACAGCCTGTTGTTCCGCGCGGAGAAATCGCCGGAAAGGAGGTGTTTTGTATAACCTCTCCCAGTGTGGTTGAACACGAAGGGATACTCTACATCGGCTTCATTGGTTGGAATGCTACCCCCGCCGAAGTTTCCGAAGTCTGGATGATGGGGGCCACCTCCACTGATGAAGGCCGTACTTGGTCTGATTTCCAAATTGTTGATACCCGGATTGGGATGGAAGGTCAAATTACCAAAACTCCCGACGGTCGTTTCGTCGCCGTTCGAACCGGCGCATTCGAAGACAAAGAAGCCATTTATTATGCTACCGCCGATCATCCTTTTGGTCCCTGGACGGAAAACCCCGAGCCCATTATCTTACAAGCCGATACCCCACTAGAAAAAGATGAAGTCATTGCTCCGCAGATCACCTTTGATCCCGCCACCGGCAAAGAATATTTATATTATACCGGAGCGGATCATAATATCGGTTGGTGGGTGATGTTGGCAGAAAAGGAGTGAATGTTGAATGTTGATTATTGAAAACTTTTAGTTCCTTCACAACTTGATGACAAAACACTATTCATCTTAGTATCAACTTTGTCTCGTATATTGTGGCATAAGTCATTTTGTAATCGTATCACTTTTAAACCATCAATATGACCACAGCGGACATTTTAAAAACCCTCGAAAGCTATGGCGACGAACGGACTAAAAACACCCTGCTCCGCCACGGAGCCCAAGAGCCATTCTTTGGGGTGAAAGTCGCAGATTTGAAAAAAATCCTTAAAAAGACCAAGAAGAACCACGAGTTATCGCTAGAGCTTTACGCTACCGGCAACTCCGACGCGATGTATCTGGCGGGTTTGATGGCCGACGAAAGTAAAATCACCAAGGAACAACTCCAAGACTGGGTGGACAAAGCCTATTGGTACTATCTCAGTGAATATACAGTGCCCTGGATTGCAGCAGATACAAAGTTTGGTTTTGAGTTGGGATTGGAATGGATTAAATCCGGGGAGGAGCGTATTGCCGCTGCGGGATGGGCGACTTTGGCTAGCTACGCTGGTGTGCACGCCGACGACACCCTGGATATCGTAAAATACAGTGAATTGCTGGATACCGTAGCTCGCGATATCCATAGCGCTGAAAATCGCGTGCGTTACACGATGAATAATTTTGTGATCGCTATCGGGTCCTACATCGAAGCGTTGACGGAAAAAGCGCAAGCTACCGCAGACCAAATCGGCAAAGTGGAAGTCCAAATGGGCAACACCGCCTGCAAAGTACCCCTTGCCACCACTTATATTCAAAAGGTGATCGACCGCGGCTCGATCGGTAAGAAGCGAAAAACGGCGCGTTGCTAATCCCACATGCACCAATTTGGAGATTCAGATTTTGTCGCCCGCTTGAAATACATTAAATTCGGTGGGCGGGAAAGACCCGTTTACTCTGGCTATCGCCCGTTGATCGAATTTGAAGGCATTTCGGAAATGCGCACTTCCGGCCAACAGACGTTCATCGATACCACCGAGGTGCGCCCGGGAGAACGTGTAGTGGCTGAGATATCCATCATTGCACAAGAATTCATGCAGAGTCGACTTTTCGTCGGTCAACGATTCATTTTTTGTGAAGGTAGTACCAAGATTGGATTTGGAGAAATTGTAGATATCCTTCACAAACCACTTCTAAGCAAAACAACTCACACTTACTGGGACGACTTTAATGCTTTTGTACAGCAAACGCGAGCCTATTCTAATTTTCCGCCCGAGCGATTGCTGAAACAATGGCAAGTCACGGTCAGCGACCTCATAGAGCAAGTCTCTTGGGATAACGCTTTCGAAATGTATAACGATCTTATCGTCCGAGCTAAAATACAAGCGGTTCTCGACGATGAACAACAACAAACGCAGTCTTTTTTCCCAGATTTTGTCAAAAGACTACAGCAAGTTGATCTCATATTTGAATCATTTTTAAACCAACATCAATCTGCCTAATATGCGCTTCCTCTCCCCTCTTTTCCTCCTGATTCTCTTCTACGCCTGCACGCCATCTCCGACCACCCCAGATGCTATGTCCGGCGAAGAAATTTTGCAAAAGAGTCAGATGATGCACGATCCACAACAAGTTTGGGGTGATTTGACTTATCGCGTAAAAATCGTGGAACCCCGGCTGCAAAACCCCGGTCGATTATCCATCGTGCAAATGAATAACAGCAATGGCGCATTTGAATTGATGCGGAGTCGGGATGAATACTTCTCAAAGCATGTCGTTGATGCGGAGGGCAAGGCCACCGTGTATTTTGATGACCAACTTGAGTTCCCGGATTCACTAGTCAATAAATATCGTCTCGATCCCGCCAGGAATAATAGTTATCGTAATTTTTATCAAGTGCTATTAGGGCTGCCGATGAGCTTGGATGAGCGTTGGGTGGCTAAAATCGGCAGCGTTGAGACTAAGCGTTTCAACGATTTCGCATGCTACAAAATTGAAATTGAATTAAAAGAAGCCATGTTTTCAAAACACTGGTTTATTTATATCGATCAGGCTAGTTTTAAATACCGGGGTATGGAGCTCGTTTTTCCAGAAGATGCTTCGAAAGGGGAAACCTTATACTTTTCGGGGGAGATCGATATCAAGGGGGTAAAAATACCGCGTACACGCCATTGGCACGAATACAGTGGTGGCAGTTATTCGGGTTCAGATATTATTTTGGAGCAGCTGGATGAGAACTAAGAGTTCTGCATGAGTAATCACTACGACCAATATTATCAAACAGAAAATCTATTTGGGGCGCCCTTCCCGGAGTTGATGGCTTTCTACGCTGCGATTCCCAAAAAAGGCAAGCTCTTAGATCTGGGATGCGGGCAAGGCAGAGATGCTATTCCTTTGGCGAAGTTGGGCTACGAAGTTTTGGGCATCGATGCTTCAAAAGTCGGTATTGAGCAAATGAACACGATTGCAAAGGATGAAAATCTGACCTTAACTGGATTAGTGGGAGACATTTATACCTATTCCGATTTTGATCAATTCGATTTTATTCTTTTAGACAGTATGTTTCATTTTAATAAAAAAGATAGGGAACAAGAAACGCTACTCTTAAAGAAAATATTCGAAAAAAGCACTCCCGAAGCTTTGATCACGATTTGTATTCAAAAGACGGGTAAGAAGGTGAATTTATTAGATTCAATCATCGTTGAAACGCCACAATTAGAAACGATCCAACGGGAAACCATCAAGTATAAATTTGAAGATCAAGCCTCCAAGCACAGTTCCGAAACGAGCTATGCAATTATCACACTGAAAAAGTTGTAGTCCATTCGCTCGCTTGAGCTAAAAGCATTTTTGTGGCAAAAAATGTTTAATATGGTAAAAATCTATTTTTCATCCTTCCCCAATTCTTCTGCATGGATCTCATCAAAAGCATGTTTCCCGAATTTGAAAACGTCGTACTCACGGAAGCGGATTTTCAAATGGCCTTGCCCCTACTCAAAGGTTTAGAAGTAAAAAAAGGAGATCGATTATTAGAAATTGGACAGATCTGTGAGCATTTCTATTTTATTCAAAATGGGGTGGCGATGAATTCTATTATTGAAAATGGTCAAAAAAAAGTAGTGCACGTATTCTTTGCCGGAGAATTCCTAACGGCGCTGTATTCCTTTTATTCTAAGACCCCGGCAGAAGTTATTATCGAAGCGCTCACCGATATGAACCTGTTAAGCATTCATTATCAGGATGTCCATTCGCTTTACGATCGCAGCAAAAATTGGGAGCGTATTGGCCGCATTTACGCCGAGCAATCCTTGATCAAAGTCATACGCCAAAAAGTAGATCTTCAGCACAAAGACGCGCGCCAGCGCTACCAGGAACTCGTAGAAAAACGCCCGGAACTTTTACAATTATTATCGCTTGGACAGATTGCTTCCATCCTGGGCATTTCACAAGAAACGCTCAGTCGAATCCGTGCAAAACGGAAATAAAATGCCTACTCATCATTTTTTGACCTAGATCAAAAAACATCTTCAACAAACTATTTTCGTTTCTATTCCCAGCGATTCCTTCGATATTAGTCGGGTGAATTGACTCACCAAAGCTGTTATGATTATGCTGCGAATGCTCCCATTTCTACTACTGATCCTACTTAGTGCTTGTTCATCTGAAGATGATACTCCGGATACTCCCCCGACAACAAATCCAACCGCAGCAACCTTACCCTCTGTCGGGCAAATGCAAAACTGGTTGGAAGGCGTTTGTGCCCCACCCCATCGCATTATCGGAACCGACGAGTGGTTACAAAGTATTGATTATGTCGATCAGGAATTTGCGGCGATGGGGTTCGAAAATATCATCCGCGATGAATTCCCGATTTACGTGTGGGAGGCCGATAACTGGTCTTTAGAAGTTGAAGGGGAAGCCTTTCATTGCTTCTACGAATTTGGCACCGGCTTCACGGATGCAGATGGGGTCACCGGTGAGTTAACCTACATTGGCGAAAAATTGGATGCAAACGAACCCGTGGCCGGAAAAATCGTGCTCGTCGATATGCCATTCGGTCTCACCAATGGAGAACCCAATCCTTTTTTACGGCCCAATCACTTTGGTTATCCAGAAGATGATTTAATCTCAATATTAGACCAATACTGGCGGATCAAAGACCGCTTCGCCAAAGGCGTGATTTTCATTTTAAGTAATAGTTTGACCTGCAATCCTGAGTATACCTATCCCAAGGTCGACGATAGTGAGTGGCCTATCCCCAGCCTATTTGTGGGTAAAGAGGTAGGCGAAGAGCTGAAAGCGCTGGCAGACGTCGATAAGGATGCCACCATCGTTCTTGAAGGAAGCCGAGAAATGGGCACCGGGATCAATATTTGGGTAGAACTGGAAGGGCTGTCGGATGAGAAATACATCATTTCGACACACGGAGATGCCCCTTTCAAAGGGGTGATCGAAGATGGTACGGGCGTCGTCTCCGTGCTTTCTCAAGCTTACTTCTGGCAGCAAGTACCGGAAACCGAGCGTCCCAACGATTTAATTTTCCTGGTGACCGCCTCACATTTTTATAATTCCGACGGTGGATCACGCCTATTTCGACAGCAAAATTCGGGCATTATTGCCCAAACGAAACTCTTGATGGTCTTGGAGCATCTCGGTGCAAAGGATCATACCTTTGCCAACTGTGAACTCGTCACCAGCCCCGAACCCATGCCTTGGCTAATTTACCATTCCAGCGGAGAGGTCGTTCCTGAGCTCGATAGTCTGGAGCAATTTTATCTTCCCGTGGATAGCCTCCGAAAAGTCGAAACTGATCAGCTTCCGCTTTCGGCCGCAGCCGGCTTAATTTACACCGAATCGGGCTCTACTCTGCCCAAACCGGAGCATTATGTGAGCATTCTGACTGCTCCTTGGTATTTAATTACCAGTGAAGATGTTTTTGACAAAGTTGACTACCTAGAATTATACGAAGCCAATGTGGCTGCCTTGCAAATGACCCAAAATTATATGGAAGAATTATAGCGCTAAAATCTAGTTATTCAACAAGAACCCACTTAAAATTCGAAATCCGTTCCTTACAGTTGGACTCAAATATATTTTTTACGTATCTTTATCGCATAATTATTACGTGGGTTCACATCCCTCGCTTTTCCATTCTTGAGCTGGCTGTTCCAAGTCGTAGCTCGTCATCACACTTCAATAGCAGTTTTATAAAAAACAATTAAAAGCGATTACGCTAAGTCGTATCCGTGCAAGATCACTTGGATGGCCAATGAAACCTATCGTCTCATTTTGCCTGTAGCTTGATATTGCTCCGAAGGATACTTGGGAATGGCATTTTTAATTCCCCCAAGTTCCTCATATCCTTGCTTTTGATCGATCGCAACTTGTATTAAATAATGAATAACTAAAACAAATTTTATGAAAACTAAGACACGTTTCATTTTACTATTCCTCCTCTTCTCGGGCGGCCTATTTGCACAATCTTACAGCCTGAATTTTGACGGCCAAAACGATTACGTTGACCTGGGGAATCAACTCAACTTTGAATCCATAAATGCTTTTTCTATCGAAGCCTGGATAAAAATTGATAATATCGGATTGCAGCAAATCATTGCCAAGCTAGATGGCAGCTTGCGCGGCTGGGGACTACAAGTCAACCAAGGGCGCTTAAACGCTTATTTAATTTCTGAATTTGGTACCAATAATATTTTTGTTGAGGGGACAACCCAACTCGATGATGGCCGATGGCACCATGTGGCCATGACCTACACCGGAGCCAGTATTTTTCTTACAGAAATTCGTCTCTATGTGGACGGACAACAAGAATTCACTGGTTCCACTGGATCCTTTTTTGTGGGTTCTATCGCCAATGATGGTCCGGCAACAATTGGGGCATACAATAGCAGTGGCACTCCAAATGAGGTTTGGAGCGGAAATATTGACAATCTCAAAGTATGGGATCACGAACGCAATATTAATCAAATCAGAGCCAGTAAAAATGACTGCGGCATTTCCGATGAAGAAGGCCTATTGGCAGCATATGATTTTGAAGACGGCATTAATAGCAATGTTCTGACGGATTTGTCCAGCAATGGAATCGACGGTACGCTGGTCAATATGGACCCGGCAACGGATTGGGAAGATGGTCACGTTCGCTCCAGTGTTCAATTGCGTTCGGGCTGTCAGTCCTACACTTGGATTGATGGTATCACTTACACTAATACGACTAATATGGCGACCTATCCGTTGAGTACGCCTTCCGGTTGTGATTCTGTGATTTTGCTCGATTTAACCATTTTGAATGTGGACACTAATGTTTTTCTGGATAGCAATACCCTTAGTGCTGGTCCTACCGTCGACTTGTACCAATGGGTCGATTGTGCAAATGACTTTGCCCCAATTTCTGGGGCAGTTTTACAGACCTTTACCCCATCCGAAAGTGGCGAATATGCTGCCATTGTTGCTATCAATGGTTGCGTGGATACCACATCATGTATTCCGGTTCTCATCACGAATACAACCAGCCCAGAGATCTTCCAAGGTGTTCAGGTATTCCCCAATCCCAGCCGAGGAGCCGTCCAAATTGATTTAGGCAACCTAAACGATGTTTCCCTACGAGTCATCAATGCACTCGGGCGGACGATTCGGGTGATTCCCAACATCAATACGTCCAGATATCAATTGACACTTAATGAACCACCCGGGCTTTATTTGCTAGAATTATCGCATCAAGGCAAAAAACGGATTTACAAAATCTTACGTGAATAAACTATAACACACCTCTATCGCCAGAGTCAAAATTGACTTGACTTTGGCGATACTTTTTATGTTACCGGGAGAAAAGCTTTGGCATTCATGCACAATTCTCCGACATAAGGCATTATCTTCATTGCACCCAACAACATTTGATTTGCCTTATGAAAAATGTCCTTATCGCCGGTGCCACAGGTATGATTGGAGGAATTGTTTTACAACATTGCCTTGCTTCCGATGCCATTGGTCGTGTGTACTCGCTTAGCCGCCGAGCAAGCGGGTTGACGCATCCCAAACTTGAAGAGATCATTCACAAGGATTTCTCTGATTTCAGCGGACTGGAATCTGTATTTCAAAATATCGATATTGCCCAATTTTGTATCGGCGTGTATACTGGCGCCGTTTCGGACGAGGTGTTTAAAACCATCACGGTAGACTACACGATGTCTTTCGCGGATGCCCTCAAGGCTCATAGTCCACAAGCGACCTTTTGCTTTTTAAGTGGCAATGGCGCCGATCCGACGGAAAAGAGCCGGGTCTCCTTTGCTCGTTATAAAGGTATGGCTGAGAACCATCTTTCGGCGCTCGATTTTGATAGTTTGTATATTTTCCGGCCAGCCTACATTTACCCCGTAGAAAAACGTCAGGAACCCAATTTGATGTACCGCATCAGTCGTGGCCTCTATCCATTGATTAAATTGTTTGGAAAAAATGCTAGTATCAAATCGACAGAACTGGGCGAGGCGATGTTTAAAGCTGGTATGGAAGGCGCCTCAAAACAGGTTTTAGAAAATAGAGATATTTTGGAGGTGTTGTGAGAAAAAATAAAATTGATTCCCTCCCTCCTAAAAAACATTGATGTATTTGTGGTTGGTCAATGCATTTCACAATTAGGAAAATGCCATTTTCATCAACGATAGCAATGTAAAAACCTTCCTATTAACCTATAACTTACATGACCCCGTTTAAGAAGAGTGCCATCCCCATTATTTTGACAATCGTAATTATTGTCCAATTATTTTTCCTTTATTCTTTACCTAATCAACTTGAAAAGATTTCAATCTTTTACAAGCAAATTCATTGGTTTCCCGAAAATAGAGGGATAGTTTTTCGAAAATTAATATATATCGCCACTAACCTCATTGGGATCCTCGGGATTATTCAATATTTCAGATTTAAAAACTTCTTTAATAAATATTTAAAACTCTTTATCCTTTTTTATTTGGCAAAATGGTCTCTTTCTATTCCACATACTTTCATCCATATCACTTTTCTTCGGACTACATCCCCAGATTGGCTCTTTTATTTCTTTACAATTTTAAAAATTGTTTTGCTTATCTACAGTATCAAAATTTATCGACAAGCAGCAATTCGAACTAAGGTGCTATCATCAATTAGATTAACTAGAGCTAAGCGCTTCGTTCATCATTTCGTTGATTCTATCTTAATTTACATCATACTTTTCTCTTACGTCAGGACAGTGAATACGCTTTCCTCAGATTTATTACTGATTATATTACTTTATGTGTGTATTTTTTCAATTCCATTTCTATATTATACATTTTGCGAAGCGTTATTTCGACAAACACCAGGTAAAGTAGTTACAAACACTTACGTATCAAATCCTGACGGTTCTCCAACTTCTTTAAAAAAAATACTGATAAGGAGTCTTTGCCGCTATATCCCCTTCGAAGCACTAAGCTACGTTGTCCAGACCGGAGAACGTTGGCATGATAAATTTTCGGGTACGGATGTTTTTTCTGCATCGACTTCTCAAGATGAAACCAATTCATCTTCAAGCGATTCACCGATTGAGGAAAATCAGACAGAAAAATAAAATTGAGAAGGGAGTTTGATCCGATGAAGGCTAATATTTCCTGATTCAATTTCCATATCTTGTTAGAGTGTTTTGAGTAAGTTTTATTATTGTAATAAACGAACAACCCACTATGCGTAATCCTGCTCTCCTTTTATTCTCCGTCCTCACGTTTATCATTCTCTGCTCCATATCGGCCTGTTCGGATGCTAGTATGGATGACAAGATGAAATACAAAAAATCAAAGTCGTGGAGCATTTCTACTATTGACACCACCGAACGTTTTGTTTTTCATAGTGATTTTTGGGTCAACCTCCATTATTTCCTTTACGAATATGGTATGGGAAAGCAAGGTCGAAAACTTAAGGAAGATGGAAGCACCTTTTTGAATATTGGAGATGATCTGGCCATGGGGCAAATGTCCAATGAGGAATTATCGATGTTTAAAGAAGTAGCGGATTTTTATCAGGAGCAGTTTGATACCCTTAGTGTCGTATTCGAAATGGGCCCATTGCACGTTTGGCTGCGCGAACAGGACGACAACCAACCGTTGCCCTCGGATACCATTATCAGTGAAGCGCATCGCAAGCAATTAAATTTAATTGCCAAACTCTATCGTCTTCGTCTCTGGCCTATCCACGATGCCCACAATCAGCAAATGCTACGCGAGCATCTATCCACTATCCGCAGTCTTGAATCCAGCGTCATCTCAGCAATGGAACTACTCGCCGATTACCCGTGGCCCGCTAATACAAAAGTCCGGGTCGACCTCACGGCCCACGCCAATTATGCCGGTGCATTTACGATATCCCGGCCGAGTATGAACATCATTATTTCTACCAAAGATCCTCACGTCAAAACCTCCTCATTTATTGAAACCGTCTTTCACGAAGGAAGTCATTTATTATATGGTATCGATGATAGCCCGTTTAGAGCAGCCATTTTCCATCAAAGCAAAGCAATGGACATGAGATTTCCACGGGGGCTCTGGCATGCTGCCATGTTTTATCTCAGTGGTCGAGTGGTTCAAGATCATTTGAAACCGCAGGGCGTTGAGCACGTCATGCTAATGGATGAAAAAAATATCTTTTCCAGGTATAATACCCTCTCTTTTCAGGAAATTTTAGAAAAATACTATCAAAAAACCGTTACCATGGATACGACTGTTCAGGCGTTGCTGCTTGATTTGCAACAGCGATAATGATCATGCATACTTACACAAAGCACCATTAGTTACAATCCCTTTGGGTAAATGGCAATTTCGGTCAACCAGCCCAAGTCTACAGGCTGAGTGTTCAACAACCAGGATGCCGGATAACTCTCTTCTAACCGAGCTTCGATGTAGCGCAGCCCGGTACCATAGCTAAGTTCACTACCATTAGACTGCTCCGCTTGGCCTTCGGCCAATAATTGATAACGACAAACGCGCTCATCTTCTGTTTTGGAAAGATGGAAACGCACCGGCTCTTCGCCCGCATTTTGGTGACTAATACCGTTCTCGATCATGGTTAAAAAAATGGCCGGTGGCACTTCCTCTTCACCATCTATTCCACTGACTAGCAATTTATAATGTTGTTCCTTACGAAATCCCATAATCTTCAAATGAGCCCGGCAAAGTTCAATTTCACGGCTAAGTGGAATCCTTTTCTCTCCCGAGATATCCAGCAGAATCTCAAATTCCCGACTTAAAGCCAATAGCAGTTTTACACCCTCTTGAGGATTATGCTCAATCCAGTCGATGGCCGAAGTAATAGAATTCATCAGAAAATGCGGTTGAATGTTTTTCTTCAATAATTCTACTTCCAATCGACTCGATAGTAGTAAGGCTTCTTCTCTGGTGCGCCGATTCGCCTTTTCTTGCATGGCCAGAGAAATGAGAATCATGAGCACCAGATGAGCAAAGCCAACGTAAAGGATCGTATCATAGGAATCAAACCAAACCATCAAGGCCACGGTAATGGGTAGTACCCCCACCAACGCCAACCAGCCTCCGGGTAGACGACGACGGCAAGCAGCGATACAAAAACCACTGGCCATGATAAAACTGGCTACCATGCTATAATTGGTCGCGTAATCATAACCAAATCGGGTATAATAAATCATTACGCCAAAGAAGGTGAGCAGTAGCAACAGGTATTTCCCCCATCCTCGGAACGAGAAACGCAGCGCAAAAAACAGGGGCAAGCACAGGCCAATGAGGAAGGTAATAGCAAGAATGAGTCGCAAGCGTGTAAAATGCCAGGGGTAGAGATATTGATAATGCGTCTTTATATACTCCAAGATGATCAGAGCGAAAAAAGCAAGACAAAGCACAGCGAAAGTCAAAAGGGGCAAATCTTTGCGATTAGTCAAATACCGCACGAAATAAAAAAGACCAATAATTAAAAAGCAACCGGCATAAATGTGCATATAAGCCGCTCCGGTAATTGCCCAAACCTTGGGAGCCAGATAATCGTTTACCCAGGCACCGTAGAGTCGAATCTTTCCCTCTGCATGAAAATTGGAGATCAATAACTCCACTTGATGACTCCCCGGTGTCATTAGCGAATCGGGAATCAAAAAAGCAGTGTGCAGAGTACCAGGTTCCTCTGTCGCTTGGTTCTCTCCCACGATTCCATTCTTGCCCAGCAAAACCCCATCCCAATAGGCGTAGGAAGAAGCCATCATTGAAACGTAGAGACTGTAATGCTTCAAAGGTGGCTTTTGTCCTTCCAGCTCTACCTGCATCCGAATGCGATACTGTCCCATTTCAGAAGGGCTTTTCCGCTGCCAGTCTTCCCGATCAGCGGGTGAGATTTCCATTTTCCGATGCAAAATTCGAAAATCCTGTCCCATAGCATCCAACCAGACGATCACCAACCAAAAGGAAAAGAGTAAGCATCTACAATTCATAGTACGAAGATACTTGAAATAAACAGGCAAAAGCGCTGTTCACCTCACGCTTAGAGTCGTTGACAAATGCTTTGGTGAAGAACTGCTTTTGAGCCTTCATATTTGAAGCATTGATTCAATAAATAACTTAACCTAACATGTATCCATCCATTCTTACCATCGCGCTCATATTTTTGTTTTATAGCTGTCAGGCACAACACTCCATCACTTTAAAGCTAGAACCATACACCTTCGAGAATAGACAAGGCGACAAAGTGGAATCCGAAATTGGCACCTTCCAAGTGCCCGAAAATCGCAATTATCCCAACGGTAAAAAGCTCAATATCCGCTTCGTCCGCTTCAAAAGCACCAATCCCGATCCAGGACCTCCCATTGTATATCTGGCCGGCGGCCCCGGAGGTAGTGGCACCGGTACCGCCTGGGGCAGTCGCTTCGATCTCTTCATGTCAATGCGGGCAGTCGCTGATGTGATTGCCTACGATCAACGAGGAACTGGCCGTTCTGATAAAATGGAATCCTACGATGGGCATTGGCTTGCCGAATTTTCTGAACCTCTGAATGCCGAAAAGATGGCGCCACAAATTAAAGCCGCCGCCACAGCAGCAGCCGATTTCTTTAAATCCAAAGGCCACGATCTCAGAGGTTATAATACAAATGAAAACGCCGATGATCTCAACGACCTCCGTCAAGCTCTGGGAGCTGAGAAAATTAGTCTATGGAGCATCAGTTATGGTTCACACTTGGCCTTAACGACCTTAAAGCGACACGAAAAGCATATCGACCGGATCATTTTGGCGGGAGTAGAAGGCTACGACCATACCGTCAAGCATCCCGACGACCAGCAAGCTTTACTGGAAAAAATTGATCAGATGCTTAAGGATGATCCAAAAACAGCCGCCATCTACCCTGACCTTTTAGGAGAAATGGCGCAGGTGCTTAATCGACTAGAGCAAGAGCCCGTAACGGTCAAAACCAAGCATCCCGAAACTGGAGAGATGATTGAGGCGGTGCTCGGTAAATTTGATATGCAAATCCTGCTGACCACTGCCCTACGGGGACCTTCCAGATTCAAGTCACTACCACGCTTGGTTCGCGAAATGTATCAGGGTGACTTTTCCAATGTTGCGCCATATGCTCTGGTGCCCAAGTACGGCGGGTATCGCGGTATGGGCTTAGCCATGGACATTGCCTCCGGCATTTCCGAAGAACGCTTGCGCAGTCTCCAAGAGGCCGCCCCCAAAACGCTATTAGGCGATGCCATCAATTATCCCTACCTCGTAGAATGGGACGCTTTGAAATATCTGGATCTGGGAGAAGCTTTTCGCGCGCCTTTCTCTTCGGCAGTGCCCGTGCTTTGCATCAGCGGCACGCTCGACGGCCGTACTCCCGAGAAAAATGCTGTGGAGACCTTGAAACATTTATCTAACGGCTACCACCTGATTATCGATGGTGCGGGACACAGCGATCCATTGTTTTTGTCCTCTCCGAAAATTGAAGAAATCATGCTGAGCTTTATGCGGGGTCAAACAATCAGCAACCAAACGATCACGCTTCCTCCGATAGAGTTCGAGCTCCCTAAACCTTAAAGTAGGCCTCCTTAATGGCTTTGTAGCGGGTCCGCCCCAGCGGTATGTACTGATCATCATCCAGTCGCAGCTGATATTTACTGCCGGGCTGGATGATGATTTCTGTACAACGTTGCATATCGACAATATAAGATTTGTGGACGCGCTCAAAATGAGCTGGTAGTAAGCGGATCAAGGTATCAAGTGATTTATCGGAAAGGGCTTTTCCACCGTGCTGCAAATGAATTTCAGAATAGATATTAGCGCCTTTTATAAAACAAATATCCTTTACCGCAATCAAGCTAATTCTACCTTGCTTCTTAATCGCCAAACGCCGCATGGGTTGTTTGGCCCGACCACTTTGCTGACGGAAACGATCCATCGCTCGACGGAGGCGATCGAGATCAAAAGGCTTTGGAATAAAGTCAAGCACGCCGTACTCAAACGCTTCAATGGCCCGATCCCGGTAAGCAGAAATAATAATCGTATCAAAAGATTCAGCCAATAACGATTGCAAAATTTCAAAACCATTCCGACCAGAGAGATTCAGATCAAGCAGCAGCAGATCAATAGCCTTTTCGGCAATATAGGTCAAAGCTGCTTCGACGGATGGACAAATGTGGAGGCTATCCAATTCTTTGCCCAGTAACTCCTGCAGCAGCCGCTCGGTACGCCGAGCAATACTGGCTTCATCTTCTACAATTAGAATTCGCATAGGCTAGTTTATAACATAAATCAATTGATGCACTCCTTAAGTAAGGATAGCACTAGTATAAAAAAGTTGTCGCCACTTTCCAATTTTATTTTTTACCGTTCTAAGCCGATCAGCCTCATCAAAAGGAAAGTAGATTTCATACCCACCATAGTAAAAATCTGAAGTTTCACACAGCTCATCACCTTGCCCATTTTCTGACTAACTTTCATCGCATTTCCCCTTCTTCCTGCCAGCGGGAAAGCGTATCTTTGCCACAATATTATATGACGACTATAATCAAGCAAAGATGACCAGAATTTGGAAGAAAAAATCGGACGAGGAGATCAAATCTACGGTCTTCGCTGCCTTGGAAAAGAATGTTAACTACAATCACGAAGGCGCGCTGGGCGTCCCCGCATCTTACCTAGACGAAAAGGTGTTCAATCAAGATGCCGCTTTTCTAAAAGATGCCCCTTACATGTCGGCTTTGACGCAAAACCCAAATCACATTGGCTGCCATACGCTTGGCAAATCTGAGCCTTTCTTCGAAGGGACGCACGCCATTGAGCGGGAGTTGATAGATATTTGCGCAGTGGATATTTTGCAAGGGGAGCCGGAGCAACAGGATGGCTATGTGGCCTCCGGCGGGACGGAAGCTAACCTACAGGCTATCTGGATTTACCGCAACTACTTCAAGCAGAAATACGGGGCGAAGCTGGATGAGATCGCCATACTTTGTAGTGCTGATAGCCATTACTCCATGGATAAGGCTGCCAATGTGTTGGCGATCGATATCTATAAATTTCCCGTAACCGAGGCCAACCGGGGCCTGAGTGGCGAAGCTATTGAGATTGTGCTGCAAAACGCGCGGGCAAATGGCAAAAAATACTTCACCGTGATTTGCAATATGATGACCACAATGTTCGGTTCGGTCGATGACATCAATCTTCTAACGGAAACTTTGGACGACCAGGATTGTACTTATCGCTTGCACGTGGACGGTGCATACGGTGGCTTTTACTACCCTTTCACCCAAGAGGATAGTCCATTGACGTTTAAAAATCCTGCGATCACTTCCTTTACCCTCGACGCGCACAAAATGGCTCAAGCCCCTTACGGTACGGGCATCTTCCTGATTCGGAAAGGCTTTATTCAGTACGCCAACACCCAAGAAGCTAGTTACGTGGAGGGTGAAGATTTTACGCTCATTGGTAGTCGTTCAGGTGCCAATGCCATTGCTGTTTGGATGATTTTAGTAAAAAATGGTCCATACGGTTGGCACGAAAAGCTTTTTATTTTGCAAAAGCGCACCGAATGGATTTGTCAAAAACTAGAAGACTTGGGATTCCGTTTTTATCGTAATCCGGCCGCTAATATCGTTACCATTTGCGCCGAACATATTGAACCAGAATTAGCCACTAAATACGGTCTAGTACCTGACAATCATCATGCCCCTCAATGGTACAAAATCGTCGTTATGGAACATGTATCAATTGAAAAACTGAGCGCATTAATCGAAGATATTAAGCGGCAATTAGCGGTATCAAAATAGTCTGCCTGATTATTTGATTATTCTTGAAAGATAAATGTTAAAATTATTTTTAAAAGCAATAGCAATTCGTGTTTTTGCTTTTTAATGGTGAACTGATTCAAACTTATTCTAACTGCCTAAAAACGAAATCATTGATTTCCAACTACTTTAGCTATTTTTTGTCACGTAGCCTCCGGCTATGCTTCTCAAAATGAGCTTCGTCTTGAAAATCAAGCATTTGCTTTTAGTCTATCTCCAAAAGTTTAAATCAGTTCAGTATCTTAAATAATTTGGCAAAACATATTTGTCTTAGTATCCTCACTTCGTTTATATCAAACAAACAAATCAATTAAAATTTATTTTCCGATAATTGATAAGAGCGTGTTCAGAAATTATTAATTGGCCTACAAACATCACTTTTTAGTTTTTGGCCTAAAGAACAAATTCCGAAACGCTCTAGTTTATCGGAGGTCTTCATTTCAGGAAAAAGGGTTCGCGGTATCGATTAATTCGATACCACGAACCCTTTTATTTTTTAAGCTATTAAAACCATTACCATTATGAAAAAAGCTCTATTCCTAATTATTTTTCATGCTCTAGTTGCTTCATCTGTCATCGGTCAAGGTAAACTGTATGGCTATAATATGCAGCAATTCTATACCCTTGATTTGTCAACTGGTGAAATAGGTATATCTCCCGAATTTCCGACTTTAGGTGGCATTGGAGGTAGCGCATTTGACATCAACAATGGCCTATACATGATGATCGGGGTCGATGATGTAATTATTGTTAATATGGCTTCCGATACTATAATCAATCAATTTCCTTTTGATGTGGGCGCTATAGCATACAATCCCAACAACAATCGTATTTTAGGCTATACGGGCTCAACTTTATTCGCATTAGACCCTGATAATGGCAATATTACAACCATAGGTGAATTCCCGGAAATTGGTAGTTTCCTAAGTGAAGCATTTGATCCAACTAACGGCATATTCTTTCTACAAAATCAAGAAAAGCTTTTTGGCATTGATGCATCCGATGGTACGCTGGTTTATGAACTCGATTTTCAAGCCACTGCCATTGAATTTGATATCAACTCCGGTGAAATACTGGGCTTTTCTCCCCCAAACCTACAATCTATAAATCTGAGCACAGGCACGATTAGTGATATTGGCACCTACCCTGAAATTCCCAGCTTTAGTGGCCACACCTATGATATCGATAATAATCGTTTAGTGATTTTGGCGCAACAGGTTGTCTATTTTATTGACCCGAGCAATGGTGCTTTGGTTGAGCAATATGATTTTCCGGTTGTAGATATCGAATATGGCAATCCTGAACTCACCAGTATTTTTGATTTTGAGTATTTAGCTGCCTCATCCATTCAGCTTTTTCCTAATCCTACATCGGATAAAATCTTCCTCCAAACGGATGCAATCCAAAACTTGGATGTCTCAATTTATAATGCACAGGGTGTTTTATTAAAAGAGTTGGACAATACTAGAGAAGTTGATTTATCTGAATTATGCGCCGGCATCTATTATTTTTTCATAAAAAATAGGACTCAAACCTTTATTAAAAAAGTGATAAAGGTAGAATAGGTTTGCACGACACTGGCTCCACAATTAATTATTTATCAAGGTGGGGTCGATGTTTTAATTTTTTTATTGATATTGAGATAAAATAACGGCATAGCATGAAAACTATCCAGGCTTATCTCTTCTTTTTCATCTCCTTAGTGATTAGCACTTTTGCTTGTAAGTCCGGGCATTACAGCCATACAGAAATTAATCGAAAATCTTACGCCGAAAACTATGGATTTGAAGAATATGGTTTTTCTTCTAAGCGAGAATCGCCAATTACCAATCGAGAATATTTGATCTTCTTGTGCTGGAATATTGAGGTATACGGTCAATCTTTTCCAGATTATGTCCTGAGTCTTTTCCCCATAAATAGTTTACCGAATGATGATACCCTCTACCTGGAGAAAAAACCACAATACGACGTCATTTTTAAATATCCACGAGGTATTTTAAAGCACCATATCCTTCATCCCGATTATCTCGACTATCCGCTTACTGGATTGCAACCTAATCAGCTGCAACATCTGTATCGTTGGATGAATGATCGTTATCACGAGAATTTATTGATTGATCTCAAGCACCTCAATTTTAGTCCTTCACAAATGGACGAAGATAATTTTTCCGTCGAAGCATTTTTGAGTGGTCAATATCAGGGAATGGTTCGCAGAGGGCCACGTCCCAAGTGGAAAGACCAACTTTTTTTACCGGCATTTCGTCCACCTTTTGGTAGTGAACTACAATACGTAAAATCGGTCAGATTTAAAAACAAATACCGACCTGTCTGGGGACCGTTCCCGATGGATAAATCCCATTTTTTAAACCGCTGGAATGATTATTACCTTAAATCCGATCGTCCGCCCTACCGATTATTACTTCAATTCCAAGAAGTGACCGTTCCAATTCCCCAAAATACTATCCTGATCAAGCCCCGGCAACATGCTTTTCATCTTGAAAATCCAGCCAGCTATTTCCAAGGTATCAAGTATATTGAGGCGGTGAACCAACGTCAGAAAGATGAATTGGGCCGAATGTCGTTTATTATTGTGGGTGAAAACACCTACGGCCGCCCTATCGTCATCGAATACCCTAGTTTTTCTACCAATAGTTCATCTTCCGAGCGAGCAATTTACTGGCTCTATTTCGACGACGAGCTAGAAATGAAATATTGGCCTTGATGGTATTTTGGCCTAAAACATCACCATGTCTTTAAGGTATAGCATTCCGATCATCATTTTTCTTTCTTTGATCCTGATTATCACTCAAGAACGGGTCATTAAACTTTACACCGCTCTGATTCCCGGTTGGCATTTGACGATACACTGGATGCCTCGATTTCTTATCTTGCTAGTCATCATTAGTCTTATTTTGCTCCATTTTAGAAGAAAAAGGAAGAGATAACCTTAGTTGAAGTAGCAGTCTATTTTAACTTTGCCATGTAAAATAATTACCCAGACAGGATGATTTTTTGCAATAACCTCAGAACATTTTCTCCCAAGTTGTGATTGAAATATTCGGGGTACAAGATTTTAGAAAATAAGACATTTGACAAAACAAACCGCAAAGACCAACCCGCATGATAAAGAAGTACATCCTTAGCCCATTTCAGCGCTTTGTCCAAATCGAAAGCTTTAGTGGTATTCTACTGATGATTGCGACTGCGCTGGCCCTCATCTGGGCCAATTCTGGTTTCAGTTATTGGTATCAAGCCCTCTGGGATTACGAAATTGGCGTCGAATCCAACAAATTTGACCTGATCAAACCGCTCATCCTCTGGATCAACGACGGCCTGATGACGGTCTTTTTCTTCCTGATTGGCCTGGAAATCAAGCGCGAACTCTCCATCGGCGAGCTCAACTCCATACGTAAAGCCACACTCCCACTCTTTGCGGCCATTGGCGGGATGTTTTTTCCGTTGCTCGTGTTCATCGGCCTCAATCAAAATCCTGAGACCACGGGAGGATGGGGCATTCCGATGGCTACCGATATTGCCTTCTCACTGGCGATCTTAAAACTCTTGGGTCGATCCGTGCCTCTGAGTCTCAAGGTTTTCCTCACTGCTTTCGCCATTGTGGATGACCTTGGTGCGGTACTCGTCATCGCCGTATTTTACAGTAGTGGCATAAAATGGGCACTGATCATTGCGGCCTTGGCCATCGTCACTTTTCTATATATTCTTTCTCGTCGGGGCATTTACTGGAAGTATCTCAGTCTACCGCTGGCGGTTATCGTTTGGGTGTTATTCCTCAAATCGGGCATTCACCCTACCATTGCCGGGGTACTCATGGCGCTCACCATCCCGATTCGACAAAAGATTGACACGGCTCAATTTACCGCTGAGCTCTCTCAAATTGCGACTTCCATCTCGGGAGATGCGAAAAAAAACAAGCAGCTATTGAGTAAAAACCAAATGGAACAGCTCGACAATCTGGAGGATTTGGTGGAAGATTATCATTCGCCACTCCAATATCTGGAGCACACCATCCACGGTTGGGTCGCCTACCTCGTAATGCCGATTTTTGCCTTAGCCAATGCCGGAGTCGTCATCAGCGCTGGCATGACCATCGATATGGCGCTGGCTACCAATATCGCGCTGGCGCTCTTCATCGGGAAAGCCGTGGGCGTTACTCTAATGTGTTTCATCGCCCTTAAGCTTAAGGTCGCCGACCTGCCTCAAGGCGTTAATTTCAAGCAAATCATTGGTGTAGCCATTCTCTCGGGTGTGGGTTTCACGATGTCCATCTTCATCGCTAATTTGGCCTTCGGTAGTCAGTCTGTGTTCGTTGATTCCGCGAAGATTGGTATTCTGGCCGGCTCGTTTATTTCAGCTATCGTTGGGGCTCTGGTATTGAAAATGAGTGGGAAGAAAGGGGGGTATGAGGAAAAAGCGCTTTAGGTACTGACTTATTGATTCCTCCTATTATTTCAGTTAATGAATTAGATAATAAAAAGTGTCCAAGCTTCATTTGTTTTTACATATATTTTATTCTATCATTTAAATGAAGATAAGTATTCGTTGGACCAGATTAGATAAACAATGAAAAAATATCGTCATCTAATCTTTCAGGTATTTTTCTACAGTATTATCTTCCTACCTTTTGGAAAATCATTAGTTCCAAATCAATCATCTCAAGGAGGTGCTTATTGGGTTACACATTTTATTTTTCATGATGAGTTACTTCTACTTTTAATTGTGCCATTTTATCTGCTTTGGATCAGTTATCAGTTCACGCATCGTAAAACGATCAGATTGCTTCTAAAAATAGCACTCCTTGGTCTTACCTTCTGCTATACTTTCCTTTGTGTTTTCCCCATTTTCGGTCCGACCCCGGATTTTTCACCTCATATTGGTATTATTTTATTGAGTCTGTTTTTCCCAATCATTATTCTATTTTTCCTTCTAGAGTCAAACGATCACAAGAAGCGTAAACATGATGATATTTTAGATCAGGAGTCGGATGATTAATCCATTTAAAATTCTACTTCCAAATTGTACAAAATTCTTTCAAAACAAAGTAAGTTCTTAACCCGCTTCAGCCATGCCTCCACTCTACCGCCTTGCCCAAATCACTGACATTCCTCAAATTATGAGTATTCGTCTGGCAGTAAAAGAGAATCAGTTGACCGATCCTGCTTCAATCACGGCAGCAGACTGCCAATACTTCTTGGAAAACAAAGGCAACGGTTGGGTTTGTCAAATGGATCAGCGGGTGGTAGGATTTTCTATGTTAGATACGCAAGCACACCAGATCTGGGCGCTATTCATTGATCCATCGTTCGAAGGACAAGGCATTGGCCGAGCCTTGCAAGGTATTCTGCTAGATTGGCATTTTGAGCAAAGTCGACAGCCCATTTGGCTCAGTACCTCGCCCGGCACCCGGGCCGAGCAGTTTTATCGACGCTCCGGCTGGCGGGAGGTCGGCATCTACAATGAAGATGAAATCAAATTTGAACTTGACTATGCCACTTGGTTTAAGACAAAATGATATTTTTTCTACTAGATTAATGACCACCATTAATGTAAAATTTCTTACATTAACGATGTCAATATATCTCCAGCGGGTGCCCCCAAAGCAGTCCGTTTTTATTACCCAAATAGTGGTTCCAAAATCATTAGTATGCGCTTGCTTCCTCTACTCTTTTTCGCTATTTGTAGTAGCCTCTATGCTCAAAACCCGATTGATCAAACGCCCGTCGAGGATGATTGGTGGCTACCCGATTATGTTCAGCCGACCGCCAATAGCGGCTGCATATTTTACGGCTTCACGGCGGATACTTATTACAAGGAAAATATTGGGATCGTCTACGTCCGCTGGAAGGATATCAATCCGGCCGATGACGTATACGATTGGACGGAACTAACGACAGCTCTAGATGGCAATCAGCCTATTCACTACCGCATGGATCTGTCGGATAGCATTCATGTACCACAATGGATATTTGAAAAATATCCGTCGGTGGTAGACAGCATTTTACAGATTGGCTCAGGCTACATGGATGTCTTCGGTGAATTTAGTCCAAGCCGACACCTTCCGTTTTGGCACCAAGGGATCGCTCAGGAGCTAGAGGAATTAAGACTAGAGTTTAAAAATCAAGCATTTGCTACTTCTCCCAATTTCCATCACGCCTACTTCCCGTTCGCTTACGATTACGGCGAATACGAACGGCCGGATGATATTTACTTCATCGAAGCCGGTATGTCTCCGCAGGATTATCTGGATTGGCACCACCAATTCGTAGATGACTGGATCGACGCCTTTCACGGCCTGACCTACAAAATGGTTTATACCGGCGCGGATGTCAATGCCCGTTTTGAGAGTAATATGTGGCGGGACAGCATCGGCCGTAAGCCTGCTGCCTATATCGTTGAAAAAGGACTAAGTGCACGTACAGGCTTGCTTGAGAAGTTCAACTTTGTGATGACGGACCTACCAAATTACGGTAGTGTACTGACCAATATCGACGGCAAAAATTATTTAGTTACCAATGAGGATAGTCCTTTTCTCACGGATACGCTTCGTATCTGGGCCGACGAAAACGAGGAGTATTGCTTTGGAGATAATCCTTGCGATTATTATCACTGGAAGACGAGTATCCTGCGGCGCTTACAATTGCGGATGAATTGGATGTACACCAATTTCACATCCTATGATCTTGACACCGAGGTATCCCGCTACCATGACCTCACAGCCGGCAAGCAGATTTATAATTCTCCCGATGCCTGGTGCGCTTTGCGCAGCAGTACGGATGCTTACATTGGCTGGACTTACTTCCCGGATTCCCAAAATGTGGTGATGCACAACTGGGAGAAATATTTATTTCAAAGAGATATTCAACCCGATGGCAATACTGTCGAAACCTATTCTATCGATGGTGATGACTATCGATTATTTAACGGTTTATCTTATGAAGCCAAGCAAACAGATATCGCTACCAACAATAATTATATCTATTTTGACCTGGATGACCGCTTCTTAAATGGCGGCAATAACGCAATCATGCTGAAAATTACCTATCTGGATAATTTTTCCGGAGATTGGGAATTACAATACAACGCCAGCGATGGCGAGCTGTACAAAGCGCACGTATTTAGCAATACTAATGATAATAATTGGAAAACGGTCTCTGTCACCTTAAGTGATGCCGTATTTGACAATGCTCAAAATGGAGGGATGGATTTTCGTCTATTTAATGGTGGGAATAATGATTTGAGTGTTCGGTTGGTGCGAGTGATTAAATTGACGGACCCTACGTTGGTCTCCGTTAATGAGCCTTTTGAGCCAACGAAAATCTCGCTCTATCCTAATCCTGCGAAGGATTGGTTACAAATATCAGGTTTACCCGTTGAAGCTGAACTCCAAATTATTGATATAAATGGTCGGATGATAGAAACACAAATCATATCACAAAACAGGATAGATGTACCAATACACCACCTCTCAGCGGGTATCTATTTTATCAAAATAAAAGATCCAAACATCCAACAGTTTTGGTCTAAACGATTTGTAAAAATGTAGAAACCCTATTTTTATTTATTAAATTTATTTCAAACTTCGTAGCCTATTTTAAATTCAAAAAATAGTATCCTTTTTCATGCTCATTTCTCAAAAAATCATTTTAAGTATTTCCATTATTTTTTTAATTATAAATAATCAATACCGGGATAATCAAAAATGTATCAAAGAGATCAAGCAGTTGCCATTTAGCGAGATAGTATACGGTATTAAACAAGACACGAATGGGCAATTTACTGATACTGTTTATATTGAGAAAAGGAAATACTATCCCACGGATATTTTAGCCTATAAATATATTATCGACCGCACCGAAATGGTCGGGTTTTATTCGGAGGAATATTATCGTAAGGATCAAAATTTATTTCTACAGACTCGTAATTTTCAAAACGACATCTTTAATTCCACTTATGAAACCTTTATTGATAGTAATAATTTAATACAACAAGCGCTGATGATTTCCGGGAGTATGGATAGGCCGGATACAATGAGCATGTCTTATGAAAGGTATTATGCATCGGATGGACAATTAGAGTCACTACGGATTCGCTCCCAAATTGCAAACATGACTACCGAGAGTATCACCCAATACAACAAAGAGGAGCTCCCCGCCAGCAGCTATGCGCTTTCGCCCATGAGTGACACCACCTACCTCACCAAATATTTTTACCAAAACCGACAACTAGTTCGTCTAGAAAATGAACTTCTGATTAGCGGTGTACTTTCCATTAGTCATTACGATGCGCAAGAATATTTGGTCCGGGAGCAGCTTTTTCAACACGCTTCTGATAGCTTAATCCTTTTGCAGGAAACTGACTACACCAGAAATAACAAAGGAGATATTTTGCTTAAGTCAACTAATAATCTCGCTGATCAAAGCGAAGAGAAGATGAAATATATTTACGAAAAACGCTCTTTTTAGTCTCAGCTTATGATTTAAAGATCATCCCATTCCGCGTGTACCCACCAAATTACAGGATTATCACATCTCAAGGAGTAGGCAACCCATTGATGCATGCGTACGATTATCCTTTGCTTTGTATTTGGAGTAGCACTTGGCTTCCCACACTGGAGTCATGCCCAAATCTTTGGCGACAGCATCCCTGACCGTGGATTATATCGCTGGAGTGGCCCACGTTTTTATCAGCAGGAAAATTCCATTGGGCTTTTGCCATCAATACAAATGGGGCAAGCGCTGTACTTAGGCTTGGGCGTTGCTAGGGCGTGTTTTTCCAGTGGTGAGGGCGGAGGTCGAGGGAGTGGTTTCACACTTGGGCTGGGTGTTAACCCCTACGATGGTGTCTTTGCGCCCAAACTCAGCCTGTGGACCACTGGTCATGTTTTTTACTTCGGGGGGTATCTTGGTCTGAATGGGCAGTATTATTTTCAGGCTAACCGATCGACCTTTGTTTTCCGCCCCGAAATAGGTATTGGCTATTTGAAGGTATTTCTCAGCTATGGCTATAATTTCTGGGGTAAGAACGATATTGACAATCTGGGTCACCATTCCATCACTTTGGGCTATTATCATACGATTATACCGCGCTAAAGCATCAAGGCGATAATTATCCTTATCTTTATCAAAAATGATTGCTATGCTAAAACCGATAATTGTCACCTTCCTTTTTACAATGTCCTGCTTGATTGCTTTTGGTCAACAGTCTTTACCGGTACTTAAAACCAATACAAAGAATTTGTCGATTAAAGACGGCGACATTCTCCGAACAAATTATTGGGGTATCGATTCACAAATCAAGCTGGATGTCTACGTTGCGGATAAGGTCAATCGTCCCAAGCAGGTGACCTTTTACTCCGATATCGATTCGATTTCGTTTCAATTAGAGCCACGAGCACATCATGATTTTTGGGTGATATTCAATGGGCAAGATAGCTGCTTGACTAGACTACAAAGTGGCTTAACCTTTGATCCAACGCAGGTCACATCACTAACCAGAGATACGATCCCTTTCGTGCTCAACGACGCTAGTAATATTATCATCCAAGCTGTCCTAAATGAGGTCGATACTCTTAATCTCATGTTCCACACCGCCCAAAGTAGCATCGCCTTAACCGAGGCCGCTACTGCGAAAATGAAAAGTCTTCAGCTTAATCAATCCAATACCTCAAATAGTTGGGGTGGTAGCAGCCAGGTACGCTATAGTCAAGGCAATCGTCTACAGATCAATCGCTTCAGCTGGGAACAGCTTACGATTTGGGAAGACAAACATTCCGGCCCGGAAACGGATGGTAAATGCGGCCCGAATTTATTCGAGGATAAAATCATCGAGCTCAACTACGATGCGCAGATTATGGTGATTCACTCTGAATTGCCGACGCTTGAAAAAGATTTCGTTAAACAAGATTTACATTTCCGACGAGGATCAATGTTTTTGGATATCCGATGTGGGATTGATCAACAAGTTTATCCAAGGCAGGTGTTGATTCATTCTGGCTACGGAGGTACCCTTTTACTGGACGATGCTTTTGTAAATGAACATCAACTCGGTAAGCAATTAGAGGTGATCAGTGAAAGTCAACTTACTGATTCACACGGTCATATTATTAAAACGAAAAAAGCACTTCTCCCCTCTTTAGCTCTCGGCGGGCATCAATTTGTCGAGGTCCCCATTGGATTTTTTGAAGGTACCATCGGACGACAAAGTATGAGCGTGTTTGGCAGTGAGCTAATTAAGCGTTTTAATATCTATTTTGACTTGCAGCGAGCTGAGATTTATTTAAAACCGAACAGTTATTTCAATCATACTTTTATTGATAGCTAAATAAACAAGGGGAGGGTTATTCCCTCCCCTTAATTTTGCTATTGATTTTCTCTAGCAATGTTCATTTTCAAAATATCGTTTTAATGGCAGTTGGCATTAATTTGCTTCCACTCGCACCGCAAAAGCATTATTTCCCGGGTTATCATCATTTGGAGATTCTGCACTAACCCGCATTGCATAAGAGCCCGGGCCAAGATTCGTTGGCATTTTCATCGTTTCGGGATCAATTACCACGGCCCCTTCGCTGATCGCAGCTAATGGCAGGGTATAACTTTCGATTGGGTCATACTCGCTAAAGGAATTCTTAGGGGTGGGACTATATCCACAAGTTACGCTAACGAAGCCTTCCTCAGCATCGCCACAACGATCGACATCAGTTATAAAATTTCTAATCGTACAAATAATATCTACAACATCACCAGCAATCACACTAGCCGGAGCTTCCAGCGCCGTAACCGCAAGATCAGCAATGCATTCTAAATCAAGTGAGCCGTCCTCATCGCAAGAGTTAGAAAATGTAATGGTACAGAGAAGAAGTAAGGGTAGAATGGTCTTTTTCATAACAAACAAGAATTTAGGTTTATGTACTGGCTTTTCAAGTGATACCCTAAATTGTCAATATTAATTATAAAAACAAACTACTTACACAATACTTAACAATACAATAACAAGTGGGTTTTTTAGAAAAAGGAGACCTATTCTTAATCAGTTCGAAGTCTAAAAAGACAGACCTAGTATTAAGGTCTGCCTTCATCAATTCGACTCACTAGTAAAAACGGTAAGTTATTTTTAGTAAAAAATTATTGATCGCTGGTGTGTTAAATAGTTGCCCCTCAATATTATCGATGAAGCGGCTCCGCGGGTTTTCGAAACTGGTCAAGCCCTGTGACCAGACCAAAAAGATTTCTGATCCGGGTTTATACTCGTAGCGAAACACTAGATTGGACTGAAATTGAGCAAAGCTAAAGTCAGGATTTTGGAAGGTATAATCAGTAATACCATCTTTATTTTCATCAATCGAAAATTGGTCAGAAACGGCGGCATAAGTTATTTGCTCGCCATCAAAAAAGGCCAGTTGCTCCGCCTGACTGTCGGCTAAGGGTGTTTGGACGACATTGAAGTCGTCGTATTTTCCCGTCGATAAAAATGGCTGGCCGTAGTATTGCAAAGTGATATCCGGGCTAATCGTATAATTAAGACGCAAAGCAAAGCTCAACGTACGCTGGTCTAGTCGTGCGGTGATGAAGCGCGGGCCAGCAGCTGACTCCGCCGAGGCGATATATTGCAAGCGGTGATTGATCAACGTGTATTTAGGAATAAACGATAGGCTGAATTGGTCCAACGGCTGGTAAGTGAGATTAAGGCTATTATCCAGCAAATAATAACTATCGGAATTGCCCGTCTTGGTCCAACCATTAAAACCTACCGATAGTTTTTTGCGGGGATCTGAGCTCACGCCCCACCAAAAACCATATTGATCTGGTAATTTCATACGTGGCCCGCCTTGCAAAAAAGAGCGAGAGTACACATGCGGCTGAGAGAAATAGCCCACATATGCATTCCAGTTATTCTGAAAAGTACCCTGTAATTCGATGTCCCAATCTATATAATTTAACTGCCCACCAAAATCTGTAAATATCCAGTGCTTATAGCCGATCGACGCATTGCGAAAGACACCAAATGGTTTTAAAATATTGTAATTCACACCGGTATAATTGAAGATCACATCGGCTTCACGCATGAATCCCAGGTCATTCAACTCTAGCTCCGGTGAACGCCAAGTCAAACCACTTTCGAAGGTAAAATGCCCATTACCGGCCTTACCGATCTTGAGGTCACCACCAGTGCCGGTAAGGGATTGGCGTGTAGGATCGACTTCGACGTGATCTGCATCCGTTTTTTGGAATAAATGGGGAATGGAGGTTTGGGTTTGTAAAATAGCGGCTTCCGTCCCTTGCACATGACTGGCTACGATATTGGCTCCGAGATAATAATTTCGGTTGTTCCATTGGTGAAAAAAATCCAAACCAGCGGTAGTGGCGCTCTTGTGTAAAAGTGCGCCCAGATTCTCGTCTAAATTACGAATGGTAGAGGTCAAAATCCCGCCAATGTAGGTATTCCGTTGATTAAGATCTTTTTGAATCCGGCCGACAAAATAATTGGTTAGTGGCTCGACGAGCACGCGCTGTGTTTCGGCATCACCAGAAATTTCAGCGTATTCCGATGCTGTCACCGTTTCGAGAATGCCGATGGATAGCCCTTTTTCCGTTTTGCCACCGAATTTTGCGGCGCCCAGTATCGTTGTACGTTGAGGCATATTCACAAACTCGCCCGCCTTGGGAAAAACACTACCGTGGGGTTGTCCTCCGATCCGACGCGAGTAAAATAAATTGTCATTGTTATAAATGCTGCCAATTGCTGGTGTCGAAAACTGATAATTAAAAATCTCCTTGTTCTCCACAAAAAAGGGGCGCTGCTCCGCAAAAAATAGTTGAAAGCCATCAAGGGCAATCGCCGAAGGATCGGCCTCGACTTGACCAAAATCAGGATTAATCGTAAAATCCAGCGTCAGATCATTGGTGATTCCAATTTTCCCGTCAAGTCCAGCATTGAGGCGTTTGATATTAGATGAGCGATAGGGATTGTCAGCTTCCTTGGCAAAGGTTTCTAGAGAGGTCGTGACGTAGGGCTGGATCTCCAATAACTTTTGCGCACCCACATTCTGCAAGCCCTCTAATTCGCCAAATTCACTGACCCAGCCCGAGGCATCTAGCGGCACCCGCTGCCAAACTGAGGTCTCCTCGTTGCGAAAATATTTACGGCGCACTTGTAAGCCCCAAATTCTATTCTCTGCTTGCCCAAAACGTAGCTGGCTAAAGGGAATTTTCATTTCAGCCGTCCATCCTTGCTCATCAATATGACTCTTGGCGTACCAAATGGGATTCCAAAAGATGTCTGCATTAGCCCCATTAAACGAAATCACTTTATCTCCCTTCACTCCGGCGGCCGTCACGGCTAATGAAAAGGCAGAGCGTAAATCGTGATTGCAATCTAAAATCACCTCTACCCAGTTCCCTTCCAGGCCATCTCGCCGAGACATCCGACTACTGATTAACTCTGGAGCCCTATCGTAATTGCGAATCCCAATGTATAAGTACTTCTCGTCGAAGAGAATTTTAAAGGCGGTTTGCTCCGAAGGTGCGCTATTTTCCTCTGGCTGACGTTGTACAAACTGGGTTTCCCAGTAACCATTCTGCCAGATATCCTCATACAAAAGACCATCAATCTCTGGCTTTTCCAAATCGGAAATATCCGTAGATATGGTCGAACGCTTAGGGATCACAGCCGAATTTTGGCCAAAGCTAGCCGTACCAATGGAAAGAAAAATGACACTAGAAAAAATGGTCGTAACCAGTCGATAAAAAAATGCGGTAGTATACATGATGAAAATTGTTTCTGCAAAGCTGCGGGAGAACTATTCCAGAAACTAATTTTCAAATTGAGCATTCTTGGTTCCTTAATTGAAATCTTCTCAATTTACCATTATGCGCAATCCCCTATCTTTGTCAACATGGAACTGAAATACTATCGTCTCATCAAAACTATCACGGAGGAAGGGAGCATCGCCAATTCTTCGGAGCGCTTGTTCTTGACTCAATCTGCCTTGAGTCATCAGCTACGTGAATTGGAAGCCCGGCTAGGCTTTAAAGTATTTCACCGCAAGCGCAACAAGTGGGTGCTGACTCCGGAGGGCGCGGAGCTCTATAAACTGGCCAATCAGTTATTCGAGGCAATCGAAAAGGGGTTCAGCAATATCCAGCATATCAAAACGGGTTCAAAAGGTCAAGTGAAACTATCCGTAGAGTGTCAATCCTTTTTCCAACAGCTTCCTGGCTTTATGCAAAAGATGGCCATCGTGTATCCCGAAATTGATATTGATCTCCAGCTCGGCGCCCGCCACGAAATCATTTCGAAGCTACAATCTGATGACATTGACATTGCTTTGATGACGTATCGCCCCAATTCTGACGACATCTACGCCATTGAGGTTTGCACAGATGAGATCTTCGCTGTCATTCATCGAGAGCATTTCTTCAATGAAAAAGACTATATCGAGCCCAGCGAATTTGCCAAGGTACATTTGATCATCAACTCCTTCCCCTTGGAAGGCGTGGCCATCTACGAGCATTGCCTGCGAGCCATTGACGTTACGCCCATGAAAATCTCTGCTATCCCGTTTACAGAGATCACCTTATCCATGGTTGCCGCAAACCTTGGGCTCATGTGTGCCCCCAAATGGCAGCTGAAACATTTTAAGTTGGACGACAACTTGGTTTTTAAACGCATCGGAGCGAATGGCATCAAGCGTACCCACTACTTGGTCGTCAAACGCAGTGTGTTGTCCAAGTCTTACATCAATAGTTTTATTTCTACCTTCGAGGAGGAGTTTATGCAGGAATTGGCTTGATATCAGAAGCTCAAGTAAGGTTGGTTGCAGTTTGTAACTGCAACCTCATACGCTATTCCAACAAAATTGTATATCTTTTACAAAATTTCCTTCTTAGTATGAGAATCGCTACCCTCTGCCTACTTCTATTTCTTGGCGCCTGTAAGCAGGATGAAAGTTGCGTTCCTCCCCCCTGCCAACGTCCCAATCTCAATGACCAAGCGCAATTCACCATTCAATTTTGTGTGGATTCCGAACCTGATTGTTTTAACGATCAGGACTTAGCTGTGGTGCAGCTCACCGTTAAGGATCAAGTCAATGACCTGACGGTTTTCTCCGAAACTTACGAAGCATTAGGGGATGCTGAGTATCGTCTTAGTATTGGCTCAGAAAGTGAGATTCTATTTGGGCCTGAGCCAACGGGCAGCGAGGCATTAGATCAAGTAATGTATACTTACAGCATTTATTTACCTAATATCAATCGCACTTATACCTTAACTGACTTTTCGTTTGTTGAGCAAGAACCCTGCGATTGCCCGAGATTTGATTTTTCAAAAGTACGTGTAAATGAAGATTTACAAGCAGTGGATAACAACATAGCTGTTTTAAAAAAATAACAAGCTGTTGGAATTCGATACCTTATAAATAAGGTTGACTGAAGTTTAGAACTTCTAACAAATGCACATCCATTACATTAATTCCTCTAATCCACTATTACACGCCATCTGATCATTTGATCGCCCAACATAAACTGTAAAATATATAAATTGCTCGCCCATTCTGCTACTGGAATAGACACTTGTGATTGATTTGTCATAGTGTGAATGTAAACCAGCTCACCTAGTGTATTGAAAACTTGAAGATCACGAATAGTATGAACTGGGTCGAGACTACTCACATTAATAAAGTCTGCAGTGGGATTAGGAAAAACTTGAATTTGCTGTGCTACTGAAGACTGATCATCGAGCGACAATACCTCATCGTAGGTAATATCCAGACAAAAGGCCAAGAAAGCATAGTTGAAGCAAGTACCTCCATTTTGATTGTTTACTCGCACCTTAATTTCATTCTCTCCTTCCACCAAGTAATCAATCGGCGAGTATTCAAAAACCTGAAACCATTCTGTGTTATTGGATTCTCCAATTAATTCATCATTCAAATATAAATCAAATGAATTATCAGCCTGGATACGGACATTAGCACTCAAAAGGCCAGAAAATTCTTCATCCCCCAGTGAAAAAGTCGTTTTAAACCAATATATATCTCCAATGAAACTACAATTATCAGGTGAAGCTACGCCCCAAATGGGGACCATATCGTCGCAGCCAGCAAAGTGCGTGGCTAACTGTGGAGAAGGATAAGCTTGGCCACAAATCTCATCAATGTGAGCTTCATCAACACAATCTGATACATTCTTAGGTGTTAGATCATAATTAACCCCCTCATCGTCACTGACCAACCAATCGAGATCAGATACAATTTGTAGATTTTGTCCATAGACCAGTATCAGAAAACAACTGAATAGAAAAGTTAAAGGAAATTTCATAGCCAGACAGTTTTGGTAATTGTACTTCACTTGTCGTTAATTTAGTAGGGTTAAAAAATAGTGGTAAAATCTTTACCTCTCCTTAGACTTTATAACATTTGCCTCATAAAACGTAACTCATTAAGTAACAAAAAGTGTATTTTGTCGTGACAAAATCTCAAATCCAAATTCTCTATTTTCACCACTTTAAATCACTTTCCAATATGAAACTTGGCGCCTTCTCCGTTAGCCTCAGTGTCAAAGATCTTGAGGTTTCAAAAATCTTTTACGAACAACTAGGCTTTACCGTCTTTGCAGGAAGTATGGAGATGAATTACTTGATTATGAAAAGCGATAGTACCTTGATCGGCCTATTTCAGGGTATGTTCGAAGGCAATATCCTCACCTTCAATCCCGGTTGGGATGCAGATGCAAAAACGCTGGCGCAATTTGAAGATGTGCGGGATATTCAAAAGCGACTAAAAGCACAAGGGATTGCCCTTAATTTAGAGGCCGACGAAAATGAAAGTGGCCCAGCCAGTATTACGTTAGTTGATCCTGACGGCAATGCCATTTTGTTTGATCAGCACACTAATAAAGCTAGTGAATAAGGTCAATATTCTCTGATGTTCATGCCATATCAGTAAGTTTAATCTCTTATGCTTGGTCCATTTCGCATCCGTGATTTCATCATTGAATCTCTCAAACTAAGTGCGATTATAGTCACTGGGCTGTTTTTATTTTCAATGACACACACCATTCTGGTTCGGCACAATCTAACTTATCAGAATAAGGTAAGGACCGCAGTTTTTATGGCGAGAATAACTGAAGACATTGACGACACATCATTCGATCATGATCCGTCTTGGAAAACGGTACAATATGATCCTCACCTCAAGATGCCCGAAAAAAATGCCGATGATTGGAGCTATCCTTGGTATATGATCAAACATGTGGATGGTCATTTCGAAAATACCATGAGTGATACAATCCAAGCCGAGGATACGCTTCGATTATACCACAATGCTCATTGCTACACGTATGATGATCAGACGGCAACGAATGCTAAGAATTATCGATCCCGCCTTCCCTTTGCTGAAGCCAAGCGCTCCGAAGACACATTAAAGTTAAAAATTCATGATTTCAGTGCTTCAAATTATGAATTACTCCACTTGAACATTTACGGCGGAAAATATAAAATGACTTACCGTACCAGCTATGTCTATCTCTATCAAGATATTGAATTTGATTATTTGAATAGCGCCTTAGTGCTACAAAAACGTCCTCCTTATCAACCTGGAGATACCCTTAAAGGGGCTTTAACACTCGAGTTAAACGAGACGATCATTTTTGAAGATGGTAAGAGCAATCCTCCATCTTCTCGTCTCATCAAGGGCACATTTGAAGTAGAAGTTGAATGATAGGTGCAACCATCTAAAGGACCAAGAGTCCATTAGGCGTAAGTTTCTCGATTATTGAAGCTCAATTCCATAAGCTACAAAGTGTTATCTCCATTTCTCAAAACAGAAGCAAAATGCATCACTTCACAAAAGGATTTCCCCTCGCCATTTTCCTATCATTAACCCTTTCGCTTACTCATTTATCTGGTCAAAACCGTGTGTCGGATTCCATTGAGTGGTTAAATCCACAAGATATCGTGGATCATGCCTTCCAAAATGCCAGAATCGTCATGATGAATGAAGCCCATAACGGCCAAAAGCGAAATATTCGGACCAGAGTAATCGGCCAACTGATTTTGTCCAAAGCTCACGCACATGGCGTTCGTCATCTGGCTATGGAAGCCTTGACCGTTGAATTTGCTGAAAAAGCAAATGCCAACCGCCGCCTACCAGAGGTGCCTTCAAACAGAGGCTACTTACATCAGCCTGAGATGCGGCAATTTATGCAAGCTGCTCTGGATTTGGGCTGGCAATTGATCGCCTACGAAGCAGACACAAAAGCACGTCCCAAATTTGATAATTCGATGGACAAAAGCAATTGGCGAGAAGAACAACAAGCTAAAAATCTGTGCCGTGCATTAGATAGTCTTCCTGCTGATACAAAACTACTGATTTGGTGTGGCAATAGTCACTTGGAAAAAGCTCCCGGAGAAACACCTAACGGCACATTAAAGCCGATGGGCTATCAATTTTGGCAATTATCGGGTATTGAGCCATTCATCATTGATCAAACAGTTAGCGTTGATTTTCTTGGTAATAACAGTCGATTTAAAAAATGGAAATCGCATACCGAACAGCTTAAAAATAATTTCTACGGTACTATGGGATTTATCTCGGCCGAAATGGAAGCTAAGTTGATCTCAATTTATAATGATCTGGAATAATTAATCCTAGAAATTATAAAAAGCTGACAAAAAACACGCCCTTATATAGTCCATTGAGATGTCAAAAGTCTTACCTTTGTGATAGTGAAACAAGTACTCGCGATATTCCTCACAGCTTTATTCATTTCTGTCGGATGCAGAGACTTCATCACTATTACCCATTTCTACATTAATCAAGATTTTATTGCAGCTAATTGGTGTATTAATCAAGCTAAACCTGAATTAAAGTGTGATGGCAAATGCTATTTACGCCAACAACTTGAGTCCAATAGCACTCCCGAAAAAGATCAAAACATTCCTATCCCTTTATTGATAGATCATTTGGAGTTAAAAGTGATTTGCTCGGAATTCAATGCTTTTACTACAGTTAAAAATGCTTTAAAACGCAAGCATTTTCCGATTAAACCAGACGCCCATTATTTATCAGATTATCTTTCCAAGGTATTTCAGCCACCAGAATTATCTTCAATTTAATACTACAGTAATTTTCATAATTATTTATAAGCTTACTTGGCTTTAAATTAGAAGTGCATCTAATTAAGGATTTCAATCTATTGACTGTCAGCAGTCTATACACACAAAGGCTTTCAAAAAGATTGACACTTCTAAGCCTCTAGCAAGAATTAATTAAGCGCTAGCTCAAACTACTGTTTAATTCCTATCAGTACTTATTTACTTATTGGTGTGTACGACACATGAATGAGCCTATTTTTTAATGCCTTTAATAAATCAAGGGTTTAAAATTTTTAATAAAGAAAAATTACCGAATCTATTAAAGCGTAAATCATTAATTAGAAATGAAAAGTCTCAATAAATTAATTTTCGCAAGTCTATTTTGCTCAATTTTTATTTTATCTGCTTGTAATAAGGATGACGATGATCAGGTTGTTACAGAACCTGAAGAAACAGGTACGATTACTTTATTATTTGATAATCGTTTGGGTGATCAAAATATTTCGATTAAAGATTTTGGTGACACCGATTACCAATACACCGATGAAGATGGCCAGGAATATAATGTATCTCTTTTTGCATATTACATCAGTGAAATTATTTTGGAAGGGCCAAATGGCGAAAAGCACCTTGATCCACTCAACGTGAGCGCTAATGCTGACGAAGTAACGGGTTACTATCACGTGATCTCAACCACTCCGGGATCAAATGTGATCAACCTCAAAGGAATTACCGCTGGTACTTATGACAAAATTCGCTTCACTATCGGCGTCAACGAAGCCGGTGTACAAGAAGGCGCAGCCGGAGGCGTCCTTGATCCAGCTGAAGGGGCTTGGTTCTGGAACTGGAATGCAGGATATATTGGCTTCGGCGTAGAAGGTAACGCTTCAAATTCCGGCCAGGAATATATTGACTATGGCAATGGTTTCGAAACCCTCGAAGGAACTTTCGCGATCCACGTCGGTGGCTGGAAAGATGTAGAACCTGCACCGGGAGAAGATCCTAAGTTTGTTAATAATATCCAAACTATTGAATTGGACTTCGATTCCAGCCTTAAAATTGAAGAAGATCTAAATCCAGAAGCGCACATCAATGTTAATTTCGACGAAATCTTGAAAGGTATTGATTTCTCTACCACCTATGGTGTACACCGCCCGGATTTAGGGAAGCCATTCGCAGAAAAATTAGTTAATGTATTCGAATTGGATCATGTCCACCAGTAGATCGCCCCTATTCTGGTCTGCAATACGCTCGGTACCTTACTGGGCGTGTTGCTTAATGGTTATCCTCTCGGCCTGTGGTTCGAATGATGATGACCAGCCGGAAGCACCGATAGATCGTTATGTATTCCGGGTGCCAGAGAATTTTCCCGAGCCCACCTATACTTTCGATAATAATCCGGTAACCAAGGGAGGATTTGAACTGGGTAAAATGTTGTTTTACGATCCCAACATCTCACGCGATGGTTCGGTATCTTGCAACAACTGTCATATCCAGGCGACCGCTTTTGCAGATTCGCCGGTACATCCGCTTAGTGTAGGCGTGGAAAATCGATTGGGAATACGCAATGCACCTTCGCTGGTCAATATGGCTTTCTTCCCGGAATTTTTCTGGGATGGCGGAGTGACGCATTTGGATTTCGTACCGATTAATGCCATCGAAGCGGAATTTGAGATGGATGAGACGGTCGAAAACGTGGTGGCGAAGCTCAATGCTACGGAGAAGTACAAGACCAAATTTCGCGAGGTCTTCGATATCGAAGAGATTACCCTCCCCTACGCCTTACATGCTTTGTCGCAGTTTACTTGCATGATGGTGTCTGCCAATAGCCGCTACGACCGCTACATTCGTGGAGAAGGTGAAAGCTTGAGCGCTTTGGAGTTGGAGGGCCGCAGCTTGTTCCAAGACAAATGTGCCAGTTGCCATAGCGGCGATCTGTTTACAGATTTTTCGTATCGCAACAATGGCCTCGATTCAACCTTTGCGGATACCGGCCGAAATCGTATCACTTCGCTAGAATCGGATATTGGCAAATTCAGGGTGCCCAGTCTACGCAACGTAGAATTAACGTCACCCTATATGCACAGCGCCCGTTTCTCTACTCTCGAAGAAGTCCTTGATCACTACGCCAGTGGCATGGTCCCCTCAGCAACGATTGATGAACAATTCGTCGGCTCAGAAAGTCTCGGTATTCCACTTGATACAGATGAGAAGGATGCCATCATTGCTTTTTTGTACACGCTGACGGATACAGAGTTTTTACAGGATACTTTGTTTTTTAGAAATTAGATCACTCACTTAGAAGTCATTTCAAAATTATCCTTTGGGCTGCAAAAGTGTTTTTTGAATTCATATTTCGTTGCAAAAAGCGTCACGTAGCTTAGGCTATGCTCCGTTTTTGCGCCTCATCTGAAATCAAAATCTTTCTTTTTCGCTATCAAAACAATTTCGAGATGACTTCTAGACAATTGGATAATATGACTCCGTACAACAGTTAAGGTTGTGCGGAGCTTTTGTCATTTCTACTCAAACCATGAACTGAGCGACCTCCAATCTTTCCAAAATCAATTATTTAAAATAATCCTCTAACTCATTACAACCTTGGCTCGATTTCTCCCCTACTTTGTTGTGTATTGATGAATCAAAATTGAACTTCAAACTGAAGACAAATACTCCTTAATCATGATTAGACAAATTACACTCCTCTCCTTTTTCCTCCTTTCATTTTCTTCCCTTTCTGCCCAGCAGCCACCAAAATGTACCCAAAGCATTGACAGTTTGGTAAACGAGATGCTGAATATTATTTCCGGTAAAGCAGGAGAAACGAGAGATTGGACACTTTTCCGACAGCTTTTCTTACCGTCGACCAGATTCGCGATCTTAAATCATCCCTCCGATTCACTGGGTAGCCCTTTTGAGATGGTGACTGTGGATGAATTCATCGAGCTGATGCAAGACCAATACTACCAAGATGGCTTCACCGAATACGAGCTGGGCAAGGTCGTCAACGAGTACAATGGTATCGCCAATGTTTTTCAGAGTTTTTATGCCAAAGATTCGGAGCAAAATGAAGGGCGTGGCGTCACTAGCTACCAATTGGTGTATTTCGATGAGCGTTGGTGGATAGCTGATGTGCTGTGGACCACAGATTCTAATGGCGTACCGATTCCCAAAAAATATTTGCAGAATTAGAGGTATTCCTGCTAATTTAGGGACATGATCACCAAAGCATTTAAATAATGTCAACCACGCCTACTCACCAAGATATTATTCTCGCTTACTGGAAAAGCTGGCAGGATGCAGACTGGGATAGCCTCCGAGCTTACCTGGCCGACGAAGTCATATTCGGTAATCACGTTATGCCCGCCGAGGCCTTCGTCGACATCTGCAAAGCCGGGAATCCCTGGCGAAATGTTCAGTTATTGGCCGCTTCTTTTGACGACAAAGGTGGGGCCATCCTGTACGAAGGAGAAGATACCATTACTGGAAAAGTAATCCGTGTGGGCGAATTCATTACCTTAGAAAATGGCAAAGTAAAAACGTCGATTGCTGCTTTTGGTAGTGGTGTACCCCTTTGAGCACGATTAAGATGTTTAGTGCCTTAATGCGTTTGACTCCAGTTGGCTAAAGCTATTGCTTATGCGTTTTTTTACCATTTTATCGTTTCTCCTTTTAATGACTGCCTGTAGTAACAAAATCGACCCCGAGGCGCAGGCCATTAGGGAGGTTTTTCAACTATTCCAGCAGAGTTTACAAGACGAAGATGGTGACCTTTTCATTTCCGTTATTGATAATAATACCAAAGCCTTTTATGCCCACTCGCTGAAGATGATACGTGAATACGATAGTCTAGCTTTAGTTGACCATCTCGCACAATCGAATTATCCAATCATCGAAAAGCTCTTTGTATTTAGTGCCCGTACGGCCTTTCCGGCGGAGGTATTGCGTACTATTAGTCCAGAAGAATTCGTTCGCAATTTTGTGAGTTTAAATGCTATTGGAGGCGGCTTTGCGGATAAAACCAAGCTGAGGCGCGTGGATCACATTGAAGGGAGCGGCGCTTACGCTACCATGGCAATCAAAGTAGCCCGAAATCTTAATATCACCTCCCGTATTGAGTTTGTCAAAATTAATGGTGAGTGGAAAGTGGATGTGACTTCTCGTCTTATGAGTCAAAATCGCTTCTTCATCATGTATTGTCGGGAAAATGGTTGGAATTATCGAAATAATGATTGTATTAACGCAGTTTTAAAAGAAGCTCAAGATTATGAATTAGATGAGCAAAAAATATGGGAACCCGTGGGGACAAATGCTGCCGAGATTTAATTAAAATATAAAGTGGTTATGAAAAAAATAATTTTTACACTTCTCATCTTAAGTGTTTTTAAATTAGACGCACAAGATCTGACTTATCTAAGCTATCGTTGGAATAAATACGAAACACCCGAAAATAAATTTCAAAAACCAACGCTTGGTCAGAAAGGACAATTATTACGTAGACTCATCACCGTGTCGGGGAAAGATACCATCGAAAATTATATTGATTTAGAACGCATCACCTATGCCGATCGACATCTCGAATACACCTACTACGATGATGGCACTTTAGAAAGTCAAATCATGGTGAAATTCCTCGACAACAATGAAACGCTCACCACAGAATTGTACAAAGACGAGGAATCATTCGAGCTAGATTCTATTTTCAGAACTTACAATCAACAAAACTTAAAGACGGCTTGTGTTACACGTGGTTATGAATTTGACACCTTGACTTACCTTAATGCATCGCATTATGCTTATCATCCCAACGGCAGAATAGATAGTATTGAGCACTTTAATCGCGCTGGAGAACGTATGCGTAAAGTACTTTATCTGTATAATCAAAATGAGCGTTTAGACCGCATTGAGTATTATAACGCACAGGGCAAAAAGCTTGGACGTACAGAGTATCATCGCAATCAGTGGGTAAAAGATAAACTCTACGAAGTCCTATATTATGATGCTCAAAACCAAATTACCCAAAGGATAATCACACCAGAAAATCCGCGATACCCAGCGAATATGATTATTGAAAAGCGGTACGCGAAGCCAGATACCAATAGTCGTTTTTCGGTAAAAACTAAAGAAATCATTAGAACCGAGCCAGACAGTCAGGATCAAGGATTCATGATTGAGCAATTAAATTATGAGGATCAAACCCTACTTAGTAAAAGACAACTTATTTATGATCATCAAAATCGCATCATTAAAGATCAATACGAAAATGTAAGGTCACCGGGTAGTATTCGCCTCAGAATTTATCATTATACTTACAACGATTTTAATTAATCAGATTTCATCATGATTTTAGATGACGACGCTCTGCAAAAAAGTCGAGAAGATGTCTCGGATACGGTCTTACTGGATATTCTCCAAAACCAAGGACACTATCCCGATTATTTTATCCAAAAAGCACAAGAAGCATTGGCGTTTCGTAATATTCAGATTACTGGAGTATCAAAAAAGTTAGAAAGACCAGTTTATTCCAACTCCATTCGAGCATTTTTCCGCTTACCATTTAGCTTACTTCTTTTAACTCTGATCCTCATTCTGGGGATAGGATATTGGGAAGGGGCGATCATCTTTACGACCATCATTGTTGCATTCTGCTACCCTCATCGTCCCACTCAACGGCGTATCTGGTGGAAATTAAATCTAATCCTCTTCGTAATCAACCTGATTTGCATCGCAATGTGTTATTTCTGGTTCAGTTCCATGGTCTCTGAATAAAAGCTCTAGCATCAATCCCATTTAACGGGTGAAGCTGAAGACCTTCTATTTTCTTCGTCAGCATAAACACCAACAATGCCCTTCATAAAAGCAATCGGAAAAACGCCTTCATGTAATTCATTCTCCAGCACATCCAAAAATATTTTCAACTGATCAATCCGTTTCTTTCTCAATCCATCAGCCAAGACGTACAAATCCGTTACTAGTCCAAATCGTTCTTCGGCATCACCAACGGCAAAATAAGCTCTGACGTCGTTTTTAAATAGATCAGCGTTCAGAGCAGCAACTTGTTTCATGATATACCGTTGTTGTCTGGGTTTCAGCCAATCATCCCACCAAATCGCCGGGCTAATAATTAAATAGCGTTTAAATAAATCGGGGGCCGTCAATAAACAGTGAACCGTCGCCAGGCCACTCATTGATTTTCCAATTAAAACATTATCCTTTTCATCCACCGGAAAATTCGCATTAATAAAAGGAATAATTTCATTTCTCAACACCTCAATAAATCGATCTGCTCCCCCCGAACCTAAATAGTCAACTGGATTAGCAGCTAAAAAATGCGAACTGTCCGGTGGAAAAAATTCAGTTGGCGTATAGTCTCTGGTTCGATTTTCTTCTTTAGGAATACCATCCGCTTCATTGGCGTAACCAACACCAATGTAATAGGCGGCTGGTAAATAATTAAACCATTCATAATTACCAGTCATCGAAGATGCAGGAATAAATAAACTTAAAGGATCTAAAAAATAAAATGCAGAAGCTTTTTCACCCTCCGCTGGCTCTCGCAGTGGTTTTCTTACGTAGAGCCGATAATTGATCCCATTCGACGATGTTGGCAAATCATATACCTTCACATCGTAGGGAAAATCAAAAGATTTGGGTTGAATAGATTGAGTTTGGCTGGCTGTCAAATAAGACAGCAGAAGAATAACGCATAAAATGAATCTCATAAATTTAGACTTGTCATGCTGTGAATAATCAATATTGTTCCGGTTGGAATCAGTAGTTCTGATTCCAGTTTAGAATTCAAGTTTTGTTTATTCCGAATTTTGCATTGAAGGGGTTACGCAGTTTCACCAGGGCTTTTTATTTTTTGCAGGCAGGACTATTGGGTAAATAGCAAATAAAAAGCTAGAGATATAGCAATCTCAGTTAAACTGCAAGATACAAAGAGAGACGGCTTTAATTAAAAAACGTTGCATCCAAGGAAATGATTGATACCTAGATGTGATTTTCGTCGAATAAAATAGTCCTCAAACCTTAATTAGTTTTTCTTTGTCTGACATCAACAATCAACTCGAAAATCAAAGTAAACAAAGCATGAAAGCCATTGTACTCAACCGCTACGGCTCACCCGAAGATCTCCAAGTTCAAGACATTCCCAAACCCAGTCCCGCCGCTCACGAAGTCCTCGTTAAAATCCACGCGACGGCCATTAATGATTATGATTGGAGCATCGTACGCGGCAAGCCTTACCTTTATCGACTCATGTTCGGCTTACGCCGTCCCAAGATGCCTGTCGCCGGTATGGAGTTGGCGGGCGTGGTGGAAGCCGTTGGTGACCAGGTCAGCCAATTTCAAGTTGGGGACGCTGTCTACGGTGACACTTCAGAATATGGCTTCGGTACCTTCGCCGAGTACATGTGCATCCACGAAAAAGCATTAATCCTTAAACCTAACGAGATGAGCTTCGAGCAAGCTACGGCCATCCCCCACGCAGCAGCTCTGGCTTACCAAGGCTTAGTGGATGCGGGGCAGATCAAATCGGGGCAACGGGTGCTCATCAATGGTGCAGGTGGCGGCGTGGGTACCTTCGGCCTACAAATTGCTAAAACCTACGGCGCCGAAGTTACTGGCGTTGACACCGGCGATAAACTGCAAAGGATGCGCGCGCTTGGTTTCGATCAGGTCATTGATTACAAAAAGGTGGATTTCACGAAGACCGGACAACGTTACGATCTCATTCTGGATGCCAAGACCAAGCACGCCCCCCGTGCTTATCTTCGTGTGCTCCATCCAGAGGGACGCTATGTCACGGTTGGTGGGGACCTCCATCGCTTATTACAATTAGTAGTTTCCAAAGCTTGGATCGCCCGCACGACCAAAAAACACTTGCAAATCGTCGCACTCAAAGCCAATAAGGATCTCGATAAAATTAATGCCCTCTTCGCCGCGGGCATCATCAAACCGTTGATCGATGGCCCCTATCCACTGGAAAAAATCCCCTGGGCCATCAGTTATTTTGGTGCGGGGCAACATCACGGCAAGGTGGTGATTGCTATCAAATAGAATTATCAGTTTTGAACCTAGCCGGTTTTCGTGTGTATCTCCGATTGACGGTTCTCAAAAACGAGAACTTATAAAATCGACGTCCATGAAAACAGCCCTCTCCACGTTCTTTTTTTGTCTCTTTTCACTCACCACCAATGCCCAAACGGTCATCAATAAAGCATATCCGGTACAAGGCCTGGTCCAATTAGCCGAAGACATCGCCATCCCCAAAATCGAAAATGGCTATACCCTTTGGCTACCAGATAAAGGTAAGGCTCAAGGTTTGATCGTCTTCACCCGCTCACGGCGTGACACAATCGAACAAGACAGCTTATTACAATATGCTCTCTCCCACCAACTGGCCGTGTTATACGCGACTACAGACAACCGGGTAGAGTTTTTCTTTGAGCAGGATCGCCTCCAGGAAATTGAAAGCTACATTCACGAAGCCATATCCGAGCATCACATCCCCAGGGCCAATCTTTTATACTGTGGTATGTCGCTGGAAGGCACCCGGGCCCTAAAGTTGGCGATCTACGGCCAAAGCCCGCAGTCGCAGCATCATTTGAAACCCAGAGCCATTGCAATTTGTGATGCCCCGCTGGACATGGTCCGTTTCCACAAAGAAGCCATTACCGCCTGGAAACTCAACTTTAGCCCCATAGCCGCCAATGAAGGCAAATGGGTATCGAGCTATTTGGAAAGCCAGCTCGACGGTACGCCCCAAAATCAACTCCAAGCCTTTATCGACTACTCACCGTATTGCTATCTGGCCGAAACGGAAGAAAAGCTGGCCCCCTTTAGCGATATTGCCGTTCGGGCCTACACGGAGCCGGACGTGCACTGGTGGATGGCCAATCGCAGGAAAGCCTATTATGGCATGAATGCGATTGACCTTGCGGGGCTGATTAATGCTTTAAATATTTTTGGGAATGAGCAAGCCGAGCTTATTCTGACAGAAAATCAAGGCTACCGCCCCGATGGGAGTCGGCATCCCCACAGCTGGTCTATTGTAGATGAAAAAGAAATGATCAATTGGTTTTTAGGCTTGATCAAAAAATAGAGGTTTATTTGTGAAAAATTCATTCTCACAATGGTTCTTAATACACTCGCTGAGTTCGAAAAAGAAGTGCTGCGCCACATGCTAGCGCCTCATTTCTCGGAAACAGTTATTGAAAGCATTCTTGCCAGTCCGGTGACCAGTTATGAATACACCATTGCGGGCTATTATTTGGGGCTTGAAAATGAGGTTTTAGAAGATCAGCGCAAAGTCATTGCAACACAAGGTCTATTTGGTAAAAGTAATCGCCTGGAAGTAGGCTTTATTATAAATATCAGCGGCCCAGTTCTGGTGATTGAATGCCATAGCTGGGGCTCCGATAATCTTCCCGAAGATTTCAGAAATCAGCCCGTAGAGATTATCTATGAAAAGGATTAAAAGAGACCATTAAAAGTATACTAATCGGCGTTCATCGAAAATTTGATTTAGATCTTGCTCAAAAGAGTAAATTCGATCCCTGACAACACATTGCAATTATCGGATCTAAAATCAAAACCATGAGTCAAAGATTAACCTTTGTTCTGCTCTTCTCTTTTCTTAGCTGGCATTGCGCCAATCAACCCACCAACAGCCCCACAAAACATTCCTCCACAACTAAGGTGGGAACCCGCCATTATATCTGGCAAAATGCAGAACAGATTGATCCTTACTATGGCGGGCAACGCCTCATCAACGCTCAGATTTGGTATCCCATCGAGGGACAAACCGATACTTGCCAAAGCGCAGCGTATATGTCCAACATTAGCAACATTTGGCCCAGCTTGGAGAATTGGCAAAAAGAAGATTACGAAGCGATATCCAGTATTAAAGTCATGTCCTGCCTGGATTATCCTATTAGTAAAGCCAAAGCAACTTATCCAATTTTAGTTTTCTCACCTAGTCTCGGTGGCCATAGCAGTTATTATACTTTTTTCGCCGAAAGATTAGCCCTCCAAGGATTTATCGTACTTGGCCTCAATCATTTATACGAAAGCGAATATGTCGTCGATGCCCAGGGTGAAGTGTATCCTCATCGAACAACGTTTCACGACAGCATAGAAAATTTGCAAATCCCGGATCAAATCACTGCGGATCAATTCCGAGCCTTAAAAAGTGAACGCATCAAGGTGATCGGTGAGGATTTTATTTACAGTTTGAACCAGCTAGAAGAATTGAATCGTACGGACTTTGATAATCGCCTAGACTTGAGCCGAATTGGCAGTTGGGGACATTCCATCGGTGGAGCAGCAGCGACTTACGCCAGTTTAATGGACCAAAGGATAAAATCCGTTTTAAATATGGATGGGACACCGCCATCGATCGCTCTGGCTCAAGGGATCAATGTTCCGTATCTCTTTTTGGAGGATTTGACAGATTACAAAAATCACAAAGGTTATAAAAAACAGTTCGATCGGCGATCTGCTTTCTGTTCAAAAGGTCAGGCTGATGCGTATCGCGTTTTAATCGACGGTATTCAGCATAATAGCTTTCTTGACATTAATTATTACCTCGCAAGAAATGCGAATGAGCGGGCAGAAGAGGAAAAACAACTGGAAGTTTTTTTACAATATATGGTGTCCTTTTTCCAACATACGCTTTTAGAACAACCGATTAGTCTGCGTCCGGTAGCGACAGATTCGCTGGAAGTTCTGTTGTTTTAAATTAGGCACAAATTTCTAAGCATCGGTCTAAAGTTATCTAATTGTAGACCGATGCTTAGATGGAATCCTGAACTAACATACTTTGGGGCGTTCGCCTATCCCTGATTCCTCCACGAGTTGTGCCAGTCTTTTTTCGTAAAAATCAAGCAAGAGGTTGGTGATATTTAGCTCAATTTCCACTCGGCGATATTCGCCTCCTTTTTCAGAAGTAGGGTGCTCCCAGGCCCCGATGCTAATGGGCACTCCCATGAAGTCAAGTTGGTGCTTGACCGTCCAGGCGCGTGCAATGCCCAATTCCATATTGCTTCTCAGTGAATTGGTCAATTCTCTTTCCGTCGTTTTTTGCAGGGTATCCTGATCAATGAAATGAGTAAAAGGCGTTCCTAAAGGAATGTCCAGTGATTTTTTATAACGCGCCCCTTTGAATTCGTGGCCATCGGTATGCCCTTCGAGATAAATGAAAAAATCTTCCTTACAGCGCATACTCACTTCGCAATATTTTTGCAGCACTTCATTATCTACCCAGCCGGCAATTTTCCTATAATACTCTGGATCCCCCATTTTAGCCAGGTCGATCTGCTGGCATAAGAAAGTAGAAATCACATATTTGATTCCGATATTTCCCAGCGGCTCGTACTGTACACTCGTGGGGCAAGGGAGTTGGTCGCTATTCAGGTCGCCCTCCATGATTCCCGCCGAAGCAGGACCAAAACGTTCTCGTTCCGCATGCGTCTCTTTTCTGGCTTGTAATACCAATTCCCAGTATCGACAGTCCCACACCTTGGCTCGAAGACGAATAATCGCACAGTCCAATTCAGGATCATATTCCAAGTTATGGGCCTTTTGCAATTCATCGATGGCATCGAGATAATGTTGCCCCATTTTACAGGCATCCAGATGTCCTCTGATCGCCCAGGCTTTAGTTTGTGCGATTTTATCACAGTAATATCCAGCTAACTGAGGCGCTTGTTCCAGTGTATCCCCATTGGCAATTAACTCTTTCCATACCACTTCCAACGCAGCCAGATCAGCAGCGTAGGTCTCTAGTTTCTTTTCCAGATTAGTGATTTTACCAGCTGTAGTCTGATCGAGTTTAGGCTGAAATTCCTTTTTGATAGCCGCGATCTTGTCCAACATTTCCTTGCCTTTAGTACAAGCGTTTACGGTTCCATAGATGGTATAAGCCTTGATCTGAGCATCTTTTTCACAATATTCAAACATATACTCAATATCACTTTCCAGCGTGTCTTTAGCGACAAACTCCTTCCAGGCTTTTTCCAGATTAGCCAGATCTCCGTTATATCTTCCCACTTCTGATTCCAACCAGGTGATTTTTTCGCGTAAATCATCTCCAAGGTCCTGGCTATTGGATGCCATCAACTTTTGAATAGCCGCGAGATTGACGGCACCATATTTACAAATGTCTACCGCCGCTCGCAACATGTGCGCCTTAATCGAAGGAATTGGATTACATTTGATCAGAGGCAGTTCGGGATCAAATCCAGGAGAAGTTCCCGTGCTGATGTATGTTTTCCAGGCTTTCCCGAGTTTGGGCAGGTCTATGAAGAGTTGCTTAGCGCTTTTCACCTTGGGCGCCAAGCCATTGACATCTTCAATTTTTAAAGAAGTCCGCTCAGCTAGCTTTAAGACTCGATTTTCAAAATTGGTCTTAGCTGCTCCCACCTCGCCTTTGCAATACAAGGCATGAGTCTTCATATAATCGTACTTAGCCAAAGTCCCTTTTTCACAAACCTTTACCTCTCCGAGTTTTTCCAAATCGTCAAAGGTGACTTGTTCATATTTCAAGAAATTAAGCCATTGATTTTCAACAGCATAGTACGTTTTCAGGTTAGCTGAAAGCTTATCAAAGCGCTCTTTAAATCCAGGAATTTTAGCATAAATAGGTTCTCCGATCCTCTTAATGTCCCGGATAAAATCCTCTGCCTCTCCAATCTTGTCGGCACAAAAAGCCACCTTTCCAAACATCAGGGAATATTTGGCCACATCCTCTTTCAGTTCTTTTGGCGGTTTGGTGATTTCACTGATATCAACCGTCAGCGGATCGGCTAAAAACTCCTTCCAGGTATTTTCAAAATTGACAAACTGTGCCTTGGACAGCGCTGGAAGTAGTAAGAGAAAGCAAGAAAAATAAAGAAATTTGCGAAGATTGGGTTGCATGATCTTTTGATTTTGACTGCATAAAGAAAACTGTTTTTAGGGAATTAAAAAAGTCTATATATCAGTACATTGTGACACCACATTACAGAAAGTCTATTTGTTGAGCAGACATTACTCAAACTACCATTTTTACAGAGGTAAAGGGCGTATCCTTTTCAAGAATAATCAAAGAGCTTATTTGGAAATTATTAATTGACCTACAAACCTGTCTGCGTCAGGCAGGCGCCATCTTTTCGTATCCGCTAGCGGTTCTCTCCGTCAAATGTCCATCGGGCATTTGGTTGCAAAGAAACTGCACTGCGTTCACATAGCCTCCGGTTATTTTCCTCAAAAGGAGTCTCGTTTAAACAAAATAATGTCAGTTTTCGACCTAAAGAACAAATCCCAAACAAGCTCTAAACCTTTAAATTTACGATATACTGTTTGTCAGAGCGTTAAGCGTAGTGAGCGTACACGCTTTAAGCTCGAATTTGTAACCATTAATCGAATCGTCAATATTCCTATTAAAAGCGCACGATGAATCGACACCTTTATTTTTTATTCGCCTTATTGTTTGTAAGTGCTTGCACCACCCCTAATCCTGATCATTCCAGTCCTGTGTCACCAAAGCGGACGGTGATCAATAATCGTCTTATTTCTCAACACCTTCCCAATATTGAAATCGAAATTGATGAGACCATGCCGTACCGTGGCCGCTTTGATTTCACGATCAAGGCGATGTCCGACGAATACCCGGCCGAGATACGAGGGCAAGTTATTGCGGCCGGGGAACGCTTTGTATTTGCCGAAGCCAACGCAGCGGGAGAAATCGATAAGATGTTGATCGTACAATTGGAAGGCTTTCTACCGAATAATAATTTTATTTATCGCTACGATTTCAGTCAAGCGGCATTTATTGGAAAGAATAAATATCGACACAATATCTGGTTTCACAATAATAAACAGTCCGCTCAGAATAATCCGTCCGGTGAAAGTGCAAAAACACGTGCCTTTATAGCAAAAAAAGGTCTAACAGTGGAAGATGAATATATGCTATCTCGCTATGTAGGTCTAGCCAGTGCAGATCGAAAAAATGAGATTATTATTTTTTATATTGAAATGCTTAATAAAACGACTGGCTATTCCTTGCATGCATTTGAAAATACGCTGGATACCACGACTCAAAATCCTATCCAGAAAGCCTTTATTGAACGCGGCCGTCAGCAGTTTCAAATTCTTAATTCGGAAAAGCTAGATTACTAAATGCTGAAAACACGCTAACAGATCATCTAATGGAATACCGTCTTTGTTTTGATCAACTCCAATGGGAACAGCCCGCGCCGGGTGTCCAACAAAAAGTATTCTCGGATGGCACCCAACGTCTACGGTTGCTACGATTTGATGATCAGTTTGTCGAGCCGGAGTGGTGTCTTAAAGGTCATTGGGGGTATATTTTGCAAGGCGAATTGACGATTGATTTTGCTGGCGAAATCAAACAGTTTCGGGCCGGTGATGGGTTGTGGATACCTCCGGGGCCCGATTCAAAGCATAAGGTAGTCATGCCACCGGGGCAAAGCGCAGAATTAATTGTTTTCGAAAAATAGTATTCGCAGGCCAGTCAGTTGGATTGTAGTAAAAGGTTTATATTTATCGCCTTAAATCACCACAAATAACTACTATGATCCGCTTTACCCTACTCCTCTTGATCCTTTCTATTATTGCTTGTCAAGCACCAACCGATCCTCCGGCGGAAACACCTTCTCTAGACCAAGTTGGTGAAACCGGTGGCTACGATGCAGCCTTAGCCCAAGCGCTCGGCGCCGATGAATACGGCATGAAGCCTTTCGTCATGGCTTTCCTAAAAGCCGGCCCCAATCGCAGTCAAGATTCCCTGGAAGCCGCCCGCCTGCAAAAGGCGCACCTCGATAATATCGGGCGGATGGCCGAAGCGGGTCAACTCGTGTTGGCCGGCCCCTTCATGGATGATGGCGATGTCCGCGGTATTTATATCTTCAACGTTGCGACGCTCGAAGAAGCAGAAGCCCTGACTGCTACTGATCCCGCCATACAGGCGGGCCGCCTTGAAATGGAGCTTCATCCCTGGTACGGCTCCGCCGCCCTGATGCAAATCAACGACGTCCATAAAACGCTCATGAAAGAAGATATTGCCAAATAAATTCGGGTTTCACCATGCTCATCTTTCCCCGCCTAAATACCCAACGATTAATCTTGCGTAAAATCGAAGTGGACGATTTTACGGCCTTGGTACGACATGCCAATAACCCAAAGATAGCCCAGTGGATATTGAACATCCCTCACCCTTACCACGAACCCGACGCCGCCTTTCGAATGCGCTACGTGGTACAAGGGTTTAAGGATAAGCTGCGTTATGTCTTTGCTATTATCTTAGCAGAAAGCGATGAGTTGATCGGTGAGATCAGTTTGCATCTGGACCATAAGGAACGCGCACAGCTAGGCTATTGGATTGGCGAATCTTATTGGCAACAAGGATTTGCTACCGAAGCGGGCAAAGCAATCCTGAATTTTGGCTTTCGAACTTTAGCGCTTACCAGTATTTATGCGACTTGCCATCTCGATAATCCAGCCTCCGGGCAAGTAGCCACTAAGCTAGGCTTGCAAGCGGGCAGCACCAACGGAGACGTCACCTTGTTCCAAATCAGTTCATCCGAGTGGCTGGCGAATCAGCCCGATTAAAGAATTATGTTTATCTTCTTCAAAAAACAATATGCATCTCCCTACCCTTCTCGCTAAGCATTTTCGCGAAGTCTACTTCGGTGGCAATTGGACCTGGGTCAATCTGAAAGATACGCTCTCTGATGTCAGCTGGGAGCAGGCCATCACCAAAATCGAAGATTGTAATACCATCGCTGCGCTCGTCTATCATATCCATTATTACGTCGGCGGGGTATCACAGGTCTTGGCGGGCGGCACCCTCGATATTCACGACAAGTATAGCTTTGCGGTGTCGCCCCTGCATTCGCAAGCGGAGTGGGAAAATAGGCTCGCTACGATCTGGACGGAAGCCGAGACCTACATCCAACGTGTGGAGGCTGTTCCTGAATCTCAGCTAAATGATATCTTCTCACAAGAAAAATATGGCAACTATTTCCGAAATCTACAAGGGATTATTGAGCACACCCATTACCATCTCGGACAAATTGTGATCATTAAAAAAATGGTGCAGCAACTGGAGAAAATCAAGGAATAGTATATTCCACAACTCTTTGAGTAAAGAAATAAACCGAGGCTTTTATTAGTTTATCATTAAGGGACTTACAGACAAATCAACCATTCGTTAAAATGATTTTTGTTTGATTTTTGCAATTCAAGGAAGCACGAAAGATGAATATCAAGGTATTTTACGACATCCCAACATTCATTCTCAACGAAACTAAAACAAACAACAAAAATGAAGACAACAAGCTTAGCTATTCTCATTTTTTGCTACTGCAATGCTATCCTTGCACAGGTCAATATTAGCGGAAAGGTAATAAATGCGGAAACTAAAGAGGCCATCCCCTACGTCAACATCGGCCTTAAAAATACAGCTATTGGAACAGTCAGTGATCATGAAGGCAATTTTCAATTGACATTAAATAGCCAGACTGATTTGGTGACTTTTTCAGCTATTGGCTATGAAATGATTGATATTTCTGGCGACAAATTAGTTAAAGAAAAAATCGTTTTACTTACACCTAAAAACTATGATCTACAGGCCATTGAAATAACAGCGCAAAAATTCTCCGGTGAGGATCAAATCCTAGGTGTGAAAAATAAAAAGCGAGGTTTAAGTATTGGATTTGGCAGTAGAAACCTAGGTACAGAAATTGGTGCATTAGTTCCGATCAAAAAACCAGTTTTTATTAAAAGTGCCAACTTCGTCATTAATCATGCTCCGGGAGACAGTCTATTATTTAGAGTTAATATTTACCATTATAAGGATGGAAAAATTGGAGAAAAAATATTGAAAAATAATACTCTAATTAATACCGAGCAAAAAAGAGGCGTTATCAGTATTGATTTAACTTCTTTAAATCTAATCCTTAAAAATGATGTTTTACTTTCTTTAGAATGGATCAAAGATGATCAAGGCCAGGGAAATTCAGAGATCACTTTCGATACCAAAAAAGCTAAAAAGCTGAGAGGCGTTTACGTTAAAAAAGCAAGTATTGGCACATTTGAGCGGATGGAATTTATCAATAAAAAATTGAAGCCTTGTTTTTATTTTATTGGCAAGGAAGTCATCGATTAATAATCCAAAGCGCATTGAGCATCCTTACGTCAGTAATCCTTGATCCACCATGAAAGCAAAATTTATTCTTGGCCTTTTGCTTGTAGGGATAGTTACCCAACTTTCCGCCTACCCTATTTCACCGCGGCCTCTACGGAAGCTCATCATCGAATCAGAATACATCGCATATGCTAAAGTATTACGCATCAAAAAGATTAGGCGATCTGAGGAGCATTGGTATTCACACAAAGCTATTCTGGAAATCAAAGAAGTATTGCAAGGCAAAATAAAGACCGAAAAAATATCGGTTTATTTCGTTCCGGGATTAGTCTGTCCTGCTCCGGCCAGATATGTTAAAAAGAAAAACTTCTTAGTTTTTTTGACCTATAGCGAAATAGTAGATGGTTTTATTACCCATGCCTTTTCTTACGGTAGCAAACAACTCAACGCTGAAGATTATGCGATCTACAAAAGCCGAATTTTGGAGATGCAGATGATCCAAAGGATCAAAGCAGAAGACCGCCGAATCTCGAAAACGGCTGATTGGTTAGTCGCCTGTGCCCAGTCATCCGTCACCCGAATAGAAGGCGTTTATGAATTATCGCCGACAAGTCATTTTATGTCGTACTTCGATCGGGATAAAGACATCTTCATCCGTAAATATCGGCTGACCCGAGAACAAGTCCTTAGCTTGCGTCAAACCTTATTGGCTATTGAATATCTCGAATATACTGACCTAGCGTTAGTGGACCTCGTCGTTACTGAGCAGGATGAAGAAGTTATTAACCTTTTAAAACGGGCCTTTCTCGCGGAAGCGGGACAGTTCTCGTGGTTTCGAAAAGATTTGATGAAGAAAATCGCTCAGCTGGTCAAACGTCAGGAACTCATGCGACTGGTCGATGAAGTAGAAGGGCTCAATGCTTGGAAAGAAGAGGATGAAAAACTAACGATCCAATTGATGGAGGCGTTTGGCGAAAAATTGTAATCCAACGGGTTGATCGTTTCTAAGTCTGTTGCCGCGCTAGTTGCTCAATTTTTTCGGCCACGGTACCGCGCTCTCCCAGGCGGATTAGGCTAAAAATAACGCGCACCACCCAACTCCGCCCGTGAATCAAGCTGGCATTCCGAGCCACCTTCGCATCGCGCCGGGCAATAATTGTCGGCCATTGTGCCTCCGGCGCTCCCGCCAAATCAACCGCAAAACGCCAGGCACCGTCACGAGCCAGCTCCATGCTAAAATCGACGAGAAAGTTATCTACCTTGCGTGTCCAACGCAAGATGCGACGCAGCGTCGGCCAAATCTTCGCCAAATCCTCCTCTACTTCGTCGACTAAATCCGCCAGAATTTTATTGATCCGTTTAAAATCCTCCGACAAATCTTGAATATCGTGGCCTCGTGAAATTTCAGCCGCCGCAATTCCCAAATCCAGATTGATATGCGCATTGATGCCCATCAGCAAATGCTGTAGTACAATGGGCCAGTAGGCGGTCGTCAATTGAAATGCCTTCTGCCAGGACAAGGTCATCTCAGTTTGCCCACGCCAAGCGGCGTAAGCCGTCAAATAACGATTTGCAAACACCACATCCAATCGCTCCATTCGCGGCCCATCTTCGAAGAAGCCTGCGGCAATACCTTCTTTTACCTTGACCGTGACCTTGCGGTATAAAGCCGCAAAATAGCCCGCAGGATCATTATTGGCCTGCGCATCGCGAATGATGGTATCAAGATGTACAATGACCTCGTCAATAGTGTTGGCGTGCATACAAAGAGTGATTTGTGCTCTAAATTTAGAGTTCTTTGGGAAATTTCTGGTAAATGAGCCCCATTAATAAATCTGCGTGTCCAGGCCACTTACCAGCTCATTGTACGGAAGCGTCTAAATTATTCGGTCTGATCTAAAGAAATTAGTCCCAAAATCCAGAATTCATGCAAAACACTTCTCGTACACCGACACTGTTCTTTCGACTCTTTGTCTTCTTGTTGTTTGTTGCCATTTTCAGCTATACTGTAGTCGTCGTCAGCCGTCACGGTTGGGGATTAATCCCCATTTTCTTCGGAGATATTCAGCTGCTCGATTGGCCCGGACAATTCAATCTCGATTTCCTGTGTTATCTGCTTTTATCCGCCCTATGGATCGCTTGGCGACATCAATTTTCCGGTCTTGGCATTTTCCTAGCACTTGTCGCTTCGGTTGCCGGGATGTGCTTCTTTGCACCGTATTTATTGACCATCGGTTTTCAGGAAAAGGGAAATATGCGCCGGATTCTAATGGGCACCAATCCATCCGTATAGGACAATTGATATTTTAGCATTGCAATTAGTTGGAGTATTTTTCATCACTACGTTGATGGTATCTTAAGTCTAAATCCCGTACCTTAGCGCTTCACAATTTAGCTGATTATTTCAAACACTAAATAACAGCGACGTCCTCCCAACTATCAGTACTTATACAACAATAATTGCTAATTAAACTAAAATTTAAAATGAAGATTCAAATTCGTTTTTCTACTCTCCTATTGTCCTTTATTGCTGTCACCTGCCTTTGTTTATGGTCCGCTTGTAAAAATGACGATGACGATTCGGATTCGAATGATCCTCAACCGTACGAACTGATTGATGTTGTGACCGGGATCAATTTGACCGATGATAATGGACAACCATTGGGACGCTGGCAGTTTCCTAACGACCAGCGTGGTGAGGCTATCGCTTTCCCCAACCCATTCATCGATCAGGTTCTTGTCGGTACCAGCAGCAGCAATGTAGAAAAATACTGGATTGTCCCAGCGGGTTGTGATTTAGAAGATGCTTCTGGAGATATCCTCGATGCCGCTGATGATCTTAGCTTTACTGTCACAGAGATTGAAGATGCCGCAAGTATCAACAATACGCTAAGTACGCCAGCGAATCAATTCATAATTGATTTTTCAAGTATCAATTCGGGCTTCTACCGCTTGTTCTTAGAAGTAGAAGATGGTAATATTTACTTCATCAATCTTTACCGCGCCGAAGAAGGCACTGATCTCAATCAGGTAGTGAGCAATCTAGATAGTATTTGTAATTAATCTATTCTCTGCAGCATGGATCCATCGGATGAAACCCAACGCAGTTGGGAAAAAGTTGCCCAGGCGTACGAAGCCAAATTTATGGACTTGGACTTGTACGAAGGGAGCTATGATTTTTTCTGTGCTCAGTTGCCACAGCCCAAGGCACGCATTCTGGATATTGGCTGTGGTCCGGGCAACATTGCCCGGTATCTGATGAATCAACGCCCCGATTTCCAACTCGAAGGAATCGATTTATCAACGAACATGATTGAATTGGCTAAAGCCAACGTCCCAGCCGCTCAATTTCAAGTCCTCGATGTGCGGGCCATCGATCAAATCAAGGTGATCTACGATGGTATTATTTGTGGCTTTTGCATTCCCTATTTGTCTTTTTCAGAAGTCGAAAAATTTATTGCAGATAGCTATCGACGCTTAGCCAATTCAGGAATTTTCTATCTTAGTTTTGTGCCGGGACCTTACAATCAATCCGGCTATTTGAGTAGCAGTAGTGGAGATCGCATGTATTTTTACTTTTACGAATTAGAAAAATTATTACCTATTTTCACCAATTGTGGATTCACCCTTTTGTGGACGTTCGACCTCACTTACCCAAAAGATGTACAGAACACAGAAAGACATTTAATAGTTATTTTAAAAAAATAATTTTTCTAAAAAAACCATAGTCGCTTCCAGCTCTTTACTCGGCTTTATGAAATATATCTTTCCTTTATTTATTTTGGTTTTAGGTACTTTCCAGCCTTTAAGTGCACAGCTCAAATTCGAAAGAGAGTATCGCTTGAAAAGCCGTGAAGTACCACCAGCAGCTCTTGAGTTCATGCAAGCGTTACCTTTTACGAAAAAAATCAGGTGGTATCGAGAAGAAGGCTATCAACGTACATCGATCGAAGCCAAAACCAAACATCAGTCAAAGCGCTACAGCATCGAATTTGATACCAGCGGTCAAATCGAAGACGTGGAAGTAATCATTAAATGGAAAAATATATCCGCCGAAACTAGACAACTGATATCTAAACAACTAGGCCAAAATCACCAAAGGTTTCGGGTCCGAAAAGTGCAAATTCAATATACCGGTACCCCTCAAGCCTTACGGGAATTTATCGCTGGCACTTCCGACGAATCACGCGTTACCATTCGCTATGAATTGATTGTCAAAGCTAAAACCGATGGGCAGTTCCAACGCTTTGAATACCTGTTTAGCGAAGCCGGGGAATTCATTAAAAGAGCCTTGATCATCGATCAAAATTCCGATCATCTTGAGTTTTAGCAGGAGGATCATTATACCGCTAGGTTTCGTGCTGCTCATCGGCTATTACGGGCAGGCGCAAAGCAGCTACCAAACGGGCCTGCTGCCCGCGCTGAATGTCAATACTAAGCTGAATCGAGGCTGGAGTATCAACTTTAAATTTGAGTCCCGGCAACAATTACAACGCGGTATTTTTGGAGAAGAACACGATCAAGATTATGAGTATGTGCTCAGTGATCTGGCCTTAGTTGCCGGCAAGAAAATCGGCTTTGATCAAAGCCTTGCCGGAGGATATCTGATGCGTTTTCGGGGACAGGATATGATACATCGACTCATCCAGCAATTTACCATTGTAAGGCGCTACAGCAGTTTTCGGTTGGCGCATCGTATTGCGGCGGATCAGACGATGAGTGCAGGAGCAAGCATGACCCTCCGGTTACGTTACCGCCTTTCTACAGAATGGCCGCTCAAAGGGCAATCGGTCGATCCAAGAGAGTTTTATATTAAAGCCAATCACGAATATCTCAATGTCCTGCAGGGAGAGGATTATGATTTAGAAATTCGGTTCGTGCCATTACTGGGCTATAAATTCACCGATAGTAATAAAACGGAATTGGGGGTAGATTATCGGCTTGACTCCTTTTTACAAGATCATCCCCGGCAACGTTTTTGGTTGCGTCTCATTTGGTATCGTGTATTTTAAAAATCGTACTATGCCTAAAACAAAATCAATTGGCTATTGGAGCATTGGATTTGGCGGCTTATCCCTCCTGCTATTCGCTAGCAAACCTTTATTGCTAGATTTAATCGAGCCGGCTAAAAGTTTGGGCGAAGTCGTGGGAGAAAATGCACGCGACATTTTAGATACTTTGGCCGGTGAAAGCCCGAGTTCAACAACGACATCTAAGCGGGATATTTGGTCAAATGTATTCAACGTTTTAGCTTTTACCTGTTTTGCGTTGACGGTCTTTTTTTCATCACAAGGCCTACAATCACCTCAACAACGATTTCCATCCATTGCCGGCATTTTACTAGCTTCAATCGGTTTACTCTTATTTTTTTGGTATTTAAAAATTGGCATTCTCTTCGGATTGATCGCACTCGTATTGGCTGTGTTATTAGTTATTTTATTAATTCTCATCTAACACGCAAATAAGCCTCCCAAATACTCAACACAACTCATACGTAATTATACCTATTTTAGTAAACTACGCAATTTCCACCTAGTTTACCGCCTCGTTTCGTCAGATATTTGTTAGGCAATTAATACCCAAGCTATCACTGATAGCACGGTGATTAACTGTAAGAGTTACCCCGAAAATCTTATTGAAAAAGAGTAGGGACAAAAACACTTTAATATCATGACAAATTCGACAAAAACAGTTTCCAGCCTAGCTCAAACCTCTAATGCATCTGGTACCTGGACAAAAGTTACTGGCTTTACTCAAGTAGATGGTCAATCTGGTGGCTGGTTTAAAACCCCTAATGGTGATTGGTCTTATTACGAACCACAGAATAGCAATCTCCTTGAAATGGCGTTCACCGCGTGTGCAGACCTCAAGAACAATAGTGTTTTGATCTTGATCAATAATAACGCGCCAGCATCTGGCTTGCAGGTAAGTAGTGGTGCCAGCGAGTAAATCCAGTTTGAACCATAAAGATAAATGAAATGGTGCTTAGCTTAAGTGCTCCGACGGTAATATATCCTTACCATTCCACGCACTATACTAAGCAAGATTTTGCGTAGCTAGAGTATGCTTGACTTTAATTCTGATCCAGTTTTAATTTTGAGTATACTCTTCTTGTATAAAAACTAGAACGTCAGAATCAGAGTTTGTTTGATCCACATTTTTACCCCCCCATCAATTCAACAAATCTCTGAGGGCGTTGAGCAAGTCATCCGTTTTAAAAGGCTTGGTAAGGTAAGCATCAGCACCGGCCGTTTTGCCCTTGGCGATATCCTTTTCTTCGGCGCTGGCCGTGAGAAACATGAATTGAACGCGATGTTCATCCAGATAAGATTTTATGGACTCGTATACTTCATATCCATTCTTAAACGGCATCGCGATATCACAAATGATAATGTGCGGATTTTCACTGTAAGTCATTTCAATCCCAACGACTCCATTTTCAGCACCTACGACTTGGTACCCCTCCAACTCAAGTATCTCCATGATATTCTCACGGATAAACAAGTTGTCTTCTATAATTAGCACTTTAGGCATGTTTTGATAAAGTTCAAACGTTCAACAATTTCTGAATGATCACATCCAGGCTTCATTATCAAAACAGGTTTGTCGGAATTCCAAATGGATATCAAAGTATTGAAACTGTGCAATTTCCATTAAGACATATTTAAACCTAATTCCAACTGATAATCAAGCATTTAAAATGACACAATTGAGGCTTGAATTTTTACAATGTGAAAAGCTTAAATATGCACTGCGTACATCTAATTACCCTAAAACTAAATTTAGTCTAAATTCTATTTAAGTCAAAGTGAATTTCGGGTATTTATTTTAGGATGCAAAAAAATGGTCAAGCGAAGGTGAACCGATTGATTAAAATCATTTTTTTCATCTGACTTTTGTCAATAGAAGGTCACTAGGAATGTCAGAAATTTGTAGGGCTAGCGTAAGCTATTACCATCAATCCATCAGAACCAGATGTACAACTTGAAAATACATCGGTTCAGCGAAAAAACATCAACTTTTATCCTACAGCAACGAATTTTACACTACCGATTTTGACCAATAAACATCAGGACATGAATCCCGATACTATGCGAACGACACCTTTCAGACCTGTATTTCGGTACACTTTTACTTTGACATTAATGACCTTGATCACTGCGGCCTGTACTCAAACGCCAGAAACCATTAAGCCGACTATCAGTGATCTGACGGAATCCGTTTACGCTTCCGTGTCAATTCAGCCCGAAGATTTATATTTCGCTTACACGACGACCTCCGGTATCCTGGAATCCGTGTACATAGAAGAGGGCGACTCCGTCGTAGCGGGACAGGCCATCGCGAAGATTACGACGACCAATCCCCGACTCAATATCGAAAATGCTAATCTCAACGTAGAGCTGGCACGCGAGAACTACCTGGGGCAAAGTAATCAGCTGACCACCATTACTAATGAAATGGAGCAAGTCACGGAGCAATTGCTACTGGATTCCATTAACTATCACCGTCAAAAAAAGCTCTGGCGGCAAAATATCGGCTCTAAATCCACTCTAGAGAATCTCGAATTGAAGTATGAGTTAGGGCAGAAAAAATTGGTGGGTTTAAAAAAACGCTATCGCCAAGCAGAGATTGAGCTAGACAATCAACTCAAACGCTCCCAAAATGCCCTAAAGAGAGCCCAGTCCGATTTGAGCGACTACATTATCAAAGCCAAAATTGACGGCCAGGTTTATAATTTACTCAAGAACGAAGGCGAACTCATTCATCCCCAAGAGCCCTTGGCGGCCATTGGGAAGCGTAAAGATTTCATTATCGAGATGCAGATTGACGAAATTGATATTTCTAAAATCACACTTGGTCAACAGACACTTATTAGTTTGGACGCTTATCCCGGTGAAGTCTTCGAGGGCCGTATTTCCAAAATCTATCCACAAAAGGAAAATCGAACACAGACCTTCAAAGTAGAAGGCGAATTCACCCAAGCACCCAAAATTTTATACGCGGGGCTATCCGGCGAAGCGAATATCGTCTACGCCCAGCGCTCCAATGTCATTTCGATCCCCCGAAACTATCTGATTAACAACGAACTCGTTAAGACCACCGAAGGTGAACAGAAGGTGAAATTGGGCATTTCTACCATGGATCGCATCGAAATTATCAGCGGTATCGACACTTCAACGCAAATCCTCAAACCTTAGCGCGTATGAACTTCCGCGTCATTTTCGATATTACCCGCACGCACCTCACCACGCGGATTAAGCAATCGGCCATTGCCGCGCTGGGCGTCACTTTTGGGATTGGAACTTATATCATCATGATGAGTTTCATGACGGGGCTCAACGGCTTGTTGGATGATATGGTGCTCAATCGTACGCCGCATATTCATCTCTACAACGAGATTAAGCCCAGTCCCCAGCAGCCGATTGACTTCTACGCGCCGCTTGCCGGCCAGCTCAATGTGGTGCACTCCGTGAAGCCTAAACGTAGCCAAGTACGTATCCATAACGCCTTGCCATTAATTGCCCATCTGGAAGCCGACGCCCGAGTACAGGGGGTCAGTCCGCAAGCTACCGCCAAGGTCTTCTACCTCGCTGGCTCGAATGAGTTAAACGGCATCATCAGCGGAATCAAGCCACTGGAGGAAATGCGCTTATTCAACTTTGACGAATATATTCTGCACGGTAGTCCCAAGGATTTGATTCGCAATCGTAATGGAATATTACTAGGCGCGGGCATCGCTAAGAAAATGTCGCTCGCGCCGGGCGACCGCATCCAGGTCAGCAGTACCAATGGTGGCATTTTTCCTTTAAAAATTGTAGGGATCTTCCAAACGGGGCTGGCGGAGATCGATAATTCGCAAAGCTACGTCAACCTCAAAACTGTGCAGCAGATCCTTGGTGAAGGCAGCAATTTCATCTCCGATATTAATGTCAAACTCTGGGATATGGAAGAAGCCGCCAGTATGTCCAAAGTCATTGGCGAACAGTTTAAGCTCACCGCCATCGATATCAATACGGCTAATGCGCAGTTTGAAACGGGGACATCCATCCGCAATATGATATCCTACGCCGTGTCCATCACCTTGCTGATTGTGGCGGGCTTCGGCATCTACAATATTTTGAATATGTTCATCTACGAAAAGATGAATGATATTGCCATTTTAAAGGCAACGGGGTTTTCGGGCTTTGACGTCAAGATGATTTTCATTAGCCAGGCCTTGATCATTGGATTTATTGGTGGCATTCTGGGCCTACTCCTAGGCTACGGCGTTTCGGTATTAATTGACCATACGCCTTTTGAAACGGAAGCTTTGCCCACCGTAAAAACCTATCCGGTCAATTTTGATCCCTTATTTTATATCATCGGCATCAGCTTCGCGCTGGTATCCACTTTTTTAGCCGGCTATCTCCCGGCCCGCAAAGCACAAAACATCGATCCGGTCGAAATCATTAGAGGACAATAAGTAATTATGAAATACATTTTAGAAACCAAAGGTGTACACAAATATTTCCGGGAGCCTGTGCTGTTTCACGTGTTGAAAAACATCTCGTTCGGCATCGAAGAAGGTGAATTTGCCTCCATCATGGGAAAATCGGGCTGTGGTAAGTCGACCTTGCTGTACATCCTTTCGACCATGGATACGGATTACGAAGGGGAATTGTATCTAAATAATCAATTGTTAACGGGCCGCTCAGGAACCGAGTTAGCACAAATCCGCAACGAAGAAATTGGCTTTGTTTTTCAGTTTCATTATTTACTACCCGAGTTTTCGGTATTGGATAATGTCATGCTCCCCGCTCGAAAATTGGGCAAAAAGAGCCATGCCGACATCAAAAAAGATGCACTGGAAAAATTGGATTTACTAGGCATTAAAGATCAGGCGTATAAAAAGGCCTCACGTATTTCCGGGGGACAAAAGCAGCGCGTCGCCATTGCCCGTGCCCTGATTAATAATCCCAAAATCATCATGGGCGACGAACCAACGGGGAATTTGGATAGTAAAAATGCCGACAACGTTTTTAATATTTTCAAACGACTCAGCGAAGAACAAAAGCTGTCTTTACTCGTCGTCACCCACGATAAAGATTTTGCCAACCGAACGGATCGAATTATTGAAATGGCGGACGGAGAGATTTTAAAAAACCATTATCATCGGCGTTTGAGAGGGCAGGGATAGAATGATGAATGTTTTATACAAAAGCATTTTTAATCCATTCCAAAATGGGCTAATACGCGCAAGGCCCGCAGGGTATTCCAACGACTAGGCTGCCCGGATTTTTCCATATCAAAGTGTACCTGCCCCGGTATTTTCGCCTGCACATTCCAGGTGCCATCCTTATTGCGTTTTTTGCGGAGCACGTCGATGGCCGGGGCCAAGCGATCATCCCAATCCAGCCCGGCCGCCTGGAAAAAATCCAAGGCACGAAGAATATCAAAACGCCAGCGGCCCGGAAAAGATAAGCGCAGGAAATCTTTGTGAATGATCTCGCCGGTACGATCGGAGCGAAACAGTTGATGGAGGAGCAAAAATTCAACCGCCGAGTGCTTAGCGGCCTGTAATTCGGCGAGGCGGTAGGTGTAGCCTTGTTGCTCGTAAGTCGTCAGCCCCTCCAAAACGGAGAGCGTAGAATGCATCGAACTGTGCCGCGCTCCGGAGCGATTGAGCCGGCAGTTAAATCCCCCATCTGTCATGCGTAAATCAATAAGAAAATCAACGATAGAATGGAAGTACTCCTCCGGCATACCGAAGTAGGTCGCAATATTGAGAAACATCCCACTAATACATACATCACTCTGCTTGATGACGCCCCTGGAAGGATTGATGCCACCGTCTTCTCCTTTGCCGGTCTCCAAAACCTGCTGAATGGCCTTACGTACCCTAGCGTGTTCTCGCGGAAAACCAAGCAACCGTAAATCCAGCAACGTATAATGCGTTGAAATCCATTTCGGCTGATAATACGACTTACCCCAATGGCCTTCCGGTTGTTGCAACGCCAAAAAGCGCGCGCCCCAGCCTTCCGTCGCTATTCGCGCTTGCAAATCGGGACGCTCATCCCCTAGCAAATCACGATGCGTTTGGTATTGAATAGCGATATCGCCCGCAAGGAGCCATTCGATGAGTGCGTCTTTATCCATTTATTAAAGTGACTTAGCCGTTTGACGGCATGATCGATCAATTATTCTTCAAATATAAAATAGCTTATTGATCATTTCTTCCCGTCTCTTAAATCTCAATTTCATTTCCACTCAAAATACCATTTTCAAAGCAATCCAAATTAAAAATGGTCGTATCCGAAATGTTTTCCAGCGCCGTTTCGGTCAAAAAGGCCTGATGCCCGGTAATCAGCACGTTGGGGAAGGTCATGAGGCGCGCGATAGCATCATCCTCCAAAATACCTTCGGAATGATCCTCAAAAAACAGTCCTTCTTCCTCTTCGTATACATCAAGCCCAAGGTAGCCAATATGCCGCTTTTTGAGCGCGTCAATAACGGCCTTAGTATCGACCAGCCCTCCCCGACTCGTATTGATCAGCATCACTCCGGGCTTCATTTCGGCGATACTCTCCGCATTGATCATGTATTTGGTTTTATCATTCAGGGGAACGTGCAAGGAAATGATATCCGACTGCTGACAGAGTGTTTTGAGATCAACGTATTGAGCGTCGTAGCGCTCCACCAACTCTTGATTTTCTTCGAGATCGAAGCAGAGTAAGCGACAACCAAAGCCATATAAAATACGCGCCAATACTTCGCCAATTTTACCTGTTCCAGCAATCCCAACCGTCTTTTCGTTCATATCAAAACCGATCAAACCATTGAGTGAAAAATTCAGCTCCATAATCCGTCGATTAGCACGGATGAGCTTACGATTGAGGGCCAGCATCAAGGCGACGGTATGCTCCGCGATGGCGTACGGGGAATACGCTGGCACCCGAGCCACTTTCATGCCGAGCGCTTGTGCTTTTCCCAGATCGACGTGATTAAAACCCGCAGAACGCAATGCCAAATAACGCACGCCCAATTGGTGTAGTGTTTCCAAAACAGGTGCCGAGGCATCATCACCCGCAAAGAGGCTCACGGCTTCTGAGCCTTTCGCTAAAGTGGTAGTCGCTTCAGATAATCCGGTTTCTAAGAGTAACAGTTCGTGTTTTCCCGTATTGGCTGCTTCCAAATACTTTTTTTCAAATGGTCGGACACTAAATACAGTTGTTTTCATAAGGTGACAATCCCAGTTTTTTGATTTTTGGTTTAAAAAGAATATTTATTTAAAATGTGGTTCAACATTATATTCTACCCGCTCCAGATAGAAGCGACCATAAACAAAGGGGCCATCTGCATAATGCCATACGGCGTCCCCTTGCTCCAGCACAGGCCGACCGTTGAAGGTGCCATACTGATTAACCGGCGTAGAAAAACGCAGCTTGCTGGCATCGGAAATATCGATGCGATCTTCGGATTCAAAATCAATTAATTGTCCCTCGGTATTGATGTGCAAAATCGCGGAGATACTTATCCCCTGATTAACAAAAGTGGCCTGGGTACGCCGATCGTCAATCGGCGTCCAGCTGATGCGCGGATCAATCAGCGCAGCGGGAGCCAGCAAGCAAAGATCATTGAAAAAGGTGACCGTCTCGGCTTGAAACAAAGACGCATCCTCAATATCGATCACCGCGAAAGTGGATAATAATTTGATCAACATCAGGGCATGCTGGTCCTGGTAAGCATGGTAGCCATTGGTTGGCAAATGATTCAAGCTGGCTTTCATGAAAAAATAGCGCGCCGGCTGAGCGATAAAGTTGTATTGCGCCGAAGTAAACTCAAACCAATCGTTCCCTTTTTGCCGCATTTGCCCCTTAAAGACCACCCGAAAGTTCCACACCTTAGGCTGGCCAATGACTTGCATATAACGTAAATAGCGTTGTACCGGTGCCGGTAAGTGCTGGATATCTGCTTCGGTTAAACGATCAACTGCAGTCTGTCTTTGTTGCTGCCAAGCTTGGGTGACGTCCTTTTGGAATTGAGCTTCAAAACGCTGGGCCTGCATCGCCAGCAAAGCCACCAATAGGATGAGGACATTGGGTATACTCCCCCATTTAGCGTCGGACCAGGCATTAAAAATGAGCCATTGGGAAACCAGAATCACTAAAATTGCCGCCAGCCACCAGTATTTATATTGTACCCAATAAAGTACGCCTACCAATAGAAACAAACCTCCACAAAGCCCCCAGATGATGCCTTGCCCTTTTGAAATAGGCAAGGTCAATTCTTTTACAACCATCCAATTAAATGCCCTGATTAAACCCAAGGCGTGAATCAGGCCATGTATGCCCAGTAGAATCGAAAAGGCGACTTTCATAGAAGAAGCTTTTGTTTGCACAAAAATAGACAGGGTGAGATTCTCAATCTTTGATAAAAATCAACGCGCCCAATGACCCATGTCAATTCATCTCTTTTCGTCTCCGTTTAATTTGGTGCTTAGAAATTCCAATTAAAACCAATGAGTAAAATCAAACGCCCTTCCTGCTTAAGTCTGATCCTTGGTGTGGTTGTATTATTTGCGGCTTTTTCGATATGGTATAAATACACCTATTCGATGGATCGCGTACAAGCCTTCGAAGTCAATACGCCAAATTTGGAGACCAAATTATTAATCGCTACCCAAGGCAGTGATTTTAAAGAGGCCGTGTTGTCTAAGGTGATTGATCACTTCAAATCTCGATTTATTTACATCAAAGTCATTGATGTGCATGAACTCGCTCAGGAAGAAATCGATGAGTGGAAAGCCATTTGCATCCTCCATACTTGGGAAATCCAAAAACCACCTCAGGTTATTGCCGACTTTTTTGAACAACATCCCAATATTGAGCACGTCGCAGTATTAACTACCGCTGCGGATGGCCAAAGTAAAATGGAAAATGTGGATGCCATTACCGGGGCTTCAGTGATGGAGGAGGTAGATGCGCGTGCACAAAAATTAATTGAACGAACCGAGGCGATACTCACCAAATCAAAATAAGAGCATGTTTAAATTTCTATCGGCTGAAAATTAAAAATTCAATCCTTAAATAATTCCCTAAAAAAATCATCATGAAATTCCGAAATATCATTTTCATTGTCATCGCCCTGCTTGGGTCCGCTTGTGCAACAAATTATTATATCATTAGCGATTATGAAAAAGCGGTTGATTTTACGAATTACCAATCGTTTCAAATAATAAATGCTCCGGATGGTTTTCCTGTCGGTGCCAATCCTATCAATAAGCAACGGATCGATCGTGCTATCAAACGTGAGTTGGAAGGCCTAGGCTATACCGCAACGGAAAATCCTGATTTGCTGGTCAGTTGGTTCGTCAAAGTACAGACGGTCAAAGACTACGATTGGTACGCTAATTATTACGGGCGTTGGGCTTATCTCTCTTACGCCCACGTGAATGAATACAAAAAAGGAACGCTCGTCATTGACGTAATAGATCGAGCGGAAAATCAAGTCATTTGGCACGGCAAGACCTCTGACCGCGTCTACGAAGGGATGCCTAAAGTGGAAAAAAAGATCAATGCGGCCGTCCACTCGATGATTAAGCAATACGAAAAGGATGCTCGATTAAGACGCGATTTAGCGACACGATAAGCAATTTACAAACCTATATAATATTTGAGTTGGAGCAATTGATCGATTGCTCCAACTTATTTTATTTAACTTTTTTTATGTCCATTTTTTTTGGACAGATGTGAAATTCCTCTCTAATTTTTATCTCTAAAAAGTTTGAGATTTATTATTCCAACCCAATCAGAATTACTTGATTCCAAAAACAAAATCACTTTATCTCATTATAATTTTACCGTGGCTTTGTATATATACTCCAAAGATGCAAGTCAACATTAAGACTCAGGTTAAAACGCCAGAGTCGTTCGCGGATTTCTAAATTATCCGCATCCAGTCCGACGGCTTCCGGGCCATACTGTGCAACTCCCATTATTGATAAAGGTGAATTCTTAAAACCCACAGATAAACCAAGCCCCGGAGAGATAAAATTTTCCCATTCCAATTCTGGTATGTTCGCCTCTTGGTCCCGCAGTCGAAAGGAAGTAATCGCACCAACATCCAATACAGGAATATATATCGTCCATGAGGTATGAGCTTTAGGTTTATTTTCATTATCAACGGAATCCTTTTTGGCCCATGACAAAGCTAAACCAACAGGAGCAGTGAAGCCAAAATTGTTGATATAGGCATCTTGATTGTAGTTTGCTTTATGTTGCTCGTGCCCTAAACCTATTCCAGGTAAGGAAGTGATTGAGACCGTAAAAGGATAAAAGCGTTTCAAACGATAATTACCTACCGGATCGGCTGCTTGTTCGATCGCCTCGATTAACTCCTCCTTATTTTTGGCATTCACCAAGTTTTGGCCAAAAGACAAATAACGCATAATTTCGCCGGCAAGCTTACTATTGCTATCAATAAGCCCAATTTTCTGTATGAGCGCAAAAAAATCCGTCCCGGCTGCTACAAATTTCTTCTCATGGATATTCTGAAGTAGTTGTTGGATTGATGCTTGAATAGCTGGTAATTCTTTGAGCAGTTCAGGTGCATCTCCTTCAATTTCAATAATTTGGGTCAGGTATTCCAATAATGATCCTGCAAAGGCAAAATATTTTTCTGAGAGTTCTTCGGTTGAAGGCGGATTTTTATATTTATTTTCTACGATAAAAGTTTCATGAAAGTCACGAATAATTGCCAAAGACTGATAAATGATTTCGACAATTTTTTCAGCTTTTTTTTGGCCTAAAGAATTATTCTTTAAATTTAATAGTTCATTTAAGGTCGCCTTTTCTTTTTGCCAAATTAATCCTGCCAAAATATAAACCGCCCGGGGATTTTCACTGAATACCTTTAGATTTTTTCCACTAATCCATGTCCCTGCATTTTTTTCAGTTCGTAAATAATCTGAAACCCGGCTGGCAAAGTTTATCCAGTTAACCATTGTCATGGTATCAGCATTAACATAATCCCCATAATCCAGATTACCTATCTGATGAATTATCGAAGCGGGTTTTTCATTTTTCTGCAAACCTTCAATAATGGTCAACCCCATAATTGCCAAAGCAAGTCGATCTTTCTTATTGTTAGGCAGTTCCTTGGCAGTATATTTTTTTAAATAAGTGATCCCGGTGGAGGACAGGCTTTTTAAATCATCAAAAATATTTTGACGTAGCCCTTCCAATAAATTTTTATAATCAATGGTATATTGGGTTCCAAATGTACCAAGATAAAGGGCCGTTTTAGGAAAAAGTGTTTGGGCTTCTTTATTACCATTAAGAAACTTTCGGAATCGATCTAGATAGGCAATATTAAGTTCATCGATCAATCGCTTGGCAATTACCGTAGCGATGGCATCGAGGATCACCGTAGGGCTTAAAATATTTTCAACCCCGGCGTTTTGGATATTACTTTCCGGGTTTATACCACTACTCCCCGAAGCTGATTCTAAGTTCAAAATTTGGCTGAGATCCGGTAAGACAGATTTTAAAAAATAGTTTTCCAAAGCTGTATTATACAACGTATCTGGCATGCTATTACCATCATTACAATAATTACCCTCGATCAGAAAATATTTGCATAACACAGACTTCATACCGTCAATATCATTTTCCACCAGTGCCTTTTCGAGATGAAGTGCATCTTGCCAAAGTAATTGAGGCCCGACTACTTTTAAAGATTTCATGATGTTACGCTGAGGGGGAATTGGTGGGCGAGTAGTTTCCTGCGGGGTTCCAGTCAATTCGCCATCAAATTCTCTTATTCCGGACTTTGAAATATGAAGAGGTGTAAAGTCCCCGTTCTCATTTTCAATTCTAAAAATAAAACTACCGGATGGGTAGGTGGCCCGGGTACCTTCAATTTTATTATTGACAAATACCAGGCTATCCGAATTTGGACAGCTAAAAGCTTCGTTACTAATCATAAACACACAGTCCTGGCCACGATTTCTCAATTCAACAGAAAAACGAGTAGGTAAATTTCCCACGAGATTTATAGTTGGTGGAAGATCTGGTCTGGATAAATTATAAACAACATCAGATTGGGCAATCGTAGTTGAAGCATTAATCAAAAAAAAAAGTAGAATAAGGGAGAGTTGGTTTTTCATAAACAGGGTATTATTAAGTCATTATTATATCGCAATCCAAATTATTCGTAATATCCACGATGCTCATTAGATAGGTAAATTTGTTATCGCTCCCAATGACCATTCCTACCGCTTTTCCGTTCTCATCGTAAAACAGAGCTCCTGAATCGCCTTCTTTGGTCACCGGCAGTTCTGCTTCAGGCTCAGAAATAGCGTATAATTTATCAAATTTTAATTCCTCGTTCTTGTATTTTACGATGAGTGGTTGATCAGGACGTACTTTGCGTAAGGTAGCTGTTTTAAGAGTTGAATTATCCAAGGATCCATTAGAAAAGCTAGGCAGAAAAGCTTTCAGAGTAAGGCGGTCTTCGTCACTCGCGTTGACACTCCGAATACCATCCAAAATCCTGTTATTAGTGGCCTGATCGTCATCATAATCTTCGGGAGGGCTGACTAGACAGTAATCAAAATTATTTTTCAAATAACCTTGTACCACCGTAAAATCGTTTGTGGTTCCATCTATCCCAATTTCAACCTGTTCACCGGAGTTCAGAGATCGTACTTCTTTCTGAGTAATCACATGGCTACAGGTCAAAATATAATAATTGATCCCATCTGGCATATTACTCCTAACCACTTTACAACAAACTGTCCCTTGCGAATCTACCCCATTCCCCAAAACATCCATGGCATCTCCCAAACTAACGTGGGGTTTAATCTGGCCCAAATCTGGGATAACATTCACCTCAATCGGAGTTTTACTTCCTGCAGCAAAGACGAATTTGGGAAAGGTACCAGGATCTGGTCCTTCTAAATATATAGATATATAATGTCGGGTGATTCCGTTAATAACTTTATGGCCGGTTTTAATAAACTTGATATGATTGGCTTGGCTTTTCAATAACGCCCGATTTTCCTCCAAAGCATTCTCTAGTAAAACCGAGTTTGTGGTTAATAGATATTGCCTTATTTCATCCGCAGAAGAAAAGGCAGAAGGATCAATATCGTCTACTCTACGCCTGACATTTTTAGTAAATAACAATAAATCCAGAAGGTCGTGCCAGAATTTTGAGCCAAAGCTAAATAAGACACCAAAGCCAATAACTATCCAACATTGAGTAAAAGAATTTAGGCATTCCCAAGTCTTCATTTTGGTAGCACCGCTCGATAAAAACATACCAGACAAAGGTGACCCGTTGAGTATATTCCAAATTTCTTTGCGAAAGGCAACCGCAATGATAATGCCCCAAAAAACACTAATTGCTAGGATCCAACGCAATCGAACAGCTTCAAGATTTTTATCTACTTGTTTGTTGTCCAATTGCATTAATGCGATTCCTACCTTATTACTTCCTTTTGCTCGTTTCGTCCCTTCTATAGCTGAAATGGATCGAAAGAGGGCCGGCAACCAAAGTTTCGTAAAGTTGGAAAAGCGTTCGCTGATCATAGACAATGCAAAAACGAGGATGACGATTGGTAAAACAGAGTCGATAGCCGTTTCAACGGAGAAGAGGAAAATGGTTTCCATTGGTTTTTCGTGTAAAGTGATGTAGACTAAATATAGTAATATTCTTTTGTTTCGCAAAACCCCTGTTATACAAAACACTTAGCATACCAGCACCATAACTTAACAAATACTTTTCCCTTAAGGCATTATAAAATTATTTGTGCTATTCAAATAACAAAAACATAATTATCGTGATAAATAATGTAAACCCGTACCATAAAATCTTACAATCCTTAATGTCCCCAATTCATCATTGATAGAAAAATTCATAAAATGACTACACAACATACTAATCACACCAACAATAGTCTGGTCATTTCGTACCTGACCTTACGAAAATCCATCGGCATATTAGGTATTATTTTTCCGGTGGTCTTAGTCATTGGATCATTTATTCTCATCAATTGCAACGAAGTGCAGCACTCCATTAGCAGCTACTACCATACGGTGATGCGAGATATATTTGTAGCCATCGTTTTTACACTGGGGATTTTCCTGTTCACCTATGAAGGCTACGATAAAAAAGATCGTATTGCTTGTAAATTAGCCGCCATTTTTGCGATTGGTATTGCGTTGTGCCCAACTCAGGCCACTACGCTATTAACAGATTTACCATCGGAAGATATTAAATCCGCATTTGCGGGTTGTAGTTTTCCTTCAAGCACCACCAATCCGCTGATCAGTAAGTTACACCTGATTTTTGCGGCACTCTTCTTTTTAACGCTGACTTATATTTCAATTTTTCTATTTACCAAGAGTGATAAACAGCAAATCGGCAAGCAAAAAAAGAAAAGAAACATCGTCTACATTACTTGTGGGATTATCATGTTCGGATGTATCCTCAGCATCGCTATTTACTTTTTATTCCTAGATGATGGATTCCCGAATTTAAAAAACTACAAGCCTGTGTTTTATCTGGAGTCTGCAGCGCTTGTCGCCTTTGGCGTCTCGTGGCTGACTAAAGGTGAAGCGATCTTCAAGGATGCGGTAGAGGAATCCTAAGTCTTAGTAACACATTATTTGCGGATAATTTTTGTGCTTCAAGGGCATTAATACCCTTGGTTGGCTCGGAAACCTATTGGCGAATACCGGTACGTAATGATTTTTTTATCAAATTAGCGTCCTCTATATCTTAATACCCCAGAATGTTTCGCGGAGAACTGGCAGGTCTAGCCAAGATCCAAGCTAGTCTGGCGACCATTCTATTGGGCGAAATGACGCTTGAAATGAATTTTGCTGCTTCTGATACGCTCGTCTTACTTGGCATTGCCCTCAGTTTTTTTCTGGTGGTACTTCTATTGAGTTCAAAGTCCTTCCGCAGCGATGTTCATCTGTACTTTGCGGTGACCATTATCTCGCTTAACCTTCTGCTCACCAATGCTTTTTTCGAAGCATTTATGCCGGCCAATGGAATAACCGAGTTAATTGCCTGGGACTTCCTCTTGCCTTTCGCTTTCCTTATTTACGTCCTGAAGGCGATCAAACATCCCTTAGGCAACCAGCGAAGTGTTTGGCTCCTTTTGTTCCCTTGCATTATTTTTAGCGCATTCCAGTGTATCGATTTCTTTTTTGACATTGACGTCTACTGGTGGCTGGCTAGCCAAAATGAAGTTCGCCTCGGTGTGCTAATAGAGGCCAAGTACTTTCTATTTTTACTATATGCCATTGCATTAATCGGCTTTGCGTACACCAAAATCAAAGTGGCAGATCTGTATCAAGCCGAAAAGCGATGGTTGGAACGCAATAGTTTATTTCTCTTACTCTTCATGTTAGCCCTAGTGATCAGCGAGCCGATCGCAAAGATTTTACAACTTCCACTCTGGCATTATTTATTGATCATTCTGGCAGGATTCCTCGTAGTCATTACCTATCGAGGGGTGCATTATCTGAATATCGCCGAGCAGAGGAGACAAATTCAAGAGCTCCAATTAGCTAGTGAAAACGGTTCTCAAAGATCGATGAGCGTAAATGAGGAGACACAAACTGCTAGGCCTAAGAAAGGCCATCCTCCTTCTCAAAAGGCGATTGAAAAAATCAAAAAACTCGATACGCTGATGACAAAGGAGCAACTGTATCGCCAGCCTCATCTTAGCCGTCCCCTGATCGCGGATCGATTGGCCATCAGTGAAGGCTATTTGAGCGAACTACTTAGCAGTATCCGACAAACCAACTTCAACGATTATGTGAACAGCTTCCGGGTACAGCAGACGATTGAGATGTTTCACGACCAACGGTTCGATCTCTATTCCATCGAAGCCATTGGGCAGGAAGCAGGCTTTAAGACCAAGAGTGTATTCTATGCGGCCTTTAAAAAAGTGACGCAAACCACACCGGGTGCCTACCGCAAACGCATAAATCCGTCCTGATTTATCAGAAAATTGATAATTCCGAACAATCACCTCTGCCCCAAAGCCAATATTTATGCACAATCCCAGTTTATTTGCCGATAACAAAAATATTGACCAATGACTACAGTATCACTGAAAGACAATCAATTTGGCAACGCATTTAAATTACTTTTCTTCATTACCTTGATAGGCCTGACCTTCGTCGCCTGTGAAGATGATGAGAGCGGCACTACGGCCAAACCACCGAGTACCTCCAGTAATAAAATCATGCCCCTAGGCGCTTCGAGAGTAGAAGGGGATCGCCCGGAATTCGAAAGTTTTAGATATGAACTATGGAAACTACTCTTGGATGGCGAGTGGGATTTTGATTACATCGGCACCAAGACCGACGAAGCAGAGTACCCCGAGCGAGCAGATACTGAATTTGACCCCGACCACGAGGGACGCGGTGGCTGGACCTCCGGTCAAATCTTGGCAGGCTTGGATGAGTGGCTGGAGAATGCTGGAAAGCCGGATATTGTGCTGTTTAGTTCGCCCGGTGGCAATGATGCTCTAACGGGCTCAGATTACAATCAAACCGTGCAAAACATCAATGCTGTCATTGATCTTCTACAGGAAGCCAATCCCGACATTACCATCCTCATCGAGCGATTGGCGCCGGGACGTTCGAATTGGATGACGGAAGAGCAAACCAATTTCTTCGAAAAATTACAACAGGAAGTGGTTGATATTGCCGACGAGCAGAGCAACTCCACCTCTAAGATTTACGCCATTGATATGTTTACCGGATTCAGCGATGATTTACTCGCCGATGATGTCCATTACAATGAAGCAGGGGCCCGCTTTATCGCCGAACGCTACTACGACGTGTTACAAGGCATTTTGCAAGAATAAGCCCATCTTAGCTCTAATTCTCAAAGCGGATATCGCATTCATTTTTTAAATCAGCAGATATCCGCTTTGGTGTTTTGATAGGATCAAAAACTTGGAGGTTGTTTGTTAAGATGAATTTGACGATATTTAATCGCAACTGATTGTCGTTTCTTTTAATAGAACAATCCGTTTTCGACTTAAAAAACATCGTCCAAATCCCCTCTAATGACCTTCTATTATCTTGAACTAAAGCAAAAGGAAATTGAAATCGGCAAAAACACTGGCAGCAACTACCACAGGCAAGCTATGGTGTCTTTTCCAAGAGAGCAATTAGCGGAACATCAACTCAGCAGTTATATTCCAACGCAAAGTGATGAAACGGTTTTGGTCTTCATCCATGCCCTGTGGGGAGGCGCCAAAAATGCCCACCAACACTCGCTCAAGAAACTCAGCACGATCAGCGGGATCGACAAAATCATATCAGTGGTCTGGCACGCCGATCATCTTTTCTATAAAAAAGCCTGGGACTTATCCATTGCACAAGGTGCATTAATTAGCCCGTTGATTAACACCTTCGTCGGTACCAATCAATGCCATAATTTTGTCCTCTGCCATTCCATGGGACATCGCATTTTCGAAGGAACCGTAAAAATGGGGTCCTCAGAGCAGCTGCGGTACCAAGGCGTGATCCTGGCCGCAGCAGATTTAGATATCGACGTATTCGAAAACAACATGGTTCATCTCTACGAAGTACCCAAAATCGTTATTTACGTGCACCAAAATGATTGGCTGCTTTCAATGTCCAAGGTGAGGCATCAAAGAGATCGGCTTGGACTCAACGCCCACGAACATTTAGAACGCTGGCAAGACCATCCCAATCTGGAAATTATTGACGTCACTTATTCCCAAGCTGGCCGCCGCCTTAAGATGGTCAACCATTCTTATTTTAAAAACAACCAAATGGCACTTAAAGACTTAGAGTATGTGATCAATCAACAAGACGCGGAGAGAATCCATACTTTGACGAATCGCCAAACCAACTTTGCAGAATTAAGGTAAGCAGGACGCTGAAAGACCTGCAAAGCGTGTCAACATTAGTTGAAATTAAGTGTTCATTTATTACAAATTCCCAAGCGTGTTTTGGTAACTTACCAAGTACGAAAATGTGCCAAAAATCTGTAATATGCTCGCAAGATTACCACTCCTCAATTTGTTGTTCTACGTCGCTCTGGTAATCATTAATTTCTTGGCTATACAGCTTCCTTTTTTTGGTAAATCTCCCGGAGATGTCTCCGATTTATTCCCCAACCTGCTCACCCCGGCCGACTTTGCTTTCAAGATTTGGTCGGTTATCTACATTCTGTTGGGCGTATTCATCTTCGCCCAAACCCAAGCCTGGCGCCGCAGCCGTGGTATTCCTCCCGAAGTAGCGGCCATTGGGCCTTTATTCTTGCTCACTTGCCTGTTTAATGTTGCCTGGCTCGTGACTTGGCAGTCGTTACACATCGCGTGGTCATTTGTATCCATCTTCATTTTATGGCTGCTGCTGATGCGGCTCTATTACCGCCTCGCTACGCTGGGGAGTGCCCGCTGGGTCTACACCCTGCCGTTCAGTGTTTATTTCGGCTGGGTATGTATCGCCGCCCTCGCCAACCTCAATGTCTTATTCATGGATTTGAGCGTTAGCTTCCTGGGCTTCCCCGAGGAGCAATGGACCACCGCTTTGATTGGTTTGGGCATTGGCGGTACTCTGCTCGTTCTCTATTTGAATCAAGATATCTGGTTTACCGCCGTTCTCATCTGGGCTTTCTACGGTATTTATTCCAAAAATCAGGCAATCGGTAGCGCTGATAGCTGGGTGGTGAGTATGTCTTTACTAGCGATGGTCATCTTAACGCTAGCGGGCTTAGCGGTAGCGTGGTGGAAGTGGAGAGGGCGAGTTGGGTAAGGAAAAAAGTGGACGAGATAATATTTTGAATTTTAGAACATAAATGAAATGGTAATACCAAGTACTTAGTGAAAAGTGATAACAATTGAAGATGAAGAAAGATATATAAATATGAAACTGCTTATTTTTCTTTTACTCATTGTATCTACCCATCAAACTCAGACTGACTTCGGGCTTCCTTATCTTGAAGAAGATTTTATTCAGGTTAAACGTAAATTTGGAAAGCCTAAACCAACCCGATTAACATTAATAATTCACGCAAAGGTAAGATCTTACCCTGGTATTAGTATCGAAGTCAAAGAGAATGCGCCAGCAATTTCAATTCAGTCTGGTGAAGTAATCAGAGTTGACTCTACAACACACCGAAGCCACTTCGTTATCATAGATCATGGTAATAATATTCAAGCCATTTATTATCATCTTAAAGACACTAAAGTTAAAATTGGACAATCTGTGAAAAAAGGAGAAATCATTGGCACTTCAAGTAATCAAGGTCTAACCGTAGTTAATTGTATTGGTCTCGAAATCAAAAAAAACGGCGAACGAATAGATCCAGAGACAATCATAAAACTGCCATAATTTAGAAGTTATACATCTTTGCCCATAAGATTAAATAATGTAGTAATTATGTTAGTTGAAGTTTGCAACTTCAACTCCTGACGCTATTAAAAGATCAATCATTAATTATCATACCCCCTCCTCCAGAAAGCACTTCACTTCATACGATCCATTCTCTGATTTTTTAATAAAGAAATAGAAAATCATCTTCACCTCACTGAGAATAATCATTTTATGGTTCTCCTGACCATCGTAATTTGGCCCCGATAAGACTAATCACTCAGATCACTTCTCTGATCTGGCTTTTTGCTATTTTTGGATGACTTAGCATGTATGATACACAAAAGATAAATGCCAATAAATTAAACAACGACATGACCGAATTAGACCTAATGATCGACCTCCATCGGTATTCGCCCCGACAAGGCCCCGGTAGTACTGAGGAAACGCTCAAAGCATTGGAATTAATCGACTTACCCACAGATCAAGTTCTCCAAATCGCAGATCTCGGCTGTGGCGCCGGTGACCAAACCATCACCCTGGCCCAGAATTGTCGTGCCCAGATCACTGCTATCGACTTATCATCGGCCTTTTTGGAGGCATTAGATCGACGCGTGAAAACACTTGGACTAAGTGATAAAATTCAGACCCTAGAAAAATCAATGGATGATCTGCCATTTGATCACGAATCGCTGGACATCATCTGGTCGGAAGGCGCGATTTACAATCTCGGTTTTGAAGCAGGCATCAAAAAATGGAAGCCCTATTTGAAGCCGGGCGGCTATCTGAGCGTGAGCGAAGCGACCTGGATTTCCACAACGCGTCCACAGGAAATCAATGATTTCTGGAATCGCGAATATCCCGAAATTGATAAGGCGTCTAATAAAATCAAATTACTGGAGGACAATGGCTATACACTCACCGGCTATTTTTATCTGGCGCAAGATAGCTGGATCGAAAATTATTATAAACCGCTGGCGACACAGTTTATCCCTTTTTTAGAAAGGCAGCAAGGGACAGAAATGGCCAAAGAAATCGTGCGACTCCACGAGGAAGAAATTGCTCTATATCATGAGTATAAAGATTATTTTAGCTACGGCTTCTACATCGCGCGGAAGGATGCATAAGCTTTCCGTTACCAGATTATTGATCAAACCAATAAAGTGAAAAAAGATTTAGCAGATATTCCGTTGATCTTGATTGTAATGACCACCATGTTGCTGCTGGGTCTTAACTGTAACGAATACGTTTCACCAAAAGAAGAGCAGCAAGCTCCAGAAATCATAGCAAAAACAGAATTTCCAGCGGAAGTCATTC
>JANQQI010000115.1 GCA_028285085.1 Saprospiraceae bacterium | reverse complement strand
CCAAGGCCTAGCAAAGTAATCACCACGCAAGTCAGCATGATCACGACCTTGGGGATGTGCAGCAAACCCCATTTTTCTAATACTAAGTGCAACAGGCTGACGATCATGATGACGATGCCGAAAATCATCATCCCGGTGCTTAGATCGAGTTTGCTCAGGGATAATCCAATCAAGACGGGCAGAAAAATGCCAAAGGTTTTTAACCCAATTACATTTTTAAAAATGGCGATCACTAATGCTGCCAAAGGGAGTAGGATAATACCACTTAACCAAAGCAGAGACATGGTCGAATCGCTTAATAACGGCCACAGTTGGAAGCCGGAGGCGGCAACGCTTTCGAAACTGCGATACTTTTTTTGAATATTAAATTGGTAGTCAAAACCGATATCTTTCGAATGAGTGATGAGGAAACTATCACCCTTGTACAATTCCAGATAATTCGCTGGTAAGGCCGCAAAGTGGTGATTCAGAATATCGAAAGGAATCCAGTGCCCTTCGTAATACATCTCGGCCCACAAGTGGGAAGTCCGCTTGCGCGCATTCTCCAGAATGATACCACCCGCTACTCGGGCGGGGATACCCTGCGCACGGCACAACGCCACAAACAATCGGCTTTTGCCATTGCACGATGCTCGGTAGCGCCGCAGCGCGGTGACGGCATCGGTGAGCACCCCGGTATCAGAATTCGTGATGCGACTCACAAAATCAAAATTTGCGCGGACCGTAGCCAATAGATGTGGTGACTTCAGCACCTGAGCCAAGGAGTCAATCATCGGGTGTTCCGACTGAATGTTAGCGGTGCTTTGCAAAAAAGGCGCAACGGTATCCGGCCAGGTGGTGGTCAATACAGCCTGCGGCGGAATCGAGTAGCGGATCGCTTTACCTTCGATTTCAAATTGGTAATTAAAAATGGCATCTAGCTGATCAGTGGTTTCCCAGCGCCCCCTTTTTCCGTTTTCTGTACTGTTGGTAGTAAAGGACAGGCTATCCCCTGCGAGGGTACATTGCCTGATCGTTTGGCGGGAACTGGAAACCGGCAGGTACGCTTTTACAAATGCTTGCTTGGAGAGATTTGACAGGTCAAATTCGAAAATCACCTCGAATACTTCTCGAGGTAAAAGATCAGTGGGCGTAGTAGCTTTTTGGCTAAATTTTCCGGCCGCAATCAGGAATGGTAACACCAGCAAGGCCACCGCAGAAATCAAATATGGCTTTCGACTATTCATACAAGTTCAATTAGGTTGTCTAGTAATTCTTGAGATCGTTCGTTGTAAACTTATACTTATAGATCGTTGGCTTTAATGAAAGAGGAGACGCCGTGCAGCGTCGCATTTTACTATGAAAAGACGAAGGGGAGATTTACCCTACCGAGAAGAGGAGAATTTTTTAAAAAAAGTTGAAATGGCTATTTCCACTGTAGCCGAAGGACAAGATTAGGCGTGAAGCCAAGCATAGGACGATCCAATTGTTCGAGAACAAATTCTTCTATTTCATCTTCATAGAAGACAAGATATTCCCGACTGAGAATGTTGTTACGATTGTACAGATTGAGTACAGAGATGCCAAACAGACCACCGAGGCGGCCGCGTTTAGTTGTGAAACGATAAAGAATGGAAGCGTCCAGGCGATGGAATAATGGCAGCCGCTGATTGTTGGTTTCTTCAAAATTATAAATTGGAAAAGCCTCTTCCTCATCCACAAGGATATCGATAGCTTCGGTGAAGACTTTGCCCGAAGCGAGTTTCCAGCTTAGGGAGAAATTCCAATTTTTTACCTTAAACTGGTGCATAGAAGTCAGGCTGTGAGGCCGATCGTGCGGGGCCGCAAATGGAGTTTCGTTATTATAAATATCAAAGGTGTAAAGCACGCGACTGTAGGAGTAGGACAGCCAGGTTTCGTAAAAGTGCCAGCGTTTTTTAACGAGTAAATCAAGCCCCCAGGCTTTGCCCCGCCCCAGTGATTCGTCATCTTGGCGAAGATTATCGATGAACACCGGAGAGAGCGTAGTCAATCCTAAAAGTCGTTTGTAGTAACCTTCAACTTCGAGTTGAAAGGAGCCAGAATGGAACAATAAACCCGCCGAATAGTGATCATTTTTAGTAATGGGAATGTCTTCTTCTTCATTGGACATGATCCAAACCTCTTGATTCAAACCTAAATCATTGAGCTGGATGGTCTGATTAATAAACTGAGAATAGCGGCCGGCGGATATTTTAAATTGCCACTGTCGGTGGGGCAAGTAATAAATGGACAAGCGCGGCTCGGTAAAATGTTTGATTCGATATAGCTCACTGTAAGTCCAGCGCCAACCGGTATTGATCCGAAATTGCTGATTGAGATGGCTGATCAAGGTGAAATGCCCGGTGTGAAACGTATTTTGGTTCACAATCTCTTCGCTGCCTTCCTCATTCCAGAATGCATGGCGCTTGACTTTCAAACGCGTCATTTGATAGCCGGCCTTGAATTGGAATCGATCACTTGGGCGCCAGTCGTTGTCAAAGCGGATCGTGAAATCGTCAATATCGTTGAGCTGTCTTGACTCTAGCGTAAAGCCCGTTAGATCATCCGCTCCCGTTTCCTCATCGATTTCCTGTAATGTTAACCGAATATCGTTTTCGACTTTAGCGTAGGTGCCAACCAGCTGTGTAGAGAATGGTTCAGACCATTGTCTTTGCCAACTCGCACTGCCACCCTGATGGTTTAAATTGATCTTATCCGTTGTGCTAAACTCATCGTCAAAATTATCTACTTTAAAATCCAGTTGATCGTAAAACCGGAAAACACTTAAGGCGATTTCATCTTGGTCACTTGGTTGCCAAAGCCACTTAGCGTTGAGGTCGCTAAAGTTTAGATTCAACTGCGAGTCAATGTCTTCTTCATCGTCGATTGCCCCTTGGGTTTCTTCTATTTTTCCTTTTTGAAAAACCCGTTGTGATAAGCGTTTATAAGTTGGGCTTTGAACGATATCGGTGTACGCTCTGCGAGCAGAAAAGACGAGCGCTGATTTCTGCTTCAACAAAGGCGCGACCACTGAAATATCGGCATGTGTGAAATTGAGTCCAACGTTTACCTCGGTCGTTTTGGGAATAGCACGAACACTGCTGATATCGATAACCCCGGATACCCGACCACCGTAGGAGGCATCAAATCCGCTGCGATAGACCTTGACCTCTTCCACGATATATGGATTAAAAGCGGAAAGCATCCCGAAAAAATGACCACTATTGTAAACGGGGATATTGTCCCATAGGATGAGATTTTGATCCGGGGTACCGCCTCGAATGTGCAGCCCGGTGGCCGATTCATCAACGCTCTGTACACCGGGCAGGATTTGTACCATTTGAAGGACATCTGCTTCGGTGAGCCCCGGAACAACACCAATCTTACTAGGATGGAGTACCACGTGATCCAGTTCATCCGATTGCTCAATACCCGAGGTGATATATTCCTTGATCACCACTTCTGAAAAGGAAAATGATTTGACTTTTAAAGAGATATTGGGACAAGTTTTTAACTCCGCTGCTGTTGTCCTTTGCGCTTCGAATCCGATATAGCTGATTTCGATAGAGTCTGTCGTTGCTAAATTATCTTGCCATTGAAATCGACCGTTTTCGTCGGTGGTGGTACCTCGCAAAGAGGACAACGCCAGGACATTGGCAAAGGGCAAGGGCGTGCCATCCTCTGAGATCACCTGCCCACAAAGCGAAATGCCTTTTGGATCAATGAGCTTCAATACAATGTAGCGCTCATCGACCAGCTCGAATGCTATATTGGTGCCTTTTAGCAATATAGCCAAGGCATCTGACAGCTTTTGCTTTTGAAAAACTGCCGTGATTTTCTGCTCGGTGGGCAGATCATCGGTATAAGAAAAAACAACTTGATATTCTGTTTCTAATTGGGAAATCACATTCAGTAGCGGTGCGCTACGAAAATCCCCACTTATTGTATTTTGGCTGTGAAGTGCGAGGGATAAGAAAAGAGCAAGAAATATGAGCAGTCCTCTATGCATAGATGTCATCTAATACGATTCTGGGCTTGTTCGTATTGCCTTTTTGAGGTTGGAAACCACATTTAGCTTTCCGAACAAGCGCTCATCTCAATTTACGGCTTATTTCGTGATAATTACTTTCCGGCCATTGATTTTGTATTCATAGTCCGTGGGGGAAAACACAATGTTTAAAGCCGTTTCCAGATTCTGATGCGGGAATCCGCCGCTGTATTTCGGCAATTGATTCAAGGAGGATGGATAGCTGATTTCAACGTCAAATTGTCGTTCTAATTCTTGAATGACGTCCACGAAATCGACCTGTACGAAGCGGGATTGCCCTTGCATCCAAGCGGGATTATCTTCGTTTTCCAGGCGGCGCTTTTCCAGTATTCGCCGATTTTCGGCAATCACCTGATCGCCGGGTGTTAAGATGATCATATCTCCTGATGTATCAAAACTCAGGCCTACTTTGCCCGTGTAGCAGGTCAAATTCATCCGTTGATTCCGGGCCCGGACATTGAAACTGGTACCCAGCACCCGAACATCACCGTTTTTGGTTTGGACCGTGAAAGGGGAGCCTTTAACGACACTGAAAAAAGCTTCACCTTGTAAATTGAGCGTTCGCTCTTCCAGAAAGTCGGTTTGATCAAAACTTAGTTTAGAGTCGGCGTTCAGCTGGACGGTAGATCCATCAGGCAGCTCAATCGTTTCCTGGCTGGCCATAGGGGTGCTGTAGCTTTGCAGGCTATCTTTGTTAAAGAAAATGAAGTAGCCAGCGATGAGTAGCGCACAGGCTGCCGCAGCGTATCGCCACCACCCACCGAGGCGGCGTACCTTGGCTGGTTGCTCGGCGGTTGGCGCCGAGCCAAGCTGCTCACTTAAGGCCGCCCAGTTTTTCTGCTTATCCCAGGCCGGAGTTTTGAGTTGAGCGGAAGCTAAGGCGATCTTTTTGTAGGTTTCAAAATCTTCGTCAGCCTCAAACGCCGCCAACTCCTCGGCGCTGAGGTCGCCGCTTAGCCATCGGGCCAGGAATGTGTCATCTGAGAATTTATTTTTCATATTCAAACCCTATTGGGAAATAGAAGCAATTACAATCTTATAACGACAGTCCAGAAAAATACCCTACTGCCCATCAAATATTTCCGATTTGTTCGCGGAGAATTAGCAGGGCCTTGTGCATTCTTTTTTCCACTGCCTTTTGACTAATCCCCAAAGCAGCGGCAATGTCCTTATACTTCATTTTGTCGATCCGGTTCATTAAAAACACTACCCGCTGCTGTTCCGGCAAGGCACTGATTACTTTTTCCAGTTTTTGCTTGAATTCCTGTTCTTCCAGGAGAAATTCCGGCGATTCATTTGTTGAATCAGCCGGCTGCTGTGCCGCAAACTTAAGCTGGACTTTTTGATGTTTCAACCGATCCAGGAAAAGGTGATTCGCTACGGTAAACAAAAAACTCTTGGCTTTTTCGAAAGGGACGCTGGCGCATTTTTTCCACAATCGCAAGTAGGATTCCTGCACCGTATCTTCCGCAAATGCAGTATTCCCAGACTTGTAAAAAATAAAGTTGCGAATTGCATCAGCGTGCTGTTCGTACAATTTCCGAAAACTGTTTTGATCGCAGGTGGAATCCCTAGACTTCATGAGGGGAAAATAGATGTTTTTTGTCTAAGTAGTTCGACGGAATTCAAAAAAGATATAAAATATCTGTATTTATCCATCTAAATATTTTTGTATCCCTATTCCCTCCGTTTTCCCGAATTTAAAGATCAACAACCATAACAAGCACCAATATATTCCGCAGCGACTTTTTTCAATATAAATTTCTCTCCCACTTTCTCCGAAATCAATAATTGATAGCCAATGGACCCTCCGCAGCCTTCACTCATGTAAGGCGTGTAGAAAATAACATCGGGGAAGCCATCCAGATTAATATCTCCTTTCCAAAGCAAGCGCGGCCCGGAATAATAGAAGTGAGCGTAAGAGTGTTCCAGTCCAAGTTCTTTGGTTAAATAAACGGCTGGATCATTTTTTCCGCCTCGCTGATTGGGTTGATTGGTTAAGTAGATGTGATAGCGACGATCAATAATTGGCTCATCTCCGTGTGCATTATCCCCAACGATAACTTCCTCTTCACTGGCTAAGTAATAGGGTAATGTTTCGGACGCATAAAGCGGAAGATGCTCGTAGGGATAGATAAACTTACCCTTTTGATCCCAGTGATTAATGTGATGACTATTGAAATAGTCTTGCTGATGGGCAATCCTGTTCGGATTGATTGGCGTACGAGTGCCAAAGAAAAGCAAAAAGCTATCTTTTTCTTCGGCTTTAACGTCGAGGAAGTCTCCAATTTCAGCATAAGCCATATCGAGATCTTCGATGGTATGCTGGCCTGTTTGGATTTGTAGTTTGACGGTTTTTACTTTAATCGTTCCACTGCTTGGATCGTGATACATGCCATACCAATTTAAGGCTGGATCGTAGTTGATCGACTCACAGCGTTCGCCGGGGATCGTTATCCGAAAATCACGATTGATGCCATCTACTGATGGAAGATAAAGCGGTCCAAATTTCAAATAACCCGAGAAAAGGTAGCCCATCTGTCCCTGATAGTGGGTCTCAATCCAATAGCCTTGGCGCTGATCGATGATTTCAACTAAATCTTCGTCAAATACCTCGTGCCATTCGCCAATAGTTTCAACTGAGGTGCCGAAGGGAACAATGCTGAGACGTTTGGCATCCAGAGAAGGAGCCGATCGCAGGGATAATCCCGAAGGAGCAATAACGGTAAATTCGAGTGTGTCCGAAGGATCAGCTTGTGCCGTATGGATGAGTCCCAAGGAGAACAACAGAACAAAAATTAGATACTTCATTTTCCAAATGTTTTGATTACACCAGCAAGATGAGGGAAATGCCGATAGGATACCCTGCCGATCGAAAATTCGTAGTGGAAGAATGAGTATTCGTAAGCATTGCGGCGGGGAAGAACAAATGATTAGTGGGGTGAGACACGCAAGGTGCTGTAATTCATGTGGTTAGGTGTATTTTTGGAAAAGATGTGCAACATAATCTAAAGCCTTATTATATATCTGCAACGCTTCTGATAATCTGCGATACCTCAGTGCAAGTGTTTTCACTTGGCTTAGTCTACATTTGTTGTCATAATACATCAACGAGATGAGTAGAGCAAATTAAACACAGAACATGGAATCGAAACTTAATCCACTACTGGGCAGGGCGGCAAAAAAAGAAATCCAAACGGAGCTATTGCAATTGATGCAGCACACTTCGTTGGCTTTCCTTGCTCAGGCGATTCCCCCAAAAGCGACCCGTGGTTTGATTTTCAACGGTGGGAACCAGAAGATTAAGACCGCCATACAGCAGCAGTTAGATTCTGATGCTGAACTATTAGAATGGCACTCGGATGATTTAAACATTGAAGCCAACGAAAATAAATTTGATTTCATTTATAGTCCCATGCTGTTTTCGTATTTCAAAAATCCTTTGAAACGCCTGCGCGGCTTGCAGCGGATTTTGAAACCGAAGGCCATTCTTTTAGTTGAAGATCTTGATTTGGGAAACCTTAACTGTTTTCCCCATTCTTTTGCTTTCGAGCAATTCAAGGATTTATTCAAAGCGGTGACCGCTGATCCCCAATTCACTTCGCGTGGATTTTACCAACGGGTGGAGGCGGATTTACAAGCGGCCGGATTCAATCCGCCTAAGTCGCAGTTTCGATCACCGACTTTTTTACATCCGAGATATAAGCGAATGCCATCTCTCGTCTTCGAAAGCATTATGTATCGAATTGAAGATCAACAATTGGCGACAACCGATGAAGCGCATGCTTTGTTGGCGGAGTTGAAAGCCTTTGAGGCGCATCCTCACACTATGATTAGTTTACCAGGTATTTACCAAATCAAAGCCGAAAAATTGAGTATTGAAAATGATTAAAAGAAGACCATGAATAATAGTGTCTCTACCCAAAGTGAGATTTGAACTTACGCTCAAGAAAGAAAACACTAAGCTGTATTTTCGTAGTAATTTTGCATAGAAGTTATGCGCGTAGTACAAGCACTGCGCGCATTTTTTACTTATAAAAAAGGTGACTGTGTTCGACGATAGCGAACCAAATAAAAGTGATAACTATCTACTACAATATCACTAATCCATTAGTATATAAAACTGAATCAACATCTGATGTTAGTGAATTAGTCCTTATTCTTCCAAATTGTGGTGTGCTCTGATTACGAGACATATGGTAATTGGAGCACCCGCAATCATTTTTAAGATAATCTGATGATCATAGCAAAATGTTACTAACTCAGACAGAGAGATGAACACTTATTAGGCTGCTCCCGAAAATGTTTTCGGGAGCATTTTTTAGTATGATGAATAAACAATTTCCTTATCTTTAAATAGGATTTTGAACCCCGAAGATGCGCTTTGTATTTATATTCTCTTGCCTTTTATATTTATTTTGCGATGCCCAATTGCAAGCACAATCTGCGCGGAATTATCCCAAGGTGATCCCTTCCTACTCCGAGGATTTTAGCGACTATAAGTCATATCCTTCTATGTGTATAGAGGATGCTTATTACGACGATAATGGAAAGCTATGGTTAAGTACTTGCGGCTCGACGAGTCAGATCAACCTGCATTTATTCCAATTTGATGGCTATGAATTTCGGCCGGTCCAAAAACCTTTCGCAGGGCTCAATTATCAAGTGCGGATTATAGGGATGGTGGATGGACATCAAATGATAGGACTGACCGAAAATGAAGGGAAAAATCAACTTTTTATACTAGATCTTAACACGGATTTGCTGACGCCATTGACCATGCCGGAGCAAGGAAAGGTTGGCAGTATTTATATGAATAAGAATGAAGAATTATTCTTCACCTTTTATCGGGAAAATGAGCTATCGTGCTATGTGTATGCTGATGCACAATTTAAACTGTTGAAGTCTTTCCAAGAATCGGCAATCACTTCATCGCAGGCACATGCTAAGCCTGGCTATATCCACTTCGACGGAGCGTTTCTTTGGTTTTACTATGGAAAAGAAGGATACTTTGAACGCATCAGTATTATGGATGCTCAACGTGAGCAATTCTTGGTTTCAAACACAAACGTGAGGGGACAATCTAATGACTACTTGTACAACCCCCAATTTGGAATTAAGGATATAAAAACCATCGCTGGTGAAACATACTTCATCATTGAATTTAGTGATCAGGGAACACAGTTGTTGCAGTTGAATGAAAAAGCGCAGCGTATTCAACACGTAGAGGGGACGCCGACGGATCAGATGAGTATTATCGTCAATCAAGATGAGCGGGGGAATACACTTTTCGTATTTCGTTCCAAGAAGCGTCGCTTTCGGGCTTACCTCGAAGATCGATTTGGCCAGCGTTTCAACTATTCCGCTTTTTTTCAGGACCTCTCGGGACCGACCCCTCAAAAAGTTATCGGTAAGGATTTCACCCGCCAACTGTTGGTCTGTAGCGGAAGAGGTATCATTCTGCACAAAGTAAAGGTCTCCAACGCAATTCGTAGCCCCTTACCGACGATTTCTATGCGATCAATGATCGAATTGCCCGATCATCGAATCTTCGTAACCAGCCAAGGGGATCGGCGCTTTATTTTGGATAGCTCCACCGGAACATATAAAGAGTTGGAAAAAACAGAATGCTTTCTTCAATACCCTAGATTGCTCAAAAACCACGATGGCAAAATCTGGGGGATTGGGGAACCTCGCTCCGATACCACGGGGAGTGAGTTACTGCTTTATGATGGTTTGACCAATACTTGTGATCATTACACGATTGGTGTTGACATGGTGGGCTTATTTGAGTTCTTGGAGGAAGGAAAGACAATTGTTTTTGTATATCAAGATGGTAAACTTGGATTTTTTAATCTCAAGTCTGGGAAGACAGAATTGTTTGAAATCGATGGGGAAGTATTCAAATTTCCCGCCTTTGTGCACGATATTTTGATTGACAAAAAAGGGTTGTTGTGGGCAGCCACTACCGCTGGTCTCTACCAAATCAATCTGGAAACACGAGATATGAAAATATTTGGGGCTCAGCCCCCTTTTCTGGACTCTCGTTTTTTATGTGCGCTGGAAGATAAACAGGGGAGAATATGGGCCGGTACGCCACTGGGAGGATTACACATCTTTGATCCGGAGACACACGAGTTGCAAATTCTGAATAGCGAAAACGGTCTTGGTAATAATACGGTAGCTAATATTACAATGGACGACAAAGGCCGTTATTGGCTAGGCACATACAACGGCATTTCTTTAGTGTCGGCAGATGGGACTTTGATTACTAACTTTTATGAAGAGGATGGTGTTGCTCATCGGGAGAGTAATCGCTACTCCAATTATAAAGCCTCGGATGGAAAACTTTATCTTGGTTCCGTACATGGCGTCAGTGTGATTGATCCTGCGAAAATTGACGAGAATTTGGATCGTCTGAGATCGCTCCAAATCTATCTAACGAATCTTGAGTATCATGATAGTAATACCGGGAGAGACACTCTCCGCCGTTATGGTTTAAAAGATGCGGGCCCCATTGTTCTCCCGGCCACTCATCGGCATCTCAATCTCAGTTTCGCGACCTCGAATTACTTTAAGCCCCGGGAGAATAAATTCGCCTATATGTTTGCCGGAGAAGATGAAGATTGGATTGATCTAGGGAACCAACAAACGCTTAAGCTGAAAAATTTACCAGCCGGCCGGCATCGATTGCTCATCAAAGGAGGAGATGGCGTAGGGAATTGGGGCAAAGATTATATTAGTCTTCGTATCGATGCCCAAGAGCATTTTTATAAACAACTTTGGTTTTATGCCTTGTGTGTGTTACTGAGCGTTGGTATTGCCTTTACCTGGATTTATCGCTTGCGGGCCGCCGTGAAGCGAGCGACGGTAAGAATTAGAAAGGACAAAGAAATTATTGCCGCCCAGGCGGAACAGTTGCAGGAATTGAACGAAGCCAAAGGGCATTTTTTCACTAATATCTCTCACGAATTTCGGACACCGCTGACGATTATCTCAGGAATGGCCCGACAGATTGTCCAAAGCCCTAAGCTATGGGCGGAAAGGGGGGGGCAAATGATCTTGCGGAATAGCAACAATCTGCTCCATTTAGTGAATCAGATCATGGATTTGAAAAAACTGGAGTCCAGCAAACTGGAAATCAATTTCGTGCAGGGCGACGCGATTAAGTATCTGCGCTATCTCGCAGAATCGTATCAAACCTTTGCCGCAAATAAAAATATTCAGTTGCATTTTCTGGCGACTCAGTCGTCTTTAGTCATGGATTACGACCCGGATAAGTTGATGAAAATCGTGTCCAATCTTTTGTCTAATGCGATTAAATTTACCCCGGAGAATGGCCATGTTTATCTGCAGATGGATCAGGAAAAAACTGATCAGCAATCTTTCCTGACGATTCGGGTAGCCGATACTGGGGCAGGTATCCCTGCCAGTAAACTACCTCATATCTTTGATCGCTTCTATCAGGTGGAAGAATTAATCAAGCAGAATAAAAAAGCAACGGCTAAGGCCGAAAAAATGGGAACCGGTGTGGGGCTATCCTTGACCAAGGAATTAGTAGAATTGCTCAACGGCGAGATTTCTGTCAGCAGCGAAGTTGGGAATGGGGCTATCTTTTTCGTTAAGCTACCCGTGACCAACAACTCTCCCGTAGAAAGTATTACCGAGCCATTTACTGCCAGTGCGGTAGTTGATCCAAGACCCAATATTCCTGAAATACCCGTAGAGACCGAAAACCCAGTGCTGGAGATATTTGATTCGACCTTGCCCAAGGTGCTGGTGGTTGAAGATAATCCCGATATGCAGCAGTACATCAAAGCTTGTCTCGATCAATCCTACGCCGTCGTATTGGCCCATGACGGCCAGGAAGGAATTGATAAAGCCATCGAGCAAATCCCGGATTTAGTGGTTAGTGATGTGATGATGCCCCAAAAAGATGGCTACGAACTTTGTGAGGCTTTAAAAAACGACGAGCGGACGAATCATATTCCCATTATCCTGCTCACCGCTAAAGCCGATTTTGATTCCAAAATAAGTGGTTTGCAAACGGGAGCGGATGCCTACATGACCAAACCCTTCGAACCCGAGGAGTTGTTGCTTCGCCTGCGCAACTTTGGCGACTTGCAGAAGCGCATGCAGGAGCAGTTTTTAGCAAATGGTCAGAACTTGGACTCTGTCGAAGATGTGCGCGAGGCAATCAAAGATCCGCTGCTCCAGAAAATTTACGATCAGACGATGCTCCATCTTTCCGACGCGGAGTTCAATATGGCTCGACTGAGTCGGGCACTCGGCATGAGTCGGAGCCAGATTTTTCGTAAAGTCAAAGCCTTGACCGGACAACCCCCTACCACTCTGATCCGCTCTATTCGCCTACAAAAAGCGAAACAGCTTTTACTATCCGAGGAACAAACCGTATCGGAAATCGCCTACGACACGGGGTTTACCTCCCTAAGTTATTTCTCCACGGCTTTTTACGAGGAGTTCGGGATTCGGCCTAGTGCAATTCGTAAATAATCAAAGTTGGAACTAATGATAGAAAGTAAAGAGCCTCTACAAATTTCAAATTTATAGAGACGCTCATTTTTATATTCGATCAATAATAATGTTGAATGGAAGCGGCAAATGACAATTTAGCAATCACAATCTCCCCAAACTTGTCGACTGTCAACCGGTGAGCCGTCCTTAGCAATTACCTTTAAATTGCCTTCAAAAGTGTCAACACCGGATGTATTCTTACCTTTTGCTTGACTCGTTAAGATGACATTGTAATCATTATTACTACACTGCATTTCTATACCCGCACCGTGATCACCTGCCTTACGCCGCTTTTTGGCGGTCGCTATTGCATCATTGGCGAGATCTCGAACTTCGCGGATGGCCATACCTTGTGAATCATTTTTAATGGGAATCTCATTAGGTATTTTATCCATCACCAGCAAGGTCTGAACGAGCATCTCAACTTGTTGCTCGTAGCTCTTGTCGTTGACCGTCTCGCCGAAGAAGGTCATGGCGCCTTTACCCGGCAGAACAATCCAGTGTTTACTGAAGGATCTGCTTTTGAGCATGGCTCGGTTGTCCGTCCGCTTTCCTTTCAGACGGAGCTGCTGTCCACCAAGGTTAATACAAACATTTCCCTGGTTATCGGCTAGAAGAAATTCTATATCATAGCTGCTTTTGTCGGGACGGAAGCTACAGGAGCAGCCCGAATCTTCTAAATCGATGCTGTTACAATTAGCGTAGCTGATGTGCTGTAATTGAACGGCGGTACCACCTTTCGGTGTTTGCGTCTCTACTAATGGTTGTGTGCTCCATTCACCGTTGACCATCATAGGGCGGGCGTTGAGCTGCATAAAGTGCTTGGATAATTTTTGGGACCGTTGATATTGCTTGGCTGGACTGATGTTGAAGACTTTGACCGTTTCTGTCAGTAAAAAAGGATCAATCGAGAACTCCAATTGCCGTTCTTTGATGACATTACCTTTAGTGTCTTTCCAAACATAGCGATTAGAATAACCATATTCTCCTACTTCGGTAAGCGAAACAGCCAAGCTTTGGCCACCTTTTTCGTAGGTGTTCGTATTGATCTCAGCATCACCACCGCTTTCGTCCGTGGTATTTTTCTTTTTCCAATTATTTAAATCGAAAGCACCAAAGTGAGGATAGTCGAATACCGTATCTGTGATCGGTTCGTTCCCCTTGGTTTCTCCTTGTCGTTTGACCGCACCGCCAAAGACCCAGCCATTCGTGCCGTCGGGAGTGGTCACTTGATACCAGGGTGCGTCGTAGGCCACACCACGTAATACGATGAGATCATTTTTTGGAGAGCTGTTTCCGGTAAAGGTCAAAGCATCCGTTTTTTCAACGCTGGCGACTACCTTAGCTTTGGTACTGGCATCGCCTCGAATATTAAGCTTGTCCACCCACGCGTAAAGTTTATCATCATTTGCTAGTGGAGCTGTATTAGAGCTTGAAGTGTTAGGTGATTCATCGGATTGAGTCTCGGCTTCGGTAGTATTTGTGTCTTCTGTAGTTGTGTTTGAAGATGGGCTATCGCCACAGGCAAATAGCCAGCATGAGAGCATCCAAATGAAATGTAGAGGGAGTCGTTTCATGGTTTGAGGTTTTAAAACTAGTGAATATAAGTTGGGAAAGTTTTTCTCATCAATCGTAGTTGGAATTATCCGCAAAAGTTTCATTGGATTGATTAGCAATGATGAAAAGGCTACAGAATACGAGCTCAATAAATAGCCCTTCATCACTAATTGGCTTTTCGATGGTTAATTCGTACTCGCTTTTAAATTTGGTGACTTTGAAGTCGTCGGTGATGGTGAAAAGATGAATTCCGCCATTATCAAAGAGTCGGTATCTCTTCCTTCCGGTTCTCAA
>JANQQI010000090.1 GCA_028285085.1 Saprospiraceae bacterium | reverse complement strand
GAACGCTGTGCTCCCCGCCTACTAAACCAACGAGTTGACCCTCGGAGAGGATGCGCTTTGTTGTTTCGTAAACGTAGGCTTTTAGCTCCGCACAACCGGCGTTGATTTCTGCCAGATTCGCCGCCATTTCAGGCTGAGCGTCCGGTGTTTTAACCTGCTCAAGTTGTTCGATATAATCAGCGCTTTTTTGACGTAATTGATCATTTCTTTTCAGCCAGCTTTCGTCCGGCAAACGCATAAACAGTCCCATGCGCCAGGCGTGATGTACATAAGGATCTTCTAAATCTAGCTGGGTAGAAGCCCGCAAAATGTTAGTTCCGGCGCGACTCGTGCCCGCCAAGTAGGATACCGTCACATCCCAGGGAATCGGCAATAGTACTACTGCGGCATCTTCCTCCTCAAAGGGTAAGCCAATGAAATGTCCATTGTCCAGGCCGACACCGCTGGGGTCGAATTGATCTATCTTTTCTTGTTTTGAGCGCATTTTTATCGAATAAGGAAGCATAAAAATAGTTGATTTGAAGAAATTTCAAATCTTGAAAAAATACTACTTTTGCGAAGCTTAGATTCATCTCAAAAAATTGCCTAAAAATTATGTCAAAAGTACTCATTATTGGTGCCGGTGGTGTAGGTCGGGTGGTGACTTACAAATGTGCGATGCACCCGGAAATATTTAGTGAGATTATGCTGGCTAGCCGGACTAAAGCCAAGTGTGATGATATTGCTGCGGCAGTTCGCCAAGACGTAGGTTACCAGAATATTCAGACGGCAGCAGTTGACGCTGAGAACGTACCACAATTGGTAGAACTGATTCGTTCGTTTGAGCCTAAATTGGTGATCCACGTGGCTTTGCCGTATCAAGATTTGACCATTATGGATGCTTGTTTGGAAACGGGCGTTCATTATCTCGATACCGCCAATTATGAGCCTAAGGATGAAGCGAAATTCGAATACAGTTGGCAATGGGCTTACCAAGACCGTTTTCGCGAGCGAGGCATCACGGCCATCCTCGGCTGTGGCTTTGACCCCGGGGTGACGAGTATTTTTACGGCTTACGCGGCCAAGCATGAGTTTGACGAAATGCACTATCTGGATATTGTTGATTGTAATGGCGGTGATCACGGTAAAGCCTTTGCGACCAATTTCAATCCTGAGATTAATATCCGTGAGATCACTCAAAAAGGGCGGTATTACGAAAACGGACAGTGGGTTGAAACGGAACCCCACGAGTTCATGAAAGTGTTGAACTATCCAAATATCGGTGCCCGTAATTCCTACTTAATTTATCACGAGGAGCTAGAATCTTTGGTGAAAAACTATCCTACGCTCAAGCGGGCGCGGTTTTGGATGACCTTCGGAGATGAATATCTAACACATTTGCGTGTTATTCAAAATATTGGAATGGCCAGCATTGAGCCCGTTGTGTACCAAGGGCAGGAAATTGTACCGCTGCAATTTCTAAAAGCCGTTTTACCCGATCCGGGAGATTTGGGCGAAAACTATGTCGGGGAAACCTCGATAGGCTGCCGTATTCGCGGAATCAAAGATGGTCAGGAGAAGACTTACTACATCTGGAATAACTGTAGTCACCAACACGCTTACGATGAAACTAATACCCAAGGGGTTAGCTATACCACCGGCGTGCCGGCTACCGTTGGGGCGATGATGCTGCTAAAAGGCGAATGGGGAGGTGCTGGTGTGTTTAACGTCGAGGAGTTTAACCCCGATCCATTTTTGGATCAACTAGCAAAGGATGGCTTAAGCTGGCAAGGTGTTTCAGATATTGATTTGGAACTTTAATTAGAGTTGCAATGCCAGTTGATTTCCAGAAAGTTGCTACACCTTGCTTTTTGTTGGAAGAAAGCCTTTTGCGACGCAATTTAAGACTAATCAAGGACGTCCAAGAAAAAGCAGGGGTAAGTATCATCCTCGCTTTCAAAGGCTTTGCGATGTGGAGTAGCTTTCCTATCGTGCGGGAGTATCTGTCCGGAGCGACGGCTAGTTCTTTGTACGAGGCACGGCTTTGCTACGAAGAAATGGGCGTGCCGTCCCACACTTACGCGCCGGTCTATCTACCCGATGAGTTTGCGGAGTTGATGACTTACAGTAGCCACATCACTTTCAATTCTCTGCGCCAATTCGAGCAATACTATCCTCAGATACAGGCCAGCGGTCGTCCAATTTCTTGCGGCTTACGTGTGAATCCTGAATACGCCGAAGTGGAGATCGATTTATACAATCCCTGTGCGCCAGGCTCTCGCCTGGGCGAAGTTGCAGACAACTTACCCGAGCAGCTACCCACAGGTATTGAAGGCTTGCATTTTCATAATCTTTGTGAATCTCCGGCCTCAGCTCTGGAAGCTACTTTGGAGGCTTTCGAAGTGCGATTTGGATATTTGTTACCACAACTCAAGTGGGTCAACATGGGCGGTGGCCACCTGATGACGCGAGCAGGTTACGATACGGATCGTCTGATTCGTGTACTGCGTGACTTTCGTGCGCGGCACGATCTGCAAGTCATCCTAGAGCCGGGAAGTGCTATTGCTTGGCAAACAGGTACACTCGTTACTACCGTTCTGGACATCGTCGAGAACCATGGGATCAAAACGGCTATGATCGATGCTTCGTTTACCGCCCATATGCCCGATACTTTGGAAATGCCGTACCGACCTGTGATCCGAGGTGCTAATGACCCCGTGGCCGGTCAACCGACTTATCGAATTGGTGGTATGAGCTGTTTAGCGGGGGACTACATGGCAGAGTACAGTTTTCCCCAAGCCTTAGAAATTGGCGATCGCCTGATTTTCGAAGATATGATCCATTACACGATGGTCAAAACAACGATGTTCAACGGTGTTCGCCACCCAGATATCGCTATCTGGCGAGAGAATGATACCTTAGAAGTAGTGCGCCGTTTTGGATATGAAGATTTTAAAAATCGATTGTCCTGATGGGTGGGATTAGACATTATTAATATCCTATTTCTAATTATCATTGACTACTTTGAGTAAAAACTTAACATTACAGACCATCTAAATTCCCTAAATTAGCAATGGACAGTAAAATCAGGGAGGGAATCTTGACTATCGAAAAAGCACATCAACAGTTTTCGGAATCCATCAGCAGGATCTACGGTTTGCGTGAAGCACTAAGCATTGCCCGGATTGTTTTCGAAGATGAATTCAAAATCTATAATTTTGCTCGTCAAGACCACTTAGCACTGGCACAAATTCGACATTTAGGGACCATTGAGCGTCGCTTACTTGACCATGAGCCCGTACAGTACATTCTTAGAATGGCCGATTTTTATGGCCTGAAATTTAAAGTCAACCCCGATGTATTGATTCCCCGACAGGAAACAGAAGAGCTGGTGTACTGGGTGCTGGAAAATGCTAAATTTTACCCTCACCCTTTGCGTATCTTAGACATAGGAACCGGGAGTGGCTGTATTCCTATTACCATTAAAAAAGAGCAACCGCAGCACGAGGTGGAAGGACTCGATATCAGTGAAAAAGCATTGACATTAGCCCGTTCCAATGCCAAGCTAAACGACACTGAGGTCAACTTTTACCAATTCGATATCTTAGATGAAACAGCTTGGCCTCAAGCCGCTCAGTACGATTTGATTGCTAGCAATCCACCCTATATCACGCGGCAAGAAGAACATCTCATGCCCATGCACGTGAAAGCTTTTGAGCCCCATCTGGCCCTCTTCGTTGAAAATGATTCTGCTTTGCTTTTCTACCGTAAGATTGTCGCTTTTGCCCAGCAAAAACTCCGTTCGGGTGGCCGCTTATTTTTTGAAACCAATGAATTCAATGCGACCGAAGTGAGAGATTTGATGCAAACGGCAGGTTTTGTCAATGTTGAACTACGACAAGATCTAAATGGCAAATATCGAATGGTAGGGGGGATATGGCAAGCAAAAGAAGATCAATAACTTGGCGTGAGCTCATACTTTCGATGTTCACCATCCATTTCTTTAGTTCGACTAAATCCTACTTTTTCTAATACGCCGACGGCTCCATTATTCTTATCCAAAGTTAAAGCAACAATCGACTTAAGATATAATGTCTGAAAACCATATCTGGCAATGACTTCAAGTGCTTCGTACATGAAGCCTCTTCGACGAAAAGCTTTTCGCATCACAAAACCCACTTCACCGATTTGGTTAGAGAAACCTCGATAGAAACCACAAGTACCAATCAACTCACCATCGAGGTATAAACCCCAGTTGATGGACTGCTGAGCTTTAAAATCTGCATCAAGCCTTGACAATAAAGCCTTAACGTCATTTTCTGTGGGATGATCGTAGCGAAAACGGGCGATTTCTAAGAGAGGAACAAGGTCGACTATTTGGACTTGCTTTAAGCTTAGATGTGCGGTCTTAAGTTCTGGGAAGATCAAGGGAAATAACATTTAAGCAGATTAATTGCCGTTCAATTCAGCTATTCATCACTGAGGTTGCTTCTCCCATTTCCAATCTTTTGGTTTTTGACTTTCATCAAACCATTTATAGCCCGATGTGATCCACTGACTTCGATATTCTTTAATTCCTTCTTCGGTGCTATCCTCATAGCCAAATTCTACACCACAACAAGGACAAATACCATAGGTTGGTGCCTTTCCATCCAAACCCCAAGGCGGATTCTTTTGAGGAAAAAAGCAAACACGGCAATTATATTTGGAAGGACTCATTTGTGATAAATTATTTAGAGTCGAAATAAGCTTGATTATCAGTATATTTATGTTTAGCAGGATCAGGTTGGAACATGGTGGCTATTTCACCCTTCTTCGTTGTAACCGCAAAAGTATTGGAAGGGGCGTGATAAAAGTAGTTTTTTCCATCTTTTCCTACTTTTTGTTGTGTTCCACTTGGAGGAGACTGAGTAAATGTACTGGCAGTATTGTGATAATCCGAAACGGAACTGTGTCCAAATTCACTTCCATGTTTACCAAAGTGAGATTCAGCATCTTTATCAGTTGCTTTGGTCCAAGCATAGCGTCTGGGTACACTTGTAAGAGATGGTGCTTTGCTTAGGCCAGATGTTACACCTCCTACCAAACGACGTAACATCCTTTGAATAGGCGTAGCATTTGAAGAATCAATAACACTTTGTTGTGCTTGCATCTGCGTCACCTGAGGACTATTGCTGACCATCTGCTGCATTTTTCTTTGAGCTACAGCTTCAAGGCGGTTATCCTCAATAAGCTGGGTGGGCGCACTGGGCTTCGCAGGAACTGGTTTTTGACCTTTTTGGGGACGTCGGAGTTTCTTTTTCATAACTATTTATACCCTAAAACCGAAAACGTTCCCCTCTCCAAGTCCATCTTTTTACTTTTTAGGCTATTTTATTGGACTATTGAGACCTGAAAAGGCAATTTATCCCCCCGACTTTTTACTTTTTTTATATCCCTTTTCAATAAGTAAGGCCAACACACGATCTCGATGGTTCCCTTGAATGATAATCTCACCATCTTTCACACTGCCACCTACACCACACTTAGTCTTAAGGAATTTTCCGAGCTCTTTTAAGTCCTCATCGGGGCCTTGGAAACCTGTAATCAAAGTAACTTCTTTGCCTTTGCGGCGCTTGCGATCCAGAAAAATTCTCAACTGTTGCTGCTCCGGTTCAATCGCTTCGGCTTCTGAATCGTCATTATAACTATAATTGAAATTCGGATCGGTAGAGTAAACAACACCGCGCCGATTTTTATCTTTCTTACCCATGATAATTGGATTTGTAGTATTAATATTTTGTAATTGAAAATGGGGGATGAGAATGCCTTGGTCTCCACTAAGGCTAAAACCTAAATCTAAGAACGCGTTTTATTTTTGGGGACCAAAATACGCAAAGACATCGGCCGGACCGAGATGTGTAAATCACGTTGGGTCAGAAAACCTTCGCCATCGATATGCACCGGGTATTTCCCTTCAGACTTGATAAAAACTTCTTTACCACGGTAATACTCCACAATACGGCTGCGATGGACATTTCCAGCGGCAAATCGCCACATGGAGGGGAAATAACGCCATTTAGGTGCCTTATTGATAATTACGACGTCGAGTAAGCCATCATCGAGATCAGCGAGAGGGGCAATTTGCATATTGTAGCCAAACATCCTGGAATTAGCGACCTCAATCGCAAGACAATCCCGATCGAGACGTTTGCCATCGATGATGATCTGGTAGGGGCGGAGCTGATAACCAAGCGTCTCGCGCATCGCAATGCGTGAATAACCCAGAAATCCCCGAAAGCGGCTATGCCGAATTTTATAAGCCACCCAGGCATCAAAGCCTGTTCCGGCGACATTGACAAAAGGACGATCGTTGAGCAGTCCGGTATCGATGGTACGTACTTCAGCTTCATTAAAATAAGACAGCGCCCGAGCGATATTGCGACCAAAGCCCAAATGCATGGCAAACCCATTGCCCGACCCGGCAGGGATGACCCCCA
>JANQQI010000084.1 GCA_028285085.1 Saprospiraceae bacterium | reverse complement strand
GCAACGACAAACCCTACCGCTCGATGAATTTTTGGTGGAGTATTACCTACCGGACGGCGATGCTTATAGTATGAACAACTTTGCGGCTACTGCGCCCGGTACCCAATGGCAATATTCGAATATTGCATCCTCTCTGACGGCTTATTTAGTTGAAGCGGCTACTGGCGAATCCTTTAAAGACTATGTAGCGACCCACATTTTTGCTCCACTTGGGATGCAGCGTACTGCTTACGATTGGGCTGATCTTGATCCTGCGAATTACGCAAGCCTGTACTGGGACAAAAATACGCCACTGCCGTTGTACTCCAATGATTCTTATCCAGATGCAGGCGTCATTACGTGTAGTGAAGACCTGACGCGCTATCTGCAAGATATGATGCGTGGTCGTCGCGGCGAATCGACAACGCTCTTTTCGGAGGATGGCTACGCGCTTTTGTTTGACGAGCTCTTACCAGCAGGAATAATGCCTGCACAACTAGGGACTTCACATGGCGTCTTTTGGTTTTTGAACGAAGGTAATGTCTCCCATTCAGGAGCGGATCCGGGAGTGACCTGCAATTTACGCTTCGATGCGGACGGAGAATCAGGCTATTTTATCATGACCAATATGGATGCTTCTACGGATGATCACGAAGGTAACTGGGCAAATTTTTATCCGAATATCCATAATGCGGTCAACACCTTTTTAGAATCAAATTAACACCTGCTGCTTTGACCAATGCAGGATATCTTGAAATACGGTATTGGTCAAAGCATCTATTTCTTGATCACCAAAACCATCGTCATGAAAACCTTGAAAATGATTATGCTGATTATGGAAATTCTTTCCGCGCTCGGCAGCTTGATTTTTTAAATCAAAAAAAACAATCAATTATGGCGTCATTTTTTGAGCATCCCGAAGCTAAGCAACGCATTCTGCAATTGTACGATAGCAAATTAGAAGAACTGGCCATATCGTACGAAATGCAAAAAATAGAAACCAGTTTTGGCAATACAAATATTATCCTGACTGGACCAGTTGATGCACCACCTTTGGTTTTATTACACGGTTCAAATGGTTGTGCTCCCGTAGCACTGGAAGCTATGCAAGGATTAATCAATGATTTTCGCATCTATGCCATTGATGTGGTTGGCCAACCGAATTTAAGTGCCGAAGTACGGCCGGATATGAAAGGCAATGCCTACGGTCAATGGATGTTTGAAATCCTAACCCGCCTAAATATTTGGAAGGCTATCCTAATCGGTATTTCGTTTGGTGGATTTATTAGCTGGAAAACGTTGGTTTTTGATGATAAGCGGATTAAGCGTGCCTTTTTTTTAATGCCTGCAGGAATCGTTAACGGCAGTGCTTGGCAATTATTGACGAAAGTGTTTTTGCAAATGAAATTATACCGCTGGCGAAAAAAAGAGAAATACCTACTGCGTTTTTTGAATGATGTATTTACAGAAAAAGATTCTTTTGCTTTACAGTTTTTGTCGACTTTATTCTTACGCTATAAAATGGATTTTTCTCCTATTCCTTTAATTAAAGAAATTGAAGCGAAAAAAATAAAAACACCCTTGCATTTTATTTCAGCGGATCAGGATTTATTATTTCCGGGAGAGAAGATGCAGCAGCGCACAAAGAACATTTTTCCCACCATTCAAAAAGGACTACTGCTGGAAAATACCAAACATGTACCTGATGTTGCTGGAAATCAGAAGATCGTAGACTTTATCAAGACGTATGCTTAGTGACCTGACAAGTAAACGATATTTGTTGGGACGTTCCAAAAATACAATATGATCTTTGAGAAAATGCAGACTTGGCTATTCAAACGCGATGAAAAATATTGGTTGAAATCTGCTAACCCCTGGAATGTTTGGACACGTTATTCGGCCTTACCTTTAATGGTTTTGGCAGCTTCGGCTCAACAATGGATCGGAGGATGGAGCTTATCCTTGGTTGGTTTAGTATTGCTTTGGATGATTTTTCATCCCTTGTTTTTCAGCCAGCCAAAGTCGACGCGCAACTGGGCTTCCAAAGGTGTTTTAGGAGAGCGTGTTTACCAGAATCGGGATAAAATTCCGATTCCCCAAAATCACCGCTCGATACTTCTTTATTTGCTAAAGGGCAGTGTAGGTTTTGGTTTTCTGCTGGCCATTTGGGCGACGGTGAATCATTTGATCTGGATTACAATTTTAAGCATTGCACTCACTTTTTTATCTCAAAGCTGGTTGCTGGATCGCATGGTCTGGCTCTACGAAGACATGAAAGATATAAACGATGAATATGCCAGCTGGGATTATTAATTACTTTAAAAGTTTATCATGAAAAATATATTAATTATCAATGGTCACCCGGATAAACAAAGCTTTAATCACGCCTTGTCGCAGGCTTATCTTACCGGGGCGCACCACACTTCAGCTTCGATTGATCAAATCAATATTGGCGACTTGGATTTTAACCCCAACCTAGCCTTTGGCTATCGCGAGAAAACCGCCTTGGAGCCGGACTTACAAGAGGCAATTGAAAAGATCAAGCGGTCCAATCATCTCGTTTGGACTTTTCCGATGTGGTGGTATGGCTATCCGGCGATTATGAAAGGATTTGTGGATCGAACGTTTTTACCGGGCCTATTCTTTAAATACAAAAAAGGGAGTCTCTTTCCTGATCAATTATTGAAAGGGAAAACAGCTCGGATGATTATTACCTCAGATACGCCTCGCTGGTACGATCGATGGTTTATGAAGAGCCCGGCGATCAATCAATTTAAGAAAGGAACGCTGGAGTTCTGTGGTATTAAACCCGTTAAAATAAGCTATATCGGGCCCGTTAAAAAGTTCAATGCAGATCATCGACAAAAATGGCTTCACAAAATTGAACAATTGGGGGCGCAGCTGAAATGATACACTTGTGATTAGCATAAAAAATGCCTTAATACCCTAAATAATCAAATCATGGATAGCTCGAATCATTGCGTTTTATTAATTGATGATAATCCCGGTAATCTCGACAACTTTACAGAGCTTTTGGAACTGGAAGGCTACCAAGTCTTATCATCCAAAAATGGAGAAGAGGGGATTAATTTGGCTAAGTTGAAATTACCCGCTTTGATTATCTCAGATATAAAGTTGCCGGGCATTGATGGATTCGCTTTATTACAATATTTTAAAAATAATTCTAGAACCGAGAACATTCCTTTTGTATTTTTAAGTGCTTTTTCAGAAAAAGAAATGATCCGTAAAAGTATGGCGCTTGGCGCCAGCGATTATTTGATTAAGCCTTGCTGCACGGAAGAGATGCTTTCTTCAATTAGCAAACTCTTTAGTGCGTAAATAGTGCCTTATTGATTTTTACAGGTATTTTTGAGTTGAAAAAATAAAAGATAGAAAATGGCAGCACCAGATAAAGATGTAAAGTTTCCTTTAGCACATTATGATCGACTCTGTTTTTTGAAAAACATCATCACTAACCCCAATATTGTCGTTGGAGATTATACTTATTACGATGATTTTACGGACGTGCATAATTTTGAAAAAAATGTGAAATATCATTTTGACTTTATCGGGGATAAATTAATCATCGGCAAATTTTGTATGATTGCTTCGGATGTAACTTTTATTATGAACGGTGCCAATCATCTAACCGATGCGGTGTCTACTTATCCCTTTGCCATTTTTGGGGAGGATTGGAAAAATGCGATGGCCGGGAAAACGTACCCGACGAAAGGAGATACCGTAATTGGAAATGATGTTTGGATCGGCCACCGAGCGACCATTATGCCGGGCGTGCAAATTGGGGATGGAGCCATTATCGCCAGCAATGCTACGGTAACCAAAGATGTTGCGCCTTACACCATCGTAGGTGGTAATCCGGCCCAGGAGATTCGCAAGCGATTTTCGGAGACCCAAATTGAGCAGCTATTGACCATTAAATGGTGGGATTGGCCCGTGGAAAAAATTACGGAATATCTGCCTGCCCTCACCGATAATGATGTAGACCAGTTAATGTCCACTTAATCACAGCCGTAACCTAAGATTTATTAAAAGTGAAATCATCGCTGTACAGCACAATGCTGCTGTACGAGCCTGGGAAGAGTATACTTAAATCAAAGCATTATAACTATCACTTATTCAAAATCAAATGATCATGAAAAACCTATTTTTAATCATCGCATTAATTTTTTGCACTTCAACTCTAGTCGCTCAGGACGTAGAACCGGGTGTCGAACGCAAAGGATTTGTCATCGGAATTGGCGTTGGAGTAGGGACCATCAGTATGGCTAATAGCAACGATGAGGTCCCTTTCGACGAAGGGCAGGGCGGTCTGAGTTTACCTAATCTTAAACTCGGCTGGATGGTCCACGACCGATTGGCGATTCTGGCTGCCTTTCCCGGCATGGTTTACGAACACGAGGGCATCGATCGTAGCTTCGAAGCCTTTGTACCTTCGGTGCAGTATTGGTTAAATGACCAATGGTGGATCAACGGTGGCTTTGGGCTGGCGATGGATGTACCCGCTTTTTACGAATTCGATGCCCTGGATGACGCCGACTGGAATTTTGGTTGCGCGCTCGCCTTGAGTGCTGGCTACGAATTTGTGCAGCGAAAAAACTTTACCATTGATTTTCAAACTAAGCTTCATCTCGGTCGCGTATATTGGGATAACGATGAATATCGTGATGCGGCGGTTTTTACCGTCGGTGTCGGTTTTAATTGGTATTAATCAATCACTGCGCATTTAATTTTTCAAAATGGACAGCTGGCTCAGCCCTGAATTTACCGGGCAACTTTTATTATTTCTCTTTGGTGCCTTATTCCTTTTCCACCTGCTCGTGATGCTTGGCGTAATTCCTTACCATATCATCTGGGGTGGAAGAATCAAAAACCGGAGAGAGATGCTGAGAATGGAAACGGTATCTCTATTGGTGCTCTTGATGGCATCAATTATCGTTGCGGAGCGCATTCAAATATTGAGGCTTGGCTTACCGTCTTTAGTGATAAAAATTGCACTGTGGAGCTTCACTGCTTTTTTTGCGGTGAGTATTCTGGGCAATTTGCTAGCTAAGCACCCCATTGAAAAATACGGCTTTAGCTTACTGGTGACTGTACTGACCATTTTACTTTTTCTTCTCGCAATTGCATAACCTATTCTATACGCACGCATTTTAGAGCTTGTTTGGGATTTGTTCTTTGGATCAAAACTGACAGTTTTTTGTTTAAACGAGACTCCTTTTGAGGAGCATAGTCGGAGACTACGTGACAAAAAAGAGACGAAGTGTAAGCAAAAAAATGACGTTTGTAGGTCAATTAATAATTCCCAAACAAGCTCTTATATGGGGTGAGCGATGCTCGTCCGGTGAAAGTGTGTGCTTTTTTAACTTTTTCAATATGAAAGTTTTATTAGCAGGGTCCACCGGCTACCTGGGGACCTATATCCTTAAAGAATTGCAGGCACGGCAGATAGATTTTCGTGCCATCACCCGTAATGTGGAAAAATTAAAACCGCTGGGTTTATATTCTGACCAATTATTCAAAGCACAGGTCACTCAAAAGGAGAGCCTGTTAGGGGCTTGCGATGGTGTGGAGGTCGTCATTTCTACGGTTGGTATCACGCGTCAAAAAGACGGGCTTACCTACATGGATGTAGACTATCAAGCCAATCGTAATCTTTTGGATGAAGCAATCCGGGCCAAGGTGAAAAAATTCATCTACGTCTCTGTGCTCGAAGGGCAAAATCTGACACACCTCCAAATCTGTGCGGCTAAAGAACGTTTTGTCCATGACCTCAAACAATCAGGGTTAGATTACAGCATTATTCGACCCACCGGCTTCTTTTCCGATATGAAAGCTTTTTACGAAATGACTCAACGAGGGCGAATCTATTTATTTGGCGACGGCTCTATTCGTTCTAATCCTATCCACGGGGCAGACTTAGCGAAAATCTGTGTTGACGCCATTGAAAGCCCCGAGCAAGAAATCAAGGTAGGCGGCCCCGAGACTTTAACTCAAAGTGAAATTGCTCAGTTGGCATTTGAAGCGATAGGCCGCCCGGCGAAGATCACTTATCTACCCGATTGGTTGCGTCGAGGGGTATTACGCCTTGCGTCTATTTTTCAAAGCAAAGCCAATTACGGTACCACCGAGTTTTTTCTCAATGTGTTGGCGATGGATATGGTCGCACCACAATACGGACGGCATCGCCTGGGTGATTTATTTTCACAGCTGCACCATCAGGCACTAATGGATAAAGCTTTGTCTACCTAATGGAAGATTATTAGCTTGAATTAGATTTTTAAATAAAATGGCGGTTATCTTCTGTGGGAGATGCCGCTATTTTATTTGCGGTACGAAAGGAATGATTTTTAATCTCTGAAGTAGATCCAAAAATATGAGCTGAGAAAGTTTCAGATAAGATTTAGAGAACGTGACCATTAAGTGGGTAATTGCACGATAAAAGTACTTCCTTTATTCACACGACTTTCTATTCTAACACTGCCTTTTAATTTTTCCACTAGTAACTTAACGATAGCTAAACCGATACCCGAGCCAGAAAAATCATTTCGATCGTGGAGTCGTTTAAACATTCCAAAAATTTGCTCTTGATAATCGGGTTCTATACCAATGCCGTTATCCTTAACAAATACTTCAATGTAGTCTTGATGAGATTGAGCACTTAGAGAGACCGTTGGATTTTCGGACGTATTAAATTTTAAACCGTTCTCAATAATTTTCTTTAAAATGATATAAATCATGGAGGGATTCGTATCCACCTGGACTAAACCGTGATTAATAATTTGGGTGGTTTTATCTTTTCTATAATCCCCCAATCCCATCTTCAGATTATCGACTATGCGATTTAAATCCACGGATTCAAGCCCAATATTATCTTTTTTGGAAAGCTGCATATATCTGGAAAAATCCTCCACCACCGTATAAAGTTGCTGCGTACTACTTTTGATGGTATCAAAGTCGGCTTGGAGTTTTGGTCGCAGCTCCGCTGGCAGTGTTCTGTAGATTAATCCGACGTGCCCGCCAATATTTCTGATCGGTTCCTTGATATCGTGCGAGGCGATATGATTAAAGGTTTGCAATTCATGATTGGCTTGTAGCAAGTCTTTGTTGGCCTTCTTTAATTCGATCGTTCGGTCCAATACGGTGGCCTCCAATTGGTCATTATACTTTTGTTTCTGACGATTCATTCGAAAAACCACGATCGCCCAACTCAAGATTAATAATAACCCCAGACACAAGGCCAGGGCCATAATATTTTTACTCTGGATGGCTTTTTGATTGGACAGCGCCTCGGCTTTGAGCAATTGATTTTCGGTCTCTTTTTGTTCAACCTCAAATTCTGTTTTCAGTGCTTCAACTTTGGTGAGAAGTTCAGAATTACTGACACTATCTTTGTACAAGAGTTCCTGGCTTCTAATGGCATAAGCTGCCTCATAGTTCTCCACTGCCGCGTAGCTTTCGTGCAGAATTTTGTACGTTTCCAGCAAGTCATCATAGTTTCTTTGCTTATTGATTTCCATCAAGGATTGCTCTCCGTAATCAATCGCTAGAGTATAATTCTTCCTTTTTTGGTAGTGTTGGGCCAAGGCAACATAGATAGGGGGGAGTAAGCTGCCAATATCATTGGTTTGGATCAATTCCAGCGTCTGGAAATATATTTGACCCGCTCTTTCGAACGCTTTATTTCGATCATAATATCGCCCCTCTTCGATCGAGGCCAAGGCCATTCCGCCGATATCGTGTCCTTTTTGATAAAAATCGTAGGATTGTTTGAATGATGTCAAGGCCAGTTCGTAATTGCGGTGATGGTTGTGAATTAAGCCTAAGTCATAGAGATACTCACCCTTCCCAATGTCATCCTGAACGATTTTCAGACCTTTCTCTAGATAGGTTAACGCTTCCAAATATTTTTCCTGTTTCAATAAAACCCCTCCAATATTGCCCAAGAGTGCCGCTTCAATATCTTGATCGAAGTCATATTCTTTAGCAATAGCTAAGGCTTTGATATAAGCTTCGATCTCCTTATCCGTTTGGCCGATATTCTCATAATAGAGCGCATAAGTCCAATACACTTTGAGCAAATCGGTCTCTTCTAAATGGGCATTGACGACGGTTTCCAACTGTTTAATGGTGTGCAATAAGGTATCCGCCGGAGAACCATAATAAAACTGCGCATTAAAGATCATGATGTACGAAGCCGATACGCAGCTATAATCCCTTAGCTTTTTACAAAGCGCGGCTTGCTCCCGAGAAAATTGAATCGTTTTAAGCGGATGAGTATAAAGATTAAGCTGGGATAAGGCATAAAGAAGGTCAGCCTTGGAGGTATCCGTAGTAGTCGTTTCAAGGATTTGGATCAGGCTATCCGTCCGCTCTACCACGCGTTGGGCAAAGCCAAGTTGCTGGAAAAGTAAGGCAAGTAGTATTAAAAGCGTTCTAATCATTATCAATTATATTGACGCCGATTTTCTAAAAAGTATCCATTACAGCTTCAGCGCGAGGTATAAAAAGCCATCACCGTTAAAGCGATCCGTTATCCTATTATACTAGAAATTAGATGTTGTGTTACAAGATGGATATCTCAATTCTTGGGGCTGTAGTGGCAATCGTTTCCGAAGCGAAAGTAGCTGAGCGAAAATCTCTCGTAGGAAGAGCTGCTAGTTTTAAATCCGCTCAATAAGTTTTTGAACCACATCTTTGTAAAATTGCGGGAAATTATCTTATTTTCGCGTCCGGCTCAGCCGTAATGGCCTTTTTGACGGAAATGGCTATCCTAAATTTCATGAGACTGTAGCTCAGTTGGTTTAGAGCATTACCTTGACAGGGTAGGGGTCGGGGGTTCGAATCCCTCCAGTCTCACTTCTTTTCTTCTTCGGCTTAATCCATCCGATCCGTTTCATCCAATTTTTTCGGGTATTTCAATTCCAGCTTGCGGAGCAACTGGGAATCAGCAATTTGTTCTTTAAGCCGATCTTTTTCCTGATTGACGGTGTCTGACCACTTGGGATAATTGTAAAAGTCATCGGCGAATCCACATCCACTAAGTAAGAGGACTGCGTATATGAGAAGAGAATACCATTTGATTTTCATACCTTATAGGTGGCAGATTGGAGCGAAACGTCACTCCATATGCTATTAAAAAAATGCAACAAGTCAACTAAAAGGTTGTAAACCATGCTCTCTATCCGATTTTGTAAATTTATATCATGATTATCTATAACCGAGATGCCAAAAGTGTTTTAAAATTCACCATCCAAATGATTATCGTTTGGATTTTGGCCTTTTATCTACTCATCTTCTTACGCACATTTGCCATTGAACAATCGCGCTATTTCGAGCAAGTGAAAGCGATTGACTGGCCACAAGAATTCGTATTAGCCATACTCGCCGGGATACTCACCGGGATTTTTTATACCACGATTGAATTACTATTTGACCGCTCTTACTTCCAAAAAATGTCGTTTGGAAAAATCATTTTTATAAAAAATGTATTCTACTTCATTGCGGTTAAAATTATCTTTTTGATCGTCACCTTATTTTATACCCAGCGAAATAATCTTGATCTGAATTTTGAAGGGTTACGCTCGGTCATGACCAGTAGAATGTTCTGGCTGATTCTGGCCTACATTATGATCGTGAGTATCATTATCACCTTTGTATTGCAGGTCAGTCAGAAATTTGGACCGGGTATGCTCTGGAAATTCATCACCGGCAAATACCATCATCCTAAAGAGGAAGAACGCATTTTCTTGTTCGTTGACTTGCGTGATTCAACGACCATAGCCGAGCAGCTAGGGCACCTCAAATTTAGCCGCCTGATTCAGGATTGCTTCTTTGATCTGACCAATGTAATTGCCAAACACCGGGTTGATATTTATCAGTATGTCGGCGACGAGGCGATCTTATCGTGGGAAAAGTCGATCGGGATTACTGATAATCGCTGCGTATGGGCCTACTATGATTATATGGAGATCCTACGATCCCGCAAAGACTATTATCTCGAACAATATGGACTAGAACCCTTCTTTAAGGCTGGCTTGCATTTCGGTAAAGTCACCGTAGCGGAAGTCGGGGTTATCAAGCGTGAAATCGCTTACCACGGTGATGTGCTCAACACCACAGCCCGAATTCAAGGCGAGTGCAATAAGATTGGGCAGCCCCTCCTGGCGTCCGAGGCCATTACCAAAAGCCTGGCCCTCGGCCCCCATTTCAAATCAGAGCTCTTGGCGACCACCCTCCTCAAAGGAAAGTTGCAGCCGGTAAAAATCTATGGGGTGCGGCAGAACTGAATGTTTAATTTACAATTATCCTTTTTGTGGATATAATATGATTCTCTACGATTAATGCAACTGAATACCAACCTGAAGATAAGTCGAAAGTTAGCTCACTACTTCTGGTTCCTGTATCTGGTGCTTTTTGACTTTTGATAAGCTTGCCGGTTGAATCATAAATCTTTAATTCCCACAACTGGATACTTCCAAAATCAAAAAACACTGAAAATTTTTCGTTGGTTGGATTGGGGCTTAACTTAAAAATCAATTCCTCTTTCATTTCAACAATCGTAGATATTTGATCTACGATGAAGGTCGTATCAATTGTGCAGTCTAAAGAATCAGTGATTATCACGGAGTAGCTGCCCGTGCTAAGGTTTTCAACAGTAGCTGTTGTTTGAGGAGGAATTGTATTCCAAAGGTAAGTATAAGGTGGCGTTCCTCCTGTAGCCATTACGCTTGCTGAGCCATCCATGTTTTGGCCACTTTCTGCTATTGTAGATCCTGTGAGTACTAATGGGAATGGTTGTGTGATTTCGTAGGATGCAGTAAGACTACAATCATTATTGTCAGTTAATGTAACACTATATGTCCCTGCAGTTAAGTCGGATATACTTTGACCAAGCATTCCATTATTCCAACTGAAGTGATAATCGGCTGTTCCTCCAGTTGGAGCTACTTCAATTTGTCCTTGAGTTGTTCCGTGACAAAGGACATGTTGCAAATTTACCAGCGAAATGTCCAAAGGTTCAGGTGCTATTATATTGAAAGACTCAATTAGTTCACAACCATTATAATCTGTCAAAGTGAGCATGTAGTTACCCTCCGATAGATCAATAAGCGGATTAGCGTTTGATCCATTATCCCACATATAATTGTAAGGAAGGGTGCCCCCTTCCGCTTGAACGGTAATTTGACCATCCATTTGGTCGAAACAACTGATTTGATTTACTATCGAAGTGGAAGTACTTAATACAGAAGGTTCAGATAATGTAATTACAGTATCTAGAGAGGTGCCGTCGGTCATCGTTACAGTTAACCCATAATTTCCTGCGGTTAAATCTGTTGCTATTGTACTATCTTGATTATTACTCCATTGATAGCTTTCGAAAAATGGAAAATCGGATAAGACTTGAATAACACCGGAACTGTCTCCTTGGCAAAGCGGTGGTCTGCTCTCTAGAATAATGGGATACTGATCAACCATAATGTTAGTGACCGTATTTGTAATAATAGGAGGATTGAGATCGAAAAAAATACCGGCACTATTTTCAATATAAGTGCCGTATTCAAGGTTTTCAAAAGGCTTAATGCGATAACGAATATAGCCTTGACTGGCAATGGCATTTGTGGTGCTATCAGGAAGGAGTATATTTTCAAATAGAAATGTCAGTCGACCAGATTGCTCATCGAATAAAGCTCTGTAATCATGACTGGCGCCAAGTATTTGTAAACTTGACCAATCGAGAAACGGATCAAGGTAATCCTCGATCCTTACAATAAAAGCAGTATCGTTTCCGGTATTTTGAAACCGCACTGTATAGATCAAGGTATCGCCAAATAAGGTATAATTATCATATCCGGGAATGTTCGGGGATACTAATTTATCATTAGGATCGAATGAACATTGAATGGCTGATAGATTAGTCGCTGATGTTGAAAAGATATTACTTTGACTATTGAGGATTAAGATGCTATTCATTACCACGGACTGACCGATAAAATCTACCCCCGGAATGCCTACTTGAACTTGAATTTGATCGGCTTGAGAAGGGTATAGCCCGGAAAAATGCCAGAATAATGATTGTCCGTCTATAGAATCAGGTTCTGGAGATGCTGATACAAATGTGGCTAAAGGATCTAAGATGAAGCGCACTGTCCCATCGGCTATTACAGTTCCGGTGTTTTGGTAATTTACCCAATAGGGGATGGTGTCATTGCAACGGGTAAAACCCGAGTTGATGTTAACCTGACCTTCCAGAATATCTATAATAGGTTTAAATCCGAATGAAACTTCGGCGGGCTGTCCCGGACTTACCGAAACATCGACACTTTCAGGAGTCGTGGCGATATATTCTTCTCGAGCTTCGGCTCGAACAGTGTAATCTCCTCGATCCACAAAAAAATTATAAGTTCCCGATTCATTTGAGAAGGTTAGATGAGCATCGGGTTGAACTTGTATTGGCTGTAAATTTAGATCGGGTTCTAATGCTTCCTGAGTGCCACTACTGTCAATGTCAAAAAAGGTGTTGCCCGTTATGAATGCATTAGTGCTACGGAAACCCTCAAGAAGATATAATTTAGTCTGGTTGAGGGTGTTAATTAAGATATCTCGATCATTGTCTCCATTAAAATCAGCTATTAAGAAATCTGTGAAAACAAGATTTGGAACATACCAGATTAATGTTTCAGCACTAAATTGGCCAAGTCCATTAATATTTTGAAATTGATAAATTCGCCCTTCACTGGTATAGACAATATCTAGATCATTATCATAGTCAATATCTACTACTTTTAAATCTCGAATATATTCACCAGCTGTAAGCAAGGCCATTTCTGTGAGGTTGCCGTCACCGGTATTTTTAAACCAAGTTACATGTAAATAGGACTGAAATATGATATCTGGCAGGTTATCCTGATCGATATCTGCTACTATCCATCTAAAAATGCCATTTTCAGGCTGTATTAATAAATGGGAAACAAAATTATCACCTAAGCCGTCCGTATTTTCATAGTAGACTAAAGCATCTGCATTCTGCATAGCAATAATATCCTGATCACCATCATGATCAAAATCTGCTAGTTTAATAGAGTGATAATATTCATCATCCTGATTAAGCTTGACAGGAGGCGAAAATTCAGCGTTACCGGTATTTTCTAACCAGAAAATACCACGTAAATTTGATGAGCAACAACGAAGGGAGATAATATCCTGATCACCATCTTGATCAAGATCATGCAACAGCAGTTGACGACTAAAAGAGCTAATGAAGCTATCCGGATAAATAATGGCTTCCGAAGCATACTGTTGGCCATTGTCCAGGTTTTCATACCAAATGATCGGTCCACCATGAAGTGGATTTCCTAAAATATCTATATCTCCATCAAGATCTAAATCTCCAAAATGGACATCACGTAGTTCATTAAATTTATCATTGATGAGCATTGGGTTAGAGAATTTTCTCAGGCCATTCGTGAAATTTCGGATACCTAAACGATGATAGTATTCGGTGCCACTGACCAATTCTAATTTATTATCTGCGTTGAGATCTACTGCATGCATGAATTCCAGCTCATCTTCATCACAAATAATATCAATAGGATGATCATAACTGTTATCATCGCGTTGATGAAAAACAAGCATTTGACCTCTATCAATAGTATTTCCGCGGGCCATTACGACTAAATCCAATAGACTGTCATTATTGACTCTTACTTGGTGTATTTGATTTATTGGAGCTTGTAAATGACTTGAGATCGTATCTGATACCTGGAAATTCTCTTGCTCAGCCAGATAATCATAACGAACCATATTTAAGCCACCAACTGATACGAGTAGATCCTGATCACCATCTTCGTCCCAGTCATAAATAAATGGTTGTGAGCTGGCATTTGTAACCCATGGTTCACCGACTATGGTTGCCTCAGGGGTGAAATTACCACCTCCCTGATTTTTCATCCAACTGACGGTTGAGGTTTGTTTTTGATAAAGAACTAAATCTTTAAGGTCATCATTATCGATATCTTCTGGATAAATATTATACTGATTCGCTCCTTCTAATACCTGTCCTAATGATTGTGCTGAACTGAAATTGATATTACCGTCAAGATTTTCGTGCCAGATTAATTCGAACGCATCATTGTCAATGGTCAAGAAGTCAAGATCACCATCGCCCTCCAAATCGAATATGGCAAATCCTGCAGATCCGTTAGTTTGAAAAAGAATTTGATAGGGAACAAATAGGCCCGGTGTAGGAGTGCCTCGGAGCCATCCAATCGTCACTGGATGAGAAGTTACTATAATGTCAAGAAAGCCATCCTGATTGAAATCTATAATATCAATCACCTGACCTGAAATTGGTAAATTACCAACTTGATGTGGGCCATCGAAGGTGAACGGTGACACCGTTTTTTCCATCCAGAATATCTCATCATCAATTTCGTATATAATATCTAAGTCCTGATCCCCATCAAAATCTATTACTTTAAGAATATTTTCTTTATTAATACCATCAAACCCAGGTAAGGCCTTGGGGTGATCAAAGTAAGCCTCGCCACCTAGGTTTTCCAAATAGTCAATATTGTTATATGTCGGTCCTGAAACGAGGAAATCCTGGTCACCGTCCTCATCCAAATCAATAGGAAAAGTCCAATCGGGATGTTGCAATCCACTCGAATTGGTTGAAACAAGTTCTGGATAACTGATTTGAGCGTAAATGAATAGTGACTGGATGAGAATGAAAGCAAGGAGTAAATTTTTTTTCATAGTTATGTTATTGAGCGTTTGGGGATATGCGTAAGCTTTTTGACAAAACAATTTTACGACCTATTTACTGTGTAAAAGTATCCTAATACTAAGATAGCATTTTGTTTTTTAACAGCTATTTTTTGTACTTTCATAGTCAAAATAACAATGAGCATTCTATGAAAGAGCAGAGCAAAGTATTTGTAAGTTATTGTCACGAACAAAATATTCCCGAGCTAGTCTTAGAGTTGGCTGATAAATTGAACAAAAATGGGGTGAATTGCACGATTGATCAGTATGAAGAAAACCCTCAGGAGGGCTGGCAAAAATGGATGGATCGACAAATCAGAGAATCAAAATATGTTCTGGTGGTCTGTTCTGAAAAATATCTACAGCGCTCTCAGAATAATGATTCTTCGGGTAAAGGCGTACAATTTGAAACTGTTTTAGCTTATCAGGATATTTTTCAAAATTACTCGATGAATGATAAATATATTCCCGTTCTGTTCAAAAAAGCCGATTCAACCTATATTCCTAACCCTTTGAAAGCTTATACCTACTATAACTTAGATGATGAGTTGGGCTATGAAAAACTGTATCGCCGCTTAACAGACCAGCAAAAAATTGTGAAGCCAGATGTGGGTGAGATTAATAAATTGTCTACTGGACAAAATTTGATCGGGAGGGAAGAGGCTGATGATGAAAAACCGGCAACTAGTTCAACGGGAGATGGTGATGTGCTGGTAGACACCAAAATGATGGGAATAGAACTCAAGATTGATCAGGATTTTGATAAATATTCAGTTGAAGAACAGGAAAAACTTTTGGGAGCGATTAAGCAATTGTTAGAAATTAATCGAAAACTGACGATTAAACAAAAGAGGAAAGGTAGTGTAATTATAAAACTGGAACTAACACCAGCTGAGTGTGAACGCTTGCACTGGGCGATTAAACGTGGAGAGTTGGACGACTTCAATGTTATAGATTCTAAATTAATAGAAGAGAAAGATTCGGAACCTAAATACGAGGAGTCATCAACTACTACAGAAGCTGTAGAGGAAAAAACCGAAGCAGTAGAAGCGAATCCTGCTCCAGGTCCGCACGATACACCACACGATGATTTTGCCTGGTTGGTAGGAAAAAAAGGCCTCTCTTACACTGATGAAGAGCGCCAAAGCTACCGCGATCAGTATGAAAAAACATTAAGAGCAGTCATCGAAAATGAAATTGTCAAAGGAAAAGTAGCCGCCATCAATGATGGTGACATCCTACTGGATATCGGATTCAAATCCGACGGTCTCTTATCCCTTTCTGAATTCCGCGATTTGCCTGATTTGGCAATTGGCGATGAAGTAGAAGTTTACGTAG
>JANQQI010000130.1 GCA_028285085.1 Saprospiraceae bacterium | reverse complement strand
CGTTGGAAATTGGCAATATTGGCACGGGTTGGATCGCCTGCTTCATGCATTGGCGAGTTATCAGAAGCAAGCGACAAAGTCGAGCTACAAGGTGAGTTTAAAGATAGTAGGGGAGGGGGCGGCCGTTTTGACTTATCGGAAAATGGTTCAGACCTTAAATTTGGAATCTATTGTTCACTTTCATCCACCAGCGAGTGAAGAGACGCTTGATATGCTTTTTGATACTGCTGATCTTGGAGTCGGAACACTGGCGATGCATCGCAAAGGAGATTTGCTGGATTCATCTTTGAAACATCGAGAATACTGTGCGCGGGGAATCCCTTTTATATTGGGGTCCGATGATCCTGATTTTCCAAATGCATGGCCTTTTGTTTGCCATTTTCCGGCGGATGAAAGTCCGCTTGATTTGGAACGCATCATTGCTTTTTGGGAGCATATATTGAAAAATGATGCGGACTTCAGGCAGAAGATGCGAAGTTACGCTGAGGCCAATTTGAGCTGGCGACAACAAATGCAAAAAGTGCTCAATAATGTTTAGCGGGTCTTAAGACGAGGCGCAGATTTGGAGGTGCTTACTTGCTTGGATGAAGGCAAGAGCGCGTTGATCAACTCGAGATAAGCATTAACAATGAGGCGATCATCAAATTCTGCGAGGGCTTTTTTACGACTCAGATGTCCCATCACCTCGCGATCAATGTCATCCATTTGCAATACCTTGGTGATGACCTGTGCAAGTGCTTGGCTATCTTTGATTGGGACCAAAAAGCCGTTGCGGCCATCTTCTACCGTTTCTTTGCAACCTGCCGTGAGTGTAGTAATCACCGGCTTACCCATAGACATGCCTTCCAGGATGACTTTAGGTAAACCTTCTCGATAGGAGGGAAGAACAATCACATCTACTTGACGGATGAAGGCACGAATATCCGTGGTAGTACCGTGGTAGTAAATGTATTTTTGATCGATCCAGTTGACGAGCTGGGCTTTACTAATCGCGGAAGGGTTTCCGGAGTCGAGTTCGCCGACCACCCAAAATTCCACTTCGGGAAATTGTTGTCGAATAATTTTTGCCGCTTCCACAAATTCTACAATCCCCTTATCGTACAATAAACGTCCGACGAACAGAAAACGGAGATGTTCCTGTTTCCGAGCCTGTCGGCTCGGCCGGAAAAAGCTCGTATTGACACCGCAGCCGGGAAAGGCTCGACTTTGTTCGGTCGCAACCAACCCTCTTTCAACAAAGAGCTGTCGATCGTCTTGGTTTTCGAAGACCACTTTAGCGCTGTAGCGGAAAGAAAAACGATATAGCAACTGTGAGATTTTCTTGGTGAGGCCTTCATTCAAAAACGTATATCCCAACCCTGTTACGACACAGATGGATTTAATGCGCGTCATACGCGCCGCCAGATTACCAAAAATGTTTGGCTTGATGGTATAATGAATAATGACATCGGGCTGCTCTCGGCGATAGATACGATAAAGCTCGAAAGTGAGCCGAGCGTCTCGTAAAGGATTGGTGCTCTTTCGAGAGAGGCTACGCAACGGGATATGTCGGATATTGGAAGCTTCGTTGAGATAGTGAATATATTCGTCAACCGGCGCAATTACCAGAATATCACAACCAAGGCGCTCGAATTCTTTGACTAAATTCAGCCGAAAATTATAGATGTTCCAGGTAGAGTTGGCTACCAGGGCAATCTTGGTTCTTGGCGTGTTTCTGTTTTCCAATCCGATGAATTATAGATAAGTCGCTAAAATAAGCTTTTTAGAAGCAGTCAAAAAATATTCTCCTCAAAATGAAGCTATTATTCTTTGATGTCTACTACAAAAAACTAGTGTGACCATCTTCTCCGAGTGTCTTGGTGACTTGCTTGATTTCTTGTTCTTTTGATTTTGGATAAATCATGAGGACATCTTCTTCGTCCACGATAATGTAATTGTCAATATCGCGTAAGATGACGAGTTTTTCTTTTGGAACACGAACGAGACTATTGGTCACATCGTCGATGATGATATTCTGTCCTTGGAGGACATTCCCGTATTCATCCTGCTCCGTTTCGGCGTGCAAAGAAGCCCAGGTTCCGAGATCCGACCAACCAAAATCAGTGGGAATGGTATAAATATTCTCGGCCTTTTCCATAATAGCGAAGTCGACAGAGATGCTCGGCGTTTGGGGATAGAATTCGTCGATAAATGCTTGCTCGTTGTCTGTATTGTAGTGTGTGCTACCGGCTTTGAGAATATTGTAAATCTCAGTGGCATGACTTTGAAAGGCTGATAGGATGGAACTAGCACGCCAAATAAAAATACCGGCATTCCAGAGGTAATCACCGCTGGCTAAAAATGCTTTAGCACGGTCCAGCTGCGGCTTCTCGGTAAATTGTATCACTTTATGTACCCCACCAATATTATCATTGCTGTGCGGCGGCTCCACGTTTTGCTGATCATAATTAATGTAGCCATAGCCTGTATCCGGGCGAGAGGGCCGGATACCTAAGGTACAAAGTGCCGCTTCGCGGGCGGTGAAGTCCAATGCTTTCCGTAAGGCTTCGATGAAGATGTTTTCTTTTAAAACCACATGATCCGAAGGCGCGATGATAAAGTTGGCATCCGGATTCAAAGCTTGTAGTTTGAAAGCAGTATAGGCGACACAAGGGCCGGTGTTGTTCCGAGAGGGTTCGCACAGAATTTGATTGTCGGTCAGTTCCGGCAAATGGGCTTTCACCAAATCTTTATACATGCCATTGGTCACGATGAAGATATTCTCAGCAGGAGCCAGTTCCAAGAATCGTTCGAAAGTAAGTCGGATGAGTGATTTGCCTACCCCGAGAATATCCATAAACTGTTTGGGGCGTGCGGTGCGGCTGGCTGGCCAAAATCGGCTTCCAATGCCACCGGCCATGATGGCCACATAGGTATTGTTCGTCATAAATGCCAGGGTATACCTGAGTTTAAAATCAGGCACAAATCTAAGGCGAAATCTGCAAAAATGCTCAGCTCAAATCAATAATCTGAGGCAAGAAAAATCCCCTTTGCAGGACGACGGTGCAAAGGGGATGAGTATCCAGGCGGTAAAACATTTTATTGGGATGGCTTTTAGCCGATGATGATGCCACTAGCAATGGACTTAATGATTGGTGTTGCTATGGATGCATCGATGGTTTGCTGAATGGAGATGTCGCTTATGCTTTGAATGGTATCAATGTCGATGTCACTGATGTGAATGTTGGCGGCCAACAAACTGCTATTATTCAATAACAGCAACAACAAAGTTAATCCCAAAAGTCCCAACAACAACAACAATGAACGGCGCTTCAATAGATTTTTCATGTCTTATAAAGTTTAAAGAATTAAAAATAAATGGTTTTCTATCTTACTTCGCACAGCGATAGCGTTTCCTAAAAGTGTCTGTACCTTCAGGCGTAACAATATTGCAGGCAACAAGTATTTTAGTGTGGTAATGATGGATGCACGGTTGTGCATCAGTCGTTGATATCTTCTAAATCATGCTTAACTCCCCTTCGTCGATCGTTTCGGATTCTTCCTGTCTTTGCGACGCCAAATTCAGGCGTTGCATGATTCTGCGGTAACGATTGTTAGTGTAGTTATCAATTTCCTGTAAAGTGCACAGGTTTTGTTTTCTAACTAACATTGCCATTCCGGTGACCGCATCGCAAAAGGAGTCAGTAAAGCTTTTCTCAGCTATTTTTCTCAGTGATTTTACAGTCGTCTTCTCTAATACTTTCTGTAGAGCGTCTTGGTAGTTTAAAACGTAGGCGGTAATAAAACGAACCAGTACCTTTATTTCTCCGTCTTCCAGTTCGTCTAAGTCAAAGCCCGTGTTTTCTTTCTCGAAAAGTTGGTTTAAGCAGCGAGAAGGTGTTAAACCGTCCGCAGCATTCTGGGTACTCTTTTCCATATGTGTTTGATGTTTTGTTTTGTGACGTACCTTTGAAGGGTTACAACTCATGATAACTTTATTTTTGAAAGTTTGTAATGGCTTATAAATGGTCAATAAATTGGGTCATTTTGCCTGACTTGCGTAGTTTCTCAATGGCTCGTCTCTTTTTGGTTTCAACGGTTTTGTGATTGATGCCGAGTAGTTCCCCGATTTCTTTTAATTTGTAGCCTTCTTCGGCCCAAAGTTTCAGGATTTCCGCACTTTGTTCGTCCAGCGAGGTATAGATCGTTTCCCAAAATTTTTCGGTGGGAAACGCCATGATTTTAATCTCCCCGTCCTCATCGGCTAAATCCGGCAGGTCATCTCCTCCATTCAATCTTCTGCGTCGCTTTTCTTTTCGATAGTGGTCTATAGCACTGTTTTTCACAGACTGGATCAAAAAGGGTAGTCGTCGATCTTTACTGACTAATTTCAGGTGCAGTTTTCGAGTGTATTTCGTCAAAAATTTTCCAAATAACTGCAATACGACTTCTTCCGGCTCGATGTTTACCGGGCAATAGCGTTGCGCGGTGAGTAGTAATAGGTTAAATGTTTTCTCATCTCTTAAGATAGATTCAATGGTGGTTGATTTTTGGAGACGTAAATCCTCTAAATCGGAATTTGAACCTTCGGTGATTTTTTCTTTTCTTTTCATTATAATGCAGATTTTAGTATGGTTGAATACATTTTTTTACCGGCCGATGGACGTTACCATCGATCACGCTTTTTAATGTTTTACCGCTGCATTGTAATTGACTAGGTTCACCCTTATCACGCCACTAAAGACAGAGAGGCTTCACTTTTTTTGAAAAAAGTGAGAAAAGTTTTGGGAAAGATGTTCTGAGACAGGCATTGCCTGCGTGTGTGAGGCAGACGACCGACATAAAAGGACGCTGCCTAAAGCGTGGGAAATGATAGGAAATGCACTAGAAAAACAGGAAGCAATTGGCTTGAGTTATTTTCTTCAAGCTAGGGATGTGCATTTTGAATTGGTGTTCTTATTTAAGATAAGCATTTTTTGAGCGTCGTGCACGATGTACTCTGGAGTAGAACGCAGAAACTCATAGTAGTGATAAAAATCCGACAACAGCTATTTTGAAAATAGGAATTAAAAAGGTCTACCTCCAGCGGAGATAGACCTGGTTGAAGATTGTATTAGATTTGCTCTAGCGGGTCAGTACAATCTTCTGCTGGTAATTGCCTTGGTTCGAGCGAAACTGAATGATGTAGATACCGTTTTCAAGTTCTTCGCCCAAATTTCGGGTGGTACGAACAATGCCATCATCCGATACGATGGGCTGTAAGGTTTTAAGCAATCGCCCATCTAATGCATAGAGGTGTAATGCGGTTCTCAGACCGGGCGCAGTCTCCCAGCGGATATTGATGTGTCTTTTAGAAGGATTAGGAGCAATGATCGGTGGGTTGACTCCATCTGTTGATGGCGCAATCGCTTCCGAGAAGAAACTCAGGCAGTCATTATTATCCCCTCCGTAGCAAGCCGGTGCAGATGCTTCTCCTTGGACGTCGTCGCAAACCGGAATCACTGTGTAAGAAAAGCAACTTGTGGCCAGATTTGCGTCCAGAGGAATAAAGTTATTTGGCGTCGGTGGTAATGAAAAAGGGAGACCTGATGCGCCGGGACAACCACAGTCACCATCATTTAGGCGTATCGATACGATATAACTGTCAGCTCCAGTATTTGCCCAGTTTAAAGTAACACCTCCTCGACCACTGATGCAAAACGGATTCGCCGGTGTTGGGCAAGGATCACAAACTTCTTCAATTACATAGGTGCGCTCATCTTCACAACCATTGGCATTTTTCATTTTTAAAACATAGGTGCCTGGCTGAGCCCAGATAATCCCGGTTGAGCCAATCCCATTAGTGATTGAGGCTGCTCCGGGGAAGGGCAATTCCCATACGTATTCTGCAATACCCGGGCAAGAGATCGTCACGGCTCCCAAATCACCTTGGGTAGGGCAGGCAACTAGATCCAGTACACTTTCTTCACAAGGGAAAGGTTCTGCTACAATTTTTAAATCATCAAAAAGTAAAAAACTCGGTAATCCTTGTGGATCACTATTTAAGGGATCAAAAGTGGGAAAGATGACTAAGTGCTCGTAAACATCAATGGTTGAGCTAAACGGAAAATTAAAATCCACGTTTGAGACAGTGACGTCAACCCATCCATCATCCACATCAACATAACCATTGGCTACCACCAAGGTGGCATCATCATCGGTAATATCGGTAAATAAACTCGGCATATTATCACAAGTAGAGAGAACAGCGGGATCAACATCCGTGGCAGCAATCGTATAGCTGACGTTACCTCGAAAAGCACGGACGGAAAAACTGACGGTATAGGTGCGATCCAAGCAGGGGGTCATATTCCTGTAAGCGATAGCACTTCGGCCGGTCGTTGGTGAAGCTCCGACAGTCATGCCCACGAATTTATTGCCGTCTGGTGCTGGAAAACTGGGAATATTGGGAAGAGTTGCATTACTAAGAATAACAAAAGGATTAGAACTGTAACAAATCCAATTGTCGCCCAGGTTACCGCTACTAAATGCACTTTGGCAAAAAGAATTATTACAACCGGCTTGAGGATCCACATTCTCAAAACTTCCGTTATCGACAATATTTTGCGCCATTAAGAATAAAGGCAAGCAGAGGGTAAAAAGCAAAATAAATCTTTTCATTAAATTTTAGTTTTAGCAGTAGAATGGACATACAGATGCTAGTCCATTCGGTGAATGAATATAATTTTTGTTGCTAGCTATTTTCCGTACGGATACAGAGCAAAAATAAAGGTGGTCCGGGTGCTATATGTGGCGATTTGGGAGAGCGGACGAATTTTAATTATCCCTTCGAGCGACAAAAAAAGAGGATAGGGGAGATGTGGAGACAAATGGGCATCTGGAGGAATAGATTTACGCTGCTTTATTTTCTCGAAAGTGGCTAAACGCGAGTACCGCAAGTAGACAAAGGGCAAAACCAATTACACCCGAGAGTCGAATACCAAAGTCATTTCCTGGATCTTTGCCAAACAAGGTTAAGATAGCAAACGTCATAATTCCACAAGTCTGGCCACATTTGTTGGCCAGATTACGTACCGCGAAGTACATGGCTTCTTTTTGTTGTCCCGTCTCCTGGCCGTCGAGCTCAGCCAACTCGGCAATGAGTGCGAAAGGTAAAATACCCAGAAAGGCTAATGGGAAAGACGCTAAGATAGCGAAGCCAAAAATTTGTGCGGCCGGCGGAAAAGGCAAGCGTCCCATAAAATAGACACCACCCAAAAGGGCACCCAGATAAGCGAAGCAAAAAATAATAAGTCGCTTTTTTCCAAAGCGTTTTACCAATCGATTGACAAAAGGATAAAAAATCAGCGAGGTCAGTACCATCGTGGCCATAACAAGTCCACCGAGGGATTCCTCCAGCCCCAGAAGCACAGTCAGATAATAAAGTAATCCACTGGTGACGATGGTCACCGAAACAAAATAAAAGGTTTCGGCAATGACAAAGAGCAAAAAGTTGCGATTGCGCAAGGTTTGCCGCAAAGCAACTCGTATGGGGATCGTAATGGGCTGACTTGTGCAATGCTTCTTTTCATCGATACTCCACAAGGGTATGGCCATAAATAGTGCAGCTAGAATTGCCAGTAAACCGATTGCCCATTGGATGGCTACATTCCGGCTGGCTAGGGCTAGGCTATCCTGCAAAACATCAGCCAATAGCGGCGTTTGGGAGGAGACGACGATGCCACCCACATAGCCGATTGACAGCCAAGCAGAGAGCGTCACCCGGTCACTGGAGGTTTTGGCCAGCTCGGGCAACAGCGCATTGTACGGCACAATATAAACCGTCAGAAAAAAATAAAAACCAAGTTGAAGTAAAGTCAACCACCAAAGATTAGCGGTACTCTCTGCGTATTCCAATGGTATAAATACCAGCAAGCAAAAGAGTGCAGCCGGCAAGAGTCCCCAAGCCATAAAAGGCAAGCGTCGCCCCTTTTTGTGCCGGGACCGGTCACTCAAAAAAGCAATTAAGGGGTCCGTCACGGCATCAAATAAGCGACCACTGGCAACAACCAGCGATAATAAACTGAAAATGCCGAGAATTGTGACCTGAGGAATCAAGGGAATGAGCTCGGTATGATTGGGCGGTACATAAACGTAGATCAACATCACAGAGATGATATTGATCAAGATCGAATAGCCCAGCATGCCGCAGGCGTATCCGACTTGCTGACGCCTGCTCAGGGGAGAGTTCATGGCCGAAAGGTAGAAAGAATAATTTTCTTTAAGAGATAAATTTTTGATCAGCGAATCGCTGGCTGGCTTTTGAAAATATCCGAATAATTAAGGGAGAATGAAATGCTTTCACTTTGAATCATTTGCTCCTGTGAAATCACTTAGCTGAAACGTTTTTCTTTTTAAATGAAGCGTCATTAAGATCGGTATGTAACTTATTTTAAATCAGCTATTTTAGTAGTCCGAATGGCGTTACAAGAGCTTTTGTTTGGACATTGAAAACACATTTTTTTGCAAAAAAATGTACGCAGCTGTCACACTAGAGGTAGTCCTCGGATATAAGTAAGTGAATCGCGATTAAGAAATGAGTTAAAGTGAATTTATTATTTCATTTAAAAACTCACCTCATAAGTTTAATTCCTTACTATCAAAATTTAAAAAAATGAAATTCTCATACTTAAGCGTCTTTAGCTTTTTATTAGCAATAACGATGTTTGTTGCCTGTCAAAAAGAAAATATTGACGATACCACTGTAAAATCAGTTTTTGATTGCCCCGAGCTACAATTGGATATCGGAGATGATTGTACCACCGCTAATGCCCCCGGAACAGTAAGTGCAGATTGTGAGTGTGAACCAATAACTACCGTCGATTGTCCGGGATTAAATCTTAATATTGGAGACGACTGTGCTTTAAATGCTGCAGGGACTGAGTGGGGAACTGTTAACCAAAATTGTGAATGTGAAGGTACAACCATTCCTTTCGACTGCCCAGATTTAGAGCTGAATGTTGGAGACGATTGCTTGGTTAATGGCGATCCTAATCAGCCTGGTACCATAAATGCGGATTGCGAATGCGAAGAATCGAATGTTATTACCTATGATTGCCCGGATTTGGAAGTGAATTATGGTGACTTCTGCTACGCTGACATTGCTGGCACAATCCCCGGTACGATTAACGAAGATTGTGAATGCGAGCCAGATAATACAGCCATGGATTGCCCGAATTTAGGGCTTAACGTTGGCGATGTATGTTACCTTAATGTACCTGGTAATGTAATGGGGCTGGTTAATCCTGATTGCGAGTGTGTTGAAAATACGCCACCCTACGATTGCCCAAATTTGCAACTTGATATTGGAGCACCTTGTCCATTAAACCCTGTCGGAACGGAATGGGGAACGATCAATGATGATTGTGAATGCGTAGAATAAAACGAACCCGAGTTGCGATGTACAAATGTGTGATTTGATCAAACACAGTGTACATTGAATACTGAAATCAGTAAATGGTGTGTGTCGACAATTATAGTTGGCACTCATCATCTACTTCATATAGGAAGTGAACGGAAATTACATGAAAGAAGCCATTAGTATAGCGTTAATCACGCGTTGTTTATCCAACGAGCGGAAAGCACAGCGGGAGCTATATGATATACTTTTGCCCTATTTCACCGTGATTTGTCGACGTTACCTTCGGCAGGAAGAGGATTTGAAAGACGTATTACAAGAGACCTTTATTAGAATTTTTAAAAATCTGCATCAGTACGATATGACTCGGGCGAGTTTTAGAACCTGGGCGACAAAAATTGCCATTAACTGTAGCCTGAAGCGGAACCAACGTAATGAGCAAAATATGACTCAAGAATTGGTTGAAGGCTTACATGATCCCCACATCGCCCCCGAAATTTTGAAAAAGCTGTCGGATGAAGAAATATTACAGTGGTTGAAGCAAATGCCAGAGGCCTATTTTGAAGTGTTTAATCTCTTTGTCATTGATGGATTTTCGCATGTAGAGATTGCAGAATTGCTAGGCATTGAGGAATCTCTATCGCGGCAACGCTTGGCCAGGAGTCGAGCTTGGCTGAAAAAAAAATTACCTTCTGACTTTCGATCGCTATTCAATTTTACCTTGAACTAGCCACAGAGCTGTCAGATCAAAAATGTATTATGAAATTTTTTGAAGATATCATCCGAAGGCGCTTTAGAAATGCCCGTTCTGTCGAAGGGGTAGAGCCCGATGAGCTATGGCAGAGCATTGAGGCGGAGCTGCCACCGGCTGAAATAGGGGAGGAGCGCAAGCGTCGGCGGTATTGGTGGTTACTTCTGCTAGTTATCCCAATTGGATTCTTTTGGTGGCAACGTCCCGTAGCTTCCAATGCGAATCATGATCAGGCAGCAGTTGAGACCTTAGAACAAACTGAGGAACAGTCGTCAGCTCCCTCCATCACGTTAAGTACCCCTACAGATGTACCATCGACGGAGGAAGCGAAAGAGCGCTTATCTTCGAAACAGCAAAATTCAGAAGATGCTACGACGGCTACTATCGCTCCCGATGTTGAACAAACCAGTCAGAATACAGAAGAAATCACGCCAAGCACAAATACTCAATCTATAGCCCATCAGACACCGTCAGATATCCATCGTCAGCCTACCGCTAATGTTCCTGAGCAAGCATCGATAGATACTAATAAGAAACAAATTACGCTATCCAATGTGCCAACTGCAGAGAGAGATGAGCAGTTGACAAGCAAAGCAATGGAAGTAGACGCCGAAACGATCACCGCTCCATCGGAAAGCATAGAGATTCCAAAGCCAAGAGCAAGTACTTTATTTGAAGACCCACTTGCTGGCTTAACTACAGAAACACTAGCTCCATTAGGTCATGATGACCAAACGCCAGATGTGACACGACCTATATTGCTGCCAATAGAGCAAAATAGGCGTGGACATATGAGCGTTGGCGTTTTCTTCGGGACACACCTCTGGTTGGACCAATTTGAAGCTACCTCACAGGGAGAAACTCTACAGGCTGCGCACCAATCAGAAGTTGGTTATAGCTCCGCTCTCGAAATTCAGTGGCGTTTGTCTCCGGAGATTTATCTCAACACGGGCTTTGAATACGTGATTAGCCAAACGCGCTTTGATTTGATCACTAGCTGGGATACTATGACCTATCGCGATGGGCCAGGCTCTGATCTCGTTAATGCCATTGCTACCCGTCGTGTTCGGCACTATAACAAGCATGTATTTTATTCGATTCCGGTGACGATTGGTTACGAAAAGCAAGCGGGGCGTTTTGGGTTTGGCTTGAATGCAGGGGTTCGCTTCAATGTGATTACTTCCCAGAAAGGGCGCTCGTTGGACGCTGCTGAGCAGATTGTTTCCTATCCTGATAATGAGTCAGAGGTACTCCCATACCGTCGGTTTTTCTTAGCGTATCAGCTGCAGCCTTACGTTGCCTATCAACTCAATCCGGGGCTGCGCCTGCAAGTGCGGCCGGATGTGCGTTACCAACAGCATGGTCATTCGGATCTGTATGATTTGAAGCATCATTCTTGGCAACTTGGCCTCAGCGCTGGTATATTTTATAGCATTAAGTAGACTCTAGAATTATTCAATCATAGAATTGTTCCTAAGGTGAGAAGAAGAGCTGTCGTTTGGCGGCTCTTTTTTAATATAAAAATTTTTACTTAACATAAGATTAGTTATAGGGCTTATAAGTTTTCTCAATTTTTTAATACAAAAACCATCTTAAATATATGAGGAGAGAATATATCTTAAGTTATATTTGGATATAATCATCATCATATGAAACCATCTTCCCCAACATTGAATCGAAGAACATTTATTAAGCAATCCAGTCTCATTAGTATTGGTTTTCTGGCCTTATCAAAATGTAGCTTAGGAATAGGAGCAGAACAAACTACAGATACGTGGTCGCTTCAGCCTGACCCGCATGGCTATATGGATTTGCCAAAAGGATTTACCTACCGGATTATTTCCAAAAAGGGAGATAAAATGAGTGATGGATTTCTAGTTCCCGGTCGTCCCGATGGAATGGGGGCTTTCCAGGGTAAGAACAAAGAGGTGTTAATCATTTGTAATCACGAAAATAGTCCTATGCCGCCACTTTATAGCCCTTTTGGTCCGAATCAAGAGCTATTGAGCAAGCTAGCTTTGAATAAGCTATATGACGCCGGCCAATCCATCATGCCTGGCCTGGGAGGTACAACGACTTTAGTTTACAATGAAGAAACTCAAAAGTTAGAACGACAATTTTTGAGTCTGGCGGGCACTTACCGTAATTGTGCTGGCGGTGTCACACCTTGGAACAGTTGGCTATCCTGTGAAGAAGATACCTCCAGACGCGAAGGTCCAATGGAAAAAGACCATGGTTTCGTGTTTGAAGTACCAGCCACGGATCAACCTGGAGTGGCCGATCCCATTCCACTAACGGCGATGGGACGTTTTAACCACGAAGCAGTAGCCGTTGATCCATTGACAAATATTGTTTACCAAACGGAAGACCAACACGACGGTCTAATCTATCGGTATATTCCGAATGTTCCTGGGCAATTATTAAAAGGTGGCCGCCTGCAAGTGTTGGCCATCGACGATCGTCTATCCTTCGATACACGTAATTGGGAAACGCGGACGATCGAACTAAATCAGCGGCAGCCGGTATTTTGGATAGATATTGATGAGGTTGAATCTCCGGAAGATGATTTGCGTTATCGCGGTTTTGAGAAAGGTGCGGCTCGTTTCGCACGAGGTGAAGGCATGTGGTTTGGAAAGCGAGAACTTTTCTTTGCCTGCACCAATGGCGGCCCTAAAAAGCAAGGACAGGTATTCCGCTACCAGCCCTCTCCGTTTGAAGGTACCGCCAAGGAAAAACAGGATCCTGGTTATCTAGAGCTGTTTGCAGAATCAGAGGATAAAAAAATTCTTAACATGTGCGATAACTTGACCATTGCACCTTGGGGGGATGTGATCCTCTGTGAAGATAACGGTGAAGTCAATTACATACGAGGTATTAATCAAAAAGGTGAAATCTATAATTTTGCCTGCAACCGTAGCTCCAGGTCGGAGTTTGCGGGCTTAGTCTTTTCGCCTTCTGGGAATACTCTATTTGTCAATATTCAAGAAAATGGAGAAACTCTAGCCATTACCGGGCCTTGGAAAGAATTTGCTAAGGCGTTGATTTAAGCTGTATAAACCAAAACCGCCAAGGGAGACAAGTTCCCTTGGCGGTTTTTATGCTTAGATCAATTATTATTTATGACCGGCCAAAATCATCGGCGAGGCGAACGATATCTTCTTCGTCGGAGAGATGAGTGGGGTCGGTATGTTGCCAGATTTCGGCGATTACCCCATAGGCATTGAGACCAACTAAGCGGTGGCGCTCTCCCCGATCAAGGATGACCTTCTCCCCTACCCTTAGTTCGTGCACAGGCCCCTGATCGTCCGTTGGACTTTTGACGACACCCGCGGCTCCGGAGACCAGTCGCCATACTTCAGAACGGCGATGGTGGTATTGCCAAGATAGACGCTTACCGGGAGCAACAACCAAAATTTTAGGACTTACACGTCCACCTTTGGTTAAAATTTCGGCATCTTCCTCCGGATAATAGGTACGAATGAAATGATCGGCTTGTGCTTCATCAATCACAAAAAAACCACCCCAAGGACGATTGAAGTCGGTACGCTCAAAGGTAAATCCTTTCGCTTGTAGCTCAGATTCAAGCTGGGTGAAAATCGATGGATCGCTCATGGTCAACGATGGATTAAAAACTGATCTTATTGCTTGGTGGTCTCAGTGATGACTTTTAACATGTTTTCTGCCAGTTTTTTGCGATCAAAGTTTTTAGCAAGCTGATTGCAACCTTCTTGGCACGCGGCATAAAATGCTTTATCAGCATGTATTTTATTAAGCTTTTCAATAAAATCATCAGAATTCTCAGGCTCAAAGCAAATACCAGCGTTGTATTTTTCTATGATCCCTTTTGACTCACCTTCAACGCCTAGTAATATGGGTTTGTGCATAGCAGAATTCTCAAATATTTTTGAAGGGATGACGGTTTTGAAAGTATCGGATTTTTTCAAAGGCACCAGAGCCACATCCGTAAGGCTAATGTATTTACCAACGTCATCTTTAGATACGGGAGGAAGCATCGTGACGTTTTGCAATTTCAGCTTCTCCACTTGCTTCAACAGTTTTCCTTTCTCAGCACCATCACCAATAAATAGAAAATGAATGTTACTATTAATCTGCTGTGCACAATCTAATATGAAGTCTAGTTTATGAGCCATACCGTGTGTTCCAAGATAGCCGACGACAAACTTATCGGCCAGATTCAGCGAGTTTAGGATCGCTTCGTCTTTAGAAGTCGGTTTGAATAAATCCAAATGGACCCCATTTTTTATGACATGAATCTTCTCTGCCGGAATACCTCGCTCAGAAATATTCTTTTTGAAGGCATCAGTAACGACGACTAGCTTACTCGCTTTGCGATAAAGAAATAATTCAAGCCTTTCCAACATTCGAATAACCCAGCTATTTCCCTTAACCGCGTCAACGGCTTTGATTGATTCTGGCCATAAATCACGTATTTCCATGATCCACGGTTTGCGTCGACAGGTAGACAGACAAAAACCACTCACGGCGGTAAAAAACTGCGGAGAAGTAGCAATGATGATATCCGTTTTTACCCTTAATCCTGCCCAAAAGGCCATGAATGCATAGCTAATAAAATCCAGGACACGTTTAATGAAGCCTTGGTTCGGTGAGATGTAGCTCCAAACTCTGATCACCCGAATCCCATCAATTTCTTCTTGCTGATAAAGCCGGTTTTTGTAACCATCATAAACCTTGCCTTGCGGAAAGTTTGGTGCACAGGTAATGACAGTTACTTCTGCGCCGCGCTTTACCCATTCCACACAATGATCATAAGTACGACTTGCGGGGGCGTTGACTTCGGGCGGAAAGTTATCAGTTAGAAAGAGTATTTTCATAGATCAATAGTGATCTTTATTTGAGCGGTAAAATTAATAATAATTTTTGTAGACTTAGCGGTCTTATTGAATTGTGGAGCATATTGGTACTCAGACCGTTCAATACTATCCGCATGATCTATGGTTATCTGCGCATGTGGACTAGCAATTTTAGTCCCTTCTAATTGAATCTCAACGTCCGGATGAAAGTGAAGAAAGGCTTTTGCTGAATGGCCGTTTTGACCAGTTACCTGATCAATGATGGTGATTTGGTCAGGTTTAAACTGATAGCTCCTTTGATGGGTAATGCCAAGATGACGGTAACCATTGTGAGAGGCTATAAGTTGATTGGAAGACTCCTTATGAATTTTCACGCGCGCTCGTCTACCGACCCGGAAACCTCCCCAAACTTCAGACTGTTCGACATCTCCGATTTGCACGGTATTATGGGATTCGGTTTGTCGTTCCTTCGTGCGTTGTTCGTTTTTTTCGTAGGTTGAAGTTCCCGTATCTACGATAAAAGGAAGATCACCCAGATACAGCACAAAATTCAAACTATCACTATGTGCATGCCCGGGAATATAATCCGGGCCAATCGGTCCTATATCTATCCTGCACTCATATTTATTATGATTTATAGTGCGATAACCCGATTCTTTTAAGGTGGTTATATTGGTTTGTGGAACGTTTAAATGCTTAGCATAATTTTGCAGATCAAAGGTTGACGGTGCAATGCCTTGAGCACTATCATTTAACAACGGAATAGCTCCCGATCGAAAACTCATTTGCGTCAACCAGTTTACCATTTGCTCTGCCTTATGACGTAGCAGGCGTTTAAGTGATTGAGCGGGATGAACCTTCGGATTATGGGTAACCAGATTTAAAATATCAAGAACTCGATAGAGCATCAATTGATGATACATGGGACTTAATTCGAAGTGGCCACCATCCGGTAACACCTGCTCTGCCAATTGCGATTCTAAGATGGCTGTTGCTTTCTTGAAGAGCGACTTTTGGTTAAAATAATAGGCACCAAAGAGTAACGCAAAACCATTTTCCAAAAGGTGGTTGCCGAGGAGATGATACTCTAGATGATCCTGGAGTATGTTAAGTTGAGCATAAAGCGATTGATCAATCTGAGGCTCGCTTATCTGGTGTTGAGATAAAAAGCGAATCCAAAAAAGGATACGAAGTGAGGTAGGAAAGGGCTCGAATCCGTCTTTGATCGAATCCGACTGCTGGATGAAATCCAAGATTAGAGCAAGGCCCTCTTCTGGGTTTAACGCCTCTTGTTGGAGAAACTCAAAATAGTTTAGATTATAAGTCCAGAGCTTCCCGTAGTCTTTAAAGTTCCAATCAATTTGATCATCAAAAGTTTTTGAAAGATTGAGAAAGGTAAATTGTCGAGGTGCTAAATAGCTTGGGTGAGATGTAATGGAAGGTTTTAGTTGTAAACGATTGGCCGGTGGAAACGACGGATGCAAATTATATCGAAAGTTCGTTCTTCCGCGCCAACGGGCACGAAGAAAGTACCAACCACGGTAAATAATTTGTTGCCATCTTAAATAACGAAGCGTCTCATAGTATAACTTGAATTTAGCCCACATACATCCAACTACGCGTTTTCAACGACTCTACTGCAGCAATTGCCGCTCGCGAAGTATTCATGATTTCGTGGAATGGAATCGTGGCTTCTCCCCCATTTTGCAGACCATTTAAAAACCGTTTGAATTGCTCAAAGTGGCCTTTATCCTGACTCTTACTCAAACCAGACTTTTTGAATCCGTAATATTTAGATTTTCGGAAATTGTCAATGACAATGGTTCGATTCTGTGAGTAGACTTCTACACGTTCTTTTGAGTAAGCCTTGCTACCATTAGCAAAATAGTTGATGATGCCCTGAGCACCATTTTGGTATTGCAGAAGGATTGATGCATTATCAGTATTTTCTTCTGCGTTTGGCCCCATTGCATTCATCACCACTCGTTCTACTAAACTGCCTGTCAGATAAGTAATCAAATCGATGAGATGGCAGGCTTCACCTATGATACGGCCGCCACCAACTTTCATATCATGGACCCAAACCTCCTGAGGAATAAATCCAGCATTCATGGTCGCAACAACATTTATCGGTGTTACACTATCTCCTAATTGTTGTTTAGCATCTTGGATAAATGGCGAAAATCGCCGATTAAATCCAACAGTCAAGGTCGTTTTTGACGATTTGTAGGCATCTTCAATTAAGTCCAGCTCTTGCATAGTCAACGCGAGCGGTTTTTCGACAAAGACATGTTTACCCGCTTCGAGTGCTTCGACCACCTGTCGAGCGTGAGCATTATGCCGGGTTGTAATTAATACGGCATCAACCTCATCATCCGTTAGAATATCCTGATAATTGGTCGTTGATTGGCTGATGTTATACTTTTTAGCTGTCGTCGTACCAGAGAGCCCTCTAGCGCTGGCAATGTACTTTACATTGGCGTTGAGTTTCCGCAAAGTCGGGACAATGACCGATTTTGTGAAATTACCTGCCCCAATGATGCCCAGCACATCTTGCTGTCCATTAAAATTGCGATTGATAATTTCGACACTTGTCCCTTTAGGGTCTACATCTCCCGGATATTTGAGAATAGAAGCGATAGTGTTGGATTTGCCGATTTCGCTGTAGATTTGATCATATGACGACAAGTCTATGACTTCTGTAATTAGAGGTTTAACATCCAATCGGTTAGAAGCCAACGCATTGAGAACCGCCTCGAAGTTGCGTTTTTCTGTCCACCGAACGTACGGCAAAGGATAATCCCGACCTTTTTGCTCATAATCGTCATCGTATCGACCTGGTCCGTATGAACAAGATACCTGGAAAGTCAACTCCTTCTCGAAAAAATCTGAGCGTTGGATATCAAGGCCGATTACGCCAACTAATACGATTCGTCCACGTTTACGACTCATACGAGCCGCTTGTGAAATCACATCATTACTTTTTGTGGAAGCAGTAATCAGTACCGCATCGGCGCCAATGTTATTCGTTTGAGATTGTACAATACCGATGGGGTCAGTTTGACCGGCAACATTAAAGGCTTTTATACCCCAACTTTTCGCTAATTCTACCTTGGTATTATCAAAGTCTAATCCGATGACTTCGCAACCATTGGCCTGAAGCAATTGCGCCGCAATCAATCCAATTAACCCTAACCCAGTCACCACCACAGTTTCGCCAAAGGTCGGATTAATCAGGCGAATGCCTTGTAAGGCGATTGCGCCAATTACGGTAAAGCTAGCCTCCTCGTATGAAACACCGTCGGGGATTTTAGCAACAAGATTTTGCGGGACACAAACGACTTCGGCGTGATGGCCATTAGAAATCACCCGATCACCAATTTTAAAATCTGCGACCCCTTCACCAATGGCGATGACTTCGCCAGCATTGCAATATCCCAGAGGAAGCGGTTCCCCTAGTTTACGAAAAACAGCTTCTAGAGTTGGTTTCAGACCATCCGATTGGATCTTTTCCAACACTTGCTTCACCTTTTCGGGTTGCTGCCGCGCCTTATCAATAAAGTTGGCCTTACCGAATTCCACCAACATCCGCTCTGTGCCTAAAGACACCAAAGAACGATGTGTTTTTATCAGGACTTGTCCGTACTTGACCTGAGGAACTGGCACCTCTTCCAAAATCGTTGCGCCTGATTTTAAATCTTGAATTATTTGCTTCATAAGTTATATAGAAGTCGTCGCTGGAGCTGTAAGATTAATATTTGAATATTGTCGATATAGAATTTCCGCAATACGTTCAGCGGCATGGCCATCCCACAAAGGCGGTATGACCCCTTTCTTGGCCTCTCCGTTTAATATTTTAACCATTTGACGATGGACGGTCACGGGGTCCAGATCTTTCATTAAAATATTAGTTCCTAAATCAACTGAAACGGGGCGTTCGGTCGAATCTCTAAAAGTCATACAAGGCACCTGTAAGTAAGTCGTTTCTTCCTGAATGCCTCCGGAGTCTGTAATAATCAAAGAGGCATTATCCATTAAGCAAAGGAATTGTAAGTAACCTTGCGGCTCCAACAATGAAAGATTTTCGATGTTATATAAACGATCTTTTAATCCGAATTTCTCAATGTTATTAGATGTACGAGGATGAATAGGGAAAATGACCGTTTTGTATCTGGTGGCGTCCTCAATGATTTCCAGAATTTTTTCCAGACTCGGTTTATTGTCAACGTTAGATGGTCGGTGCATCGTCATCAAGATATACTCTTTGGGCGTCACCTTGAGTGTATCCATAATTCCGATCTGTTGCGCTTTTTCACGATAATAGGCAAGTGAGTCAATCATGACGTTACCCACAAAGTGGACCTTTTCATCGGCAACACCTTCTTTAGCCAGGTTTATCATCCCACTTTGCTCCGTGACAAATAAATCATCGCAAATCGCATCGGTAATCACCCGATTAACTTCTTCTGGCATTTTACGGTCACCACTTCGTAGACCGGCTTCGACGTGTACTGTTTTAATACCCATCTTAACGGCTACAATGCTGCAAGCAGCAGTGGCGTTAACATCGCCTACCACAAGCACTACATCGGGATTTTCGGCTTTCAGCACCTCTTCAAATTTTAGCATAACGTGTGCTTTTTGAAAAGTATGACTTCCGCCTCCGACACCTAGATAAAAATCTGGTTTAGGTAGCTCTAACTGGTTGAAAAAGATGTCAGACATCTTTGCATCATAATGCTGGCCAGTATGTAAAATTTTAGATTCAATATATGGATGCTGTGAAAATGCTCGATGCAGAGGAGCAATTTTCATGAAGTTTGGCCGAGCGCCAACGACGTTTAGGATTTTCATATATTCTTAAAAACTAATTGATTTAAATTTTGGAGACTTCCCTTTTCGGAATGCACCATTCTCAGTACAAATCCAAGCGTAAATATTGGTATTTTGGCTTAAATCATTGATAACTTTATCTCCTTTTTTCCAAATACCTGCATTGGGTAAAGTCGCAGATGTCATCTGTTTTTGCAAAAGTGCATCATACAGTACAGTACCTGCTATGTTTTCTTTGGCCAAAGCACTGATGCGCAATTCACGCTTATTAGCGTCTACCTTGATCACGTAGGCCCCCTGAGGAATACCTTTCCCATTAATCTTATCGCCTTTCTTCCAGACTTTATCCAGAGGAGATTCGGTTAGCACATTAGTAATAACCTGACTGCCTTTTTTGAGTGTCCCAAGTGTGTTTTCTTTGAAGTAAGGAACTCGCGCAACGAAAATGGGGTAACTCCCTGAAGCAAGACCATACGTAATAGCGCCAATTGTAATTTTTCCTAGCTCAACTTTTTTGACGACACCAATTGCTGTTCGAACCGTATTACCGTTCCCGATTCCCGTTTCAGCATTAGGTTGATTAATCAATAGCTGATCCCCTACACTGTACAATTCAGGTGCTGAAGTCCGGAAAGATGCGGTTAGTTCTTGCTCATCCACTTTTATAGCTACTTTTCGCTCCGTCTGATAAAAATCCATCCCTTTCGCTCGATTTATATACTGAATGCCATCGGCATCGGTTACTCCCTGGCCGGGTACAAGTACACACTGATTAGCATCCGCCAATTGAACATGGTATATCGTTCCGTCCGATGTTACGCCTTGCAGGCTTTCTTGAAATCGAAAACGAATATTATTATAGCGTGTATTGTGGAGATTTTGGTGTTTGCTTAGATTACTATTGATGATGGGTTGATCAAGTGAGCAGTTATCGAAATTAAGACTAACAACATCGAAGTTAAGCGGGGCTAATTTATCCTGAGTAGTATTATAACCAATTCGACAACCATCAAAGGAGGCCGTAAAGCACTGAAGGATGGCGGGGTTAGTCTTTGTATCGCCCCGGGAAGATCGTGGATCGGGATAATTGAAATTAAAACTGCACTGTTCAAATTTCATGGGCATGTGTCCATATGGATTTTCCGAAAATCCAATACCGTATAATTCTTCCAGCCACATATTTTTGAAGTGACCATAGGCAAAACCTGAAGAGCATTTGAATACCCATCGAATTTGATTTCCACAGACTACGTTTACCTCCGGCAAGACCCCCTGCTGAGCACCGTAGGTGCGGGCATCAAATAAATAGAGTATCCGAGTTGCAGCCAAACCATTAACCTGTAAAGCACGAGATTGCGACTGGCCAATGCCAATGCCCGCTTTACAATAGTCAATAAAACAGTTATCGATCCTAATATTATCTGCCTGATGGGAGTAGCCATTAGGGCTAATCACAATCCCACAAACAAAATTGGCAATCTTACAATTAATAATTTTTAGCGCAGAGCTTCCCGGGCCATCAAGGTAATCACCGGACATTCCCGGGAAACCGCCATCGTCGGGGACTTTAGAAGAAAAGGGATCAATAGCAATAGCCGAATGAGGGGAGTATCGACTATCCCGCACACCTTTCTGATGCCATTGGTTGGCAGGTGCTTCGAACACTTGCTTCATACTAAAGTTAATAGGGTTCTGCCCTTTGAAGGCAATATTTTTGACTACAACGCCTCGACAGGATTGAATCCCCAGAACGAAGTTATCTGAATAGTCTGGAATTAATACTGCTGTTGTCCCCAAACCGGTAGATACATCAAAGGTCGATTGTGGTCCTTCTAATGTCAAATTAAAATATTGGTATTTATTCTTGACAATCCTAGCGGCCAGCAACGGTTTTGATAAACGGTAAAGCCCTTTGGGTAAAAGTACTCTGGATACCCCCGGACTATAAATGGCACAATCAATAGCTTTTTGGATAGCGGCATAATCATCCGTAGTTCCATCGCCTTTCGCGCCCCACCAACTTGGGGAGACGTAATCGACTGCTCCTGCTCCGAATCGCACCTTACCTGAACCAGAAAAAATGGGATTATTTGACTGTACAATGAGTTTTGAATTGATAACCAGTTCTGACCCTTCGTCCAATTCAATACGACCACCATCTCGAATAACGATGGCCTCTTCTTTTTGGATCTTCCGTTCTCCTTTACGGATTTGCAAGGGGATAGTTAATACATCTACTCCTTGATCCGTACTGATACTCACTGTAGGAGACACATTCCCTGGATTACGAGGTTGCTGCTTTGATGTCTTACAATTACTAAGCATCAAAATAATAAGCAGGACATTAAAAATTAGCCATAATCGCATAGTTCAAGATTGGAAGATTAAAACTGGAAATAGATGAACGGACTTTCTTGTGTTGGCCAGAAAAAGAAAAGCATGCTTCCGGTCAGAAATAGAATAATAGCCAATTTCCATTTGGCTTGCCGTTCTAGGAAATATTCGATTCCACCTGTAAAATAAGAAAACGTATGGACAGCCAAAAATCCTCCCAGGATTAGAAGCGTAGAAAAGAAGCTAAGATTCCCTAATCCTATGTTTTGAATCTTGAGGCTCAGATCAACGAATAAAAACTTATTCAAAGTGGCTAGCATGAGGCTGGCATCCGTCTGCCGAAAAGTAATCCAGGTGATGAGTACCCAGTATTGCATAATCAGAAAGGACACGAATTTATAGCCATTATTCCAACTTGCTATCTTTTTGTCTATATCAAACCATCGATAAATCACTAGGATAAGACCATGGAGGAAACCCCAAGCGACAAAATTCCAACTCGCGCCGTGCCACAATCCTCCCAAAAGCATCGTCAACATCAGATTTCGGTAGGTGAGCAATGTTCCCCCTCGATTACCGCCAAGTGAAATGTATAAGTAATCTTTTAACCAACTTGATAAGCTGATATGCCAACGGCGCCAGAAGTCAGAAGGGGTTATGGCAAAGTATGGCTTATTGAAATTAAGAGGAAAGTCATAACCCAGCATTTTTGCTAATCCAATGGCAATATCTGTATAGCCGGAAAAGTCACAATAAATCTGAATAGAGAAGCAAATGGTAGCAATCCAAATAATGAAGGAAGGATAAATATCCGGTGTAGCATAAATAGCGTCGACAAAAATACCGAGGTTATCCGCAATGATGATTTTTTTGACAAGGCCTTTTGTTACCAAAAGTAGGCTCTCAGTACTGAAGGCAATTTTGCGACTTTTATCTTTTAACTGAGGGAGAAAATCCCTGGCGCGGATAATTGGCCCCGCTACAAGCTGAGGGAAAAAGGAAACAAAGAGTGAAAAATCTAAAAGGGATTCCGCCGGCTTGAGTTTTTTACGATAGATATCGATAGTATAACTCATCGTTTGGAATGTATAAAAGGAGATTCCAACCGGGAGAATAATATTTAAACTGGTCCAACTTGGCTCATAGCCAAATAATTGCAGTATCCATAAACAGTTATCCGAGAAGAAATTGAAGTACTTGAAAAACGCCAGCAATCCCAAATTCGAACACATACTCAGAACCAAGTATAGCTTACGCTTAGCTTGATTTTCTTCTTTAAATAAAGCCTCTCCCAGGTAATAATCAACACCAATGGAAAAGAATATTAATAGAATAAACGCCGGATTCCACCACATATAAAATATGCAGCTGGCGACCAGCAATACCCATTTCTTCCATGTCATTCCAGCTGAAAAGCTAAGAATTACAATCAGGACAATAAAGAAAATTAAAAATTCGAATGTATGAAAAAGCATTCCCTAGCGATAAATTTTTTCAGCAAATGCCTGAGTCATCTTTTTTGCACCTTCGGGAGTAGGATGAACATGATCTATAAATTCATCGGCATTGAGTAAATTAATCATTGATATGAGATCAAACTTGGTCGTAGTGAGGTTAGTCAATATATTTTCAGCTTCCGATTTATAGCGATCGGAAAAATTTGATAGGTCTGGATTTATTGGGAAAACCACCACCTTGTATTCGATTCCTCGATCCGAAAAGTAATCCTTCATCTTATTTAATACCGCGACTGCTTCAGGGCTCACTTGATACGTTGTCATTAGTTCCGGAGGACTATTGACCTGAATGCGTCGGAAATAAGTAGCGCTATCCAGTCTTGTGGTATAGGTGTACGGATAATAAATTTCGGTGGCCAATGCCCTTAAATTCAAATCCTTGCGGAGAACACGTCTAAAGCTTTGATTAATGCTTGTGGAGACAATTGCCCTTGAGTCGGCATAGATCTCATAAAATGGTTCCTTGAAATAGTTGAGTAGACTATCTCCAAGTAAACGATAAGTTTCTGGTCGTGGTCGGTAGCCGTAGAGGTAGAAATTACGGGCTACTCTATCATCAAATCGATTCTTGGGAAAATCAGATAGCAATTCAGCCTGTACAAACTGGACCACCATTTTCACTCCTGCAGGTACCTCCTGATAGTACAGACTACTTTCATATAAGTTTTGGCCTGAGCTACTTAGGTTATATACTTTCGTTCCACCAGATATTTTTGAAAGTAATTGACCATCAATACCATTCATCAGAATACTATTCCCAAACAATACGAGATCAGGTGGTGATTCTTTATCCTTTAATGTTTTAAGAATCAATTCCGTCCTAACAAAATCTGATCCCAGTTGATTATGAATAGAAGGAACAGAAAACATGGCGATTAACACCCCGCATGTAACAAATACTAGAAAAAAGATCAGATTTCTGATGTGCATTATGACTTGCGTTTATACTTCTGTTCTACATATTTAATGTCAATCATCATACGATACACCAGGCCATGCATGAAGTGGTAGATAAATCCAACTTTGCCATCCAAAAAACCTAACTTAATAAAGTACCGATAGAAAAAATACAAGAACGGTCGAATTAGTGGCGGCATAAAACGGTTCCAGATATTCTGCCGGATCCACTGTTTTCGCTCGGTAGAATTGCCCCAAAAATTTGCAATTCCAGCGTGGGTTTTATCAAATTGATTAGCCTCAAAGGTAGAATACTTATTATGCTTATCTATCCAGAAGGTAAACCCCTTGTGGTTATGATCGACAAAATCAGCCTTTAGTTTACCAATTTTGCCATCAACGTGAATGTGCTCGTTGATTTCCCGTTCACAATTGGCTTTTTTATGTTTAAACAAACGCAGAACCCAAGTCGGATAATAGCCCCCGTATTTTATCCATTTTCCCATGAAGTAAAACCGGCGCTTCAGATAAAAGCCGTCGTATTCGGTTCCGGCCGCTAAAGTACTTTTGATTTCCTGTTTCAGTGGATCCATCAAATATTCATCCGCATCCAGGAAAAGCATCCAATCCGTTGTATATGGCAAGGACTGAATAGCGTGATTGCGTTGAGCCGCGTAATTATCAAACTTGCGATAAAATAATTGAACCTCGGGATAAGACTTTATAATATCAAGGGTACCATCATTCGACCCAGAATCAAGCACGAATACATCTTGGGCCCATTGCACGACATTATCTAGAGCCTGTTTGATATTAACAGCCTCATTGTAGGTCAGAATTACCACAGTCAGATTTATATCATTCATACGACAAGTTTCCTCGATTTAAGGAGAGCGTTCAATAGTTGAATTGACAAATTAGAAGCGTGCACCTTATCTTTCACTTAAAGTTTTTTTGTACGCTGCAATCCAGCGATCTACCCCCCGAAAAACATCAAATTCAGATTTTACTAGATGAAAGGCATTTTCGCGATAGGTCAAATATTGCTCTTTATCCAGGCTGAATAACTGATCAATATTTTTCGCCAAATTTGTGGGATCATTCTTCGACCAGAATCCTGCCCTGTATTGTTCTAGGATCTGCCAAGGCGTACCTTGCGAAGCAATGACCGGTGTGCCTTGAGCGAGTGCTTCTACAACGACATTCCCAAAATTTTCAGAGTGAGATGGTAATATCAATGCCGCCGCATGAGCTAAAATGGTTTCTTTCTGCTGGCCATCTATTCTGCCGATGAACTGCACTTCCGCGTCTAGTTTTAATTCTGAGACCAGCTGTTGTAAGGTTTTACCGTAGCTATTATCGAAATCTCCCGCTATTTTAAGTTTGACGCCTTTAGGTTTGAAATGCTTAGACTGTTGTATGGCGTGCAGTAAATTATCAATTGCTTTAATGGGGTGAATTCTGCCCAGAAATAATAAATAAGGCGCCGGTTGTTCTTCTCGGGCTATTTTGGGGCGTAATTCCAGAAAATTTGGAATTTGAATAATTTTCACGGCCTTACCAAACCTCTTCTTAATCAATGCTGTCTCCTCTATTGAAGTGGAATGAAAGGTGATCTGCTTTTTTAGTAACTCAATTAATCTAAGAACTACTCTTTTTTTAGCACTACTATATTTCAAAGCATTTGGGCTAAGTTCTCCGCGTACAGACCAAATCAGTGGTCGGCGAAATAGCGCCGCCAACAAGCCAATAATCGTAGAAGGCGGATAAAAAAGTCCCGTTAAATGCAAAAGATTTTTCCTAAACAAAAAGGAAAGACTAATTAATATATGTCGAAACGGCATCGCATGAAACCAAGAATTAACATAAATCACTTGCCCAAAAGCTGTGTCTTGCCACTTATCCAATTTTACTTCTGGTGGAATACCCGAATTGGTAGCAATCACACTCACCTCAACTTTATTCTGGATCAGTGCCTTGGCCAACCAATAAATGGTATTACTCGGTCCTCCCAACTGAGCGGGATAAATTGAGCCGATAGGAAATATAATCTTCAAATTTTCAAGACAATTTTGCGGGTAATTATTTAATCCCCTTTTTAGCCATAATTAATTTATGCTTGCGGCATTTCGTTATTGACATCAAAACTCGATTTGATGCTTCTCAAGCCATATTTCCAATGAAATCAATGACAATAATATAGACCAATTTAAATTTTTAGGTGTTTTTTGAAATTGTGCCCAATAGGTTTTAATCACTTTTTCATCAATAAAGGAAAGCTTGGCTAAGCGCTCAATTTTTGCAGTTACAAAATCTTTAAGCTCATTTCTAAACCAATTTTCCCATGGGAATACAAACCCCATTTTTGGGCGGTTAACAATTTCATCCGGAATCAGTCCGTCCAAAGATTCAACAAGTAGCCTTTTGGTTGAGCTTGGTGTTTTGGGAAGATCAGGTAGAGAAATGGCGTATTCCACCAAATTATGATCAAAAAACGGCACTCTTATTTCTAAGGCATGCTGCATGCTAACTTGGTCAGAATCTCGAAGTAATAAAGGTTGAGTGTAGCCAAATAATTCACCAACAGATATTTTAGAAAGCAAACCAAATTGATCCAATCGCTGACGATTGGCATCTAAATATTTAAAAACCTCTGTGGTTTCAAAATCCAGGCCGGTGGTTAGTGCGTTGAGATTTTTTTTCGTTAGTGTTTGGCGGAAAAAAGGATATAAATGATAAAAGTCTCCCTTTTCTCCACTCAGCATTTCTTTCATCTTTTGGAGAGACTTTCTTTTTGAAAGCCCAAGAAGATTGGAGACTGAGGTTTTCAAAAATCCAGGCGCATTCCATAAAGCCTTATACCTTAAAATCTTGGGTAAGTTCACGAAAGAATTATAGCCACAAAATAATTCATCACCTCCCAGGCCTGAAAGAGCAACTGTAATTCCGTTTTTCTTGGTCGCTTCGGATACGACATACGAATTAATACCATCACCGCTGGGAACATCAAAGGCCGTTAATATATTTTCGAAGTTAGCCAGGATATCCTTTGGAGCAATTTTGATAATATTATGATTGACACCATATTTTTTGGCCACTAAGGACGCAAAATGAGATTCATCAAACTGATTATCTGTAAAGCTCACCGTGAAGGCGTTGATGTTATTCATCCCTACCTCCTTCATGCAAGCAACAACAGCCGTTGAATCTATACCACCGGATAAAAACGCGCCCAAAGGAACATCACTTACCATCCGGAGACGAACAGACTCATAGAGGAGCGATCGTATCTTCTTTTTGATCTCCTTTAGATCAGTTATTGCTTGGGGTTTAATATCCAATAAAGACCAATAAACCTTTTTCTTAAGCTCGCCTTTTTTATAAAAAGCATATTCACCCGGTAGTAGTTGTTTTACATTTTTAATCAGTGTATTTGGTGCCGGAACGGTCTGGTATTGTAAATAGGTACTGATGGATTGTGTATCAATTTCTTTTTTTACCAGGCCGGAATTAAGCATGGGGGTCATTTCGGAGCCAAAAAGAAAAATACCTTCATCCAGATAGTAGTAGAATGGTTTTATTCCCATTCGATCCCTGGCGATGAAAAGCTCCTCTTCTTGCTTGTTCCAGATCGCAAGAGCAAACATACCATTAAAATACTCTACACACCGCTCTCCATATTCAATAAAAGCGTATAGAATAACTTCGGTATCTGAAGAAGTTCTGAATTGATACTTATCCTTGAGTTTGTCTCTTATCTCCAGATAGTTATATACTTCACCGTTGAAAATGAGCACATAATTCCCTGTAGCATCAATAAAGGGTTGATTGGCCTCTTCGGACAAATCAATTATTGATAAACGTCGATGTCCCAGATTAACACTTCCTTCGTGCCAGGTTGCCCCGGAATCAGGACCACGATGAGTCAATCCATCCGTTAGTTGCTGAATGATTGCCGGCTCAGCCACTCCGGACCTAGTAATCAGGCCTGTAATCCCGCACATATTTAATCTTGCTGAATTTTTTGATACAAGTCATAGTACATCATAGCGATTCGATCCGGATCAAAGCGTTCTCTATTGACTCGGCCTTTTGCCACTAACTGTTCTCGATAAGCATCATCATTAATAATTTTCAAAATCCCATCTTTAATGGATGCAACATCAAAAGGATCAACCAGACAAGCACTATCTCCGGCCACCCAAGGCATGGAGGTCACATTGCCCGTAATGACTGGCCGCTCAATATAATTGGCTTCAATAATAGGCATACCGAATCCTTCGAAGGTGGAGGCAAAGGCTAGTATATCGCATTCGACATATTTTTGCACCATTTCTTCGTTAGAAATATGATAAGCATAACTGTAATCAATACCTCTTGCTTCCAGCTCCTTCACATGCTCTTCCCGGAGTTTTCCAATAATGGATAAATGACAATCAATATCCTTAATCGCTTCCATTAAGCGCATTAGGTTTTTATTCTCCGCCAACCCTATATGCAACAGCACTGGTTTTTTCTTATTAAACGGCTTAGGGTGTGGCTGGAATAGCGTATTTACGGCTACTGGTATGACGATGACTTTATTCGGATCGCAATTGGTGTATTTGATAATATCCTGTTTGGTCGCCTCCGAAATAGCAGTAACAAATCGAGATTTTGCTACAGGAATTTTTAGCCAAAAATATTGAAATATCCATCTGGCAATTCCGCTACTCCGCTGCATGAAAATACAGTCCAAAACCGTTAGAACTGTTTTTCGCTTCTTGAGAAAGGTAGCCAAAAAATGGACATCTCCTGTGATATGGTTGACTTCTCCTTGATGAAAGAAAGCTTCAATTGTAATATACAGTCGTTTGAATAATCCAGAGCTGGTATATTTTGAAATGAAAACTTTGCTATCAATCAAATGCTTTAATCTTTGCCGGACATCATTAAAAATGAACTCTGCACTAAAGGCATGAACCGAAGCTTTGCGCTGTAGAAAATGAACTTTTATCTTTTCTTTTTTTGCCATATCTAATCCGTCTGGAAATCTACTCTACTATAATTTATCGCCGATTATTGTTGCTTGCTTACCATATCATAATCATTACGATACATCATCTCTACCAGCTTTTCCAAAGTAACTTCGGGCGACCAGTTCAGTTCTTTTTTAGCTTTAGAACTATCACCAATTAATAAATCTACTTCAGCAGGTCGGAAAAATTTCTCAGAAACATCCACTCTAACCTGATTCGCGCTGTCTTTGCCAACTTCATTGACCTCTTCTCCTTCCCAGTTAATCGGAATACCAGCACACTGGAAGGCCGCATCAACAAACTTGCGAACTGTAGTCGTTTTTCCCGTTGACAATACATAGTCGTCCATGACTTCCTGTTGTAGCATTAGCCACATACCTTTGACATAATCTCCGGCAAATCCCCAGTCGCGTTGTGCATTCATATTACCAAGGGTAATCTTATCCTGTAATCCTAATTTAATCCGCGCTACACCGTGAGTGATTTTTCTGGTAACGAACTCTAAGCCACGAAGTGGCGATTCGTGATTAAACAAAATTCCAGAGCAACAGGCCATATTATAAGACTCACGATAGTTTTTGGTAATGAAATGTGCGAATACCTTGGCCACCCCATAAGGACTACGAGGATTGAAAGGGGTCGTCTCTGATTGTGGTACATCCAGTACATTACCAAACATCTCACTGGTTGAGGCTTGATAAAATTTAGATTCCGGGCTAAAGGTTCTAACGGCTTCTAGTAATTTCAACACTCCCATTCCATCAACTTCAGAGGTGAGGATAGGCTGTTCAAAAGATACCCCAACAAAGCTCTGAGCGGCCAGGTTATAAACTTCGTCAGGTTGATATTTTTTCATCACGCGGAACATATTTCCATTGTCCAGCAGATCCATGTATTCAAATTCTACCTGATTTTCAATACCAAGTTTTCTCAAGCGCCAGTTATCGATATCTACCCGACGTCGATCCGTACCGATCACTCGATACCCTTTATCAATTAATAGTTTTGAAAGGTAGGCACCATCCTGCCCTTTAATTCCGGTAATTAGTGCTGTTTTGTTCATTTAATTTATGTGTTTTAATAAATTATCTAAGGATATACGGCATGGGGTAAAGATGAAATGTAGCCAAAGAGATACACTTGCTTTTCGCCCTGCATGGAAGCTATGCTCGTCTTTTAAATCAATGTATGAATAAGAAATGAAATGTAGACCTGATGCCTAATGGATTAAATGGCTCGTCAAAATATCAGGATTACGAGGATTTCAATTGATTAGATTGAATGACAATAAATCTTATTTGAATTTTCCTTTTCCAAGACAGAATATTGGATACTACAAAAGGTATATAAGGATGTGTAAGCATCACCTTCTACAAACGCGTTCGAAAAAAGAATTTAGCAACAAAGAAGGTAATCGCGATGAATACAATAGCTTTTATATAAGCATTAAAAGCCCCCGCAATTGAGTTTTCAATACTGCTTATCGAGATGACGAAAATAAACGGAAACCATAGAAGAAAGGTGGGTGCTTTTCTAGACTTAGCTAAAAACCATCGATAAATACCGTTGAGCATCAAGCCATTGAAAAAGAGAAAAATCACTCCAAATTTCCCAAAATCAGCGTAAGCTTCCCCTAATGGACCAATGGAAACAGCGTGAGAATCCGTCAGCGTGATCCCCGTAAACCGAGGATAATCCCGTGGATCCGGGCTTATTGGTTTATTTGGATAAACCAGACGCGGAATCAAAGCTTGTACCGGCCTTAATAGGGTCATCTCACCGTTGCTATGTGGTTCTGTATCGGGTACTCTTTTCATAACCAAGGCCAACTGACGGGCTTGATTCATTCTCAAGGCCATTCCGATTAACGCTTCTTCGGTAAAGAACTTGGAGGGATCCTGAATACGTTCGGTAATTAGATCGAGCATTAGGTTAGGATTTTTATCAATCCCTTTTCGCTTTCTCTTACCCAATGCGTTTTCCTTGTAGTCCCAAGTTTCTACCCGATAGGCAACTTTCACTGACTGTAGTACCAGTACGCTACAACCTCCAATAATAACCACTGATAATTTCAATAGTAGTGATGGGCGATACTTCAGACTTAAGATCAGTACAAAGGTAATACTCCAAAAAATCATGGTGCCAATCATGCCCTGAAGTACTGTAGAAAATAGTACTGCTCCTACCCCAATAATTGTAATCGGAATTTTTAATCTTGACTTTGAGAAGAAAATATAGAATAAACCAACGAACATAATTTTCCCAACGAGACCCGTAATAAAGATGATAAAACTAGGCACGTAAGGCACTGCAATGAAGGATACTATTCCAATAAGGAAAAGAATCAACCCGAGATTGGGTTTTTTCTCAAGGTAAGTTTCTAGCCGATTAATATATTCCAGGTCACTCTTTGGTTTATATTTTTTCGAAATAGGAATAGCCAAACCTAAAATAAAAGCCAATGTTCCTATTATACAAAAGGTCATATACTCGCCGTATTCATAAGGAGGCTTTACCCCCACCATCCGGAAAATGGCCGGCGCCAGCATCCACTGAAAACATGCCAGCAACATGATAAAACGCAGATATAGCACCTTTTTGCCAATGTCGCGAATAAGGATAGCGAGCAAAAAGAAAGAGCACATAAAGGCAATAATAACCCCAGCATCCCATCCTAAGCTAAACAGAGAGGCTCCTAGTATAAGGGTAAGTACTACCGGAATCATGTATCTACTTTACGGTTTATTAGTTTCAAGTAAAAAAATAAGACCACCAGAAACTGTATTCCAAAACTAAGTACGGTGGCGTATGCTGACCCGATGAATCCAAAGCGAGGAATTAACAATAAATTAGATGTAATATTGATTCCCGCACCGATGATGTAGTGATAGAGTGCATACTGAGTTGTTCCGTAAGCATAAAAGACCAATTCCATAAATTGTAAAGAGGTCAATGCCAAATACCCCATCGCCGTGATAAAAATCACAGGGAATCCAGCCTCATAGATAGCGGACAGGAACAAATGACCAATCCAGTCATTACAATAATGAATCACGGTCAATATTATTATCCCCAGCAGAATATAAAAACTTAGATATTTCCTTATAGTCGTTAAAGAGTCTTTGGCCGGACGGTTATTTTTTTTCAGACTAAATACAATCGGCCGAATATACATCAGAAAAGGAGCCACAAAGACTAGGAAAAATTTGGAACCTAAGCCATAACCCGCGTGATATAGTCCTACCTCTTCTTCCGAAAGAAAAACTTTAATCAGCCAACGATCTGAATAGTTGACCGTCCAGGTAAAAATAGCTAATAGGATTAATGGTCTACTGTAATCCCAACCTAACTTGATTAATTGCTTGGAATACAAAAACCCTTTATCAAAATAGACCTTTACTTTTTCGTTATAAACGATTTGTCCACCTCCATAAATAATAGCAAACAAATGCGTTAGTCCTAAAACCAGTAGTAATATCCAACTAGAGATAAAATCTAGTCCGATGGCCGCCAATAACAAGAGTAAATGAGAAATGGAAAGAATGCTCTGCGTAATAACGTATTTTACATGCAGTGCATTAATATTTAAATAATTAATGACCAAACCACTTAATGCCTGGGTAAGAGAAAGACAAACCAATAAAAGTCCAATACCCAAATCGATTCCACCAATTGCTACCAGCATGAGCATAATAGGTAGAAGCGTCAGGTGAATACCTGCAAATAAAGAAAAATAAAAAGGAACAACTACAGATGAGCTATCATGCTGTAGACTATAGTTGAAAGATTGTATCGCTGGATAGATTAATAACGCTGAAATTAAATTCACTCCAACTAGAAATAAAGAGTACTGCCCAAATATTTCTGGCTTGACATACAAAGAAATGACCTTCCCAATGATGATGGACATTGAAGAAGTCAATATCTGAGCCGCAAATAAGAGCACAATATTTCTTCGATCTTTTACAAAAGATATTGACTGTTGGTATAGTTTAGCAATCAACTATCTTAGGCTTTTGGACACGAAGACATCTTAAATACTTGTCTCTTACTCATACTATTTGACCAGCTCTGCCAACATATTTTGCGAAAATATCACACGCCCTGATCCTGTTTCGGCGGCAAATAACAATCTATAATGCAGTGTGCCTAATTCCCATATAAATCTTCGAATTGCACCGATCAAAGACTTGACAATTGGCTTATCTTCATAGCATCGAATGGTAGAAAAACCAATAGTCTTCCCAAGTTGGCTAATAGAATAAGGCGTAAATGCCAGTTCATGTGTTAAATCGCCGTATCGAATGCGGTTGCCAAAAAGTCCTTCTGCATTTGGGACATGGACAATCACCTTTCCGCCCTTTTTGAGACGTGAGAAGACCAAATCCATACAGTCAAAAAGCTCCTGCCGGGTTAAGTGTTCTATCACATCCATTAATAGAATGACATCCACTGAATTAGCGGGCATTCCAGATAAATATTCTACTAAATTACCTTGGCTAACTTGGTCTAATCCCGCTGAATTGGCGAAATTCACCTGCTCTTCGGAAACATCTACCCCACTGACGTTCTGGTAGCCATTCTGTTGTAGATGATAGAGATAACCACCAGAGCCGCATCCTAAATCTTCAATTTTAATAGATTTATCTTTGGGGATACATCTATTGATCAGATATTGGGCATAGGGCTTAAACTTAGCAAAATGTTCCGCAAAGTTTACTGTTCTGATACTGGCCTGGCCACTAGAGACGTATTTTTGATAAAGTCGCTCTTTCCAGTTCATAGTGTCTTTAGCAATCAAAATATGTATTAACTAGTTTAACCAAATTAGTACCCCCAGGCTTTAGATAGTTTATCCTGCCTGACAAAAAGTACATCTCTTTCCCAGCCGTGAGCAGCCTTTTTGTAATCATAAACTCCAAAGGCAACCGGATACAAATTGTAATCGATTAAAATCTTTGCGAGATGGGGGAAAGTAGGGTTATTATCCTGAAATTCATTAATAAATGAGCATTCGATAATCAGGGCATCAACTTCATGAAGCATTTTTGCAGCCCCCTTTAAAACATTGACCTCAAAACCCTGTACATCAATCTTCACCACTTTTTTACGATCTGCATTTTCAGTACTATTAATCGCGTCAAAATAGTGATCCAGTGTATCTACTTTGACTTTTTCTTCTCGTACAAAGTGCTTATTTAAATCTTGCGTATGTTCACCGTATTGCAGAAAGCTCGTCAGGCCAAATCCATCTGCGACATTGATCACCTCTTCTCCTGGTTCAAAAGATAAGGCTGTATTAAAAACTTTTACCTCGGGAGCATTGACATATCTTTGCTGGTACTGTTCAAAAACTTCTTTAACCGGTTCAAAACCATATATTTTAGTCCCCGGAAAAAAGCGTCGAAAATCCTGCGACCAGTAGCCTGTATTTCCTCCAATATCAATCAGGATGAATTTATCAGAAGGCTTAAAAAAGCGATATAACCAAATATAAGCCTGGTAAAAGTGTGGCTTTTTCAGGAGTTGGTAAGTTGAGATTGGAATTGCATACCCTTCTCTTTTTGCTCGGGTGATCTCGCGCATTAGCTGACTACGCAGCAAGAAAGCATGTGCATAGTGCTGAATGAATGTCCACATACTGAACGTTTTAAAAAATGACTAAAATTTTGAGTGCTCTACCTATGCGGTAGCCACTTCAGAAGTGAGATTAATTTGGCGAAGCACTTCTTGCATACGGTAGTAATCTGAATAGCCGCTTTTTTCACAGCGGTGATACCCTTTTTCTGCTACCTCCCGTCGCTTCTCTTCGTTGGCTAGATAAAACTTGACTTTTCTGACCAATTCTTCATTATTACCAAAGAATTCTGCTTCTTCGCCTTCCTTGTAATAACTTAGATGTGCGTCTGTCCGTTCTGCCAGTAAAAAACTCTTAGTGGCAGGAATTTCAAAGGAACGGGCTGCGGTAACATTTCGATTTTTCTTTGATAAAAAACATAGATTAATTTTACTGCAGCTGATGGCTTTGATGTAGTCTTCACCCTTGACATAGGTGATAGAACTATCATTCTTCAAGGTTTCATCCTGGGCCATTTTCCAAGTCCCGCCCAAAATTCTAACGTTGATACCTGCTTCTCGTAAGGCCAATATTGCTGCCTCAGTAAAAGGCTCCCAGTGCCCGATATAACTAACATCTACTCCCCATTTTCGCCGATCCGCATCGGTAAGAGGAATAGGCTTGTGAAAATGATGATTGTAAGCCAGTTCCATATGTACGATCTGCTTGGCACCCAAGTCCTTTAACTCTTCTAGGTTAAAAGTATTGGAAGTCACCTGCACATCGAATAGCGGAATTGACGGTAATACCGTTTTTTTGAAATTATGCTGCCCCAGCATAATATCATCAGTATTGTGATGAATGAAAAGCGCATGAGGAAGCAACTTTTGCATTCTTTTAATGGTTTTTGGCAAGAGCAATGTCCCTTTATCAACCCAAACAATATCAGGTTTTGCCTCCTTAGCAGCTTTAATCAACTTCCGATTAAGGATAGTTAAAAGAGGCCCAGCCAAAAATTTATAAGTGAATTTTTTTAAGATGGTAGGATAGTTTTGAAAAAATTCAAAAGTTGAAAAAGGAATAATTTCATATCCTAAATCTTGCATGGCCACCATTCGAGAGTGGCAGGTAAATCCATATTCCAGATGGCCGACAAAAAAAACTTTTTGCTTACCTTTTTTCATAAGTACGTCTTATAAAGGTTTTATGAATGCCTTTAGATTGATTCCCGAGACATATAAACTGTCAAAACAGCAGATGACTTATTTAGTACAAAAAACATGTAATGACTCGTCATCTTCCCTAAAAAAAGTACTTGGAGTATCTTCTTTACCCGGAGCTACCTTAAATCCAATTTCCTCAAGTTTACGCGTCATCGATTTACGATCGTACATCCATAAGTGGTGCAAGCCATAATCTCCTCGCAAGTCAAGTATTTTTTGTCTTAGAGACATGCCTCTCTTAGGATAAGCGAGAATGATTGACATGAATTCGTCAGAAGCCTCCGGGGATGGATTATTTTTATACTCATTAATATAGTATTCCAAATCCGGAACGATAATGTGCAACGTTCCTCCGGGCTTTAACATCCGATAGCAATCTTTTAGCACAAAGACACACTCATCATGAAAAAGGTGCTCCAGAAAGTGAGAGGTCAAAATATGATTTACAGAACTATCTTTAAATTTTAATTTCTTTCTGCAGTCATATGCATGGATTTTCGCTTCTTTATTTCCATCCACAAAAAGCTGGATTAGCTCTCGCTTACTTTTACCTAAAAAAGGCTTAATTAAAGGATAGAAAAAAGACGTAGCAATCTTATTCGCGATGCTGTTGTCAATATTGGTAAACCCATCAAGAGCTAAATAACCAGAACCTATGTTTAGATTTAGATCCCCCATTTTTTATTTTTTATCAATACAAGCAAAATTTTAGACTAATTTCTCTATACTTTTCCAAGTAGTTGTTTAGGCCCCTATTCTGCAATAGCTTCTACGTTCGCCGCTGCATTCATTTTCTCCATCAACTCCCGAATAACATAGTGGAAAATCACAGTATGAACACTTTCCGAGGTTCCCATATCATTCAATTCCACATGCACGGAATGATGATTGATTTGCTTTAATTTACCGCCATTAAAGCCAGTAACACCGATTGTGGTCAGGCCATTTTCATTTGCCCAATTTACCGCCTTGATAATATTAGGGCTATTACCGGAACCACTTATGGCGATAAGGTAATCTCCTGTTTGCGCATAGGTTCTAAGCTGTTGCTCAAAAATTCGATCATATCCGTCATCATTTCCCAAAGCGGAGATAAATGAGGTGTTATCCGTCAAGCTTAATGCCTTGATACGTTTTGGAAATTCAATCCCTACGCGAGTACCTTTGGCCAAGTCTTGTGCTAGATGGGATGCATTAGCTGCAGATCCTCCATTACCAATGACAAAAACAGTTTTTTCGTCCTGATAAGCTTTGTATAGAATAGAAATGAAATTTTCTATCTGTTGTGCGTCCACAGATTCGATCGCTTGCTGCAGATATTTTGAATATTCACGAAAATCTTGCATGTTTTACTATTTGTATTGTGAAAAAATATTGCTTTAAAAAATGCTTATAGCTGAGGCCATTCTTGCTCTGCTTTTCGCAGATTGTCGAAAGTCCCAATATCAATAAGATAATCCGTCATTTGCCAACCCGCCATTCGGTTGCTAAGGAGGGGCAAAAGATCATATCCAATATCCGTAATCGGCTTATTCGGCAGTAAATCCAGGATTTCTGGTTTAGCGATATAGACGCCCGCATTAGCTAGATTTGAGGTCGGATGTGCAGGTTTTTCAACAAAGGAAGTAATAATATCATCCTGGCTCAAAGTTGCTATACCACAACTAGATGGATTATCGACTCGATTTAAAGCCATGGAAAACACTTGTCCTTTGGCCTTGTGAAATTGATAGAATGCCGAGAGATCGATATTCGTCAAATTATCAGCATACAGAATAAAGAAATCTGATTCGCCATCGACAAAGTGTTTATTCTCTCGCAAGGTCCCACCACTACCCAATAGCTCCGGCTCGTCAAAGAGCACAACCGATAGTTTTGCTGGAGAATGATCATTAAGGAAGTCACGCACCTGATCAGCAAGGTAATGCAGATTAATTAATACCTCCGTGATACCATGCTGCTCCATCAGTTCTAGCCAATATGCTAGAAGTGGTTTACCATTAATTGGTACCAAACACTTGGGGGTATGCTCTGTCAGCGGTCGTAGACGTGTCCCCAATCCTGCGGCTAATAGGAAAGCTTTCATTTATTGTTCAACAGTATGTCGTACAACATTGAGTTTTTTCATCGTTTTCTCGGCATAAGCAAGAATATCTTCGATGTCGTTCTGTGCTCGAAGATAGTTGATATAATCTTCTACCGAATCCGTCGCGCTAAATCGGGGCGTCCATCCTAATCCCTTCAGTTTTGAGATATCAGAACAAGCATTGCGTGTGTCCCCTAAGCGGAATTCTCCCGGAATTTTAGCATTAATATGTTCTTTCCCGTGGGCTTTAGCAACAATCTCTGCAAACTCTTTGATGGTGTATGCCCGGCCACTACCAACACAAAACGCGTTGTAATCTGCGGCCTCATTTTCAAGCACAAAAACATTAGCGGCAACAACATCCCGGATATCAACAAAATCTCTCTTTTGCAATCCGTCCTCATATAGCGTTGGTGCTTTATCAAAATAGTAATGCAAATTGAAAATGCGGCAAGCACCGCTGTACGCATTATAAAATGATTGGCGCGAGCCCTGAACGATTGAGTAACGCAAGGCCACTGAGGGAATCCCATATCGTTTGCCATGTGCCAGAGCCGTCATCTCCTGAGTATACTTAGTGATGGCATAAGCATTAGGAGGATTTGCGTGTTGCTCGGAAGTCCATTGCCACTCCATTTCATCGCCATTTTCATCTCTCCAAGCCCAATCACCTTGTTCTAGTTGTTTCAACGGACGTTGATAAGGCGTGATAATCGATCCATCCTTTTTCTTGTAGCGCCCCTCTCCTTGTACAAACTGAGAAGAAGCGACTATCACTTTCTTAATCGGTAACTTATTAGCAACTATCAATTCATAAATCAATGCGGTACTAACCGCATTTACATCATAAAAGGTAGAAAAATCCGGTAAGTAATCCTGATAAGCCGCCAGATGATAAACATAAGATACATCCTTTAGAGCATACAACAACACCTTTGGATCACGTACATCACCAAATATGAACTCTGCTTTAGGATGAAGATAGGTTGGTTTCCCCTTAAGGTGAACCGGCTTTTGTAGATTATCAAGAATCTTTACTTCGTAACCAGATTCAATGAGTCGGTCCACAGTATGTGAACCTATAAATCCAGCACCACCAGTGACAAGAACTTTTCCCATAATGATATATTATATCCCGTAGTTAAAAATGATACGACTTCCGAATGGCTCGTACATAAATGGCATTTCTCTATAATCCTTCATTGCTTCTCGTAGTATGTCCTGGTTTTTGCGTTGACAGTACAACAACAAAAATCCTCCCCCTCCGGCTCCGGAGACCTTACCACCTAAGGCCCCGCCACCGATACCTAATTGATACATTTGATCAATCTTCTCATTTGAGATTTTTGAAGACAATTGCTTTTTCATCTCCCAGTTAGATGCCAGAAGTTTTCCAATATTATCAATTTGACCAGATTCAATGCTGGCTAAAGCATCATACCCCAGTGCTTTGATATTGTCATGATACAAGAGCTTATCTTCGATATTCGCTTTCTGCTCAGTCAGAATTTCCGATGACTTGCGTGTGATGTTCGTATAAAATAGTAATAGATTAGAAATCAGTTTACGAATTACCTCTTCGGAAGCTTCAATGGCCTTGACAACAACGGTATCATCCTTTTTAAATAAGATTGATTTGAGTCCGCCGTAGGCAGCAATATATTGATCCTGCTTACCGATTGGTTTATGTGTAATATCAATTTCGATCCGACAGGCATCTTGGGCAAGTTGCTCTGCAGTAACCTGAACCCCTTTAAATTGATAAAAAGCATTCAGCAATCCCACCGTAATACTGCTAGATGACCCCAGTCCCGATCCTTGTGAAGGAATATCGGAAAGCATCGTCACCTCAAAACCTTTAGTCAGTCCTACAATCTTAGCGGCCTCTCTTACTAGTTCGTGCTGAACTTCATTAATATCTTCCACGATCTCTTTCTTCGTATAGTTGACATATATAAGGTCATCAAAACGCTTTTTAATGATGACGTACACATATCGGTTAATCGTAGTACTGACTACGAAGCCTTCTCGCTCTGCATAGTAACCCTTGAGATCTGTTCCACCCCCACATATACTGATTCGTAGAGGTGTTTTGGAGATGATCATAACTTAATTAATTAGGTTTGATAAAATTATCTTGTTTCAATTGTTGTAATTCCTCCAGGAGTAGTCCTGGCTGAAATCCAAGCTGGTAGGCTTTTTCGCTGATCATTGATACATCCGCCGGTCGTTTGGCTTTGGTGGATGCATCACTTTGCAGACCAGGACGTATCAACTCTTCATTAAATTCAAAAACCTGCGCTAATCTATTAGCAAACTCATAACGAGAGATGCGTTCTCTACCTCCCAGATGAAAAAGGCCAGCAGCTTTCTTTTCTAAAAGCAAAAAAAGACCGGCCGCCCCGGAGGCACCACTAATCATTGTCCGGTATTCATCTTGAAAACAGCGGATGGCCTCATGTCGTGCCAAACGGTTGACCCATTCTACCATGAATCCATGACCATTATCCGGTAAACCATACATCAATGGCATTCTTGCAATGGTCGCTTGTGGATATATCGCCATAACCTTTGCCTCTGCGAGAAGTTTTTGTCGACCATAAACACAAACCGGTTGAGCGGAGCTTTCTTCATTATAAAATGGCTTTTCGCCATCAAAAACGGCATCCGAGGAGGTCATTACAAATGGTATTTCGCGCGCTTCACACCACTTTGCCAAATGAACAGCACTCTCAACATTGATATGATTAGTACTCGAATCCGTTTCACAGGCATCTAAATCAGTATTGGCTGCGAGATGAAGAATAGCATTTGGTTTTAGCTCGTCCAACACTTGGGTCGTCCCCTCAAAGTCCGTTAAATCTATCTGGGTCAAGTAATTGGTGGTGGCCACAGGTCGTTGGCGATGATAGACACCAATGATTTCCCATTGATTTTGTGGATAGTTTTGTACATGCCATCCCAAAAAGCCTGATATACCAGTTACTAATAATTTCTTTTTACCCATTCCTAAGTTGAAGCCCATTTAGAACTTCTACTTGCATACCAATCGAAAGCTAATTTCAATCCTGTTTCTATATCTATATTTGGTTGATATCCCAATAATTGCTTTGCTTTGGATACATTGGCATGGCTATGAGGGATATCTCCAGCTCGGATTGAGCGATAGTTCGCCTCTACATCTGAACCAGCTATTTTTTTAATAAATAACCAAAGCTGGTTGATCGTAGTCTGAGCACCGCAAGCAACATTATAAATTTGGTTAATGGCCGCGGAGTTGGTAGTGAAGAGCGAAAGGCAATTAGCTTGAACAACGTTATCAATGTAGGTAAAATCCCGGCTATAAGAACCGTCTCCATTGATAAACGGCGATTTACCATTCAAAGCAGCCTTCATAAAAAGAGGAATGACCGCGGCATAAGCACCATTCGGATCTTGTTTCGGGCCAAAGACATTGAAATATCTTAAACCAATGAATTCGAAAGGATAGTTTTTAGCAAATACGTCAGCATAAAGTTCCTTTACATATTTCGTCACCGCGTACGGTGATAAAGGTTGCCCAATCTTAGATTCTACTTTAGGGAGTTCTTCGCTATCTCCATAAACCGAAGATGAGCTGGCGAAAGCGACCCGTTGAACATTTGATTCGACAGCCGCCCGAAATATATTTAAGGTCCCATCAACATTAACGGCATTCGATGTGATAGGATCCTCCACCGATCGTGGTACGGAACCCAGAGCCGCTTGATGAGAAACAAGATTGATGTCCTGCATGGCCCGGCAGCAAAGGTCGAAGTCTCGAATATCTCCTTCAATAAATTCGAAATTATTGTCCCCTTGAAATGGCTCTAAATTATCTTTGAATCCTGTCGATAAATTATCCAGCACCCTTACCAATCCTACCCTACTATCTTGCAAGAGTGCTTCAACCAGATTAGAACCAATAAAACCAGCTCCTCCGGTTATTAGAATATTTTTTCTTTGGTTGGATGTTGAACTCATCGTCGCTTTTAAATTTCTTCACCGCTTGGTTAAAGTCGAGCATCAATATTATCCCGATCTAAAAATCCTTTCACATCGTAAATCACTGCGTTGGGTTGCTTGAGTGTATCCAAATCCAAAGATTTGAATTCCCGATGTGCCACAGTTAAAACAATAGCTTCATATTTTTCTGTTGGCAAATCATTGACTAGGCTGATATTGTATTCGTCCAGCACTTCCGTTCGGGAGGCCCAAGGATCAAAAATATCTACATCGATATTATAGGTCTTGAGTTCATGGTAAACATCAATCGCCTTGGTGTTACGAATGTCAGGACAATTTTCTTTAAAAGTAATCCCCAGCATAAGTACTTTAGACCCCTTAACCTTTATATCGTTTTTGACCATTAACTTAATGATCTCACCGGCTACGTATTTCCCCATGGTATCATTCAGACGTCGTCCAGCCAAAATGATTTCAGGATGATAACCTACTTCTTGAGCTTTTTGAGCCAGATAATAAGGATCTACTCCAATGCAATGTCCTCCAACCAATCCTGGTTTGAATGGCAGAAAATTCCACTTGGTTCCTGCAGCTTCTAAAACTTCATGCGTGTCAATATCCAATAGATTGAATATTTTGGACAGCTCATTGACAAAGGCAATGTTAATATCGCGTTGGCTATTCTCAATGACTTTGGCAGCCTCCGCAACTCTAATGGAACTCGCTTTAAAAGTCCCGGCATGAATGATTGAACGATACAATTGGTCAACGGTTTCGGCAATCTCAGGTGTAGAGCCCGATGTGACCTTCAATATCTTAGTTACTGTATGTGTTTTATCACCTGGATTAATTCTTTCCGGGCTATATCCACAAAAGAAATCCTCGTTGAACTTAAGACCAGAGACACTTTCCAGTACTGGCACACACTCTTCTTCAGTTACGCCCGGATAAACGGTCGATTCATAGATAACGATATCTCCTTTTTTTAACACCTTCCCTACCGTCTTACTCGCTTTGTATAATGGTGTCAAGATTGGTCGTTGATGTTTGTCCGTAGGTGTAGGGACCGTAATGATATAAACATTGCAAGCCAATAGTTCATTCTCATTGGCGGTTACTAACAATCCTTTTTCCGTAAGGTTTGTCTTAGGCTCTTGAGGTAAATCCTCTTGCAAAAGCACTGACTGCAATAGGTCCTCTTCTACTTCGAGAGTAATATCTTTCCCATCATTAAGTTCATCCACACGACTTTGATTAATATCAAAACCTACTGTAAAATATTGCTTGCCAAATTCTACCGCTAAAGGCAGTCCGACATATCCCAAACCAATGACACCTATTCTTTTAGTTTGAATTTGCAAATCGTCAATTATTTTATGTTCTACTAATTGCTCTGAATTCATGATATCAAGAATTACTATCCACTAAAATATCTGATTTTATTACGGCTTCGCCGTCGATAAGTCGCAGCCTATACGTCCGATAATTCGTAGATATAAGATTTTTTAACATAAAAAATTACAGAAAACCTTGGATGTTCGCCTCGGTCAACTGGTAACTGTTCTGAAATCCTTACGTCAATCCGTAAACATCTCAGAAATACTATCTTCAAATATTCACTGAATTGGTTTTTCGCGTCAAATGTACCGCCACGCTAACGTGCAGCGAAATTCCAATATTCGTTAACTGAATTGAGAGATACTGTTTATTTTCTTGTTTGATAAACACCCCCTTTAATCCCGTCAAACAACCACCAATAACCTCTACTTCATCCCCTTTGCAAAGGGGAGTATCTCCTATTTTTACAAAATTCTTTTCTCCTAAAATGCGCTTAATCAAGCTTATTTCTCGCTCAGGAATGGAAATAAGATTTCTCGAAAATTTAATAAAGTGAAGGACGTAAGGACACTGAAGAACTCGAACATATTCTCGCTCTGTTATTTTTACAAAGAGGTATTGATTGATCAATGGCAATTCAACCTCTTTTACCTTCCTTTGATAATGACGGGTGACTTTATAAGATGGGAAATAAACAGTGATTCCTTGTTGGCTTAAATATTTTGCAGCGATCTTTTCCCTTTTGTAGTTCGTATAAATAGCAAACCATTTTGGAATAGATTCATCCAAATGATTTTCATCATTAACTTTCCCCTTTGATGTTGAAATCGATTTGCTGCTAGGTGAAATCATAGGTTAAGATCGCGTAGATGTTACCCAATATGCTTTTCCGTATATTCGTTCAATAATCTCGACGACTTTCAAGCCCTCAAGTCCATTAGTGGTTACCATTTTCCGATTCTTCAACACATCGACAACATTTTGAATCACAAAATGATGGTTAGCTGCCGAGCCTTGATAATGGCCATAATTATTCGGTGGATTAGAAGCCGGCAATTCAGGCATTTCGTACCCTTCCACATTACAATAAACGACTTCATTCATGTACTGGCCACCGATCTTTATTGTTCCTTTTTCACCAATAACTGTCAGGCTGCTCTCAAAATTCTTATTCCAAACTGAAGTCGTATAATTAAGACTTCCAACCCCGCCATTAACAAATTCGAATTGAACTAAGCCCGTATCTTCGAATTCTGTTAGGTCCTGGTGATTGAAATTAAAAAAGTTGGCATTAATATTTTTAATATCACCAAACAGCCAATAGATCATATCAATGAAGTGCGAAAACTGTGTAAAAAGTGTTCCACCATCCATTGCCTTCGTACCTCTCCATGAAGCCGTATCATCCAACCTCCCTTTATAATATCTTTCGTCTCGATTCCAAAAGCAATCTGCATGAACCAGGAAAATATCTCCGAGTAGCTTTTGCTCGATCACATTTTTTATCCAGATTGAAGGAGGGGAGTATCGATTCTGCATAACACAGAAAAACTGCTTAGAATAGTTTAGGGCTTCGTACAATACCTCTTCGCATTCTGCTTTGGTCAGCCCCATTGGCTTTTCACAAACGACATGCTTTCCTTTTCGAATCGCTTTGAGGCTTTGTTCAGCGTGTAGCCCATTTGGCGTACAAATACAAACTATATCAATTGGCAGCTCTGCCTGCAATAACTCATCAATGTCGCTGAAAAAGGGCTGTTGAAAAACATCTAATCCCAAATCTTGCTTAGGCAGAATGTCACAAAGTGCCACCAACTCACATTCACTATGCTCTTGAATAATGGTGGCGTGTCTTTTTCCTATATAGCCACAGCCTACTACGGCGAATCTCATCTTGTGTTCCATCGCTCTAGGCCTCTATCGAATTAAGGAAATTTCCTGTAAGCTGATACCTCTCTTTAGTCTCAGGACAAGTACCTACTCCAGTTTCATCAATATTTAGTCGGTGACCATTTTTGCTCACCCAACCAATTTGTTTTCCGGGATTACCAACCACAAGTGCAAAATCTTTTACGGTTTTAGTTACCACTGTCCCAGCCCCGATCATAGCATAAGCACCTATTTCATTACCACAAATAATGGTTGCATTGGCACCGATAGATGCCCCTCGCCGGACAATAGTTGTTTTATATTCTGCTTTTCGATTGACGTGGCTGCGTGGATTAATCACATTCGTAAATACCATCGATGGGCCCAGGAATACATCATCTTCGCAAATCACCCCGGTATAAATAGATACATTATTTTGTACTTTGACATTATTTCCTAACCTCACCTGATTCGCTATAAATACATTTTGCCCAATATTGCAATTCATACCAATGTTTGCTCCTGGCATGATATGACAGAAGTGCCATATCTTAGTTCCGGTCTCAACCTGACATCCTGGATCAACGATTGCAGTTGGATGGACAAAGTAATTTTTAGTAGTTATCTTACTCATTTTCAAAAAAGATTGAAGGCTAGTAAATACTAGCCTTTACAATCTTGCACCTAATTTATAATACATCAAAGTAATCTTTAGCCGCATCATAGAAAGATTGCCTTTACAATATTCAGACTGATGGACTAGTTATCTTTTGACCAAAGCAAAAGCCGCTCTGGATTCATGTCTTTCAACATAACATCCGATAATTCACTTTCTTCGTAGATGAGATATCGGACCTTCCGCTGGATTAACTTCTCTACTTTTTCGATAAGATGGATCAAATAAGTTTTATCTATCGAACCTACAAATATCAGATCAATCACCTGACTATCAATGCCTTTAGCAAAACCACCTATCAAATAAACTCGTTCTACATCCCCTAGGCGCTCTACTACATTAGCAATGATTTGATCTAAACCAATGTGCTTAAGCAATATATTATGGATCTCCGTAAACAGGGGATGGCTAGTATTGGCTTGAAAGATTTTCTTATTTCCCTTCAAGGCCGATCGCAGCATCCCTGCATTTTCTAATTTATTTAATTCGATCCGAATCGCATTAGTAGAATCACCAAATTCGTTCTCCAAGCCTCGCAAATAAGACGTAGTACTGCTATTGAGAAAGAACTTCAATAGCAACTTGATCCTAGTTTTAGAAGAAATTAATGTTTCAATCATCCACTAATATTGAGTAACAAAATTACTCAAAGTCCTGAATATATCCAAACGTTAGAATAATTATTAATATAGAGCTCGTTTAACGGTTATTATTCAACCTATGGTTATCCATTACCAGCAAGGGCTCAAATTGTGGCTTCTTCTTTTTTAAGCAAGTTGTCTTGGAAAAATTTACGAGCTATGACAAAACCAAAAGCAAGTATACCACCTAAAAAGCCACCGATCAAAATGGCTTTCAGCTTAGAGGAAGTTTGGGGAGATATAGGGGCAGTAGGGGCATCTATGAGTTGTATAAAAGGAGTCTTATTTTTCAAAGAGAAATCTGCGATCTCAAGGTTTCGAATAGCTTCGCCATACATAACTGTTAGCATTTGGACATCTCGGCTCAGACGCTGTTCTTCTAAACTTGACGTTTTTGACCACAAGCGACGATTAGAGTCTTTAAAATTAGCCAAACGATACTCGGCCGAGGCCAAAGCCCCTTGAATGGAATCGACCTTTAACTTCACCACGTCAAAGGTAAATTGTTGCTTTTCAATGGCTTTATCGGTGTAATAATGACTAAGGTGGTGATAAATGGAATTGGTCAGGGCTATGGAAAAGGTCTCATCAAGCCCATCTACTTTTAGGGTCATAATCCCTGTGTCATCATTTATTCTCGTCTGATAAATTCCTTTTTTCTTTTCACTTCCGATAATTATTCCTTGTAAAGCTTTCATGGCGCCATTCGCCACCCGGTCAAATTCCTCAACTTTGTTATCGGTAAATTTAAAATTGTGCAGTCGTTCTTCTTTGCTATCGGACCATTCATCATGTAGATCGTAGAGATCAATAATGTGATTGGCCAAGAAATCCGATTGCCCGTCTAGTTCTAAAGTATCAAAAAGTACCAGATGAAGAATACGCATCGTTTTGGATAGCTCAATAATCTTCTCCAGATTATACTTTCCTCCACCGCTACCTCCACCAAATCCAAACTGACTAAGTATCACCATAGCACCTCCAATCCCTCCCCCTTCTTCTTCATTCACCATAAAGGTCAATTGTGCGGGATAAACAACAGGAGTGAGAAGAGCTCTTAATACGAATAAGCTTACCACAATAATGATAATTCCTCCTACTAACTTCCAAGATTTAATGATTTCCTGATAATAAACCTTAATTATCAGAAATAGCTCTTGTAGTGTCAGGCCTTTTTCCTCATCTAATGGATCATCTTGATATTGATTACTCATCTCCTAATTGCCAATTTGTTGAACTAACAATATGAGGGATAATATTGCGGTGGCTTGCGCCAGAGAATCAGCTAACGTTTTACCCCAGTTTACACGTTCTCTTTCATCCTTTTCACGTTCTTTTTTAGGCTTAACCGGCTTAACACCAACGGTAATTGTCGACCCTGGACGCACCTTAGGGTAGGTTTTAAAGAAAAGAAAATTCTTAGTCCGCTTAATCTCACCATTGGCATGCTCCACCGTTATCAGACGGCTTCGCCCTTTCTCTCCTACTCCGGCAGCGTACTCATTGACATACCACTTGGCATTTTTTCCCCGATGAAAGGCAACATTAAATTTGCCCCCTTCCAATACCTTATCCGGATACAATTCGATTGCCCGGGTTGCACCAGCAATGGTGACCAGATCTTGACTCTCTGGAATATTAATCACATCGCCAGCGTGCAAAATGAAATTTGTCACTGCACCTCTATCTTTTAGGACATCATCCAAATCAATAATGATATACCCGACATTATCTTTTGAGCGGTACAATGTAGCCCCTCCGGGGAAGGCTTCAGTACCGATCCCACCAGCACGCTCAATGACACTTCGCAATCTTTCATTATCTGCGATCAGAGAGTACGCACCAGGATATTTCACCGCGCCATTAACAGTAACAACTTGCTGGAATTCAAAATCAGGTATCCGTCTGACAACAATTAAGTCATAAGGCATCAACTGAAAATCTCCGCCTGATACCAAATCGTAATTCTCATCGACTTGCAAAGTAGCAGCTATCGTTTGCGTAGACTGATCATTTTCAATGTCGATTCGAAAAATATCAATCCTGCTTTTAGAAGCTTCCATTTTTAATCCCCCTGATAAGGTTAATGCATCCTTCAGGGTAAATACAGCAGCGAAAGGTAATTCACTCGGTTTCCGAACGGCCCCTGCTACAGTAATTGTAGTCTGATCCGTAAATGTTCTTTTCGAGTAGATGGTAAGGATATCAAATGGTTGGAGATAGGCGTTCTCTTGAGATTGTAGATTCGCCTGGATGGCGGCCAAATCAACACGAATATAATCCGTGTGTAATCGAGTCGTTGGATCCAAACGAGCAATGTAAGCAAAATCAGTAGCGTCAATACGCAATCCACTTGAAAAATAGATTAGATCACTAACTCTAAGTTCTTCGTCATATTCATAATTCCCAGGTGAACGAACTGCCCCAACGATGGAGACCGTAGCCCCTTCCTCGAAGCTTTCCTGAGAATAAACTATCAACTCATCAAATGGCTCTAGTACAAAGTTATCCTGCACGGAAGTATCACCTAAAATGGCCTGAACGTCGACACGCAAATATCTAACATCCGATCGAATCAAAGGATTCGTTCGTTTCACGTATCCATATTGAGCAACTTGTGGAATAGCTCCTCCGGCTAAAACAATAGCATCACTGATCCGAATTGACTGACTTACATCGTAAGGTAGAGTGACCGGACTACGCACTGCCCCGGATACAGAAAAGGTAGACTTTTCTGTGAATTGCTCTTCACTGTAGATAATAATTCGATCATTTGGTTGGAGTAGCAAATTCGAAGGACTGGTCGGATCAGCTAAAATGACCTCGATATCTAAGCGTACATAACGAGCCGTTCCATCTAGATTTGATCTTTGCATGTAAGCCACATCACTTCTAGCACCTTCACGAAGCTGTCCCTTCTGAATAAGATCACTTACTCGCATATTTGGGGTAAAGGCATAACGTCCGGGAAGTTCGACGGCTCCTTGAATTTCTGTAAATCGATCATATGGCTCCGGAATAATCTTTACCGTCACAGCATCATCGGGCAACAAGGTGAAATCAATATTTTTTTGTTGCAGATCATTATAGTCAATATCTAAAATAACCTGTTCACCATTGATAGTTCTTCGTACCTGAATGTTCCCCAAATATGCTCGCGGTTGGAAGCCTCCAGCGTATTCAATGAGCTGTTTCAGGTTTTCCCCTTCAATAAGTTCATAGCGGAAAGGCCGCTTAATCGCACCATTGATTTCAACTAATCTTTCAGCTGTAGGTATATGAATGAAATCATTCTCCTCAAGATAATAATTGGCCGACTCCGTAGGATTCAATAAATATTGATAAATGTCGATGTTTTGAGCCTGTTGTCCGGCACGAATCAGCTTTATCTTTCTTACACTACCTATATCACTCGGTCCACCAGCTGCAACCAAAGCATTAAAGGCGGTGTTAATCGCGGGAATAGTAAAACTCCCGTAGTTTATGGCTTCTCCTGAGATGTTAACGGTGATCGTTCGTGAGTAGTTAATAGTGACTTCAAATTCTTCCGGCCGAAAAGCATAATATTGACCAAAGCGTTGTCTCAATAATGATTTAGCTTTTCCATAGGAAATCCCCTTAAGAAAAATTCGAGGCATCGCAGTCGGTTTAATATAACCGGCTTTATTAATTTCATAAACGCCACCTTCCTGAGATTGCCCCCAAATTGATACCGCAATGATATCTCCAACGCCAAGCACATAAGAATCTGGCGGCTTGATATCCTCCGATTGACGGTACAGTTTTATACTTTTATTACGAAAAACGTGTTGTCCAAAAATTGAAGAAGAGGCGGGCAGATCATTTTGTGCATCAACAATGTCTTCCACTATCTCGGCTTGATTATCTGTCTCCTTGATTAATTCAATAGCCTCTTCCGTAGGATCTACCTGAACCTGAGATGGCTCCGGAGCCAATGTGTCTATAGTGGGAGATCCAGGAACTAAAGGTGCCTCGGTTGTCCTAGGGTCGGTAGTTGATTCATTTTGGACAGCAGCAGCAGCTTGCTTTTCTGCTTCTAGCTCTTGAATTACTTCCTCTAGGGCCTGCTCAATTGCTAAAACTTCTGCCGGATTATTTGGATTAATATTGTCGATATCAATTCCTCTTTCCAATAACTTAGCTCGAACAGCATCCTCTTCCAATCCCAACTTATCTAGTTCTTGACGAGCTTGTTCTTCGGTAATAGGTTGTGCAGTAAGAATGACCGTGGAAAGCAGTAACAGCAGGAGTACCCCAAACAGTCTTTTCATAAAATTTGTAGTTAGTGCTTCTTACAATGTTCTAATTGGGTATTCGGCTACCCAGGACGACGATAGTAAACTTACTTTTTCTAAATATCGGGGCAAAAGTAAGTAGATTATTGAACACTACGTATATAATAGACTGTTAATTTATCCTTAGTGTCTGAGGCTCAGGCTTTTTTTCATACGGTGGTTGACGCAGGTAAACAGACTAGTTATCTGATTAAAGTGACATCACCGTGGAATTGCTCAATGGACCCATCTGGGAATCCTAACTCTATAAAATAGATAAATACATTAGGTTGCATCATTTTTCCTCTGAAGCTGCCATCCCAGCCCCAAACCTCAAGGCTGGGATTGAAATTGCGCTCATCATAAACTACATTCCCCCAATTATCAGCGATTTGCATGCGACGGACAATAATGCGTTCATCGCCAACGAAGACGTTGAAAAAATCATTGTAACCATCAAAGTTAGGCGAAAAGGCATTAGGGATGAAAACCTCCGCATCGCCAACGAAGACTGTAATTTCATCTGTAGCTATACATCCATTGGCAGAAGTCAAGGTAACAGTATAAGTCACTGTTTCATTCAATTCAGCTACCGGTGTACTACAATCAGTACAACTTAATCCTGTTTCCGGCATCCAGCTAATTTCTACAATCGAACTAGGAGCAACATTAGAAAGGACTTCTAAGGGCACTTCATCAAAAGCCTCAGCCTCAATATCTGGCCCCAAGTCTATGATAAAGGTAAAAGGTGCCAAAATGAGAACTTCCTCTTGAGCAGTACAGCCATCATCATCTTTCAGATAGAGTGTATACTCTCCCGGACAGAGATCACTTATTATTAGTTCGTCCTGGAAGTCAGAGTTATCCAAACTAAGCTGTAAGTCCGCAGCTGTACTTTCAACAATAAGCTGTGCATCACAAAGATATGAGCAAGTCGGCTCCAGAATGGTCAAATCAAAAGTAAATGAAGCGTGGGCAGATAGAGAAAAGCCGAGTAAGGCCAGTACGAGAAGTTTTTTCATTAGCTCCGTTAGTTTTTGTCTTGTATGAGATTTGTCTAAAATGTGAAATTGATCGATTACAATTAGTGATCGATCAATTTCAACAAAAATAACATTTTTCACACAAACCAAAGATGGCCTAGACATCGTAATTCAGCACTGGTGCCAACCAGCGCTCAGCCTCTTCCACGGTCATTCCTTTACGCTTTGCGTAATCCTCGATCTGATCTTTTGAAATCTCCCCAAGTCCAAAGTATTTAGACTCCGGATGAGAGAAATACCAGCCACTGACCGCGGCCGCCGGATACATCGCATAGCTCTCAGTAAGACGAATCCCTGCATTCGCTTCAACTTCTAGCAACTCGAACAGCTTTGCCTTTTCGGTATGCTCGGGACAGGCCGGATAACCTGGCGCCGGGCGAATTCCGTTATACTCTTCGGCGATCAAAGCTTCGTTATCGTATTGCTCCGCGGTTGCATAGCCCCAGAATTCTTTGCGCATCCGCTCGTGCATCCGCTCTGCAAAAGCTTCCGCCAGACGATCTGCCAGCGCCTTAAGCATAATGGCATTATAATCATCATTATCTGCCTCGAAGCGCCGAACGTGTTCTTCAATACCAATGCCCGCCGTCACGGCAAAAGCGCCGATGTAATCCGCACATCCACTATCTGCCGGAGCAATGAAATCGGTTAAACAGTTATTTTTCTGGCCGGGGGCTTTCTGACGTTGTTGACGAAGGTGGTTCAAAGTAAATAACACCTCTTCACGCTGTTCGTTGGCATAAATAGCGATGTCATCCTCCGTAATTGCATTAGCCGGGAATACACCAATCACCGCACGAGCCTGGAGCCATTTCTCGTCAATAATTCGACGTAGCAGACTCCGAGCATCATTATATAGTTTTTTACACTCCTCCCCTACTATCTCATCTTCTAAAATCGCCGGGAACTTACCGCGCAGTTGCCAACTAGCAAAGAAAGGCGTCCAATCAATATACTGTGTCAGTTCTTCTAGGTCATAATTTTCGAAGACTTTAATACCAGGCTTTTTCGGAACTGGAGGGGTATAATCTGACCAATCTAAAGCTATTCGATTGGTACGAGCTTGTTTAAGCGTAATATACTTTTTATTGGACTTGCGGTTACCTCGCAATTCTCGAACCCGCTGGTATTCCTTAGTGATCCCATCAACAAATTTGGTGCGTACAGCTTCGTCTTTACTTAACAACGCACTGGCTACACCAACACTTCGAGACGCATCCAAGACATGAACAACTGGCCCTTTGTATTGAGGCTCGATCTTAACGGCAGTATGGGTCTTAGAAGTAGTGGCGCCACCAATTAATAAAGGCAATTGAAATCCCTGACGTTCCATCTCCTTGGCCACATGGACCATTTCATCCAGAGAAGGCGTGATCAAACCACTCAACCCAATAATATCTACCTGTTCTTGTCGCGCCGTTTTTAATATCTTATCCGCCGAAACCATCACCCCAAGGTCGATAATTTCAAAATTATTACACCCCAAAACGACTCCGACAATATTTTTTCCTATATCGTGTACATCTCCTTTTACAGTAGCCATGAGTACGCGACCAGCGGAAGTACTTCCTCCATCCATCTTGGCTTCCTCAATGAAGGGGGTTAGATAAGCCACAGCTTTTTTCATTACCCGAGCGCTCTTCACCACTTGTGGTAAAAACATCTTCCCTTCTCCAAACAAGTCCCCAACGATATTCATCCCATCCATCAATGGCCCTTCAATCACGTGAAGTGGCAAAGGATATTTTTGGCGAGCCTCTTCTGTGTCTGCTTCGATGAATTCGGTAATGCCTTTAACTAGGGCGTAGGAGAGGCGTTTTTCGACATTATCTTCCCGCCAACTCAGATCTTTTTGTAATACGCGGCCGCCACCTTTTACTCTTTCAGCGTAGTTGGTTAATGCTTCTGTGGCATCGGAACTACGGTTAAACAACACGTCTTCCACCAATTTGAGTAAATCCTTCGGGATATCTTCGTAGACTTCCATCATCCCCGCATTAACAATCCCCATATCCATTCCGGCCTTAATCGCATGATAGAGAAATGCCGAGTGCATCGCTTCACGTACCAAGTTGTTACCCCGAAAGGAAAAGGAAATATTACTAACGCCGCCACTCACCCGAGCTCCGGGACAGCGCTGCTTAATTTGTCGGGTGGCTTCGATAAAGTTTATGGCATATTCATTATGCTCCTCAATCCCCGTAGCCACCGCAAAAATATTAGGATCAAAAATAATATCGTATGCTTTGAAGCCAACTTGATCCGTCAAAATACGGTAAGCACGCTCACAAATTTCAACTTTGCGCTCGATGGTGTCTGCCTGCCCTTGTTCGTCAAAGGCCATAACAACGGCTGCGGCACCATACCGCCGGACAATTTTTGCCTGCCGAATAAATTCTTCCTCCCCTTCTTTCATCGAAATGGAGTTCACAATACACTTGCCCTGAATACACTTCAGACCGGCTTCAATCACATCGAATTTTGAAGAATCGATCATGATGGGCAGCTTCGCAATATCTGGTTCGGAAGCCAACATATTTAAAAAGGTCGTCATGGCTTGTTCTGAATCCAACAAGCCTTCATCCATATTGACATCGATGATTTGTGCACCACCATCTACTTGTTGCTGTGCTACAGTGAGCGCTTCGGTATAATCACCAGTTTTAATTAGTCGAGCAAATTTTCGAGATCCGGTCACATTGGTCCGTTCTCCAATATTCACAAAGTTCAATCCGGGACGCATAACCAAAGGTTCGAGGCCACTATATGCGGAATGTTTTTCTACCGTCGGAATAGATCTAGCAGGAATTCCTTCTACCGCCTCAGCCATGGCACGGATATGATCGGGTGTCGTTCCACAACAGCCTCCAATAATATTGACGAAGCCACTGGATGCAAAATCGTGGATGTACGTTTTCATCTCTTCGGCGGCCTGATCGTACTCACCAAACTCATTGGGCAAGCCGGCATTGGGATAAGCACTGACATTACAATCGGCAATTTTGGCTAACACCTCGACATATTGACGCATCTCCTGAGCCCCTAAAGCACAATTCAATCCTACGCTAAATAAATCCATGTGGTTGACCGAAATCCAGAAAGCTTCTACGGTTTGGCCCGATAAGGTACGCCCACTCGCATCAGTAATGGTTCCGGAGACCATCACCGGAATCTTAAACCCACGCTCATCAAAAAGTCGGTCCACCGCAAAAAGGGCTGCTTTGCAATTCAGGGTATCAAACACGGTCTCAATCAAAATTATATCCACTTCACCATCTACCAAACCACAAGCTTGTTCGTAATAGGCTTCCACTAGTTCGTCGAAGGTCACATTACGCTTGCCGGGGTCATTGACATCCGGAGAAATGGAGGCAGTCCTATTAGTTGGACCAATAGCGCCGGCTACAAAGCGAGGTTTATCGGGGTTCATGGCGCTGTATTCATCCGCTGCCCGACGAGCAATCTGCGCAGAGGCAAGATTCATTTCATAAACGAGCGCTTCCATTTCGTAATCTGCCTGAGCGATTGTGGTTGCACTAAAGGTATTGGTCTCTATGATATCCGTGCCCGCATCCAGATAAGCCTTATGGATTGCCTCAATGATTTGTGGCTGGGTAATAGAAAGCAGATCGCTATTTCCCTTTACATCACAAGAATGCTGAGCAAAACGCTGAGTTCGATAATCTTCCTCACCCAGTTGGTATTGTTGGATCATGGTACCCATTGCACCATCTAAGACCAAAATGCGCTCACTCACACTTTGGTGCAATGACGCTATTCGTTGTTCTCTGTCCATATCTAATACAAGTATTTAGGCCATTTTTACTTTTCCCCGCAAAAATAGCTTTTTAGCGGAGTAAAATCTATCTAAACTATGACTACTCTAGCTTTTTGGGTTGATTTGATTTGGCTTCGAGGGCTTTTAAGGCAGGATTGTTGAGTAAAATCTCCATTTGTTCAATAGCAGTTTTATTCAAAATATCGAATCGCTGCGCTTGATCGCAATCCCAAGCGAGTAAGCTGGCGTTGAGACTTTGTAGATTCGATAACACTAAAAGTTGTTCACTAGTTGCATAATCCCGCATATTTCCATTTTTATCGGGATTCGCTTGGCGCCACTGCCGAGCGGTTTGGCCGAACAAGGCTAAGTTGATCAGATCGACTTCGCTGGCAAAATATTTACCCTCGACTTTAGAATATTGTAAACGCTCCGGGATCAAGTGCTGCCGAATGGCTTCGGTATGTACTCGGTGGTTGGCTTTAGACATGATGCGTTTGATGTCCCATTCGGTGTTAAGCTGTTTAGCCTCTTCCGCTTTCAACCGATCAAATTCTTTAATTAGATAAAGATAAAAGGCCGAATTAAAATAAGTGCAAAAGTGCAATGCAATGTCGCGTTGGGCATAAGTACCACCGTAGCGCCCCGCCCGGGCCTGAATACCGTTCGCTCCCGTTTTACTAATCCATTCTTTTACAGAAAGTGTGAAATTATTCAACCCGGTCCGGTCCCATATCTGGTCGAATTCGACCAGATTAAAATCTTCATTGTGCAATTGTTCCCACAGCCCTAAAAACTGAATATTATTTCGGTTACGCAGATAAGCTTTGATAATGTCTGAAGGGTCTCCTCCCCCACTCTTTGCAATATCTGTGATACAGATATAATCATCGTCTTTTGGTAAGAGGCGAATTTCAACGCCGTTGACGAGGATGGTTTTTTTAGCCATAGTGTTTCTATTAAGTCGGTAGATAATAAGGCGTCTATAAAGGTACTGTTCTTTTTGAAAATAGACGATATCCCCCGGATAGGCTTTTACAAAATTTCAACCCTAACCCAACCTTTCCCACAGAAATCACGTGTGCATTAGTAACAGATCACTCTTGGTAGTGATTAAAAATTGATTTCTAAACCTAAAATTTATAAGCTTTATGATCACTTTTACCTCCCAATCCACTCGACGCTTTTACACGTTATTGAGTTTAACTTTATTACTGAGTGCCTTCTGTTTGACCAATAGTCAGGCCTGTGTTGACCCCGATACGATTGCCACTTTGAACATTAATTACAGCGAAGATTTTTCCGAAGTAGAAATCCGCATCGGTAACCTTCGATTAGAAACTGAAGCCCCAAACATCTTCTGTGCATGTGGCCTAGCTTCCGAAACTGAGGTTTTTACCTACGTGACTTACATTGCGGTGGTATACGCCGGAACTAATGATGTCTATCCTAATTTCGTCCCCTTCTCCCAAAGTGGACCAGCCGACGATGCCTGGGATGAAAGCCAGCCAACGATCCCCAATTGGAACGGCTACATTGCCGAGGTAATCAACGATGGTTTGGCTGCGGATGAAGCCGTCGAAATGATCATTCGCGCGGAAGCACCTGCTGGTGTACTGGTTGAATTGAGCGACAATCCTCAAGATTCTTCCAGTGCATTATACACCACCACCTACCTGGGAACAGATATGTGGGATCCAGTTGACGAATCTATCGCCGAAGATCACCAAGCGGTGCGCACTTTTGGTGCATTACAAAACATTACTGTAAACGTAGAATCTCAAGAATACTTTGATGATTTGGATGCTGCCCTTTTGACCAGTACTCGGGAAGTAGACCAGTCGCCATTCACGCGCGTTGCATTGGCTCCTAATCCCGTTAACCAACAGAGTACATTGAGTTTTCAACTGGAAAAAAGCACCCAGCTTAGTGTTGTCATTTATGATTTGACCGGCGCTGAAATAGCTCGATTGTCTAATGGGCAATATAGCGCTGGTATGCATACGATTGAGTTGCCCTTAGGTGATCTTTTACCCGCAAAGGGTTGCTATATCGGTCAGCTACAAAGCCCTGATGGCCAGCAACAATTCAAATTAATCAAGTTATAAAAACGGCAAAACTCTAATCTGGTCGAATTCGACCGGATTAGAGTTTCACATTGTTACACGGTTTACAGCGGTTAAAAAAGAGAAGTCCGGCGTCCGCTTAAATTAAGCGGACGCACTAGGACAACATCATATAAATAACCACAATTGTATCCGTAATTAGACTAGAACGACGAAGGGCTAAACTTTTGTTGGCACTTTACCATTCTTTGAGGGTACGTCCAGGTCCAGGCTCTCAATAGTTTCCTGGAAATGACGTACTTGATTCGCTTTTCTGCGGACATCGTTCCGCTCAATCACTTCCACTTCAATATCCCGATACTCTGCCCCCGCTTTGAAATCTTCGATGATTTCGACAACATCCTGATCGATATTGATGGAGCGGGAAGCATCGATAATCACTTTAGCGCCATCCGGAATCTGGTCCAGAGTACGCAGAATCGCTGCTTTATTAATAAAGGTGACATCTTCGGCCAGTTTGATTCGGATCGAATTACCGTTTTGGTGTTCTTCCGGCTCAAAGACGTAAGGTTTTTTATAATTGTTATAAAGAATATAGAAGATGGCAACCACCAGACCTAGTCCGATTCCCATCAACAAATCTGTAAGAACAATCCCTAAAATCGTGACCATAAATGGCACAAAGTGAGACCACCCTAGGTTGTACATTTGACGGAACAATACAGGTTTAGCCAATTTGTATCCAACAACAAAAAGAATCGCCGCCAAGCTCGCCAAAGGAATCAAGTTGAGTATAAATGGAATCGACATCGCACAAAATAATAGCAAGAAACCATGTGCGATAGCAGACATCTTCGTGCGACCACCTGATTGAATATTAGTTGAACTACGTACAATGACCTGAGTAATTGGCAAACCACCAATCAAACCAGAAACCATATTACCGATCCCTTGTGCTTTCAACTCCTGATTAGCCGGAGTCACCCGCTTATAAGGATCAAGCTTATCCGTAGCTTCCAAGCAGAGGAGAGTTTCCAAGCTCGCCACAACGGCAATGGTCACCGCAGTGACGTAGACAGCCGGGTTCGCCAGTTGGCTGAAATCAGGGAATGTAAACTGAGCAAAGAAGCCCGATAGACTTTCTGAAACCGGGATTTGTACTAGTTGGTCTGCTTTGAGTGACAAAGCAGGTATATTTTGAAAAACCAGATTTAGGATAATCCCCGCAGCTACGACGATCAATGGTCCTTGAACGATCTGGAAAATACGAATGCGCTTCATAAACGGTCGCTCCCACAGAATCAAGATCGCCATAGACAACAGTGCAATAATGATCGCACCTGGTGTCACGAAATCTAGCATATAATAGAGTTCAGATAATGTATTATGACCATCAGGTTGGTTAAAAGCCATACTTCCCTCGAAGTCCTGATCGTAGCCAAAGGCATGTGGGATTTGTTTTAAAATAATAATCACCCCAATACCGGCCAACATGCCTTTAATCACTGAGGAAGGGAAATAATAACCGATGATACCTGCTTTTGCAAAACCAAGTGCTAATTGGACAATTCCCGAAAGGAAAACTGCTAGCAAGAAAGTTTCAAAAGCGCCTAGCTCAATAATGGCAGATAAAACAATAACCGCGAGTCCGGCAGCGGGACCACTAACCCCAAGTTGAGATCCACTGAATGCACCAACAACAATTCCACCGACGATTCCGGCAATAATTCCTGAAAAAAGTGGTGCTCCAGATGCTAGTGCGATCCCCAAACAAAGAGGGACAGCTACTAGAAATACGACTATACTAGCGGGCAGATCATTCTTAAGATTTGCCAGTAATCCCTGGCTCTTATTCTGGCTCATTTTGTTAATATTTTGAATTGATACAATTGTATGGCTATACGGATCTACACCGATTTAAGCTATACTTGGAAAGATTTGGAAATTCTGTAACGGGTAAAAACGGATTATAATTAACTATCCCCACCTTGGAGGCCGGGTCGGTACTTCCAGGCAGTAAGAATCTAAGTTAGAGTTTCGATCGCCCGGACTAACGAGAAAAGACGTAGAAGAAGATTTGAGAAAATAACCAACAAGATATTGATCATCTAACTCATTATCTAGATCGCCATTTTGACGAGAATTTTCGTGCTCAGCCTCTGACTCACTATCCAGAGTTTCCACATATTCATGCCGTTCACCACTTATATAGAAATCAAGAACCGCCGATGCACTTAATAACAGCGCAATAGCAATGAAGACCGTACGTAAACATAGGTTTTTCACTTTCAGCGAATTTTGAGACAATGTGGTATGTTTGATTTCGTTTAGCACCTTGTAAAGGTAAGGGTATACTAAATAAAATACAAGTAATACTATTAATATTCAAAGTTTTATTTTGTTTAGAAATCGCGTCACTTTTTTTTATTTTTTTTGATGATTTGTCCTAAAGTGTACAATCCAGTATCAATCTCATCATTAAAAATTTGTCCAAAACTCATCCTAAAACAGTGTTGATATGCATTGGATATAGAAAAAAGTTGACCTGGAGCGATACTAATGTTTTGTTGCATTGCTTGCTGATGTAAGTTAAAGGCATCAATCCCCTTTTCTAACTCCACCCAGAAATAAAGGGATCCTCTTGGCTGTGTGATCCGGATATCTTGCGGGAAATAATCCGAAATGGCTTTCAGATAGCGCATCGATTGAACATGCAAAGCCTGGCGAAGCTTACGCAGATGAAGATCATAACGCCCCGTTTCCAGAAAATGAGCCATAACGACCTGACTTAAGGTGCAGGTTGATACAGAACGAACCAATTTGCGCTTTATTAGTGCTGGGGTATACTTGCCAGCGATTGACCATCCGATGCGATATCCTGGTGCCAAAGATTTGGAAACGGAAGAACAATACAAGACCCGGTCATTCTGATCAAAAGACTTACAGGTGCGAGGGCGCTGCTTGCCGAAGTAGAGCTCACCGTATAAATCTGACTCAATCAAATGGGCATTGTATTTTTCGAGCATTTGCACGACTTGTCGTTTATGCTCGTCGGTCATTAAAGCACCTAAAGGATTACTAAAATTTGGTACAAGGACACAAAGCTTTGTGGTTTGATTCTGAAAAGCTGATTCCAGTACATTCAGATCTATTCCATGCACCGGATCCGTAGGCACCTCTAAGACCTGAAGCTGCATCTCTTGAAGTAATTGGAGTAATCCAAAATAGGTCGGACTCTCGACAGCGACTGTATCTCCGGGTTGTGTCAACACATCCAGACAATTGGCCACTGATTCCATACAGCCTGCAGTCACTACGACATCTTCTGCGGTGAAATCACCTCCCCAGTTAAAAGCCATCCGAGCCAAGTAATTGCGCAAGTTTGGATTGCCGGGGATATCCTCATAGTTCAAGCAATGTTTGGGATGCTGGGTAATCGCATGTCGAATAGATTTATCCAACTTGGCAACGGGCAGTAGGCTAATATCCGGAGCCCCCATCGAGAAGGAAACAACCGCCTCCGCATTTAGCTGTCCGTACACAATGCGTAGCATCTCATCAATACTAATCGGCCGATCCGCCAATTCGATATCATAGACGGCTTTGGGAGGTTGGTGTTTTTGTTGAACATTATAGCGAACATAGTAACCAGACTTCGGTCGAGATTCAATCAATCCTCTACTTTCCAGTTGATAATATGCCTGAAAAACAGTGCTCATACTGATACCTCGTTCCCGACTCATGACGCGTACAGACGGGAGTTTATCACCCAATTGATAAACACCATCGAGAATAAGTTTTTCCAGTTGTTCGGAAAGATTGAGATAAAGAAAAGTGGATTTTGCAGAAGACATTTTTTAATCTGATCTGGTTAAAAAACAAAAAACTGAATCTGTTTTAATCCCTCAAATGTAAGTTCTTTTGTGATCAGAATCAAAACGCTCATCACAATGCTCCCTGCCAATATTAAAAAATTAGCCCGCGAATGGATTGCTGCCTGGAACAGCCACGATCTAGATCGAATTATGGCGCATTATGCCGAAGACATTCAGTTTAACTCGCCAGTGATTACTCAATTACTAGGTAAGATCGACGGCCAAATAAATGATAAGGCAGCACTGCGCGCTTATTTTACAAAAGGCTTGAAGTACTATCCAAATCTACGTTTTGAGTTATTACACATCTTAGTAGGTGTCGATAGCATTACACTCATCTATAATGGTGTGCGTGGACTCTCGGCTGAAGTCATGCGCTTAAACAGTGACGGCAGGGTTTGCGAAGTACTAGCTCATTACAAAAACTAAATATCTAATTATCATGCATTTTCCATTTTACCAAATTGATGCCTTCACACAAGAAGCATTTAAAGGCAATCCCGCAGGAGTCATCCTATTACAACATTGGCCAGAGGACAGCCTTCTGCAAAAAATAGCTACCGAAAACAACCTCCCCGAAACCGCTTTTTTAGTCCCCTCTAAAGCAGGATATGACATACGTTGGTTCTCTCCAAGTTGTGAAATTGAGCTTTGTGGGCATGCGACCTTAGCCAGCGCTTATGTTATTTTCAATAAAGTTGCGCCTGGCCAACAAGAGATTATTTTTCAAACCCGTACTAAAGGTATTCTGAGTGTTCATCGTGAAGCAGGTACGATTGTGATGGATTTTCCGCGAATCTCCAGCCAATTAGTCGATCGGCAATTTGAATACCCGGATTTAAACCCCCAGAAGGCTTACGAAGCGGATAAACTCTTATTGGTTTTATCCTCAGCCGAAGAAGTGGAACAATTCGAACCCGATTTTGCACGCTTGAGTCATCTACACCCCCACGCAGTTGGTATTACCGCCTGGGCCGGACAACCCGATTGCGATTTCGTCTCGCGCTGTTTTGCCCCCAACCTTGGTATCAACGAAGATCCTGTGACAGGTTCAATGCATTGTGCACTAGTTGATCTTTGGAAACAGGAGCGTGGGCAGCTCCGCTTCAAAGCTCGACAGCTGAGCGCGCGGAGTGGACAGTTGGATCTAGAACTGATTAATGATCGGGTATTAATCAGAGGTCACGCAAAACTCGTTATCGAAGGGACTTTCCAAGTATCTTAAATTAGCGGGAAAGGGTGAAAATAAAATTGGGGTAGAAAAGTCCAATTCTCAATTATCTTTGAGTAGCTTTATCAGTGCTTCTCAAATGTAAGACATATGGAATTTATCGAAACGCATCGTGGGACTATCTACCCTTGGCATTGTGACTTCAATGGCCACATGAATGTACAGCATTATCTTGGCAAATTCGACGAGGCGACTTGGCACTTATTGGCTAAGGCAGGCATTGGCCCAGCTTATCTTCGAGAAGCAAACAAAGGTATGGTCGCCGTGGAACAAAATCTAAAATATCTCCGCGAAATCCTAGCAGGCGATCTGATTGTCATTCAATCTCGTTTCATTGAAGCCAAAAACAAGGCGGTTATTTTCGAACATAAAATGTACAATCAACGAGAAGAGCTCGCCGCCGAAAGTCGTAATGTTGGCGTACACATTGATCTGGACGATCGTAAAGCCCGACCCTTTCCTGCTGATATCCAAAATCAGTTGGCTCAACTTATTTTTTCCCGATCTACGATTCAGCCCAGTGAACTAGCGGCTCAATTACGCAAGCCAGAAGGTGCCACTGGCCAAGAAGTTGCCCGTCAGATGAATAAAGGCAATCGTTTCATTAACGAATTAGTATTCGAACAGCTAGAGTTAAAAAATCGAGATGTTGTATTAGATTTAGGTTGTGGAAACGGCCAATTCTTTACTGAACTCGCCGTGCAATATCCAGCCACCACCTTTGTGGGTGTTGACTACTCCCCTACCATGGTTAAAGAAGCTCGAAAGATCACCAGCAATTACGATAATGTCCAAATCGAAGCTGGCGAAGCGGCTAATATTCCATTCTCTAGTGGGCATTTCACAAAAATCTGTACTGTTAATACGATTTACTTTTGGGAAGATCCGGAGGTCGTACTCGAAGAATTTCGGCGCAGCCTACGCTCTGACGGTTGGCTAGGTATTGGTATGCGCTCTCGTAGCAGTGTAGAGGATTTACCATTTATCAAAGACGGTTTCACACTATTTGAACCAGAAGAAGTCATTCAATTACTTCGCAAAAATGGTTGGATTATTCATAAGTTCATTCAAAAGCCAGATGAACAGTTCGATGCGGTATGCATTATTGCCAAATTGAGGTAAGACTCTCTTAGTGACTACTTGCAATTGACAATATTAATGTCCATATTTGCATCTCTTCCTTGATAAAACTGTAATTCTAAATTTAGCCCTAAGTTTATATAACCAGGACTAAATAACGAATATTTTGCAAGACCATATTCATCCCATTTTTGATCATCTGATCACCAGATCAGAACGGGAAAAGCAATTACAACAGCATAGCAAAGTTCTCTGGCTCACTGGTTTGTCCGGTTCGGGCAAAAGTACCATTGCACAACATTTAGAACGACGACTTTTTAAGGCTGGATACTTTCCTCAAGTATTGGACGGCGACAACATCCGCAGCGGTATCAATAATAATCTGGGCTTTTCTCTCGAAGATCGGCGCGAAAACATCCGGAGAATTGCTGAAATAGCACACCTTTATCTTAATAGCGGTATTATTACGATCAACTCTTTTATTAGCCCTACGCAAAATATTCGGGACTTTGCCCGACAGATTATTGGCCCCGATGATTTCATCGAAATCTACATCAATGCACCTCTAGAGGTATGCGAAACCCGTGATGTCAAAGGGCTGTATCAAAAAGCACGGCGAGGAGAAATCAAAGGATTCACAGGTATCGACTCTCCGTATGAAGCACCCTTGAATCCCGCCCTTGAAATAAAAACGAACGAACTTAGTATAGAACAAAGCGTAGAAGTCATTTATAATCACTTGCTCCCGATCATAAAATATTAATTCATGTATAACTATCATCTTAACCACCTTAAAGAGCTCGAATCAGAGTCAATCTTTATTATTCGAGAAGTTGCCGCGCAATTTGAAAATCCGGTTCTAATGTTCTCCGGTGGCAAAGATTCTATTTTGATGGCTTATTTAGCCCAAAAAGCATTCTACCCGGCGCGTATCCCTTTCCCATTCTTGCATATTGATACAGGCCATAACTTTCCGGAGACCCTAACTTTCCGTGATGCCTTGATGAGTCGACTGAAAGTAAAACTAATCGTAGGCTCCGTACAAGAAGCGATTGATAAGCGACTTGTCGTAGAGGAAAAAGGTTATAATGCCAGTCGTAATGGTTTGCAGACTGCAGTTTTATTGGAGGAACTGGAAAAAGGCAAGTTTGATGCTGCTCTTGGCGGGGCCCGACGGGATGAAGAAAAGGCCCGGGCTAAAGAGCGGTTTTTCTCTCACCGTGATGAATTCGGGCAGTGGGATCCCAAAAATCAGCGCCCGGAGCTGTGGAACTTATTCAATAGCAAGAAGCATTTTGGTGAGCATTTCCGAGTCTTTCCAATCAGTAATTGGACCGAATTGGATGTATGGCAATATCTCATGATGGAAAAGGTCGAACTTCCATCACTTTATTTTGCCCACGAGCGACCATGTTTTATCCGGGATGGGGTTATCCTCGCTGATTCAGAATACATCACTCATAAACCTAATGAGCAGTCCGAAATGATGACGGTCCGTTTTCGGACGATCGGAGACATGACTTGTACTGGAGCCGTGACTTCTTCAGCACGCACCATTAGCGAGGTCGTCCAGGAAGTCGAAACCACCCGACAAACAGAACGTGGCGGACGCGCCGACGATAAACGCTCTGAAACCTCGATGGAGGACCGGAAAAAGCAAGGCTATTTTTAGGGATTTACCAATTTTAAATAATTCTAAGCTAACTCATTCATAATCAATCATCCATGCCAACCGATACCACCAACCATAATACTGAGCTACTTCGTTTTACCACAGCCGGAAGCGTCGACGATGGGAAAAGTACCTTGATCGGTCGATTATTATACGATAGCAAATCGATATTCGAAGATCAATACGATGCTATTCGAGCGACGAGTGAGCGACGAGGAGAAGAGGATGTTAACCTCGCCTTATTGACTGATGGTTTGAAAGCTGAGCGCGAGCAAGGTATTACCATTGATGTTGCTTACCGGTATTTTGCGACACCACGCCGCAAATTCATTATTGCAGATAGTCCAGGACATATTCAATACACCCGGAATATGGTAACGGGGGCCTCAACGGCAAATGTGGCCTTGATCTTAATCGATGCCCGAAAAGGTATCTTGGAACAAACCCGCCGGCATGCTTTTATTTCTTCTTTATTGCAAATCCCGCATCTAGTTGTCTGTATTAATAAAATGGACTTAGTGGACTATCAAGAAGAAGTTTATGAGCAGATCAAAACGGAGTTTGCCCAATTTTCTTATAAGCTAGATGTAAAAGATGTTCACTTCATTCCGATTTCTGCCTTGAAGGGAGATAATATCGTGGAGCGATCTGATAAAATGGAATGGTACAACGGTACTACCCTACTCCACTATTTGGAGAATGTGCATATCGGAAGTGATCACAACCTGATTGATTGCCGTTTCCCGGTACAATACGTCATTAGACCGAATACCGATGATTTCCACGATTATCGTGGATATGCCGGACGTATTGCCGGTGGTATTTTCAAAAAAGGAGATCAGGTGATGCTCTTGCCCTCAGGGTTTACAACACAGATCGCGAAGATCAATACTTTCGATGGTGAGGTTGAGGAGGCTCATCCGCCTATGTCAGTCACTATGCTTTTAAAGGACGAGTATGACATCAGCCGCGGTGATATGATTGTGCGTGAAAACAATCAACCAGAGGTGAGTCAGGATATTGAAGTGATGGTTTGTTGGTTCAATGATCGGCCACTACACGTTCGCGGAAAATATACCTTACTGCATACTACTCGGGAAATACGTTGTATGGTGAAAGATATCCGTTATAAGTTGGACATCAATACGCTCCATCGTAATCAGGAAGATAAAAGCATTGGAATGAACGATATTGCTCGCATTACGATTCGAACGACGCAGCCACTATTTTTCGATAAGTATAATCGCAACCGGCAAACAGGTAGCGTCATCTTCGTAGACGAAGGCACGAACGAGACAATGGGTGCGGGGATGATTATCTAGAAATCATTATTCCGGTGGGCGATATTCATCCGGAAACCACCGCCAAAATATTGAGTTGTCCGATCTCGGCTATTGTCCGCACTATCCTGTCGACGATAAAAATAGTTGAGCTCCAGAAAGATATTATGCCGAATTTGGTAACTGATATCTAGCCCCAGCAATATGACTTCGCTATTTATCCCTTGCCCGATTTCATTGCCAAAGTCGAGTTCTCGGGTGGTATGTGGTAGCAATAAATTACTTCCCCAATTGGTAGTATCGTTGTCTTCTCCAAACTCAGCAAACATCAAGCGGCCATCCAAGCGCCATTTGTGGGTGGGTTGGTACCGACCGCGCAAGATCAGTTCCCGGAAATTAGCCCCCAGAGGATGGGCCAATGGCTGGTTTTCGTGGGCATAGCTCGTCGAACTATCTCGGTGAGTAAAAGTATAGGGACGAGCACTGTTAAATTCAACTTGAGTGTCAAAATGATCAATGCCGAAAGTATTGATGTATTTCACGCCCACCTGGATACCATATTTGTTGGCCCACCATCCTCTACGCTCGATAAATAACTCATCAAATTTAAACTCATCAAGCATAAGCTGGCCGTATAACTGGAAGCGATTAAAAAGGTCCCAACGACCATTCAAACCAATTAATACATTGTCCGGGCTACCAATAGCTCCTTCAATGGTGCGATAAAAAATAACGGGATTGAGATATTGAAACTCAAAATCGTTATTCCGGCTATACACCACCGCTTCGAAAAGTCCCAGGCTAAATTTGGGGGTAATTTGATAATTAAAATAATGCGCCGCCAGATATTTACGTGGAACAGAAGTACTTCCAGGGCGTGTATTAACTGACTCTGCGGACAGCTCTGCAAAAATATTCTGATAGTGAAATTTCCAAACTCGGGTATTGAGTTTAATGTAAAGGTAATTCGCGCTGAAGTCAGAAAGCAATAAAGATCGATAGCCATTACCAATAAAGTTCTGACCATGCCCAATCTGCATGCCGATATGGCGGGTGAGATTAAATCCCAGATATCCCTGTGCGATTAAAAAGTCATAACCGTTAGTAATATCGAAAATACTACTTTCGTATTCCTTGTAAAGGGTCGCCCCCGGGACGGCTTTATCACGTTCGATACGATCACTTACATAATCGGGGAAGCGTGCCTGTGTTTCTAAAATATTGCTATAAAAATAAACGCGATCATCGATCCCTCCTCGGACTTCAATACCCCGCCGGTTATAAAAAATCAACTCATCATCATCCTGCGCTTTGGCCATGCGGAAGTCAATAATTGGATTAATTCGCAATTGGAAAAATGGCCGATCCAGCTCAAAGAAATTAGCTGGCGTGCGGTAGAAGTACTTCCAAATTGGCTTTCGACTCCGGATATAATAGGGACTAGTATTAGCTATTCCAGATTCTGTTTCCTCCAACCGATAAAACGTTTGACTACTATCTGTATAAACTCGCCGCAGAATCGGTTCATTGGCTCCAGTCAGGGTGGTAGGATACTCGGTCTGGATCAGCCATTCGTTATTATCTCGAAAAATGTAGTTCAAATCTTCTCGATCCAGCTGGCTTAGATTAGTTGCGCTCGTGTCAAGATGCATTGCATAGCGTACGAGATCCCCTCGTAGATAGGTATTAATCGAAGGATGAACATCCATCGGGATACCTGTTAAAATACTAAGTCGATTGAAGATATGGTAGCTGTCATTGCCTAAAGGTACAGCACTCCCCTGACCTATTGACTTAACTGAAAAAAATACGAGACAAGAAATGCCGATGAAGAGGCGCGAAATAAAAGCAATCGTTTGCAATGCTGATAGCGTTTGATCCACCGGCAAAGCTACTTAAAATTTGAGCCGGGCAAAAGAAAAGGGTGAGCAATTGCCCACCCTTGAAAAACGGTTATTGAGTTTTTTTGTGTCCTAGAAAGTTGGACAGCCAAAGTCTTTTTTCCCTTTTCGGCCTAAGCCATTACCTCGATAGAAATTGTAGGAAATCGTGATTCCGGCGATAGCATACCAATCATCATTATCGGGATTACCTCTGAAGCTCCCCGTTTCTACATCGATTGGGGTATCACTAGGTTCCTGTAATTCACCACTACGATTGCTCAAGATGGCTGCTAACTCGCCATTACCCCGCAGTAATTCTTCGAAGCTAACGTAAGTCCCGCTAACATCATCGATATAATCGGTAAAGGTTCTACGAAAGCCTACCTCCATACCAAGATTAAGCCGCTCATTGATCGCAAACTTTAGGCCCGCCCCGAAAGGGATCGCAATTTGAGTCAAGTTATACTTTTCTCCAAAGCCTTCCATTCCCTGTCCTTCTGTACCCAATGGCTGTAGCTCCACGAGCTGTCCTTGGTAGTTAGTTTCCGGGTTAAAGCGAAAAACCGAAACCCCTCCAAAGAGATAAGGCGAAAACCGGCGAGTCAGTCCCTCTGGATCATAACCCAGTAGATTTATTTCTCCAATCAAACCAAATTCTATCAGACTAGATTCAAAACTTAGGTTTCTCAAGCGACGGTTCTCTGCATTTGCATCGGCATCGGACGCAGATAATTTACCGTACGCAAAGTTTAATCTAGCGCTAACATAGGGATTAAAGTTGTAGCGACCGAACACGCCTAATGCAGCGTGAACATCGTTAGTGCTCCAGGCAGAAGTGGATGGTGAGATATCACCTTGATAAGTTGATCCGCCTAACATAATACCTGCTTCAAAATGTTGAGCACTCAAGGCGAAAGGTGCTAAGGCTAGCACGAAAAGCAATACACGTTTCATGATTCTTGACGTTTTGTGGGTGTAAACACACTATGACGTACAATTAAATATTACCTCATAGTGATTCTATTATAGTATTTTAAACGTGTATCGGTTTATTGCATATAATGGCTGTTGCGTTGAAGGTAGTTTAGTTGAATAGGCTTTAAAAACGCGCGCCAAAAGCAGAAAATTGCCCCGCGCAAGAAAAAATAATGCCGCAGAGTTTACAAAAAAGAGTAAACGGTATTTTATTCAGTGCTTACTGAAATACTGAAATCAGTAACTACTTAAGATCTTTCTCAATCAAGCGTAGAATATAATCTCGAATACTGATCCCGCGCTCTACAGATCTAATTTTTAAACGTTTATGCATTTCTTCGGGAGTATCAATGGTCATCCGGACTAAGCGCGGCTTTTCTTCCCCAACTGGCTTGGACTTTCGCGAACGCTTGACCGTTTTAGGCTTAGAACTAGCAGATTTTTGAGCCTTGGGAGGTGCATCATGGAGTTGTTCGACCTTTGCCTTGATCTCTTCCGGCTCTTTTTCTGTTTTTTTCAACGGAATCTTCTCCGAGAGGGGAGTCGTGGATTTGTTTTTATTAAGTGTGGAGCTGATATTAAATCTCTTCTTTGCCATAAGGTTAGAGTTTTTGTAAAATGGATAATACCTCATTCGTCAATTGTGTCATCTCTTCTTTAGCCTTAGCATCTTTATATTCGTATACGCCCAGGCCCATAACACTTGCCTCGCCGTAAGCCACGCGGTGCCGAATAGTTGCTTCTAACGCAGGAATCTCTAATTCTCCAAGCGCATCTTTGATTTCTTTGTTCAGATTTGCTTGAGGATTGTATTCATTCAAAACAAAGTAGGCTTGCACATTATCTTTCAAGGTCTTGGCCTGATCATAATGCTCAATAAATTTCTCTGTAGCCCAGATATCAAAACCGCTAGGTCGAATCGGAATTAGAACAAGATCACCCAACACGAGGATGGTACTAACCAGCTTGCTAATCGAAGGCGTCCCGTCTATGATGATAAGATCATAGTTATCATGAATCTTCTGAATATTCTTCCGTAAGGCGTTACTATCTGTAAGCCCCATTACAGTGATGGCCGGCACATCTTCTTCTCTTAAGCCTGACCAGTGTACTGAACTGGCATTAGTGTCCGTGTCCACCAACGCTACATTATAGCCCATGTGGGCAAAACAGACAGCCAGGTTTTGTGATAAGGTGGATTTACCAACCCCGCCTTTCAGACTTGTAACTGATACGATCATAAGTATTTACTGATTTACTGAAATGATGATTTACGTGTTTAAGTAATTACAAATTTACTGATTTACTTTAATACTTAAAAGCGTATCTACGCTTTTCCTTAATTCTTTAAAAACTGATTTACTGAAATACGGATATACAGAAAACAGTATTTCAGTAGCATATGAGATCAAGCCTAAGGCATACTGAATTCCGCAAATACGGATTTACTGAAATAAGAACTATAAAATCTAGTTATGAATGAATAGAACATAGCCTTATTTGATGTACTTCTACGTTTTTGTTTTTTTTGATTTGCACGAGTTAAAATCAAAATGCGAGGTATTAGTCGTTTTTTTTATAAAACTGTCTCAGAGCGTCTTAAAATGGTCTTATTTCGAAAATTAAGAGGCCTGTATAAAACAAAAAAGCTTTTTAAAAAAGCACCTACTCAATTATCTTTTAGGTATTTTAATACTAGATAAATTTTATTCTTTTAACTTTAGGGCATCCATAATCTACTGGTTATCAATACATTAAACCAGTAAAAGCGTAAGAATACATCAATAAACCGTAGAATTACTTCAGTAAAGCGTAGAGACGCATTCTCAAATAGCGTAGGATTTCATCAGAATAGCGTAGGATTTCATCTAAAACCGTAGAGATACATCGCAAAGCGTAGGAATGCATCAGTTTGATCTGCAGGAATGAGTTAAATAGTGCGGAAAGCGTAGGAGAACATCAAAAACATGCAAATCCAATGGTTTATAACGTAGAGATACATCTCATAAAGCGTAGGAATGCATCAAAAGGTGATTTTTTCGTTGATAAAAGCGTAGGAACACATCGGTAAAAGCGTAGAGATACATCTAGTCCCTTTGGTTCTGTAGTTTCTCTACGCTTTTTAAATTCGTTTAAACCGTAGGGATACATCAGTTAATAAATTGATTGTTAATTTCTTGTGAATAAAAGCGTAGGGGCGTCTAAGCACTCATTACGCTTTTTTCATACATTTGCTTTGAATTGATCACGTAATACATTGCTATGCCGATTATTAAGCATAATAAGTTGATAGAGACCAGCTATAAATTAAATAGCCGGGAGCAGTTTTTCGTTTTGTATTTGATCTCAAAAATCTCGCAAAATGATCGTGAATTTAGAGAACATCGAATGCATTACAGCGAGATAGAACGCATAATAAACTTTGATGGGAAGCGTAGAATTGCTAATAAATCTGAGGTTTTTGCACTAATGGACAAGCTTAATAGCGAACCGATAGTGTACGAACAAGGAAGTATTATTGGCCGAAGTGTATGGTTACAGCATATGGAACATGACACTGAAACAGATGAATTTACTTTTAGTCTCTCCGAAAAATTACGGGAATATCTCATTCAATTGAAAGAACATTTTACCCGTTATAACATCTCTAATATCGTTTATCTTAATGCAAATGCCGTTCGACTTTACGAGGTATTGAAGCGATATCAATTCCGAGGAGAATGCGAACTGACCGTGGAGAAAATCAAATTTTTTCTCGGCATTGAAGATTGTTATCCGAAGTTTTATGAATTCAAACGCTGGGTACTTTTACCATCTCAAAAAGAAATTGAGAAGTATACAGATATTCGTTTTGAGTTTGTACCGGCCAAGAAAGAGCGTAAGCGTATCCTCAGTCTTAAATTCTACATCTACGAAAACGAACCAAGTTTCCAACCTGATACAACGATGCATATGTTATCATCCGTTGAGAAAGGCGCCGCAGGACCAAGTCGACCATCAAAGCCAACACCGGTGGATGATGATTGGAGTATCGCTCAACAACGTGCCTATGAATTTTTGGCTGAACGTGGTGTGAACAAGACCTTTATTCGGGAGCAGGTAATGACGCATCCTAAATTAAAATATCAACCCTTGCAAGGTGCCGAGGATTTGTACATTCAACGCTTATGGCATTTTTTCCTTAGTAAAACGAATGCGGATAAACCCGCTGGTGCCTTCGTTTCTTGGTGGAAAAAAGGCAAGCTGACCGAAGATGGGCTACATGCTCGCATTTTGGAGTCCGTCATTCAGTATCGCAAACAACGTTTGGCCGATGAAATTACGGAACAGGAAAGTAGGGTAGGGGAGCGTGCAATTGGTAGTAACCTTTTCAGTTTTAACCGATCGACATTTAATATCGACCAATTTAAAAATGATTATCCGGAGCAGTATCAACGTATTTTGCAGGAGGTACGCAATGAATATGAGCTAACTTTTCAAAATCTTCAGCAAGAGTTTGACCCCGATAAATACCGGAAGGCCATTCAGGATAAAGTTCTGCATACTGCCCGGGAATGGTTCCGAAATATGTCTTCCAAACAACATTAAGTCCGCTGAGCTAACAAAATCACATCGTTTCGTCCCCAAAAGACCAGTTTTCGGACTGCTTTCGGTTTAGTTTTTGATATTTTTAAACTCTAATTATTTAGAATTAATACCCTTTTACACTGGTTATCAATAATTTTGTAATTAGAATTGATTAAAATATATCAACGTATTCGATAATTCCCCGCAATATGATGAATAAAGTTTATTGGTCGCTGATCATTAGCCTATGCTTTAGCCTCCCGCTAATGCATGGACAAATGTGGAATGGCGTAGATACTTTGTACGGTAATGAGTGGATTAATTACGGACAGCAATATGTGAAAGTAACGATTGAAGAAGACGGTATTTATCATCTTACTCAATCAGCTCTACAAGATGCTGGCGTGCCTGCCGGGACAATAGAAGGGGAGAACTATCAAATTTTTCATCTTGGAGAAGAAATTCCTATTTATACTTCTACCAGCGGGGTTTTCGGCAATAATGATTACATCGCCTTTTTTGGGCAAAAGAATCGCTCAGAGATCGATCAATTTCTTTATAAAACTCCGGAGGATGAGCTATTAAATACAGATTATAGTCTATTCTCGGATGAGAGTGCATATTATTTGACTTGGTCCGATGACGGGCTACCTCATCAACGGTTTGATAATTTAAATAATAATCTAACCAATCTTCCTTCCGCTGAATCATTTTATTTACACGAAAGTGTCCAACTATTTACCTCTAATTTTACGAAAAGCACAAATGGTGGAAGTATTGGCCGTTCTACCTTTGATAATGGAGAAGGCTTTGCTTCAGCTTGGAGTAATAGCCATACCATTACACTGCCGACTTCGGAGCGGCATTCTAGCGGAAATGCAAATTTACAAATTAGATATGCCTCGGACTATCACGCTCATGATGTCCGAATCAATTTTAACAATAGTAACGTTCTTAGTTTATCCTTCGGTGGGCATCGAGCAAATGAATATAATGGAACATTTTCGATCAACGAGATAGAAGATGACAATGAAGTGGAAGTCATCGGTGATTTGGGGAACACAGATCGTTATGCGATTGCGTTTGCTAAGCTGACTTATCCGCGTAAATTCAATTTTAATAACGAGAACAAGTTTTTATTCACAGTCCCGGCTAGTGGTTCTGATATCTACCTGGAAATTGAAAACTTCAATACTGGGGGACAAGATCCGGTACTCTATGATTTGACGAATCAACTGCGGGTCGTCACTGACGTCAATAGTGGCCAAGTGCGTGTCCGTTTGCCTTCCTCAAGTGAAGATCGCCAACTGATTTTGGTTAATACAGTCAATGGGATTACACCAGAGGAGGCAGAAGCGGTTGATTTTCCAGATTTTTCCAATACGGATAGTGAGTTTGTTATCATCTCTCATCCGAGTTTGATGGGGGGGAGCAATGCCGTACAAGATTATGCAAACTATCGGCAATCAATGGCTGGTGGCGGTTATAGTACGCTTGTGGTGGATATCAATGATTTGTACGAACAATTTGCTTATGGTATCCCAAGGCACAGCATCTCGGTTCGCAACTTTGCCCATTACATTAAAAAGAATTGGTCGAATCCGAGCTTTTTGTTCATCATTGGAAAAGGTAGAGAATTAAGCAAAGCGCGGACTGAAGAACAACTACAACAAAGTACCAATGAGACCTTCTACGTACCAACCTTTGGACTACCGGGCTCAGATAATCTCCTTGTAGCGGGGACGCATACCAACATCCCGGTGATTCCGATTAGCCGGATTGCCGTTGAAGACCAGGAAACAATTCGTGAATACTTGGAAAAAGTGGAGACGTTTGAAAGTAACGTCAACCTGCCCCAAACGGCTGCAGATCGGCTATGGATGAAACAATTGCTGCATCTTGGTGGTGGAGGGAATCCTTCTGAACAAGCGACGATTCGGGCGCATCTTAAGTCCATGGAAAACACCATCGAAAACAATAAATTCGGTGGAGATGTCACTGCTTTTTATAAATCGAGTACGGATCCCATTCAGATTGGAGAATCCGATGAGATTTTTGAAAAGATCAATGAAGGCGTCTCGATCATTACTTTCTTTGGTCATTCGGCGGTAGGAACTTTTGACTTCAACATTGATAATCCAGAGCGCTATCGCAATTTTGGAAAATATCCTTTATTACTTTCTCTGGGATGCTATTCAGGGAATATCCATACTTCGAGCCAGGGAATTAGTGAACGCTTCATTTTTCTGGAAGACAAAGGAGCGATTGCTTTTGGCGCTTCGACGGGATTAGGTTTACCTTCTACCTTGCGCGCCTTTGCAGAAAAATACTATCAACTCATTGGTGGCGAAATGTACGGCAGCTCCATTGGCGAAGTTTTGCAAGCCACGATTGCGAACTTTGATAATAATCAAGGGTTATACTACGCGACCTTGTTACAACAATTTACGTTGCACGGTGATCCGGCTCTGCGGCTCAACCCACAGCCCGGCCCGGATTACACTGTAGGAATTGAATCGGTGTCTTTTGAGCCTTCGGTTGTGACCACTCAACTAGATAGTTTTGAAATTAACTTCGCGGTGTCCAACCTAGGACATAACTTTTCGGATTCGATTATCGTCGAAGTAGAGCAGCGTTTACCCAGTGGTGATCAGATTCTCGTTAGTCGGGAAAAAATAGCAACGCCCGCTTTTCAAAAAGAATTATCCTACACTGTAGCCTCCTTTGGGCAAGCTTCTGCGGGCTTGAATAAATTTTTCATCCGGGTGGATACCGAAGAAAAAGTAGAAGAGCTACCGGATCCAGCAGCCGAGTTGAATAACGAACTAAAAGGTAACACGGGTTTACCGGGTATTGACTTATTTATTTTTGATGATAGTGCCCGTCCAATTTTTCCGGAGAACTTTGGTATTGTCAACGAATCAGAGGTGACCTTAGTCGCTTCAACCGCCAATTCACTCGCCCCTAATACTAAATACCTTATTGAAATTGATACTGCCGAAACTTTCAATAGTAGTTTAAAACTAAGCACTGAAATTGAACAGGTTGGAGGAGTGGTCAAGTGGGCACCGCCCATCAATATGCAAGATAGCACAGTTTATTATTGGCGGATTAGCCCCGATAGTATTAGTGCAGAATTAGGCTTCATCTGGGAAGAAAGCTCATTTATCTACTTACCAGATGGTTCAAATGGCTGGAATCAATCTCATTTTTACCAATATAAATACAACGAATTCGAAGGTATTATCTTACCCGAGGATCAGCGTTTTAGTTTTGGAGAAAATGGCTTTTTCATTACCATTAATAACAAAAGATACGATCCGAACACCCCTCCTGCCTTTATCTATAATTTTGAATCTCCTGCGGCCTCAGTTCGCCCTTGGTTGCTACCTTTGACGGATGGCGCAGTAGCGGTGGCAGTTACCGATTCTTTGACCGGAGGCGGCTGGCCTAACCAACCTGGAGGAGAATATGGGAGTATCAATGGGGGGAATCAAACTTATGTCTTTACTTTCCCCACGAGTACGCAAGAGGAAAGAAATAATTTGATGGTCTTCTTGGACGAAGTCATTCCAGAAAATAATATTGTTTATCTTTTCACGGTACTCAAAAACTTTGATGATAGTTTTTATCCGGAGGACTGGGCACAGGATTCTGTGGCTTTAGGAGAAAATATTTTTAGTTTGCTGGAAGCTCAGGGCGCTAATTTGGTTCGATTGTTAGAAGATTATGGATCGGTACCCTATTCTATTATTTACAAAAAAGATGGCGGTGTACTTGATGAGGATATTGCTCTAACTAGTGACGACGAAATTATCACAGAAGCATTTATTCCACGTAATCGTGTGAACGGTACCCTAGTATCAAAAATCATTGGGCCCGCAAAAGATTGGACCAACTTAAAATGGAAGTTATCGGAATTAGAGGCTCTGCCAGTTGATACCGCTTATTTATCTGTATATGGGTTGAATGCGGAAATGACCGAAACGCTATTGATCCCTGAACTTATAACCAAGGATACTATGCTCGATTTCATTGATGCGGCGGAGTATCCCTATCTCAAGTTAATTTATTATGCTTCAGATGAAACGAACCGAACAGTTCCGCAACTGGACTATTGGCGTGTTTTATATGAAGGGCTGCCCGATGCAGCGGTGAATAGTAATGGTTACTTTGTCTTTAATCGGGATACCTTACAACAGGGGGAGCCAATGCAATTTGAGGTACAAATTGATAATGTCAGTCCTTATGACATGGATAGCCTTTTGGTAAAGTATTCTATTTATGATAATGCCAATAATGAAGTTATCACCTTGCAGCGTAAGGAGCCATTGACTTCAGATGGCAATCTAACGACCCGACTTGAAGTAGATACTAGAAATCGTATTGGACCGCATAATTTGATCATGACGGTGAATCCGGATGGAGATCAGCCCGAGCGTTACATTTTCAATAATTATGCTACCACTCAATTTTATATCAAAGGGGATATTGAAAACCCCTTGCTTGATGTGACCTTTGACGGGGTACATATTATGAACGGAGACATTGTCTCTCCGCGTCCTAATATTGTCATTACTTTGAAGGATGAGAATGAGTTTCTGGAGTTATCAGATACTTCTTTGTTTAAAGTGTTTTTAAAATATCCGGATGCTACCATTGCAGAAAACATTCCAATGAGTAGTGAATGGATACGGTTCTATCCGGCAAGTATTGGAAGCAGTGGAGAGCAGAACAAAGCAATGATTGAGTTCAATCCAGTCTTCGAGGAGGATGGTGTCTATCAGCTTTTGGTTCAGGCAGAAGATGCTAGTGGAAACCAATCCGGAGCAGTTGACTTTAAGGTCTCATTCGAAGTGATTAACCGCCAAGCCATTTCTAATATTCTAAACTATCCTAATCCATTTTCTACTTCAACTCAATTTGTCTATACGCTGACCGGTGAGGAGATTCCCGAGTTTTTCAAAATCCAAATTTTTACAGTTTCCGGCCGTATCGTCAAGGAAATTACACAAGATGATATTGGCCCACTCAAGATCGGTACTCATCGTACAGAATATCGCTGGGATGGAACGGATGAATACGGTGGTAAGCTAGCCAATGGTGTTTATTTGTATCGTGTGGTGGTACAAAAAGCTAATGGTGAATCTTACGATAAATTTGAGAACAGTACCTCTGGCTTCTTCAGGCATGATATCGGAAAAATGGTTATCCTTCGTTAACGGGTGTTTGAATAATCTGCTGGTAGTAATTTACCAGTCGCTTCAGATACACTCTGAGGTCAAATTCTGCCAGAATGTGTTGGCGATTTACCGATCGTCGGGATTGGCCCAGCATCTTAGAAAAACATTGGGAAAATGCTGTAATATCACGCTCGGCGACTAATAATCCATGCTCGGGTTTAACCAACTCAGGAATGCCGGAATGCTGAGTGCTGATAATTGGAAGCTCCATGGCCATTGCTTCCATCAGAGTTGTAGGTAACCCTTCGGTATCACCCCTAGCGCTTGTGATGCTGTGCTGAACAAAAACGTCAGCCTGCTGCATCAAGTCAATAGCTTCACTGGGCTGCACCCAGCCCGGAAATTCTACATGTTGTTTGATTCCTAATGTTTTGGCGAGTTGTTGCATTTTTTCCCGCTCAGGACCATCACCGGCAAGAATCAAGCGAGTAGATTGAGCGGGATTTGATTGCAAGAATCGGTGATAAGCGCGAAGGGTGAGAGCATGGCCTTTCTTTTCCACAAAACGAGCAATTTGTAAGAAGGTGAAAACAGATTGCTTGTCCCTCTGATGTGGCTGAAACTGTCTAGTATCAATACCCAAGTGGATAATTTTTGCATGTCGGGGTTGAATACCGGCGTTAATCATATTTTGGAGAAGGGCGTCAGCTACAAAATGGCAATATACATTTGGTAGCGCCAACACCTGTTGCATTTTCATGAGGTAGGCCGGATCTCGTAGTAGGGTAGAGGCATCATAACCGTGGAATGTAATTAGAACAGGGATGTTGGTTTTTAAATTATCAATGATCCAAAGAGCTTGAATTCCAAAATGACAATGAATGATATCGGGGGTACATTCGGAAATTTTTGTTTGCAAGACCCGAGCTAATAATGGATCGTGATAACTCAGCTGTTGCCGATATCTAGCATTAAATCGCCGCCGCCAACGCACCCATCGATTGCGGCGATGCGGCAATACCTTCACTCGGTCATATTTAAATTGAGCTTCATTTTCACGCCTCAAGCAAAGCGGCCATAATGTATATTGTTTGCTCAGCTCATGGATGTGATGGTAGACAAAAGTTTCTGAAGCGGGCGAGAGCGATTCCGCAAAAACCATGATTTTTAATTGGTCACTCGGCATTTCTCTCAGCTTTTGACCAATAGTCCTGAAGGATATCAATGTTAGCGTTCGCCTTTGTTTTTGCACGGTCCAATGCTAGCGGTAGTTGCTGTTGAATGTTGTCCAGGTTGTCCAGGAATCTATTTGTAACCAGTTGCCATTTGTTGATCCCATCGCCATGATCAAACATGTACGCTGACAGGTTGAGCATTTCGTAAATCCCTTTGGTTTTGTCCTCGTAGCCAATATTAAGCGCAGGGGTGCCACCGAGCATAGCGAGGATGGCACCGTGTAATCGCATGCCGATATAAGCGTCGAATTCACTGGATTTTTGAATGAGTTCGAGCGGATGATAGTGTCGGTCATCTATTGTGATGTATGCGTGCAGTGTTTTTGGAAGTTGTTCAACAATTTGCTTGGCAATTTGACTATCATCTCGATAATCAGCAATGCCTTGGCAAGTAGACAAAAAGGTGATTTTCGTTTGGTGTGTTTCAATAAGCCACGCGCAAAACTGAATAGCTTGGGCGATGAGCGTTGTGGTTTGTGCTTGATCCTTCCACCATCGAATGTTCATGACAATCTGTAATGGCTTCTGAGGCTTCTTTTTCGGGGTGAGTTGTTTGGGATCATGCAAAGCAAAGGCCTGATCGGTTGTGATCGTGATTGCTGGACGTTGTACACCTAGTTTTTGAATATGGTCGTAAGAATAAGCTTCTCGAACAGATATGGCTTGCACTTGATTTAGAATATTCCGGTTATTTTCAAACAACGCTTCTTTCCAAAATGGGCCGATGGATTGTGCTATGAGAAAGAGTGGCTTTTTTAGAAAGAAGAGCAATTTGAAAGTCAAAAAGCGAGCTTGGTAGTAATAGAAATCGTGCAAATAACCACCGGGAGAGGAAATGATTAAGTCTGCGGTTTGGAACAAGCGGATGTTTTTACGTTCCTCTTTTGATCGTAGGAACGGGAAATACTTCAAATAGGTCTTAAAGCCGAAGAGCTTAAAAACGACTTTTTTAAAAAATATCATCCCCCTTCCAAAAAGCGTGGATGGAAAACGATAGAGCGTATATTCATAATCAGGATGAAAACGATAACCTTGGATATGCTGACGACATAATTCCTCTTGCGTACAGCAGACATCAATCTCTACTTTTCCAAAACGCTGATACAGAGCCTGTGTGATGGCCAGTAATAAAGCCTCGTCACCGGTATTTAAAGGCACAGAATTAATAATGACGACTTTCATAACGACTTACGCGAAAAGTGAAAGATGAAATAAGTACCCGAAATTTTTTGCTGTAAGCCAAACCCATGATTAGCAAAAAGTTGGATGACTTCCGAGCCCTGAAGATGGTTTACCCAGCAGCGTTGCTTTCGATCTTCGATGTCGGGAAAATGTTCGAGGCTGCAGTAAGATAAAATACAGTGTTGGCCGTGAGCGGTGATGTTTTCAATAAACCACTCATAATCGTCTACATACTCCAGGCAACCGCTCACAAAGAAAACATCTGCTTTTATGGATGGAAATTGGCCTTTATTAAAGTCAGCGATGATGGTATTGGGGCCTCGACGCTGGTAGTCCACAGGGTGATAAATGATATCATCCTGAAGAAAATCGAGTAACCACATCTTTCCACAACCCAGATCAACTACTGATTGACTTGATTCTGGGATAAGTTGAGCCATCGATTGGATACGCGTTTTCCATTCTGGATTGAAGTACTCAATCTTTTTCCAGGTCTTTTTACGCCAGAACAGTAATTTTTTCAACATCTTGCGGCCTTGAGCAAGTAAAGATAGACTTTGTTAACCTTTTCCTGCCATGTACCGGAAAAAAGCTTTTGAGGGTGTCAAATGGAATGGAATCAGTACGCTAATGCATTTACTGGTCAGCCTTGCACAATTGTGGATTGTGGTACGCTTGATCGAGCCTGAGGATTTTGGCTTAATGGCTATTGTCAACGTAGTTTTAGCTTTTGCGGTGATTTTTCTTGACCTGGGATTCAGTAACGGGGTGATTCACAAAGAGGAGGTAAGTTCCACTCAACTATCATCTTTGTATTGGCTAGTGATCGTAGTCGGTTTTTTGCTTTCAGTCGGGTTATTTTTTCTCAGTCCATTGCTGGCGAGGTTTTATGCCGAGGAGGATTTAACCGGTTTGTTGCGGATTGTAGCTATTGCTTTTTTTGTGAGCAGTTTTGGGCAGCAATTTCGAGTATTACTACAAAAAGAATTACGCTTCAAGCAACTCGCTCAAATTGATCTCATACGTAGTTTCGGCGTGTTTGTCGCTGTGGTTTATTTTGCTTGGCGGGGATTTGGCGTTTATGCTTTAGTCATTGGCTATCTCGTTCGGGTAGCCATAGAACTTGTTGGTTTGCTGTGGTATGGTTTGGCCTTATTTCGTCCGCGCTTTATTTTTAAAAAGGCAGAGCTTCAATTCTTCTTTCGTTTTGGTCTTTTTCAGCTCGGTGAGCGTTTCCTCAATTACTTCAATAAAAATATTGATGTCCTCATTATTGGTAAACTACTCGGTACAGAAGTACTGGGGATTTACGATGTATTAAAAGGGTTGTTAGTACGGCCCATTCATCTCATCAATCCTATATTCACCAGAGTTGGATTTCCACTATTATCGAAAATAAAAGAAGATCAAGAGCGTGTAAAACAAGTGTACTTACGTCAGCTCAACTATATTTGCCTGGTTAATTTTCCGATTTACCTCTTTTTATTTTGGTTTGCGTCGGCTTTTGTGCCTTACTTCTTTGTTGCTGACTGGGCATCGTATTCGGGGATTTTCCAAATGCTTTGCCTTGTTTATTTACTCTATAGCGTTGGTAATCCGATTAGTTCCTTACTACTAGCAAAAGGCCGAGCAGATCTGAGTTTCTATTGGAATGTTGCCGTATTTTTTATAGTGCCGGGGATGATCTTGCTCGGCGTACGATGGGAGTTGTGGGGTGTTGCAATTGCTCTTCTTGGGATTCAAATCATTGTGCCATATCCCTTTTTTAGATTGCTGATCAGACCATTTATTAGAATTAGTTTTAAAAAGTATTTGAAAGAGATACTTAAGCCATTGTTAATCGCTGGTCTGGCATTTGGCGCTTCTTTTTTGCTATGGAATAGTATTTTTTCGGACCAATATTTATGGTTGTTATTGTGTGGTGGGATAACAGGGGGAGGAATTTACTTGATGCTCATGCAGCGATTTTATCCTTTTCTATTTGAGGATTTAAGACAAATGGTATCTCATCAATGATCTTATTGGTTACGCCATTTTAAATAAATTCCATACCAAGGCGCAAAAAAGAAAAAACGTAAGTAATATCGCCACTGCCACCAACGCAGATCTGCGCCGAAAGCTCGGCGCAGGCAATACCATCCCAGCGACCAACGGTGGTAGATGATGGCATTGACAGCGTGCTGGGCGTATTTCTCACTATATAAATATTCTGGCGTTTGGGTTGGCAAAAATGGGTTGACGAGCTCACCATAGTTTTTGAAAAGATGGCGCATCGCTGCGACATTACTCTCAATGCGCTGCTTTGCCTCCGGATGCTGATAAAGGGTGGTGGAGCCTCTTCGTGGATGGATCACATAAACGTAGGAATACATCGCAAGTTGATGAAATGGATGCCTGGCCAAGAGGCGTAAAATCAAATGCGTGTCCTGCCAATGCGGAAATTCAACCGGAAACCGATCCTGCTCTAAATATTGCCTTGGAATACATAGACTCCAGACACCACACATCTGATGGGCGGCAAAGGTGACCGGATGCTGGGCCTGCTTTGGATCGTAATTCGGGCTGGGACGTAGCTGCCCTTTGTGGGCCATCCAATAGCCCGTCCGTAAAATGGTCTCCGGATGCCGGCCCTTTTGATAGGCTATTGCGAAAGCTTGCAAATGATGTGGTTGAACATAATCATCATCATCCATAAAGCAGATATAATCGCCCTTGGCCAGTTCAATGCCTCGATTGCGGGCGTGACTCCGCTCCCGATGACCCTGAAAATGGTATTGAACGCGTTGATCTTCGAAATGAGCTACTATATCCCGAGTAGCATCAGTGGAGCCATCGTCTACAATGATGAGTTCCCAGTTTAGGTAACTTTGCGCCAGTACCGAGTCAATGGCCTTGCGGAGCAGGGTAGCGCGGTTGCGAGTCGGGATAATGATGGAGAAAAGCATCTTTGCTTCGCGCTGGGCGTATTATCTTTAGCCGTGTGAAAAAAACGATTGGCATTATTGAACTAGGGACTCACCACGAAGTATTCCGCCATTTTGCGGAGCTTTTGCTGGATAGCCCTTGCAATATTAAGCTTTTTTGCCACAAAAAAATGATTGCTTTTCTGGGAGAACGCTTGCCAAAAGTAGCGCTTGATTGGTATTTTCCGAGAAAAGAAGAGTCCGCTAAGCATTTTTTTCAGCGCGAACAAGCCGCGTTGGCCGCCTGCGACCATTTGTTGATCATTACTGTGTTCGCTGATTATGGTGCTTTTGCACGTTTGGCGCGCCAGTATCCTTGCTCGGTCGTGATCCACAACGCACATACCTTCTTTGCGCCGGATCGTTTCTTGTGGTTTCGAGCTTCGCTGGCAGATCGATTGCGTTGGCTCAAAATGAAGCTACAACGACATACAGAACACAAACAGGCATTACGACAAATGTGTCAGGCCTTTATTTTCCCTTCCAACATTATTCGAGATTATGCCATTCGCCAACTAGGTTGTCCTGCGGATCGAGCCTTTGCCTTGCCTTTTGCGTATTACGAGGGCAGGGGAGAGGTGCCGAAACCATTAAGTGAGCCTTTTACCATCACGATCCCGGGTACAGTTCATTCACAAGGCCGGGATTATGAGCTGGTGTATCGGGTCCTTAGCCAGTTGGCTTTGGCCCGACCGACGCGTTTAGTACTCTTGGGCCGGCCGAAGGGCGGTGCCGGGCAAGCGATTCTCCGGAAGTTCCAATACTTGGATCGTCCAAATTTAGAAGTCGTGACTTTTTCAGATTACGTTCCCCAAAAAACCTACGAGCAGTATTTGCGACAAACCCACTTACTATTGCTGCCTCTACTCCCCGAAACGCAATTTCATATCTATCGAGAGCGTATCGGCTATTCCAAGACAAGTGGCGGTATCAGTGATCATCTGCGATGGGGTATTCCAGCAGTGCTACCGGATTTTTGGCCAGGGGTAGAAGGCACTATACGCTATAGCGACTTGTTGGCATTAACTACTTTGTTGGAAAAATGGGTGGAAAATAAACAACCTTTCAAAACATCTTTTATCGACTATTCAATGGAAAAATTAAGAACAACCCTGATGGAGTTGTGGTCAAGCTAAATAATTTTGTAAAACGAATCTCTTCTATTTTTAAAATGAAAACGGATGTGTTTCTACGCTATTCTGATTCTAATAATCATTTCAAAAATACCTTACTTCCCCTATCTTTGATACCTATCGTTTGAATAACCAAAATGCTTTGGGAAGCGCAGCAAAAAAAATTGTCTTTGAACATGATCTGCCTGCTTTTGCAGCACGGATCGATTACGTATTGCGGTTCTTGGAAAGTCATCCTTTACTGATCGACCAGATAGTCTTCACTACAGCATCGTCCAGCGCAACTGACCTCCGGATATATTATGGCCCGACAGCAAAAGCAGACACTGTTTTTGTCCCTGCTCAGCAACTGATTTTTCAGGAAAACTTCAATGATACCATTTCGATTTGTCCCAACTCTTATTCATTTGATAGTTACACCCTTTATAGTGTGGAACGAGAACGTAAAAGTGGGCAACCGTTTTTTCAGGATCACCACTATACTATGGATTGGATCGAAATGATCTTTTTTCATATCAGCCGATTAGAAGAATATTTATGTCCGGCGCATCAGAAGAATAGCTGGGGTGCGCATCCGCCTGATGCCCAATTCTTAGTTAGGCATGACCTTAGCCAAATGCCGGTTATTGATCATTTAGTGTATTGCTTAGGTTGTTCCTTTGGTCTTACACTTTCACCGTCACGCACGCAATACCACATCTCACACGATATTGATGCCGTTACTTTACAGCCTAGTTTGCTTCAAAAATCTCGAGCGACGTTAGGTGTTCTTTGGCGAGGGCAGTCGCTCGGCGCTATTTCGCGTATCTGGGCCAGTGTAAGAGGTGAAAACCCTTACGATATCTTTGATTGGATGCTGCGTGAGCAGCAAGATAGGCAGCGGAGCATTTACTGGTTGGTAGGAGGTCAAACCAAATACGATTCGCCTTTTGACTTCGCTAGCCCAGTTGTACAACGTGCTCTGAAATGGGGTCGAGAACGAGGCTATACGATGGGCTTACATCCTAGTTATGCGACTTGGCAAGATCAGACAACGATGGAAGCAGAGAAGCATCGCTTTGAGCAGTTGGTGGGTACACCTGTTCGTGCAACTCGCCAACACTATCTGCATTTTTCCTGGCCAGAGACGCCACGAATTTTGGAAAATCTGGGCTTTGAGACGGATTCGAGTCTGGGCTTTACAGATCGAATTGGTTTTCGGTGCGGGACGGGCTTTGGTTATCAGCTGTATAACTTTGAGCGCGAGCGGCCCTTTGCTTTTACCGAGGTGCCGCTGGTGTGGATGGATAGTGCGTTGCTCAGAGCAGTGAATTATCAACCTGCCGCTTTTCGTACAGCCTGGGATCAGTTTTTAAAGGACAACTCTCACTTGACGCAAATCACTTTCAATTTTCACAATACGCGCTTCTACGATGCTTGGCTGCATGATATTCCACTGCGGGAATATTTTGATGCTCTTTGGGCTTAAAATTGGTCGGCATAGCCACTGGCTGCCAGAAAAGCTTCAGGATCATGTAGCTCAATGATTTGCCGGATGACGGCGCTCTTATCCAGGCTTTGTTCGAAATAGTGAGCCGCGATTTTATACCCTATATAATATCCCAAATCGGCGGGTTGATCCCCCGATTGGCTACCATTGAATAACCAGTTGCTATAATCTTGGCCATGCATCTCTGCTTTGAACGCTGCCCATAGCTCTGCCTCAATTGGATCGGCATAGGCTGGTAGATGATCATTATGATAAACGCCTAAAATCAGATCCGTCAGGAAATCCGCTCCGCCTTCCAAAAGTGCCATTTTAAGCAAACTGGCGCCCTGGGTAAAAGGCACATTATTTTCTAATGCCGAATGGTATTGATTGACATGGATGAGTTCGTGGATGACTACAGCGTGGAGGTAGGCTTTATCTCGAATGACCTGCTGGTGCCAGTTGTTTAGATTTTTAGTTGGTGAATTTTCCGCTCGGCTAAAGAATTCGCTACCAATGATGATTTGGCCATCGCTGAGGATTTTTCCACCGGCACTAAGCGCACCAATGGTAAAGGTGACATCCGAGAAAACGGCTTTGGGGTATAGATATTTAAGTTGATTAAGAGCAGCTCGAAGAGCAGGCGTTTCTTGAGCAATCTGAAGGGTGTTTTTTCTGATCGAAGCATAGTAGTCATGTGTTGCAGTTGCACGGAGTAGATTACCCATTTTTGAAAAGCTGTTTTGCTTTAATTGGTAGAGTGCTTCTAACTCATCACTGCCTTTCAGAAAATAATTATCGACGAAGGCGGCATTACTGAAATTTGGTGCTTGTGCGTCGTAGACTTGCCAGAATAGGGAGATATCAGTAGTATGGAAAGTGACCTCTTCAACGTTCGAGCTAATGGCTAAAGCCGGGGGTGTTGGAACTGGTTCTGGAATATCATCCTCAGCATCTCGGCAAGAATTAAAGAAGGTCAACGTAAGGAAGAGGAAAATAGGGTAAAGGTTCCAGTTTTTCACTTAGCTAGTTTTTTTTGAATCCAAAAAAGGGAATATTATTGGTACTATCGAGTCACTTGTTGTGTAGTAAACGAATTAAAAGGGTAGAATGTAACGTTCTGTCCTAAAATTGTTTTTGCAACATCGTTGCATTAATAAATTTATGTTTACTATCTTGGCAGCATGAAAAAAGACACAGCCTCCTCATTAATCGGTTGGCATTTAGATTTTTTGGGGTTCTCCGCATCCTCTTTATGTGCGGTACACTGCATTTTAATGCCTTTTGTACTCTCTCTAAGTTTTTTGAGTGGATTGAGATGGTTGGAAAACCCATGGGTGGAAGGTGTTTTGATTCTGACAGCTTTACTAATTGCAGCTATTTCACTGTTCAGAAGTTATCGTAGCCATTATCGTTTTCAACCTCTGATTTTTGCCGGCCTTGGCTTCTTGACCATTGCCATGAGTAGAATCATGCCCTGGGAAGCACTCGAACCCATTTTAATGGGGGCGGGAGGCTTTGCCATTGCCTACGCTCATTACGCAAATTGGTCCTTGCTAAAACATACGAAACCTGAGGTCTGATCAAGTTGTTAATAAAAAAACATCCACACGGGAATATTATTTCGTAATTGAGAATAGAATTCAGTTTAGGATCAATTAAACTGGTTTTTTATTCTAAATTAATAGCGTGCAAAAGCAACAGAAGAAATATTACCCTTTTTTCCTTTGGCTGGTCTTATCCGTTAGTGCATTAGGCTTAAATGGGAGTGGATCGACACTTACAGAGATACTACACGCTATGGTCCATCTTTTTGATCACCATACGCACCATCATCATCTTGACCATCAACTATCGGAACAGGGACACACCCACTCAATTTTGGATTCGATGATTATTGAGCAGCATCACGGACCATCGGCACTTCCAATTTTACCTTCGGATGATCTTTCTCCGTCTTTTGCTCTTCTTAGTCCTTCCCAAATTTGTAGTATAGACCTACTGAATCTACATCTTGATGTTTTTGATTTACCCAATTATCCTAGTGATCGATATTTGGAACATCGAGGTCCCCCTCCCAAGTTGACTTTTACCGACATTTCTATCACTGGATAAAATATCCGGTACTTTCAACAAAATTGGATCACATCTACGATGGTATCGCCGGTATCAGCTGGTGCTGCTTATCTGTAGAGGTATGACCGATGTCTAAAATGTGTGGACATCAATTCTAAATGAGATTTAAATGGTTTAAAATGAAATACCTTTTATACTTCCTATTTTTCTTTTTTCTAAATCCTTATGGATACAGCCATTCGCTGCTGGGGCGGATTATAGATCAGAGCCGCCTACCTATTTCGAATGCCTATCTGTACTCATCGGGAAGTGATGCACATTGCCACAGCGACGAGCAAGGATACTTTGAGTTTCGTGGTTTACAAGCCGGGGATACACTGTACGTCAGTTTTTTAGGTTATGAAACCATCCAACGTACTTTAACGGCTGCTGATTTTGAAGAAGAATTATCCCTGATGATGGTAGAGACGGCCTTTGATTTGGAACAAGTCAGTGTCTCCAATCAGCGTCAGGCCGTCAGTCAAGTCACCGCTATTGACTTGCAAACCAACCCGGTTAATTCTTCTCAGGAAATTCTGCGTCGTGTACCAGGCCTGATTATTGGCCAACATGCTGGTGGCGGCAAGGCCGAACAAATCTTCCTACGTGGGTTTGATATTGACCACGGTACGGACATTACGATTTCCGTGGATGGCCTGCCCGTCAATATGGTTTCGCACGCGCACGGGCAGGGCTACGCCGATTTACACTTTTTGATTCCGGAGACGATTGAAACTATTGATTTTGGCAAAGGACCCTACTATGCCGATCAGGGTAATTTTAATACTGCGGGTTATGTCGCTTTTCGCACGAAAGATCGACTCGCCGGAAGTCGCGTGGGATTGGAAGCAGGAGAATTTAACACCGCTCGCTTGTTTGGCCTCTGGGATGTCTGGTCCTCGGATCAACACAATGCTTATATCGCTACCGAGTATTTGCTGACGGATGGCCCCGTAGAGTCGCCTCAGAATTTTTATCGAATCAATCTAATGGGCAAGTATACTTATCAATCAGATGAGGGAGACCGCTTGTCTGTTTTACTTTCACATTTTGAAAGCCAATGGGATGCCTCGGGGCAAATTCCTCAACGATTGGTAGATGCGGGCACAATTACTCGCTTTGGTAGTGTCGATGATACTGAGGGGGGATTTACCGGCCGAACGAATGTTGCCTTGGATTACACCAAAGTGTTAAACCGTAATCGATTTGTGAAAACCCGAGCGTATTACAGTCGCTACGATTTTGAGCTCTATTCTAACTTCACCTTTTTCTTGGAGGATCCCGAAAATGGAGACCAAATTCGCCAAAAAGAGACACGGGACATCTATGGGGTGGAAACAAAACTAATCCAGAACGAAGCATTATCTTTTGGGAATTTAGAATGGCAAGTAGGAGTAGGACTACGTCATGATCGTATTCAGGGTAATGAATTATCACGTTCTAAAAATCGCAAGCTCACGCTGGAGCAGTTGGCGTTGGGTGATATCGATGAAACCAATGTCTATGGCTTCATTGATGCGGCGCTGGAGGTGGGGCGTTGGCGCTTTCAACCTGCTCTTCGCTTTGATGGATTTAAATACAATTATGTAGATCAATTAGCCAATAGTTTTGAGCGATCGGCGGTGACGGCAGGTATTGTTTCCCCAAAGTTGACGATTACGCATGCGACAGGTCGTAATCTGCAGCTATTTTTGAAATCAGGAATGGGCTTTCACGGGAATGATACTCGCGTAGTCGTGCCGCAAGATGGCCGGCAGATATTACCCCGCGCCTATGGCGTTGATTTGGGGACAGTCTGGAAGCCCCGACCTCGACTTTGGATCAATGCAGCGCTTTGGTATTTATTTTTGGAACAGGAATTTGTCTACGTCGGTGATGCGGGTATCGTCGAGCCCAGTGGCAAAACCCGTCGGCAAGGGGTTGATCTTGGTGTGCGCTGGCAGCTGACCAAGTCACTCTTTTTTGATGCGGATGTTAATTATACCTACGCTCGTGCGATTGAGGAGGAAGAAGATAATAACTTCATTCCTCTGGCCCCGGATTTGACCGCTACGGGCGGACTAGCGTTTAAACATCCTTCCGGGTTCAGCGCCGGCCTACGCTATCGCTACCTCAAAGATCGCCCGGCCAATGAGGACAATAGTATCGTTGCGGAAGGTTTCTTTATTCTGGATGCAAACGTGAGCTATCGTTATAAAGATATCACTATTGGATTGAGTGTCGAAAATCTATTGGACCAAGATTGGAATGAAGCGCAGTTTGCTACGGAGTCTCGTCTGCAAGATGAATCAGAGCCGGTAGAGGAAATACACTTTACACCGGGAGTACCGCTATTTATCAAAGGAAGCATCCAGTATCATTTTGGATCATAATGCAGAAAGGAGCGAAGATTACGTTCTTCGCTCCTTTTTTACAGCAGTCGCTTATATGGCATTAGTTGCTCTTGCGGATACTTCGCAAAATTCTAAAGGCATCATCTTCCGCAACTCGGTCATCATCATTGAAGGTAATGACGACAAAGAAGTTGGTGACATTATTAGGGTTAATCAAACCTGCGAGTAAAACGGCTTGACCTTCTAGATAACCAGCTACATATTTGCCTTCGTAGCCTCTGGTACTGATACTTTCGACGGCATCATATTCTTCTAAATCCATTTCGCTGGCTACCAAGACCGTCGCATCTTTCATTTCTGCTAAAGAGATGTCTTCTTCGAAAATGTACATAAAAATATCCATCCCCTCGCCTTCAGCTTCAAATTCATTATCTGTATTTTTGACAATTTCAAAATCGTCGGGTAAATCAATCATGACTTTGTAAGCTTCCCATTCCCATGTTTGTTGGGCCATAGTAGCTTGAGCGGTGAATAAGGTAAGGGCAGCAATCAGAGTAATGTTTAACAGTCTTTTCATAATTTGAAAATTAGTAAAAAAAGAGGTTATAGTTTTGTGAAAAATTTAGACGACTAACGCTATAGGTTTGCCTTTTTATTTATAAAATGCGTTTAATAACGAATATTTAAGAGGGCGTTAAAAACTTTAATAAAACATTCAAAGGTAGTAAGTTTAAATAGATTGCCACTAGAAAACAAGGAGCAATTGAAGAGTTCATCACCACGCGTTTTATTAGTTCAAAGAATTAATCGGGCCGACCCCGCAAATCAGGGAGTCGTAAAAAAATGCTTGGCTCAGCTCGCTGCTTTACAGCAATTGAGCGCTCGGGTCGATCATATTTGGCTGGATCAAAGGGGAATGTTGTGTAATAATCGTCTGATTGATGTTCAGCTCTTGGATCCTCGGCACTGGCGAACTTATGTGTATTATTTTTTCCGATTTGGAAGGCAAGTTACCCACTGGTTAGACGAGCATGACTATGATCTAATCTATCTGCGGCATCCATTTTTTGATCCGGGCCTGGTAAAAATGCTGCGCACGCTGCAGCGTCGGCAAACCCATTGCAAAGTTGTGCTGGAGATTAATACTTTTCCATACGATGCGGAACCGCAGCGGTGGTTGCATCGCCTCAGCTTGGTCATAGATCGCTATTATCGACGGGAAGCCCATCATTTCATTGATCGAATTGCCCATTATGGAGAAGAAGATAGCATTTGGGGCATTCCGACGATTCCTTTGCGAAATGGTGTAGCAACTGCCAATATTCCTTTGGCGCGATCTCAGCCACAAGTGGGACAATTACGGTTAATTGCCGTTGGAAATTGGCAATATTGGCACGGGTTGGATCGCCTGCTTCATGCATTGGCGAGTTATCAGAAGCAAGCGACAAAGTCGAGCTACAAGGTGAGTTT
>JANQQI010000121.1 GCA_028285085.1 Saprospiraceae bacterium | reverse complement strand
GATAGCATTTCAACGGGGATCAATGATATTCCTCAAAGGATTGAAAACATCCACCAAGGTATAGATGATATTTCCACCAGAATCGATGACATTTCAAAGGGCATAGAAAACATCCACCAGGGCATAGAAAACATTCCTTCCGGAATTGATGACATTTCAAAAAGTATCGATAGCATTTCAACGGAGATCAATGACATTCCTCAAAGGATTGAAAACATCCACCAAGGTATAGATGATATTTCCACCAGAATCGATGACATTTCAAAGGGCATAGAAAATATCCACCAGGGGATAGATGGTATTTCTGCCGAGATTGATGACATTTCAAAAGGAATAGATACTATTCCTCACGGCATAGAAAACATCCATAAAGGGATAGATGGTATTCCTGCCGAGATTGATGACATTTCAAAGGGAATAGAAGACATTCCCATCGGAATCAACGGCATTGCAAGAGGGATCAATGACATTCCAAAGGGAACTATTCCTAATAAGTGATCTATATTCTAAAACTCAAAAAAACAGTCGGAAATGAAAAAGATAATTCCAGCGATCATCTCAATTATTATTATTACGATCTCAATTATCGCTTTTAATCACATTACACATCTCAATACAGATATTATTATTTCAGAGGATATTAGAAAACATAAAATTTCTTCTGATGACATCATAATTGATCATCATCAGCACAATATTCATAGCATAGATACTATAACTCATGGGATAAATCCCAAACAGATAGAAAAAGTCAGGCATTAAAAAAACTCTTGCTTAAAGAGTTTACTCAATCAACATAGAACAGCTGCCAATTTTTAGGTGGCTGTTTTTATTATAGGTAATATAAAACACACTCTCTCCTTAATAATGAGATTTCGTAGAGAGATAATTCAAGATAATTTATGAATAATGATCTTTATAATATACGATTACTAAACCTCATATAGTATTTTTCAATTCATCCCACTGTGGAATTATTAGTGTTACGATAAGATCAAGATATCATGAAAGTCAGACCTAAGATTCTAAATATGGGACACTAAACCCTTTTATTATGTCTATTATTTTTAAACTTATCGGAGGTGTTATCAAAGCTACTACATTGATTTTTATTATTGGAATACTTGTAGGGAGTTACTTTTTAAATAAAATAAATGCATTCCAAAAAAATAATGATTTGCATTCTGAAAAGGTTCAATTAACGAATCAAGTTAAAGAATTGAGTGCATCTCTGGATACAATTGAAAGTATCTCTCTTGTATTGCGAAAATCAAGAGATGGTTACCGAAATAAGCTTCTTGAGGCTCAAAAACAAAACGAAGCTTATTTGCAGGATTTGAAATATCAAAAACAACAGATAGCAGCTCAAGAGCAAAGAATTTTATCATTAACGGAGAGGCAGCATCAGTTGGAGAAAACCAATTATGTTAACGCACAAAAAATTGACTCGTTGAACCACGAAAAACAATTTCTTATAGTAGGTAATCGGAAATTGAAAACCAAAAATGATGGATTATGGCAAAATAGTCAGCTTTTAAAAGAGGAGCTTAACAGAATGAAAAAATCAGAGCAGAGTTTACTAGCTCAAAATATTTTACTATTGAATGATAACCAAAATTATAAGGAAAGATTACAAAAGCTTGAGTATATGGAAGCATGGGGTGTTTTTCTAAGAAAGGCTATCGTCCCAATATGCCTAGCTTTTCTATGCTTAGTCTTGGTTTTTGCACTTTGGCGAAAGTCAATTCAAATGTTTTTTATCTCCTTAAGGGATTTCTTTGTGAATCAATACACTAAATTGAAATCTCTTAAAGGAAAACCTAATTCTGAATTTAGAGTTCAATCATCATCAAATATAAGACAGATTAAAAGAGCTTAAAGAGTGATTTTAACAAATACACATGAGTCATCCCGAATTTTCAATATGAAAACTTGGGATGCTCATCCTCATTTTTACGGCTATTCTCCTCGCTCTTTTATTTACCCTTCTTTATCATTTTCTACAATCACTTTATTTCTGAGTAGGCAAAGGCTTTACTTGAGGTAACTCAGGGCTAAGAGCGCCCATATTGTTATGCGAAAATAGTCGCCCCTCTCTTATGAAATACCGCTTTAGCACGCTTTCCTCCTCGCAGCTACTGACCTTGGAACGCTTTTAGCAGGCTAATGATAAACGGCCTGAAATGGTAATAAATAAAGGAAAAATCAAGCAGTTGCACGCAGATACGGGGGCAGCTGGCTTTCATGTAGTTTACCTGGGGGAAAATGGCTTCCCGGTGGGTTTTGGAGCGATTCAGAAACTAATCTTGATTAGCAAAGCATTGATTGCTGAAGGGGCCTCTATAACGGTGATTAATCGAAAAGGCAAGTTTCGTCCGGAGGATGATATCCAGATTGATACAGAAGGCTACTACGAAGGGATTCACTATCTGTACACCTCGCAGAGTATCTACCGTCCTCAGAGCTTTTTAGCTCGCAATTGGCAAAAGCTGAAGGGGATGTATCGGGAGTTTAAGTATTTGCGCAGACGTAAAAAAGAGGGTAAGCTTGATGCTGCCATAGTCTCTTGCTATGGATTTGTTCATGTCTTTCTATATCGATTGTACAGTTCGTGGTTAGGCATTCCCTTGGTGTATAACTACGTGGAGATGGCTAAAGTATTGACGAGTCGTCAAGGCTTTTTCACTCGGATCAATGATTATCTATTTGAAAAGTTTTTGATTCCATCAATGGACGGTGCGTTTCCGATTAGTGAGGTTTTGATCCGTCGATTTAAAACATTAGCGCCGCAAAAGCAAAGCCTGAAAATTCCAATCATCGGTGAGTTTGATAAGTTTGATATTGAGGTGGAAGCGCCTCCACGAGATTACTTTGCCTATTGCGGCGCCTTGGTATATCGTGAAGTGGTTGACTTTATTCTCAGTGCTTATGATCAGGTCGAAGATGGAGGAACGGTGGACATGCACCTGATTCTTGGCGGTGGCTCCATGGATGATTACAATGGCCTGCTGGCCTACATACAGACGCTGAAGAAGAAGGACCAGATCAAAGTATTCCGAAATGTACCTCACGCCGAGATTCCCAAGCATTACAAGCCGGCGAAAGCACTCCTGATTCCTCTGCGGGACACGCTGCAGGATGCGGCCCGCTTTCCACATAAGATTGCCGAGTATGTTGCTTCGGGGAATCCTATGATCAGTACTCAATTTGGGGAAGTTGCCCATTATTTCACCGATGGGGAAAATGCACTGATTGCGGAGGATTATAAAGTTGAGCTGTTTGCCGAAAAAATGCAATTCATACTAGACCACCCGGAAGATGCCAAAGCAATTGGTTGGCGGGGCAAGTCATTGGGACTGGATGTTTTTAACCATCTGAGTTATGGTCCAAAAATTCTGGATTTTTTGCAATCACTAAGTAAAAAATAATCATGGCGAAAAAGCATATTGCCATTTTTGGGGTAAAGTATTTCCCCGCTCGTGGCGGCACGAGTAGGGTGGTTGAAAATCTATTGGCGGATTTACAGGAGCATTATGATTTCACCATTTACTGCTACAAGCCTCCAGAGGCTGCGAAACATATGCCCGGGGTGAAAACCATCCAATATCGAGAGATTCCCATTAAAGGCTTTGGTGTTTTTTTCTACTATCTCCGCTGCTGTTGGCATTTGCTGTGGTGGGGAAAATATGACCTGGTTCATTTACACAAAACGGATGGGGCCTTTTTTCTACCGATACTTAGTTTAAAGTATAAAATCATTGCCACCTCCCATGCCTTGCCTTATCTCAACGAAAAATGGTCGACGCTTGGCAAGCTATATTTCCGCATGACGGAATGGTTATTTATGCGTTCCAATGCGAGGCTGACTGCGATTGCCAAAACCCAAGTGGATTATTTTCAATCGACCTATAATCGCGAGGTTCTATTTATTCCCAATGGTATTCATCCACCGGATGAAGTCGACCCAAAGAAAGCAGATACGATTTTGACTCCTTTGGGAATCAAAGAGGATTATCTGCTATTTGCTGCCCGCCGGGTGATCCCACTAAAGGGTTGTCATACGATGATTAAGGCTTTGCAACAAATCAATTATTCAGGATCTGTCGTCATTGCTGGAGAGTTGGACCAATTGCCTCAGTATACAAAAGAATTGAGACGACTTGCGGAAGGCTTGAACCTTCATTTTGTAGGATACGTGGCGGGAATGGATAAGCTCAACGCCTTGCTTCGCCGAGCCAAATATTTCATTTTTCCTTCCGAGCTGGAAGGTATGTCGATGATGCTCCTCGAAGCAGGGTGTATCGGAACGCCCATGATCTGTAGCGATATTCCACAAAATAAAGCGGTGCTCAATGCTGACGAAGTGCTGTATTTTGAATCCAAAAACGTAGATGATCTTGCCGAAAAACTGCAGTGGGCTTTGGAGCATAACGATAAGATGCAGGCGCTCGCAAAAAGTACGCAGCAGACCATTGAAAAGAAATATACTGTCGATAAGGTGGTCCAAAAATATATCGACCTCTACGAGCAAACACTTTTTCCTAATAAAATGATCACCAGTACTTCCAAATGAATTCTTATACCAAAAAGAAGATCATTTCTGCCGTAGCGCCCGTTTTATCTGGCCTGGGGATTCACAAATTATTTGCGCCCGGTTATGCAGGGCTAGGTCAGATTCTGACCTTTCATCGCGTGCGCCCGGATCAAGATGAAGAGCGGATTCACAACCACTTGAGCTTGGAAATTAGCCCGCAACAGTTAGAGGCAACGATCCATTTTTATAAAAAAGAAGGTTATGCTTTCCTCTCTTTGGATGAGGTGTTTGAGGCATTGAAAAAAGGGAATGCTAAAACCAAGTTTGTGGCCTTTACTTTTGATGATGGCTACTTGGATAATTACACCGTGGCTTATCCCATTTTGCGGGCGCACAATATTCCGTTTACGATTTATATTACCACTAATTTTCCTGATTACCGTGCGATTTTATGGTGGTATATTTTAGAAAAAGCGGTGATTGAAAAGGACGTTATTGAATTTACTTTCGGGCCTAGTGGAGACTACCGTTTCAGTTGTAAAAACCGTACAGAAAAAGAAGCAACTTTTGATGCGATCCGCTCCCTAATCAATCAATCATTTCAAATCAATGATCATAAAGAATTATTAAAAAACATTTTTGATAAAACGGAAGATCAGCTTTATGACTATTCGAAAGGTCTGGTGCTGAGCTGGGATGATATCCGAACGCTTAACGCTGATCCGCTTTGTACAATTGGTGCACATACGGTTAATCATTTTCCATTAAGTCAGTTAAGTGAAAAGCAGCTACAAGATGAAATCGAAATATCTAGGCAATTGATCGAAGAACAAATTGCGACATCTGTACAACATTTTGCTTATCCTTTTGGCAAGGTGAGCGAAGCGTCCTGGCGAGAATTTGAAATGGTCAAAAAGCTAGGTTTCAAAACCGGAGTAACCACGCGTATCGGAAATGTGTTTCCGGCGCATCAACACCAAACTGCTTGCCTCCCCCGCATTAGCGTCAATCGGGTAACGACCAAAGATGTTCTTTACCTGCAATCAAGTGGCATGCTCCCCTTTATCGTTCATCGAGGGAAAAAAGTCATTACTCATTAAATCATTTTCAAAAAATGGAAATAGCTCATCCTCGTATCAGCGTTTTAATCCTCACTTATAATCGAGCGAATCTGGTGGAACGGTCCATTAAAAGTGTACTGGCTCAAACCTTCACGGATTACGAATTGGTGCTAGTGGATAATGGAAGTACAGACGATACTCTCAACGTGTTGAATCGCTATCGCGATCTAGAAAACGTTCGTGTGTTTAGCATAGAAAAAAATATTGGCTTTGCCCGTGGATTTAATTTTTGTCTGGACCAAATTCAGTGCGAATGGTTTTGTACCGTGGGAGATGACGATGCGATTACCCCTAATGCCTTAGAAACATTATTTCAAGTAGTCGATGATTTTGATCCTACGATCACCGCGGTGTCCTCCAACGGTTGGGATAGTGCGACCGACCAAGCTTCGGGGATTGGATTGGAGGCTGATCAATATCTGCCGATCGGAGAGGTTGTGGCTAAATGTGATGGCGATTTTTGGGGAATCACAAAATCCAGTTTGATAAAAGATAAACGATTGAATCCCGATATCCCCGGAATGGAAAATACCCTGTGGTACAAGGTCGACGCCGAGGCAAAACGATATTATATTCACAAGCATTTGATCACTTATTATACGGATCACAGTGGGCCGCGAGAGACGGCCAAGCAAGATGCAGACTTGAAAGTCAAAGCGAAGCTTTACAAAGAATTATTAACGGAGCCATTTTTTTGGGAAGTACTGCAGAAATATAATCCTGCACAGTTTCATCAGCGCTGTCTTAAGGCGATGCATTTTTTAAAGGCGGTCGGTGATCATAAAAATAGCCGTGTGTATCAGAAAATGCTCGCCAAAGATCAACCCAGTTGGAAAGACCGCTTACAGGCCTTGGTGATTCAGTTACTGCCCTCTTCGATTTTAACTCAATTGTTTTTTTGGAAACAGCGCTCGAAAGCAAACGGTTAAACTAGCCCAACTTTTTCAAGAGGCTTTTACTTTCTAAAAGCTGACTCGCTTTTTCGATGAGTGGATAATCTAGCTGGGATAGATGAGCAATATGGGCCAAGCTGTGCGCGCCATCCGAATAGTTTAAAACCCAAAGCATGGCCATTTGCAATTGTTTTGCATCACTATTCCCACCGATCGCTTCGTACAAACCTCTGCGCCCCAATTGTGGCTCTCCTTGCGGCGATAGATTTTGATAGAAAATATTTTTTTCAAAGGCATTGACTACACCTTGGTACACCGCCAAGGAAGTGGCTAAATATTCAGGACGGATAAGGGCTAAATTGTCCGCCGAGGTGTGATATTCGGGATAAGTGCCGAATTGAGATCGGGTCAGATTGCCCATCGGAAGATCAAAGCCTGGAGAGCAAAATTGACGTTCATCGTAACCGTATGGAATAAAATTCTGGATGCGGTAGGGGACTCTTGCTTTTTGCAAAACTTGTTCAACCACAAAATCCATTTCAGTATTGTCACGTCGACTTTTTTTGTAAGTAAAATCTCCGGCATCGCCTAATAAAGATGCCACTAGTCCTCCCTTGATATGTTGCAGCTGATCTTGATTTTCCTCCAGCCAAGTAATCGATCCAATGGTCCCGGGAATAAAAATAAAACGATAAGAAAATTTATTCTTTCTAGATTTTAGGTACTGGATCAAGTGTGTCAAAACACTAATGCCGGATAGATTATCATTGGCCAGCGAGGGGTGACAAATGTGAGTGGAAAAAAGAATTTCATCTTTTATGATTCCGGGGATATACAGCTCACCGTAGGTCAGATGTCCCGCTTGCAAAGTGGAATCAATGTACACTTCATAGGTATCTTCTTCCAGCGCTTCGTATTGATGATGACTTAAACAAAACCCCCAATTTTCTTTATAGTAAGAGGTGCGATACGGAATGAGATCGGGTTGTTCTGGTAGCGTATAAAGATACTTTTTTAAACCCGCTAAATCGATTTTACGATGAACCGGAATGCTATAATTGAGTAGATGTAAATTGTTGTTTTGAAAATCAACGACGCGCTCCCCGAGGGAATTTTTAATCCAAGCGTCTTGGACATTCCACTCCTTGGGGACTTGCCAATCCAGGACGGCTTTGCCGGTAGGGATCTCGACGATATTTAAATCAATGTATTCTTTTAAAATCGCCAAGGTCTGTCGGACGCCATCCCCGGTAATGCTTCGGCAGATGGGAAATAATCGTTCGCATAATGCAAATAACGATTGTGCTGTGCGATCATTAGGCTTTATTGCGATGCTCATGATTCCATTTGCGGTAAACCGGTTGTACTGATCTCCCTTCGAGATAATGATCAATGCCTTCGTCCAGGGCTTTACGATAAACGGCCATAGCGTCACTCATCGCTTGAATGGTGAAATCGGTATCAGCATCTTTGTGAGAATAACTATTGACGATATTCGGCGCGATGATCCCGCGTTTGATGCATTCCTGCATAAACAAAGTACGGAAAGGCTGCGAAGGGTTTTTATCTTGATCTTTGGTGGAAAACACCAAACAGGCCGGATGACCGTGCACACCAATGTGCCCTTCAAGGGCATAAGTACTGATGGCTTTTTCTAAGCCTGCGCGCAGGCGTTCTCCTTGGATGTTGAGATGCCCAATAACATCTTCCTTTTGGTAGAAATCCATCACGGCGATTGCGGCAGCCAGAGCATGTCCTTCGGCGCCGTGTGTTGTGGAAAGTAAAAATACCCGTTCCTTATCATGGTAAAGTCCACCGAGCTCCATGTATTCCCTTTTTCCCGCTAAAGCGGCCACGGCAAAACCATTCCCCATGGCTTTTCCAAAGGTTGACAAATCGGGTTGGATGTTATAAAGCGTTTGGGCGCCTCCATTATGCCATCGGAAACCCGTGATCATTTCGTCGAGAATGAACAGGGCGTTATTTTTTTTGCAAAGCGATTGTAAGGCTTGGACAAACTCTAAATCCAGTGGCTCGTACTTCTCCGGCTCCATGATCACACAGGCAATCTCGCCGGCGTGTTCATCAAACAATTGTTGCACACTGGCAATATCATTAAAGCGGAATTTTACCGTCAAATCTTTTGTAGATTGTGGAATACCAGCATTGATTGCCGTGGCACCAATAAACCAATCATCGACGGAGAAAAAAGGATGGTCACCACAAATGGCGACTTTGGTTTTTCCGGTTACGGCTCGGGCCAGTTTAATAGCAGCGGTAGTACAATCCGATCCATTCTTAGCAAATTTGACCATCTCGGCTCCCGGGACAAGTTGTAGAAAAGCTTCCGCGGTCTGCAATTCCAATAAAGCCGGTCGACTGAAGTTAATGCCCTTAAGCATTTGTTGGTGGGCAGCCTCGATAATGGGATCAAAGGCATGCCCCAAGCTAACAGCCCGGAGTCCCATTCCATATTCGACAAATTCATTTCCATCAATATCCCATACCCGACAACCTTTGCCGCGAGCGATATACGGCGCGTACTGCTCTGGGTATTGATCGTCTCCCTTGGCGTAAGTGTGGCTTCCGCCGGGAATAGCCCGGTGAAAGCGTTCTTTTAAGGAAATGGACTGGTTAAATTTTCTGTATTGAACCATAGTGTGAAAGATGATCCTATTTAAAAAACAATTTTCCGGGCGTGAAAAGCCTCGGCGTAACGGCCATGACTAGCCGCTTCCATACCCCGGATGCGCATCAGCGCCAAGAAGGTTTCGCGATCAAACCAATGTTTGCCCGCCTGACTGGCAAAGCAATCCAATAAGATTTGGACTTTTCGATCGGCGACTTCCTCCGGTATTTCGACAAATAAATTGGGAATGCCCAAGTCGCCATCGTACTTCGGAATCTCGTATTCGAGGACGCAATGATTGCGGAACGTATTCCAAGCGAGATCAGAGAGCAAGCGATGATCCTGATGCCGGTCGTGGCGATAATGAGTGAAGACTAAATCGGGATTGAAATCCTTTTTATAGAATTCAAATTGTTCTTTTATCTCGAACTTTTTTTGCTCTAAAAAAGCATCACGATAATCCAAAACCACAATTTCTTTGTCTTGCACCTCGGACAAAAACTGCTCTGCACTAGCGATGGCTTCTAATCTGCGTTGTGGATTGGACGCAAATACAATCCACTTGACCTTTCCAATTGGATAGGTTGCAAATAATTTAAGCAATGTGGCTCCGCAGCCAATTTCAATATCATCGCAGTGGGCGCCAACGGCAAAAATGTTCAGACCCTGTTCTTGATCAAATTCGAAGCTCGAATGGATCATATCGCTTTCTTGATAAATTTAGGATTACCATCATTCCAAACCGCCCATGGCGTGTTGCCTTTCTTCTGGAGATCATCGAGGTACATCTTATCTTTGAAGGTATCCATCGCTCTCCAGAAGCCATCGTGTCGGTAACTATTCAAGCGCTTTTCTTGAATCAAACGATGGAAGGGTTCTACAACCAACTCCTCTCCATATTCTATAAAATCAAAAATCTCCTGGCGAAGTACGAAGTAACCCGTATTGATATGCATATCTGTATGCGACATCGAATGGATGGAATTCACTAAGCCAGATTTTTCGGCTTGTACAACGTGGAAACTTTCATTGGGCTGGTAACGCATAAAACTGGCTACCATATTGGGTTTGGCTTTGAAATCTTCGATCATGGCCGGCAGGTGCATATCCGTCAAGCCATCTGAATAATTCGCCAAAAACATTTCCTCGTCTTTCAAATATTCCCGCACGCGCATCAAGCGCATGCCGATGTTAGACTCAATGCCGGTATCCACAAAAGTGATCTTCCAGTCATCAATATCGGAGTTCAATAATTCGATGCGGTTCCCTCCGAGGGTATAGACAAAATTGTTGGAAATCGTCTCATCGTAGTTGATGAAGTAATCCTTGATTTTATCGGCTTTATATCCCAGGCAAAGTATAAAATCTTTGTGCCCAAAGTGTGCGTAATATTTCATCACATTCCACAAAATTGGACGATAGCCAATATTGACCATAGGCTTTGGAATGGTCTCTGAATAATCGCGAAGCCGGGTGCCTTGCCCGCCACAAAAAAGTACAACTTTCATGATATTTATATTTTTGGCGAGGGGATTTTTGGTTAAAGATGAATATGCTTAATGGACTATGTTTTAGATTAAATGCAGTGTTACAGTATGGTCACTTCGGGGATAGGGATGACAAATTTGGCGCCCCATTCCCGCACATGTGCCATTTGCTCGGTGATCTCTTTTTTGAGATTCCAAGGAAGAATCAGAATGTAGTCGGGCTTGGTCTCCGTAATTTTTTCAGGAGCGTAAATCGGGATACGAGTCCCCGGTAAAAAATTACCTTGCTTGTGTGGACTGCGATCAACGGTATAATCCAAAAAATCGGTGCGGATGCCGCAATAATTTAACAACGTATTGCCCTTGCCCGGTGCCCCGTAGCCAACGACGGTTTTTCCTTCGCGTTTGGCTTGGATCAAAAACTCAATGAGCTTTCGTTTGGTTTCTTTTACTTTTTCTTCAAAACGGGTGTAGAATTCTACAGTTTTGAATCCTAGCCTTTCTTCCCGGTCTAACAGTTCCGTGATTGATGCTCTGATGGGCTTACTCTCATCGTTGGTATGTCGCCCGAAGATTCGGATGGAGCCACCATGTGTGGGTAATTCTTCAACGTGGAAAAGTGTGATGCCGTGATGAGCAAATATCTGGTTTACGGTAGTCAGCGATAGATACGAAAAGTGCTCGTGGTAAATGGTGTCAAATTGATTTTCTTCGATGAGTCGTTGCAAGTGTGGAAATTCCATCGTAATGATGCCTTTTTCAGCAAGCATTAACTTCATCCCACCAACAAAATCATTGATGTCCGGGACATGTGCCAGAACATTATTACCCAGCAGCAAATCTACTTTTCGATATTTGGCGGATAAGTCTCTGGCGGTTTTTACCCCAAAGAAACGTACCTCGGTACGCACCCCTTTTTCGATCGCTGCTTCCGCGCAATTGGCGGCAGGCTCAATCCCTAAAACGGGAATATTTTTTTCCACAAACCACTGTAACAAATAGCCATCATTACTCGCGATCTCCGCTACCAGTGAATTTTCATTAATACTAAACTCTTCTACCATCTTATCGGTGTAGCGCTTTGCGTGCTTGAGCCAGCTGGAGGAATACGAAGAAAAGTAGGCGTAATCATCCGCAAATATCTCTTCCGGTGATGCAAACTCATCCAATTGGACCAACCAACAACTTTTACAGACAAAAGCATGGAGGGTGAAGAATTTCTCCATCTTGTTGTAGTCCTCGGGCTTTACGTGTTTTTGGCAAAGTGGAGAGGTGCCTAAATCTACGACGCTATGCTTTAAGGGCGTAGCACAAAATCGGCATTTACTGGTCGTTTTATTACCGGGATAGTATCCTAAAGTTGACATTGTTTAGTTTTTATATCTCATAAAGAAGCAGGAGGACGATGGTCCATCCTAAATTATTTCCTTCGGATTAATTCAGCAAAAGACTGATCAACAGAGGGGTTATTTTGATCTTTCTCGGATATAATGGTAGGAGGGAGCGGCCATTTAATATCTAAACGTGAATCATCAAATTTTAATCCACTTTCAGCACCTGGGGTATAAAAGGCGGTATGATGATAAATCAATTCAGTATCATCCTTCAGGGTTTGAAAACCGTGGGCAAATCCTTCGGGGATATAAATCATCAGCATATTTTCTGCACTCAGTTCAATGCCGAAGTGCTGTAGAAAGGTCGGCGAGTGCTTGCGGACATCTACAAGAACATCATAAACAGCGCCTTTGATACAGCGAATGAGTTTGATTTCGGCGTGCGGCGGATTTTGATAATGCAATCCCCGGATAGTGCCTTTGTGAGTGTTGCGAGAATGGTTGAATTGGACAAAGTCTTTGTCATGCCCAATGGCCGCGAACTCTCGTTGGCAAAAGGTACGCGCAAAAAGCCCTCGCTCGTCTACGAAAGGCTCTAGGCTGATGCTATAAGCGCCCGCTAAAGGGGTAGAATGAAATTGCATATTTATACGGCGGCTAGAACCAATTGATTATTCATTTCTCCTTTGGTCAACAACTTGTTGATCACATTGAGGCGAATCAATTCTGACTTTCTGAAATTGGCGTCTTTGAAATTGATAGCCTTAAGCCCGGTAATCAAACCATGGATAGAACTGTTCAGATCATATTGTGGCTGATGATCAGGGGCCAGAGTTTTGAAACGATCAAAGTTGACACGGTAGGATCGTTTGTCCGGTTCCGCATTTTGATTGATCGATACCTTAATCTCGGGAAGGACTTTTTGGATTTCCAAAGCGAGGTCTTTCACTTGGTAATTCCATTCATTGCTTCCTGTGTTGACCACGACAAAGCTACCCCCATGGTCATTGCTTCTTTCGTAAGCCCAGCGAATAGCTCGGGCCATATCCAGAACGTTAATCAGCGGCCGCCAAGGTGTACCATCACTAAGGATGGTGATTTCGCTGGCAGTCAAGGCACCGGCGGCAAAGTCATTGAGTACAAGGTCGAGCCGTAGGCGTTCACTCATCCCACAAGCTGTGGCAAAGCGTAGGCAAGTCACCTGGAAATTATCGTTGGCCAAAAGGGATAAAGCTTCCTCGGATTGCACCTTTGATTTGGCGTAAGCCGTGAGCGGATTTAAGGTAGATTCCTCAGTGCGTGGTGCATCTTCGGCGGCTCCGTAGACACTGCAACTGGAGGCAAAAACGAATTTGCGTACACCTCGCTCTTTGGCTAGCCGCGCAATCTCCAAGTTAGCTTTGTAGTTGATATCCATGGTCACCTCTTCAAACCGATTCCCAATCGGATCGTTGGAAATCGCGGCCAGGCTAATCACCGTGTCCACTCCATTGAGGATATTCGCATCAAAATTGCGGACATCACCGTAGTATTGTAAATCCAGAAAAGACTCCGGGCAAATGGTCACATTGGTGATATGCTTGGCAAAAAAACCGATATCGTAACCAATCAAAGTAGCCTTAGGATGATATTTACGAAGTTCTTTGACGAGGCCTGGCCCAACGTAGCCTAGATTTCCGGTGATTAGGATTTTCAAAATACTGGGATTTATGCGTTAAAAATATTTTTAATTGATACAGATGAACTGCCCAATAGTCTCCTCTTTGAGCAGGAGATATTTGTGTAGTCCGTCTAATTTTTGAAGCTTCACAAGAGGAGATAAAATGATCCTTTTGATCGGCTTCAACATTTCTATATCAATTCTCAGGCCGAATGAGTGAGTAGGCGTCTTTTCTATACTCAGGATGAGAAGGAGAGCGGGTCCAAGTCTTTAGCGGGCCCATAAATAATTCGACATTTTCGGCATGATCACTCAAGGTGAGATTAACATATTCAGGGCTGTCAGTGCCGTTGAACATGTGATGATAAACCCCCCATTTATTGTTTCCACCCCAAGGGTGCTGGCTATAAACGGTACTTACAGCTTTATCGTAGTACAACTCTCCGTTCAGCCATACTTGGAGTTGACCTTGGTCTTCCAAGCCGTAAACCACATGCACAACTACGCTGAGTTTTTCTCTGGCCTTGGGCTTAACATCTGTGACGATCCGATCGCCATTAGGAACGTTGATGATTTGGATTTCGCCGCCTTGGGCGGGGTTAGGATCATTCAGGGCAGCAATTTCCAGCTCAATTTGAGGTGATAAACCGTTGACGCCCGGATGATTTTGGAAAATTGTGATGGGGGTATGGATGTTGATTTCGTAATCTTCGCCAAAGGTATATTCCCATCCCATCCATTGCTCGGTCCCCAGTGGGTGCTTGATGGGCCAGGGTTGAGTGTGGACTTCCGCTCGATAATTATACTGCTCCGGTATCCCGGTGGCCGGATTGATAGGATTAATAAAGAAGCGTAATCCTGTACTGGTCAATTGAACAGCATCAGGATCATAGGCGGAATCGACATTGAAGTGATAGGCTAAAACCGTTTCATCTTCCCAGGGCATGGGGGGCAAATTCATGGTCGTCCAATCCCAGAGTTTCAATCCTGGATGGTCATCGATAAGGTCGGACTCTGCGGTGAATAATACCTCTACGCCGGCGGTACTGTCTAAATCACCGACGGCTGTTGGAGTGGGGACTAATTCTTCGTCGTATTTAATCGAATCATGGCAAGCCAACAAACAAACGAAAAGAAGAATTATCGATTTCAAAAGATCCATTTCAGAGATACTTTAGAAGGCATTAATTCTAGTCTTTCGACTAAATACAGTTAGGAAAATGATCTTGATGTCTAGCACAAAATTCCAGTTTTCGATGTACCAGAGGTCATGCCATACCCGCTTCTTTTTCTGCTCATCGGTTACGGTAGGACCTCGCCATCCATTGACTTGGGCCCAGCCGGTGATGCCTGGCTTAACGTAATGACGTACCATGTAATCGTTGACGATTTTACGGAAATCTTTATCGAGATTGACACGATGTGGACGTGGACCAACGACGCTCATGTCGCCGCGCAATACATTCAGGAATTGTGGGAGTTCATCCATGTCATATTTGCGCAAGAACTTTCCGATAAATGTGATCCGTGGATCATTTTTTACCGTGGATTTTGTCCCGGCGATAGGGTCATCACAAACCCGCATCGTTCTGAATTTGAAGCATCTGAAAACATTGCCCGCTTCCCCTTTACGCAGTGGGGTGTAGAAGATAGACCCCTTGCCATCCGCCAGGATAATCAGACTGATGACCAAGAAAAGTGGCAGTAATAAGATCAAGACGGTCAGAGAGAAAAATATATCGAATACACGTTTCAAAAAATAATTACTAAACTCATCCAAAGGCGTTTGACGATACTGGAAAAGTGGCAGGCCGTCTAAAGAATAAGGCTTGAGAATATTTCCGGCAAACATGGGCGTTTCAGGAATAATATTCACTCGCTTTCCTTTAAAATCTGCTTTTTTAGCAATGGATTTAATCTCTTTTTCTGATAAGGTGCCACCTACAATAAACAACTCGTCGACCTGCAATTGATCCAAAAACTGCTCTAACTGATCCACTTGCCCCAAGACATCAATATCTCCTAATTTGGATTTATGGCTATCATTTGTATCCAGAAAGCCAACCAAATCAATTCCTTTTTTACGAAACGAATCGGCCAGTAACTGAATGTTTTTCCACTTATGAGAAGAACCAATGAGTAGTACTTTTGAAAACGAAAGACTCGTTTTTTTACGCCTTTTAATATCTACGAGGATACTAAATGAGATGATATTTAAAATGGAAAATAAAAGGATGGGTAAAAGGAAGGTCGTACGATTGAAATATTCAATTTTGAAAATAATCGCGACGGTGGAAATGATTCCGATGAACATGAACGCACTAAGGATAAAAGATTTTATCTTCTTTTTTCGCTCATTAGAAATATAAAAATTTTGATCTCTGTTGATGAGGATGATAAAACCCCATACGAGATTGAAAATGCCGATGAATACGAGTACCTCGCCTAATAGAATAGGCTTGTGTCCCGATGCCGCAAATAGAAAATTTTTAAGAAAAAAAACAGTGAGGATACTGATGTTGAGCAACGTAAACTCCACCAGTAGGTTAGAGTATACCACTCTTTGCATTTTTGGTATCATATCAAGCCCGTTGTAAGAATTCGTCAATGATCGAATCAGCACAGGGGGATATACTAATACCGAAACATAATGTGTAAGTAAGTCTGTCGGTTAAAAAGGGGCTCGTCCTGAATCAGATTAATGGGGAGGGGGAAGACAATCGATTCATTCATGAGTACCACAAAAGTAAGGTTTAAATGAAGTATTGTCAAATATTATGTTTTTTAATGTAATTCTGTCTCAGTGCCTTGAATAATGGAGTGAGAATGAATCAATAATCAAGGGCTTGGTATATTCTTTGGTCTGTTAGCTATATGGTTTTAGATACACGACATTCTGCTCTGAGAATAGCCATCGTTGTGGATGATGTTTCAGTTCCCGCGTGGAAAAAAAAGGTGATAGATGGACTGATTGAGATGTCCCAGTCACCCGTGATCGAATTGTTCCTCCATCCGTCAGCTCCCAAAGGGGGACGGCAGTTGCGACATTTACATATCGCGCTGGATCGTTGGTATTTTAAACCCAGTCCTGACGCTTTCAATGCCTGCAAGCTTGACGATGGCCAACGTAACGGGACCATTGCTGAACTCCAACGAGCTCAGCAGGACTTATTGATTTGGCTAAGTGAGGAGAACCTCCCGAAGGAACTACAGCGCCAATCGGCTTTTGTGGTATTGGCTTTGGTGCACGGCGAGAACCATTCTTTTGCTGGCCAGGATTTGGGCTATGCTGATTTTTATCACCGCCGCGAAGTGATCAGTTCGACTCTGGTTGGCTGGCGCAATGGTAAAACTTGGCTCGTAGAGCAAACCTGGTCGATGATGAAAACCATGTCGATCTCTCGTTCGCGTAACGAGCATTTTTGGAAGTTGAGTACGATTTTATTGAGGGCTATCCGTAAGTTTTCCCGGATGCCAAAAGAAAAATATGAGCATGCTTTTATTGAGCTACCACAATTTTCGAGCGCACCAAATCCCACTCTAAAGGGGATCGGGGTATTCAAAAATTTGTATGCTCATGCGCTGCGATTTGGGATGAAGGCTTGGCGAAAGTTGCAATATAAAGAGCAGTGGATTTTGCTTTTAAAAATGCAGAAGGGCATCGCTCAGGATTTTGAACAATTTAAAAAAATCTTACCACCAAAAGATTGTTTTTGGGCGGATCCTTTTGTGGTTGAAAATGAGGGAAAACGGTATCTTTTTTTTGAGGAATTACCTTATGCCACGGACAAGGGACATCTTTGTGTAACGGAAATTGATGATCATGGGAATATCAGCACCCCGGTAAAAATTCTTGATCTGCCTTACCATCTATCTTATCCATTTATTTTCGAACAAGACGGACATTTTTATATGATCCCCGAATCCTATCAAGCTAGAAATATACAGTTGTTCGAAGCTACTCAATTCCCCTATCAATGGGAACATAAAATGGATTTAATGACGGAGGTTGCGGCCTTCGATACCACCTTGTTTTTTTATAATAATAAATGGTGGATGTTTACGGTCCTGGCAGAAAAGGGGAGTGGCCACAATGATGAACTCTTTCTTTTTTACGCTGACTCCCCTTTTACCGACCAGTGGGCGAGTCATCCCCAAAACCCCATTGTATCGGATGTCCGAACCGCCCGCCCCGCCGGAAATATTTATGAAGAAGGCGGTAAAATCATTCGCCCTTCTCAAGACTGTAGCCGCAAATATGGCTTCGGGTTTAATCTAAATGAAATTGTGGTATTATCAGAAACAGACTATCAGGAGAAAAGAATGCTACACGTACGACCCTGGGAAAAAGGATTGACCCGTACCCATTCCTTTAATCACAGCGAAAGTGTGACGGTGATTGATGCGGCGATACAACGGTCGCGATTTTTTTAGTTGTGGAAAGTGCGCTACATTTCAGTTTCAGCATCCAAATTGTACAGCTAATTTCTCTTTGTACACAATGTGGGAGTGCTTTTGAAATTAATATGTTAAGAAAAGTTGACATTTAACCTGTAATGATTTACATTGCGCCTAGCGACTAAAGCTATCGTTGCTCTTCTTTTTAATTTATAACTAGTAATTATATTAATATCTCCTTTGTCAAGTAATTCAAAATCTACTAATTAAGATTTATTGATACATTTTTTTCGATCATGGAGGGTGTTCACATTTTGTGAACCAAAAAAATATTTTATTAAACTAAAGTTTAACACTACTAAAACTGATGTTGTGCTATGAAAAAGGCTATCGTCTTGTCTTGCCTGTACTTTGCCCTATTATCCATTTTCAATCCCCTTCACCTGAATGCGCAGGAAGAATCGGATTCTTACGATCCTACAACTTCTATTCTACCACCTTCACCCAATGCTGCTGCTTTAGGAAAGTTTGGTGAGATTCCCGTTTCCTTATATACCGGGACTCCAAATATTAGTATTCCGTTGTATGAATTGAAAGGGCGTTCAATGTCGGTGCCCATTAGCCTGAACTATCACGCTAGTGGT
>JANQQI010000116.1 GCA_028285085.1 Saprospiraceae bacterium | reverse complement strand
TCAACCCTAATGGCTTTAATTGGCCAAATCCCGATTACGCAACACTCTTGTTCCGCCGCTTGGTCGAAAACGATAGCTGGCGCACAGAGTTCGTCAACCGCATGGCCGATCAACTCAATGTCTTATACGGCGAAGATCGTATCAATAATCGCATCGATGAATTCGTAGAACTTTATACCCCGGAATTCCAACAACACAACGAGCGGTGGTATTCTGGTTTCTTGCCCTGGCAACAAAATATCAATATCCTTCGAGGTTTTGCCGATGATCGCGACGATTTGGTGCGCTCGCATTTTGTCGATGCGTTCGATGATATCACCGGCACCGCTACCGTCAACGTCAATTCTAATAATTTCGATGGTGGCAGCGTCGAACTTAATACCGTTACTATCGACGAAGATCACTACCCTTGGTCCGGTATTTACTTCACCGGCGTCGATATTCCAGTTCAAGTCCATGTGAATCGCGGATTTTTCTTTACTGGTTGGTCTGGCAACCTCAGTGGTACCGAACAATCAACCAGCGTCAACTTGTCTGGCCCCTCGGACATCATCGCCAATTTCGGTCCCGGTTCTTCGGCAAGTTTTCCTATCGTCATCAACGAAATCAATTATAATTCACCGGATAATCCAGATTCTGGTGATTGGGTTGAATTATACAATCCGAATAACTTTGAAGTCAATATGTCGGGTTGGTATTTCGAGGATGAGAGTGGCCGATTCTTTGGGTTTCCAGGGAATACAATTATTCCCGCCGGGGCTTATTTGGTCTTAGTGGAAGATGCGGACGATTTTAGTAGCATTTTCCCCGGCGTCACCAATATCCTCGGCGAATTTGGCAAAGGGCCACAGGGTTTTGGCTTAAGTGGTGGTGGCGAACTCATCACGCTCAAAAATGCCGTTGGCAGCCTGATCGACGCTGTAGAATATGACGACAATGACCCTTGGCCCGAAGCCGCTGACGGCGATGGCCCAAGTTTACAATTGATTAGTCCGAGCTTAGATAATGCGCTGCCTGAAAGCTGGATCGCTATCGCTCCTACCCCCGGGGCCGCCAATGATCCAAGTAGTGCCATGAATCAAACCATTGATTTTCCAGCTATCGCAGATCAGTTAACCACTGATCCGCCTTTCGACATCAACGCTTCGGCTAGTTCCGGGCTTGTGGTCAGTTTTAGCATTCTCTCCGGCCCAGCTAGTATTTCGGGCAACACAATCACCTTGGACGGTACGACGGGGCAAGTGAGTGTACAGGCCACACAGGCAGGTAATGCGGATTGGAATCCCGCCCCGCCGGTTATCCGCACTTTCACCGTTTCCGAAATTACGCAGCCGCCTACCGGGGATTATTGCGATTCTAAAGGTGAGCAACCGTGGCAAGAATGGATCGAGCAAGTAGACTTTGGTGATATTTCCAATAACTCTTTCAAAGAAAGTTATGGTGACTTTACCGATCAGAGTACAACTGTAGAGCAAGGTCAAAGTTATCCCATCACTTTACAACCTGGTTTTAGTTATTTCCAATGGGATGAATACTTCCGGGTCTGGATTGACTTCAACGGCGATGGTGATTTCGAAGACAACGGTGAAACCGTTTTCTCTGGCATTTATAGTGCTGGTTCTCCGGGTAGTGTAGCCGATATTACGGGCAATATTAATGTCCCGGCGAATGCCAGCCTTGGTACGACTCGAATGCGGGTGAGCATGCAACGTGGTGCTTATGCTGATCCTTGCGGTGTTTTTGAACTGGGTGAAGTCGAGGATTATTCGATCAATATCATCTCCGGTTCGGGCAATCCGTTGCCTGAGATCAAGTGCCCCGAAGATATTACCATTACGGTATCATCTGGACAAACTAGCGCCGTTGTGAATTTTGATAATCCAGAAATTCTCAATCCGGGCTGTGGCAACTTAAGCATTACTCAGGATGGCGGATTACCAAGCGGTAGCGCCTTCCCTCTCGGTGTTGCTTTTGTGCAATTTAAAGCGGTAGATGATTGCGGAGAAGAAGTGTCTTGCTCTTTTGTGATCACCGTTATTGAAGACAATACCCCTAGCGGCGATTATTGTGAATCACGAGGTAATGAACCTTGGCAAGAATGGATTGCCGGCGTTGTCTTTGAGGGCATCGGAAATGAATCTTTTAAAGATCAATACGGTGATTTTACGGATCAAACGGCAATTGTGAATATTGGACAAAGCTATCCACTCGTCATTAACGTTGATTATAGTTATTTCCAATACGACGAATACGTTCGAGTATGGATCGATTATAATCAAGATGGTGATTTCTTTGATGCGGGCGAAATGGTTTATGAAAATGTACGGGGTGCGGCACCTCCTGGAAATCTATTCCCATTACTCGGCTCTGTAACAATACCGGAAAATGCTACACTCGGTACGACGCGTATGCGCGTCAGTATGCAGCGCGATGCCTATCCTGGACCTTGCGATATTTTTACACTTGGAGAAGTCGAGGATTATTCCGTTCAAATCAATGGAAGCACCGTTAATAATAACATGGAAGCGCCGCCCGAGGACTTTCTAATGTTCCGCACAGACGTTTATCGTGGCGATATCGACGTTAATTGGTGGAGCAATACGGGAGAGAAAGATGATTATTTTGAATTGCAATACGCAGCTGATGGCGAAGCTTTTGAAACCATCGCTACCTACACCAACGACAATTTCGACAATGATCTGATTCGTTATTATCATCAGCAACAGCCGCTGACCTCTGGTCGCCACTACTTCCGTTTACGGCAAGTATTCCTAGATGGTAGTGTACGTTATTCAGAGGTACAGGCTGTCGATATTGTACTGGAAGTAGAGATTCAGCTTTTCCCCAATCCAGTGCGCGATATAGCTCATGTCTACCTGCGCGCGCACAGTGGTAAAGCGGGTAGCATTCAGCTCTGTACTGCATTAGGCCAACCACTCTATCATCAAGCATACGATGCCTTGCCGGATACCCCTATTGAATTGTCATTGAGGGAGTATCAAGCGGGTACCTACTTCGTAGTGATTCAAATTGAGGGTCGAAAATTAAGAACCCTCCCCCTGGTAAAACAGGATTAAACAAAGTCATTAAAAACAATACCCCCGCCGCCATGACTTCTAAGTTGTGGCGGTTTTTTTATTCTTAGCTTACTTTCTTTGCCCGGCGCTTACCCCAAATAGGACCAACAATGGCTAATAAGAGGCCAAAGATCACCATCCCATAAGCTAAGGTGATTTGTACATACGAGATGGGAATACTTAGCAATATTAATAGCATTCCAAAGAGAATAATCCCATCCACTAGCCAGGATTGACGCAATGGCTGTAGCGGCCGCAATTTCTCCGTTGGCAAGTCACTCACCAAAAATTTGAGGCGCTGAAAGTCCAACCATAGAATCAACACATTGAGCATCAAAAGAAACGCGAGGACATAAGGTGTCCCTTGCCAATTCATGGATACCGTTACCATTAAAATATTTGCAATCATGGGGACCAACATCACAGCTCCAAGCGTAGCAAATCGCTGGGTAATTAATAATAATCCAATCACGACCTGCGAATACCCAATGAAACGCGCATAAAGCCCAAGATCAAATTCGGCGAGTCGATCTTCGAGCCATACCGGACCAATCAAACCAGGAAAGAGGTGCTCTGAATAAAGCTTTCCCATTCCGGCAGTAAAGAAAATGAGACCTAAGAAAATACGAGTAGAGACCAGAAAAAATTTCCGCCAGTTCATGCTTGTCAAAAGTTGGTTCGTACCTAAAGTAGATATATCGGGTCAAGACCAGAAAATTATTCGACGAGCATCCATTTGAGCAGAAAATAAAACGGGCCAGCCCGATAATCAGGCTGGCCCGCAGGGACAGTATTTTGATTCAATTAATCTCTAGTAACGGTAGTATTCAGGCTTGAATGGACCTTCTTTCTTCACGCCGATGTAATCCGCTTGATCCTGGCTCAATTCTTCCAGTTCAACGCCAATTTTGGCGAGGTGTAAGCGAGCTACTTGCTCATCGAGGTGCTTAGGCAGCATGTATACTTTGTTCTCGTATTTATCTGAATTCTCCCACAGCTCAAGTTGAGCCAACGTTTGGTTGGTAAAAGAGTTAGACATTACGAATGATGGGTGACCAGTAGCACATCCCAAGTTAACCAGACGGCCTTCAGCCAGAACGATCACATCTTTGCCATCAACTGTATACTTATCCACTTGAGGCTTGATTTCTACTTTGGTATCACCGTAGCTGTTATTCAACCAGGCCATATCAATTTCATTATCGAAGTGACCGATGTTACAAACTACTGCTTTATCTTTCATCAAACGGAAGTGTTCCTCAGAGAGAATATCTTTGTTACCCGTTGCAGTAACTACGATATTAGCCTCAGGCAAGGCATTTACCATCTTCTTCACCGCAAAGCCATCCATTGCAGCTTGCAATGCACAGATAGGATCAATCTCGGTAACGATCACTCGGCAGCCCGCACCGCGCAGTGAAGCCGCAGAACCTTTTCCAACATCACCGTATCCAGCAACTACAGCTACTTTACCGGCCAACATCAGATCTGTAGCTCGGCGAATCGCGTCAACACAAGATTCTTTACAACCGTATTTATTATCAAATTTAGATTTGGTCACAGAGTCATTCACGTTGATAGCAGGCATCACCAAGGTGCCATTTTTCTCACGATCATAGAGTCGGTGTACCCCGGTAGTTGTCTCTTCACTTAAGCCTTTGATACCGTCAGTGAGCTCAGGATATTTGTCAAATACAACATTCGTCAAATCACCACCATCATCCAGGATCATGTTCAGAGGTTGGCCACCTTCGAAAGCGTGGAGCGTTTGCTCAATACACCACCAGAATTCTTCCTCGTTCATGCCTTTCCAAGCGTAAACAGGGATACCTGCTGCCGCGATAGCTGCTGCCGCGTGATCTTGAGTTGAGAAAATATTGCATGAAGACCATGTTACCTCTGCACCCAACTCAATCAGTGTTTCGATTAACACCGCGGTTTGAATTGTCATATGCAAGCAACCTGCAATACGCGCACCTTTCAACGGCTTTGAATCACCGTACTGCTCACGCAAAGCCATCAGTCCTGGCATCTCAGCTTCGGCCAATTCGATCTCTTTACGACCCCACTCAGCCAGTGAGATGTCTTTAACTTTATATTTCAAACTTGGTTGTACCGTTTGCATTTAATTTAATTTTAATGTTTTTGAAATCGACTGCAAAATTACAATAAAGGCACATTAATTGCTTAATAATCTTTGAATATTCCATGAAAATATCATAAAAAACAACGCGATGAGAAAACTTTACACTTTACTCGTCCTCTCTATTTTCCTTATTTCTTCCTGTCAAAGTTTACAAAAGGTCCCTACACCAGACTTGATTGTCGGTACTTGGGTTTTAGAATCAGCCAGCTACGATGGTCAGCTGCTGACGGCCGATAAGATGGGAGGACAGACTCGCTTCATCTTCACTGAGGATGGTTTTGCGACTTTTATCACGGCACAGGGGGTGAAAGAGGAAGGGCGATACAATATTGTCAAAAACCATCTCATCGATCCCCAACGGCCCGATCATCCGGCGATTATCCTGACGTTGACCTCAGATCAATTTGTGGTGGCGCTTGAAGAGCAGGGCACTCGCGTCGTGTTATCTTTTGTGCCTGGCAGCTCCAGTCAAGGCTAAAAAAATAGAGAGAGTCACTGTAACAACAGGACTCCCTCTCAGATCGCAAATTAGACCGTTATACCTTTATGCTTCCTGCAGATCATTTTGATATGCAGCAATTAATTGCTTTTGAATATCGTGCGGCACCGGACTGAATTCCGCAAATTGGCGGCTAAACTTGGCCCGGCCCTGCGTAATTGATCTTAAGGTTGACGAGTACTTGTACAATTCAGACAGCGGTACCTTCACCTTAATTTTTTGATAGTGGCCTTCGGCTTCCATGCCTTGAATGATTGCTCGACGGGTTTGTAAATCGCCCATCACATCACCCATCACATCATCCGAGCAAAGAATCTCGAGATTATAGATAGGTTCGAGCAATTGTGGCCCGGCCGTCTTGAAGGAGGTTTTAAACACCTGCGAAGATGCAATCATAAAGGCCATATCGTTGGAATCTACCGCGTGCATTTTTCCGTCGTAAATACATACCCGGATATCTCGGCAGTAAGATCCCGTCAATGGGCCTTCCTCCATCTTTTGCATCACGCCCTTTTTAATGGCGTTGGAATACTTCGCATCGATGGATCCTCCGACAATACACCACAAGAAGACCAATTTACCACCCCACGGGAGTTCATCTTCTTCGGTATTTCGCACCGTTAAATCGGCTGGAGCCGGCATTCCTTCATAATAGGGCTCGATACGCATATGTACCTCGGCAAATTGTCCGGCCCCACCACTTTGCTTTTTGTGGCGATAGCTATCGTTGGCCGTACGTGTGATCGTTTCGCGATATTCGATTTTAGGCCGAACGAATTCCATGCTAATGCCGTGAACCTTTTCAATACGATATTTGATAATATCGAGGTGCAACTGTCCTTGGCCGTGTAGCAAGGTTTGCTTCAAAGCCTTGGACTGTTCGACCACTAAGGTAGGGTCTTCCTCTTGAATCTGATGTAAAGCCTTCATTAATTTTTCCATATCATTCTTGCTCGGCGGCAATACAGCAGTACGAATTCTCGGTTCGGGGAAATGGATTGGTTCAATATTAACCTCGTTTCCTTTTTGAGAAAGGGTATTATTAGAGTGAGTATTTTTCAATTTAACGGTCACACCGATATCTCCGGCGCGTAATTCGTCAACGGGCTCCCGGTTTTTGCCATTAGCGATAAAAAGTTGGTTGAAACGTTCTGAGCTACGATTATTATTGTTCACCAACTCATCACCACTACGGAGTACACCAGAGTATACCTTGAAGTAGGATACCATCCCGACGCGAGGTTCAGAAATTGTTTTGAAAGTAAAAACGACGGGCTTTCCGGCTGAGTCACATTTCAAGGTACTGCCATCGGCCAGTTCTGCTTCGGGACGATCAATAGGGGTAGGTGCAATATCATTGATAAAACCCATGATACGGCCGCTTCCCATATTGCGCTCCGAAGAAGCGATAAACAAAGGATAGATTTCTTGGTTAGCTAAGGCAATGCGCAAACCTTCAGCTAATTCGTCTTCATTCAAAGATCCCTCTTCAAAGAATTTCTCCATCAAGCCCTCATCATTTTCCGCAGCAGCTTCTACCAGTGCGTTATGCATTTCCTGCGCTCGTTCGATTTCGCTATCCGGGATAGGCTGCTTTTGAGGGCGACCACCGCCGTCGGGGAAAACGTACATTACCATACGTAAGGCATCTACGATTGCATTAAAACCGATACCTTGTCGCGTGGGATACTGAACGGGAATCACTTTACTGCCAAAACGCTTGGTCGCCTGCTCCAGCGTCATGTCATAATCTGCTTTTTCATTGTCCATGTGGTTGACCACAAAAATAGTAGGCGTTTGAAATTTCTCGATATACTCCCAAATCAGTTCGGTTCCTACTTCTACCCCACTACGGGCATTCAACATCATTACAGCAGTATCGGCAACTTTAAGAGAAGAAACGACCTCTCCTACGAAATCATCGTAACCCGGCGTATCAATAAGATTTATTTTGGAATCTTTCCAGTTGGCGTGCATCAATGTGGAGAAAATGGAATTGCCTCGCTCTTGTTCAATGTTGGTGTAGTCGGAAGTGGAGGATTTATCTATTACTGTGCCCCGGCGATTAATCGCTTTGGATTCAAACAGCATAGCTTCTGCTAATGTTGTTTTGCCGGAGCCGGAATGGCCCAGCAAAACAACATTCCTAATATTTTTGGTGTCGTAGCTCATAATAAAGCGCAGTTTAGTTAGTAAATAAAAAGGATTGGTCCTCTAATGCTTGTGTAACTCTGAATTTAGTAAAATAAACCAAATCAACAAAGAAAAAAACTGCAAAATATAGTATTTAAAATGGCATTTTAACACCAATTCAAAACAAGAATCTACAAAAAAGATATTTTTTAGAATTTTATCTTAATTCAATATTCTCTTCTTACCTGAGAATACATTTCAATACAATAACAGGGCTTTGTAATGACAAAACCTTCAGAATAGTTTAGTATAAATCGATTATTGAATCACCAGACGTTGAGCCATGATCTGGTCAGCGGATTGTAATTCTACGAGATAGACACCAGAACTTAAGTGGCTGATATCCAATCGATGTTGTTGTAGAACCTGGGTTTCTTCCTGAGATAATTTTCGCCCACTAACATCGTAAATCGTAATCTGGAATTTGTTAGTGTCTTGCTCGTTGAGCTGAATCGCTACCCAATCGTTTGCAGGATTCGGGAAAAGTGAAAAACGGGGTTGATTCGGATCATCAACACTGGTTGTGATTAAGACCGTTTGTAAGCTAGTCGCTTCGCCACAAGCATTAGTGATCCGCAAACTCACGGCATAACTTCCATTCAGTGCATAGGTATGACTAGGTTGGGCGGCCGTGCTCGTTTGGCCATCACCAAAAGTCCAGTAATAAGTATACCCCACTTCTTCCTCAGCAAAGAAATCAACTGTACCCGAACCACTTGTATGGAAATCAAAATTAGCAACTGGCGTTTCTTCAATTTGCACGTACATGACCCGCTCATCCCACCAGCCGAGATCATTGTAGGTCCGAAGCCGAATTTTATGCTTACCGGGGTATTGGAAGGCTACCTGATGTGGTCCGGCCTCATCAGCACTACTTGGTTGGCTCCCTAAGCCAAAATCCCATTCATAACTGGTATTACTGCCTAATTGAGCCGTAGCAACAAAGGTTAACGATTCCCCCGCGCAAAGCTCATTAACGATCGGCGTAGCAATGAATTCCGCCTGAGGATGCATATCATACTCGTACACCTTGATATTGTCCAAGTAGAGATTATTACCAAATCCACAAACGTTAACCAAGCGCAGGGCAATCTCTTTGCCGACATACGCGCTCAAGTCAATAACTTCGGTACGCCAATGCTCCGCTTGTGTGGGTTGCCAACCAATATTTCGAGTGGCAACCGTTGCCAGATCAGCACCAGATTTTTCGTAAATCACCTCATCGAATGATTCACGGCAATCGGTCGATAGTTCGATCCGCAGTCCATCACCAAAGCTGCCATTGAAAGTGGCGTAAGATAGATCAAACCGCAGGTAAGGTGAATCCGCATCTTCCAGATTGATTACTGCAGACACTAGGGCATCTTCTTCACCCGCTGCATTATAGCCATGGTTATTAACGTAGGCGGCATTGGTCACATTACCGGATTTGCCAGGAATTGAAATATTTTGCCACGTAATATGGTGATCGAAATTTTCAATTTGCCATTCTAATGAAGGTAGTGGTGTATTGTTGAAATCCTCTGTATAAGGTAAACTCTCTCCCTCGTAGATTAGTAAATGATCGTACTTGACCACATTATGACTACCATACTCATTAGCTACGCTAAGTTCGACGGAATAAAGCCCTGTTTCGTGAAAGACAACCGCAGGATTTGGGCTATTAGCGCTCCCTTCGACAAAGGAATAGGTAGAGGGCGTAATTTCCCAGAACCAATTGTTTGGACTATTGTATGAATTATCCTTCAAATACACCTTTTGTCCAGGACAAGTAATCATCTTATCCAGTCGGAAATCTGCCACAGGAGGAGCGGCAGCGTCTAACACTGCAAAATTATCGATAGCTAGATCCGTTAACGGCCCATCACCAGTATACGCTCGGAAGCGTAGAGTCACAACTTGTCCGGCGAAAGCCGAAAGATCAATTTCTACTTTTTGCCAATCTGTCCCTTGCTCGCCGACAAGCGGCACCATCAGGTTATTGTACCAGTTATCTCCAGCAAATAAGTCGACATGCAGCTGGCCAATATCAGTGCCAAACATATGATACCAGAAACTCAATTGCGGAGCTACTGTATTACCCAAGTTGAGACAGGGACTATATAAATACGCTTCCTTTTCGAAGCAGCCCATCGCACCTTCCAAATAGAGATATTGGCCCGAAAGAGCGTTGGTATTTTGATCAAATTGAGGCCCCGTTCCGTAAGTAGGGGTACTGCCTTTACCAATTTTCCAATCCAATGCATCTCCAAATCCATTAGCAATATTCATCCAATCATTGTCTAAATCACAGCTCTGGGAGCAATTTAGATTTTGATTACAATTTTCTAAATCATCAAAGTTTTCAAAATATGGTATATCGACCATGGTTGACGCGACTACCCGCAGATCGAACCTAAGACTATCATTATAAGAAGCTTGATCATCGGGTAAGTCCAGCCAAACCTTCAACTGATGATCTCCCGCCATACCTGCCAACAAGGGAGTCGCAAATGGATAGTTAACGGTCACGCCAGGAGGAATCAAGCCCGTATAGATTTCACTAATTACTGGTTCATCATCGTATTGAAAATACAGAGGGAAATTCGACTGAGGGGAGCTTCCGTTATTGCGGATATTGATACTAACTAAAATGGAGTCCGCAAAACAACTTTGCCGGGCATTAGATTCCGGAGAGGCGAGGCTCACAATGTTTAAATCATGGACAATCTCGCAGTTCATTAAATCAGGACTATTCCGAACGGCTACCGTTCGACCACTTTCGAAACCATTAGGTCCAACTGCGGTAATCGCTAACCAATGTACTTGGGCAGGATCACTAATTGGCACCTCAGCAGTATTCGAATTCACGGTCATCAAGCTATCCATATAGTAAGGTCCAAGTTGATAAACCACATAAGCCGATGCATTCTCGACGGCATCCCAATCCAAACGTATCACCTCGGGACAAACCTGAGTAATTTCCAAGTTCTTCGGAACCGGGAAAACACTCAATGGCGCATCCGTCAAATCACTCACCTCAGCTTGTACAATCTGCAGCATGAGATTATCTGTAGGAATTCCCGGGACGCTCCAATCAAAATAGCGTTGACTACCTGGTAGGTTAATCAGGCTCAACCAATCATTGCCTCCATTAAATGAAATGAGCAAATCAAAATGATCCTCTTTATTCGGCGAATCCCAGTGGACGCGCACTTGCTCGCCGGGTTGTAACCGTTCGCCACCGTAAGGATAGGTTAAGGTTACCGATTCGCGTACCAGCTCATAAGATAGATAGAAGGTTTGTGCTCCGAAGGGCAGCTCATATCCATTGATTTCAATTTGATATTCACCGGCTGCAGGCAAGTCGATCACAATTTGCTCCATGTTATTGAGGTGATCAGCCTGTGGTTGGGCGGCTTGCCCTAGGTCTTCTGGCTCCGGGCTCAAAGTCCACGGTAGATATTCTTGATCGTTGAAGCGGACGCGCATATCCAGATCATTCACGAGAGCTTTTGCACTTACCGTTGATCCTTCGCGATCGTGCCAGTAGAGCATGATGCGTGCTTGTCGTACATCGCTGGGTACTTGTAACGGAAAAATCAAAGTCTCCGATTGCTCTACCTCCGCGGTAGCATAATGCTCCGCTTCGAGACATTGGTAAGCCCGGCGAGCGTTGATACGCCCCCAACCGTGCTTATAGTCCGGGCCGGGTGTCCCTAAGTCATCAGCAGTATTGAGAAGGCAAGCTTTCAAAAGTGCCGAAGGTGGATTTTCGCCATTATTCCAGCCCCGATAAGCCTGGATCAATTGCGCCAGCACCCCTGTCACAATCGGGGCAGCCGCGGAAGAGCCACTGCTAGATTGGTAATTATGATTCGGCGCAGTCGAAATTTGGCCATCTCCATTCGCACAAAGATCGGGTTTGATCCTGCCATCATTTGAAGGGCCTCGACTGCTATTAAAAACAAGCTCACCGTTTGCACCGAGGTTACCAACTGCGAGTACATTTTTACCCACTTTGACTCCACCGGTGATATTTCCCCAGGCCGATCCGGCACCGTAACCACAATCCTGATCTCCACTATTACCGGCCGAAAAGACATGCATCATTTCGGGATAATCCCAGATCTGTCGATCCGCCAATTGCGTAAAGGTCGTATAGCCACGATTGCAGCCGTCACCGTAAGAGGTCGAAGTAAGAATAATTTCATCCTCTTCGTATAATTCTACGGCCTTTTCGACCGCATTAAATCCACTGTATAAAAAGAGGTTAGCGCCACGGGCTACCCCCTGAATTTCGGGATTGAGATTACCTGCTCCAGCCAAAATACCGGCCACCATATCACCGTGAGCGCCACCGTTGAAGGTCGCTGTCTCCCCCGGAAAGTTCCGGCCTTGAAAATCAATGTGTGGTCCGATATAGCCATCGTCTCCGATTGCGACGTTCACACCGCTACCATCCAATTGCAAGCCGGATTCATAAGCAGTATGCAGGGTATTAGTGCGGGCCAGACACTGGCCACCCAGATCAAACGTCTCGGGTTTTTCTGATACCTCGCGAGCCAATTCAGCGTAAAGGAGTGCAGACTCGGCCAAGAGCCGGCGGAGTAAGATGGGTTGAATGGAAAGGGTGAAGGTTTGATTTACGCTTTGCTCCGCAAGAATTTCTGCTTGATACCTTGCCAGGATGTACTTAGCAAGTTCCAAGGGGATATTACGCTGAAACTGTACTTGTACCCGAAGAGAAGAAGTTTCATCCATTTGTGTTGCCAAATCGGGGTGCAATTTGTCTTGCACCGGAATGGGCAATACGGCAGCTACTGAGAGCGCTACAAGTTGAGATTGGGCAAAATCCGCAGGAATCGCAGCGATGTAAGTCCTTTCGGGTAAATATTCCAGTAATTCGATCCCCGCCTTGAGGAGTCGATTCCGCTCAACGGGTGAAGGCATGGTATGGAACTGAATATACCGGAAATACTGGCCACGCATGAGTTCTGTCCGACGAAATTCGAGTTGTTGATGAGCAGGAAGCATCCGATCGCCCTGTTTAAGATGCACCACAGTAGAACGCGCAACCTGCTGTGCCATGGCTGGCAGCAGAATAGCCCAGAAGCAGGAGGCCAAAAGGAATGTTCTCAAATGGCGCATAGTGAGTTATCCGATCAAATGTTCTTGCAATGTTGGAAAGCATATTGAAGATACGCCATAATCGTCTGATTTGCAAAGCAAAAGACAAAAAACTTAAGATTTGGATGAACAATGAGGAGAGGTTCTGTACGTAAAACATTATCCCAATAATCGAGAACAGCTCTCCTACAATTGGGTAGGTAGTAGAAGATGTTATTTAGAAATTGAAAAGAAAGAAGGTGTTTCGCAAACTAATTCAGGGGCAAGACCCCATATTCTAACTTGTTCCGATAAGCATCTACCAACTGCCGAGCGGTAGTGGTAATCGTTTCTTGAATAGGTGTGTATTGGAAGTCGAAATAATCAATGGATCGCTGGTTATCATAGAAAAAAGTACGTCCCACACTTTCGGCTATCTCACGAGTAACGACGCGATCACCTCCATTAAAAAGACTGCGGAACCAGTCTACCCGCCAAGCCAACCCACGTAGGATTGCATTAGCACGAATCGTTGGTGGTCGTTTATCCATAGCTGCCGCAATGTTTTGGAAAAGTTCGTGGTAGGTAAGATTAGTGCCATTGGCGATGAAACGTTGACCAGAAGTACTGTCGCTTTCCATCAACTTGATCGCTAAGCGCGCGACATCCCGGACATCTACGTAGCCCGTGCCGCCAGGAGGATAAAAACGCAAGCCATCCCAAACCTGTTGAAACATTCGGGCTGTACCAAGCAACCAAAAGCCACTGCCCAAAATTACGGAAGGATTCAAAATAGCAATATTTAGTCCTTCTGCCAGACCACGCCACGCTTCCATTTCCGCTAGATGCTTGCTAATCGCATAGTTGGAATTGAAGGGATGTGGCTCCCAATCCGACTGTTCATTGACTTGTTGTTTGTCTTTGGATCGGCCGAGGGCTGCAATCGAACTGATATGTACTAATTTTTGGATTCCCGCTTCCAATGATAAGTTCACCACATTTGCGGTACCTTCCACGTTAATGCGGTGCATACGACGTAAATCTTTACTCTGAAAAGAGACCATCGCTGCACAATGATAAACTTGATCTATGCCTTCCAAGGCCGCTTCGAGACTCACAGTATCTAGCAAATCACCTTCCACCCATTCCACCTGATCGGCCACTTCAGCGACGAGTTCCATGCGACTATCCGCACGGCGTAAAGCCCGGATATTCACCCCTTCTTGCCGAACCAGATAACGCAAAATATAAGAGCCTAAAAATCCAGTACCGCCTGTGAGAAAAATATTCATTACTGTGATCCCTTTATGCTGAGGTATGGTCGACTTTAGTCACCGGCCGCGCCGCAATTTGCTTGCGCCAACCCTGGTAAATAGCACCGCTGACGGTATCTTGTCGAGCCCCCGTCACGCTACTGATTGTATTTGGATGTTGTTCAAGTCGCAAGACCCCCATCAAACTCATCAAAGCCGCCTCTTTAAAATCAATAATCATCGACTCTGGCACCACAATCTCAATCTCAGGACAATACTTCTGAATTTGATCCAACAGAAAGTGATTATAAGCACCTCCTCCGGTAACAATCATCCGGTAACTTGGTTGCTGAAATTGCTCGGTTTCGACCAATTGCTGAATAGCTTGGCTTACCTGATAAGCAATATGATGTACGGCTGTACAAAGTCGATCAACGACAGTGCCCTCGTAAGCTAAAAAGGGTTGCACAAAGTGTTGTACCGTCCACTGGTTATCAAGCGATTTGGGATAAGGCTGCTCGAAAAAAGGATGTTGATTCAGTTGATCAAATAAAGGTTGGAGGAGCTGTCCTTGCGCCGCCAGTTGACCGCCCTGATCGAAGGGCTGGTCGGCTAATTGAGCCAGCGCATTCAAAATTTGATTAGCGCCACTTAAATCGAAAGCCAAATAGCGATCGCCTACTGCCGCACTTATATTAGCTATACCGCCTAAATTGAGATAAAAATCGTATCCAGGTAGCAAATAGCGATCGGCGATCGGCGCTAGTGGTGCCCCTTCTCCGTCAATGGCAATATCTTGCGTTCGAAACTGATTAATCACGGGATACCCCGTTAGCGCTGCCATAGCACCACCATCTCCGATTTGGATCGTGTAGCGTTTTTCAGGATCGTGAAAAATAGTATGCCCGTGGCTAGCAATAAAGTCTGGTTCTAAATTATGCTTTTCGAGAAAAGTCATCACTAATTGCGCCAGATAATGTCCGAAATAAGTATTCGTTTTAGCAAAATCCAGCGCACTAGCCTGGGGAAGATGCTGTAAACGGGCTTGCCATTGTTCGTTGAATGGCAAGGTTTCAGCTTGAATGATTTTCCAATCAACCAGTCCCTGTTCCCAATCAAAATGGCAAAAGGCCAGATCGACGCCATCCAGCGAACTACCCGACATTAATCCTAAAACTTGATAGCGATGCAATACAGGAGATTTAAGTTCGGTGAGAAAAGCGCAACTATTTTTTACCCAATTCTATCGTGTAAGCCGCTACAGCTTTGATTTCTTCTGGCTTGAGAATTCCTCCAAAAGCGGTCATCAAGTTACGACCATTTTTAATGACGGTTTCACGTTCACCTTGCGACAAGGTCGACTCCGAAAACTTCTTAGCACCATTCAGCGCTAATTTTCCATCTGGACCATGACAAACCACACAGTGCTGCTTGTAGGTTTTTTCAGCAGCGGCCAGCATCTCGGGAGATACACTATCGCCACCACCACAAGCCATTACGAAAGCCACTAGTCCAAGAAATACGAATAACTGCTTCATTAATTTTTTTTTGAAAATATGAGTAAGAAACGAGATTGATTTTCTTTACACACTACCCATCTGGGCTGTTTGCGCTAAAGTAACGTATATTTTCCAGATGCCCCAGTGAGTTTCCTCCGAATAAATCCAAATTTGCCATGAAAAACATGTAATTTAAGGACATGATTTACTCAAAATCAGTCTAAAACTTTATAAAATCTTTCATAATATGTCTCAACATACCCTCTCTATTAATGGGAAACGCTATACGGTAGATGTCGATAGTTCAATGCCAATTCTTTGGGTCGTACGTGATTTTGTAGGCCTCAACGGCACTAAGTTTGGTTGTGGCATGGCTCAGTGTGGTGCCTGCACCGTCCATCTCGACGGCGAACCAGTTCGCTCTTGTTCCACTCCGGTATCGGCTGCATTAGGCAAAAAAATCACTACGATCGAGGGATTATCCGAAGATGGTGATCATCCGGTCCAAAAGGCCTGGGTTGAAGAGCAAGTTCCGCAGTGTGGTTACTGCCAATCGGGGCAAATCATGTCAGCCGCAGCATTACTGAAGGATCACCCACAACCTACTGATGCAAATATTGACACCTATATGCAAGGTAACATCTGCCGCTGCGGGACTTATGATCGTATTCGTAAGGCCATTCACCGAGCGGCTTCTATGAACGATGATTTCACGCTTTCTAAGAAATAAGTGTTATCAATCAACCGTCAATTTCTATTTTAACAATCCTTTCAATTCCAATAATATTATTATGGCTGCTCCAATGAATCGCCGAACTTTTCTCAGACAATCCGGTATGGCGGGCACTGCGCTCGCAATCGGGTTTTATTTCACCAGTTGTGAAGGGGAAGCCCCTGAACCGGAAGGGGTCATCGAGTTGTACAAACTCAACGTTGATGATATTGCTAAGGGTACTGCGCTCAATCCATTTGTCATGATTGAACCTACGGGTGAAATCACTCTGATGAGTCATCGCCCGGATATGGGGCAAGGTACTTTTCAGGCAATTCCACTCTTAATCGCCGAAGAGCTCGATGTGAAGCTCGATCAGGTCACGATCAAGCAAGCGCCGGGTAATGCCAAATATGGTCGCCAGGGTGTTGGTGGCAGCGCCAGTGTAAGAACGATGTGGGAACCGATGCGCAAAATGGGCGCCGCCGCGCGGGCGATGCTGGTCCAGGCTGCGGCTCAGCAATGGCAAGTAGAAGCTGCTCAATGTCGTACCGAAAATGGCGAAGTGATTCATCCCGTCAGTAAGGAACGATTGAGCTATGGCAGTCTGGTCGAGGCAGCTAGCACCTTGGAGGTGCCGGAAAGTCCGAACATGAAATCCCACGACGATTTCCGACTTATTGGGCAATCCGTGCCACGCCCCAGTATTGTCAAAAAAGTGCAGGGCCAAGCTAATTTTGGCATTGATATGAAAAAAGAGGGCATGGTCTACGCGCTCATCGAGCGCTCGCCTAATTTTGAAGGAGATGCTATCCGCATCGATGATAGCGCCGCGATGGCGATTCCCGGTGTGCTACAGGTGGTTGAATGCAAGCGACCACTTTTCAAAAAAGACATTCCCGGCGTAGCGGTTATTGCCGAAAATTATTGGGCCGCTCTACAAGGCCGTAAAGCTCTAAAAATCGAATGGGAAGCGCCCGAAAGATTGCTCGATACCGATAGCTTGCTTGCGGAAATGCACGACAAGACCAACGAAGAAGGTTTATTAGACCAGGAAGAAGGTAATTTCAAAAAAGCCTACGAAAAAGCCAGTGAACAGTTGACCGCTAGCTACGAAACTCCTTTCCTGGCTCACGCGGCCATGGAACCGCAAAATGCATTGGTAGAGGTGACCGAGACGACATGTGAAGTTTGGGCACCGACGCAATTTCCACAGTGGGCACAAAATGAACTCGCCTCTATTCTGGAGTTAGAAAAAGAAAATATTAATATCCACGTCTCCTTTCTCGGTGGTGGCTTCGGCCGCCGGGCCTTACCAGATTTTATCGTAGAGGCGGCCTTGCTCTCTAAATCGCTGAAAAAGCCGGTAAAAGTGGTCTGGACGCGTGAAGATGACACCCAGCAAAGTCCGATGCGGCCCGGCTCGGTCAATCAACTCCAAGGTGGATTGGACGAAGAAGGTCGACTCGTTGCCCTACAACACAAGGTAGTTACACCAGATATTGGACACTCCCTTTTCGGGAGCTACGATGAAAACAAAGTTCCGGGTGGGGTGATGGAGCCTGTAGGTGAATCATTCTACGGTTTATCGAATTATGCTTCACGCTACGTATTCGTTGATGCCGATCCCATTCCACTGGTATGGTGGCGCTCCGTCTACAGCTCAACTAATATTTTTGGGCACGAGAGTTTCATCGATGAACTAGCCATTGCAGCTAATAAGGATCCAATGCAGTTTCGATTGGAACTGCTGGAAAGTCAGCCGCGCAAACGTGCGGTATTGGAATTGCTTCGTGAAAAATCGAACTGGGATCAACCGCTACCGGAAGGTAAAGCACGCGGCGTTGCCATTTGTCATTGCTTTGATTCTACAGCGGGGCATGTCGTCGAGGTGAGTCGAGATAGTAGCGGAAAGGTAAAAATCGATCGGGTGGTCACGGCCATCGATTGCGGCACAGCCATTAACCCCGATAATGTCCTCGCCCAATGCGAAGGCAACATCGTGATGGGACTAACCGCGGCTATTAAAAGTCCGATCACTTTCAAAGATAGCGTGGTTCAGCAATCTAATTTCCACGATTACCATGTTTTACGCATCCATGAGATGCCGAAGGTAGATATCCATATCGTCCCCAGCACCGAGCCCCCTACGGGTGTCGGTGAACCTGCTTTGCCGCCGATGGCACCGGCACTTTGCAATGCTATTTTTGCCCTCTCGGGCAAACGCATTCGACGATTACCTTTTGATTTGGGAGAGGTCTAGAACTTTTACCACACAAAATAAAAGTGAGATAAGAACCGAAAGCTTATCTCACTTTTTTTTATTTTGACGCAGTGCTTACGTTTTCAAATCGTATTCATCGTCACGATCAAACACCAAAACCCATGCGAAACAAATTCACTGTATTTGCGATCATTTCCCTCCTTATCGTAGGTGGCATCGGCTACTTTCTCTGGCAACCAATTTGGTGGAGTTTGATTGTATTAATACCGATTCTGTTCATTGGCTTTTATGATATGTTACAATCGAAGCATGCTATCATGCGTAACTTTCCGATTTTCGGGCGTGGGCGTTACGTCATGGAAGAACTTCGGCCAAAATTGTATCAGTATTTCATCGAATCAGATACTAACGGACGCCCACTAAATCGCTTACAGCGCTCAGTCGTCTACCAGCGAGCTAAGCAAGAATTGGATACGAATCCTTTTGGTACTCAGCGTGATATCTACGCCGAAGGCTACGAGTGGATGAGTCATTCTATTGCCGCACGTAATCCACACGAGCTGGATCATGACCCACGCACTCCCGTGGGCGGCCCCAATTGCCAGCAGCCCTATGCCGCCAGCGTGTTCAATGTCTCAGCGATGAGCTACGGTTCTTTGAGCAGTGCAGCAATCGAAGCCCTCAACGGTGGGGCCAAAATTGGCGGCTTTGCACATAATACCGGCGAAGGTGGTATCAGTCCTTATCATCTTCGGCCCGAAGGAGATTTGATTTACCAAGTGGGTACCGGTTATTTTGGCTGCCGCTCAAAGGAGGGTGGCTTTGATCCCGAGTTTTTCCGTGAACGTACCGCCGCGCCGCAAGTCAAAATGATCGAATTAAAACTATCACAAGGTGCAAAACCAGGACACGGTGGCATCCTCCCCGCAAAAAAAAATACGCCAGAGATTGCCAAAATCCGTAACGTGGAAGTTGGCACGGCCGTTCTTTCACCGCCTTACCATAAAGCATTTTCCACGCCCAAGGGATTATTAGAACTACTCGCTAAAATGCGAGAACTGTCCAATGGTAAACCCGTCGGCTTTAAGCTTTGTATTGGACGACGCAGTGAATTCCTGGCCATTTGCAAAGCGATGGTGGAGACCGGTATCAAGCCAGACTTCATCAGTATCGACGGTGGGGAAGGCGGTACCGGTGCCGCACCAATAGAATTTAGTGATTCTGTCGGTATGCCTTTCAAAGATGGGCTAGCCTTCGCTTACGATGCTTTGATCGGATTTGATCTCAAAAAGGACATTAAATTGATCGGTGCGGGGAAAGTTATCACCGGTTTTGATATTTTCCGGGCCATCGCGATTGGTGCTGATGCTTGCTATAGCGCCCGAGCGATGATGCTCGCCTTAGGATGCATTCAGGCTTTGGAATGCAACAAAAATACTTGCCCAACCGGAGTGGCCACCCAAGATCCAGAGTTGGTAAAAGGGCTTGACGTGGAAGATAAACAAGTACGTGTAGCCAACTACCACCGGGATACAGTACATAGCTTTGTAGAACTGCTAGCCGCTGCGGGACTGGAGCACCCCGGGCAAATTACCCGCTCACATATTTCGCGACGGGTTAGTGTACACGTAACGCAGTCTTATGATGACATCTATCCGGAGATGCCGGTCGGGGCCTTGCTAAAATTGGACACTTGCCCGGCAAATTGGCGACCACACGTATTGCGTGCCAGCGCGGATAGCTTTCAACCGCAGTCAATGGCTGTTAATCCTTCGTAGGATCATTTTCCAGTTGAGATTTTGTGAAGTGTTCACGACGCTTGGGCAGCGCGAATTTTTCAGCATTATAACTCTTTGAGCCTCCTTTAGGAATGGATAGGCTGGTCCATTCGTCGCCTTTAATCATGCGACCAATGTAAATAATTTGCCCAATGTGACTAGCGTAGTGTGCCATCTGACGATTAATCGCTTCCGGGATCGAGTGCCCCATGTTTCGAATATAAATAGTCGTCCCAAAATTCTCTTCGTCCACGCTATCTAAAGCCTTATACAAACAGGCCCACCCCGCTTCCCACTTCGCCATCATCTCCGTACGGTCTTTAATATCCGCTTCAAATTCGCCGTCGCGATTACGCCATTCTTTTTCCCCATCGGAAGTTAAAAAATCTGTCCAGCGAGATAGCATATTCCCCCAAAGGTGCTTCACGATCACTGCGATAGAATTACTGGCTTCATTGTACTGCCAAAATAATTCATCGTCTGATAATTGCGTGAAGGTCCGCTCACCGAGCGCTTTATAATAGTCAAACTGCTTTTGAACACTTTGGAGATAATTCTGGATCATGATTTAAAATTGAGGTGTTATAATGTATAATAGAAATTGGAATTCACATCATTTACGACATCGTCAGAATAATTAGCGACGTACACCGTATTGCTTTAAAGCATTTTCAATTTGTTGAGCCTCGGTCGTCTCGGGATAAAAGCGATAACGGGGTGCAATGATGGGGGCCACATCTTGTACTTCAATCGACAAAAAACTATGCACCGGAAAGAGAGGACCGGCAATTTGCTGTAAGCGCTCCGCTTTTTGTTCAAAGCCCGTATCTTTTTTTTGCCAAACCCGAGCAACGCCCGTCAACTTATACCCTTTTTGTACAAATACATCTATAAAACTGACGCATACTGAAGAGTTTTGTTTTATATTTTTCAAACTAGTAGGCGAAGCAATATTGGCAATTAACAAATGGGTATCTCCATCGTAGGTAAAGATTTCTTTGGGAGACACATTTGGCGAAGCATCTTCGCTGGCCGTGGCCAACCAGCAGAGTATACTGCGTTCAATATAATTTTTAACATCAACGTTTAGCATGTGAACATATCTTTTAGATGATAACTTTTCAACGCAAAGCAAAAAGGAGTAGGTTCCGTTAATTGCTCAAATATTTTTCTAAGGCCCAGGCAGTCCACTCGGATAAAGATCTTGCTCCCGATGCGTTAAGATGATTTTCATCAAACCAATGGTGAGGATTGGTAAATACTGAATCGGGAGGGAGAAGCACTTCCCCATACTGTTGATAAGTCTTCAACTCCAATGGTTCTAAAATTGGCGTGCCATAAATTTGAAAAAAAAGAAAAAAGAGTTGGATATTATTTTGCTCGCACAATTGAGCTATTTCTTTCAAATACGTTCGGGGAAATTGCAAATAAAAATCCCGGCCAAATAATTGAGATGCTGTTTTCTTTTGTTGACGACGTTCTTTCACTTGTTTTAACCCATCATAGCTTGCAGTATCACGAGCGGCCGCAAAGCCAAAATCAGCGGGCTGCGTGGTGTCGAGCAAAGGTTGATATAAATCTTCTTGTGCTAACTCCGTTTTATACGAAAAATGCGTCGCCCAATCATTTACTAAACTTTCATTAAAAAATGGAGTGGCCGATAATACATCCTTGGTCGAAGCAAGGTAAGGGAAAATGGGATGACTATAATGGTTTTCATCAGCCCGCACCTCAAGTACAACGTATTTAGGTCGTTTAGTTTTTAATAGATATTTCAAAATCGTTAAATGTAAATTTCGACCATAACGACAATAGCCAAAATTCAATGTATTAATTCCATATTCCTTTAAAGAACTTTCAATCAACCCATCATCAATACCATTAATTGTTTGCGATGACCCTAAGAACAATAGATCAACTGGTTTTCCATTTTCAAATATGCGATCATACATCCAAATAGCGTGGCCTTCACAATCATCCTTTAACCCCTGGAACTGGCGTTGTGTATTTATTGGCAAAAAATATAGACCAATAAAAACTGGTAACAGAAATAAAAAAAAATGTAAATAAAAACGCTTCATTAAAACTGAAAATAAATAAAAGAAGGTTTCACCGAAAAATTTCCCAAAAACAAAATCAGTAAGAGTAAAATATAATAAATACTAACTCTAAACACCGTACGTCTACCACTAATCCATTCACTAAAATCATTTTTACCAAAACGACTTTCCAACCACCAAAAGCCCACAAAAACAAACAACAAAGTCATAAACCGGGTTATCGAAAAAGCATAAATAAATTGCTCTACATTTCCCAGAGAATAGTTTTTAAAATCAAAAATTGATTGTGTTAACCTCCAAAGATGAGTGACTTGTTCTGCACGAAACGGTAGCCATAGCAGGACTACCATGATAAAAACCAAAGGTACGCCAATAGGTCGGGGCAAAAATCGACCAATCTTTTTCTCAATCATTAAAAATACACCGTGTAAAGCGCCCCAAATTAAAAATGTTACTTTAGCACCGTGCCACAAACCAGAGAGCACAAAAGTCAAGAAAATATTACGATAGATTTGAAAATCACCAACGCGACTACCACCTAATGGAATGTAAACATAATCACGAAACCAGGTCGATAAAGAAATATGCCCACGCCGCCAAAACTCAGTAAAAGAGCCGGAAAAATAAGGTGTCAAAAAATTCTTGCGTAGTTGAAACCCCAGCAGTCGTGCTAACCCAATAGCCATATCCGAATAGCCCGAGAAATCTGCATAAATTTGTAACGCAAAAAATAAAGTCCCGACTAAAGTCGTCACACCTGAGACGGTATGCTCTACCGCCAAACATTGATCCGCCAGCACCCCAAAATTATCGGCGATCACCACTTTTTTAAATAAACCCCATAAAATTAATCGCAGTCCAGAGATGGATTGATGATAATCAAATTGTTTTTTGCTTAAAAATTGTGGCAGTAGCTGACTTGCTCTTTCGATTGGTCCGGCAACCAACTGCGGAAAGAACGAAACAAAAGCAAAAAAGGCAAAAACATTTCGCTCCGGTTTAATTTGTCGGCGATAAATATCAATGGTATAACTTAGCGTTTGAAAAGTATAAAACGAAATACCAACCGGTAAAATAATTTGTAAAACTGGGAGCGAAACGGTCAGAGAGAAGACCGACAATAAATCTTGGAATGATGCGACGAAAAAATTGAAATACTTAAAAAAACCTAATACCCCTAAATTGACCAGCAAACTAAGGCCAAGTAAATATTTTCGCGAACGCGGACGCTCTACCTTCCCTAATTGCCACCCAATAACGTAATCTACAATCGAGCTTAAAACAATCAAGCTCAAGAATCGCCAATCCCACCAACCATAAAATAAATAACTCGCCAGCACAATGAAGGTATTGCGCAGATTTATCCCCGCCCGATTGTTGATTAACCAGTAAAGGTTAAAAAACAAGAAAAAGAAAATCAGGAAAGTTATTGAGTTAAAAATCATGGGCTTAGTGCCTGATGCAAGTTCTTTGAGCCAAGTATCACCTGAGTCTTTTTGTCCTAATCCTACGGTTCTTTGTCCTTGTGGCTACCTCTGACGGGGGTAACTTTGAATGCATTAAACACTCCAAAATAGTCAGTATTATGCGTTCAATCCTTATTATATTTCTTATTTTTTGTATCGTTGACCAGAATTTAGCGCAGTCAGCTTCCGCTTACTATTGTCCACCTTGCAATATGGACTGTGACACGATTGCCTTTGAAGCAGCCGGCAGTTGTCCACACTGTGGAATGGTGCTGGTACAACAGACCGAAGCGGAGCACGCGCAAACGATCAAAAATAGTAATATGACCATTGCCTTTTATCTGCAGAATGGGGTCGAAGTTCTCGACTTTGCGGGGCCGATGGAGGTTTTTTCGTACGCTGGCTTTAAAGTGTTTACTGTCTCTAAAACTAAAGCCCCCATTGTCTCTCAGGGCATCCTAACGGTCACTCCAGACTACAGTATTGAAGATGCGCCGGCAGCCAATATTTTGGCTTTTTTCGGTGGCAACTCAGGAGCCGCGGCGAATGATGCAGAAGTTATCAACTGGGTAAAAGCCCAGCAGCCGGACTATTATTTTTCGGTCTGCACCGGTGCCTTTGTCCTCGGGCAGGCCGGCATTTTGGATCAACAAACGGCCACCACCTTCCACCGTAGTATTCCTAATCTGCGAGAATTATTGCCTCAGACAACTGTGCGCTCCGATGTTCGCTATGTGGATAACGGGCGAATTATCACGACCGCAGGTATTTCGGCGGGGATAGACGGGGCGCTGCATCTTGTGGCACGCCTCAAAGGGGCAGCGCAAGCGCGCGAAATCGCCTGGAATATGGAGTACGACAAGTATCAGGAAGGGGAAGGCTTGATTATCAATCCACAGGATAATCCTTATCTCAGTGCCGCCGAAAAACAAAAATTACAAAAGATGCTTCCCGACTATGTAGGCACCTACGCATTTCGCGACGGCGGCCAAACTAAAATTCATATCAACCCACGCGATGGCTGGTTGTACGCCGAGGTGGAGACGGTGAGCTATCCTCTACATTTTCAAGACGAAGATCATTTTCGCGATCTATCCGGGCGACATATTCAATTCATACGTGATACCAATGGTAAAATAAATGGTTATCGCATCGAAGGGGAAGCGGATTTCTATGAGCGGTTATGATGGATGCTAATTTGTTTTCAATTCACCGGGAAGTCGGCCAAGCTGCTGCTTGATGATTCGGCGCAATTGCTCCTCACTATTCAGGCCGCAAGCTGTCGTGATCTCTCGTAATTTATGGCCACCTTTGAGCATACCCAAAGCACGTTCTACCCGGTTCTCCCGAATGTAGCCGCCAATGGTCACCCCGGTAATGGCTTTGAAGCGACGACTCAAGTTACGAGGACTCATGTAGACAATTTCCGCCAAATCTTCGACTTTGATTGGCCCCAAGTGGAGATGATCCTGAATCCAATTTTGTACCGTGTGGATCTGATCATTAATATGATTGCGGTAGCGCAGAAAAGGGCTAAGCTGAGGGTCAGCCTTACCGCGCCGCAAATAAATAACGGCCATGCGTGCCACTTCGAAGGCCTTTTCGGCCCCAAATTGTTCTTCGAGTAGATGCAATGCCAAATCAATCCCGGAAGATACTCCCGCGGTCGTATAAATGCCCGCATCTTCCACAAAGAAGCGATCTTCTTGCAATTGAATCCGCGGAAAGCGCTCTTTCATCCGCTTTAAATACGCCCAATGCGTCGTACACTGACGATGGTCTAACAGTCCCGCCCGACCAACAATGAAACTGCCAGTACAAACGGCGCAGATTTTTACCCCTCGATCATATTGTACGCGTAACCACTCGGTCAACCGACCTTGTTCTATATAAATAGCATCGTTGAAATGACGAGATTCAATACCGGGAATAAAAATCAAGTCCCCCGCCCCCAAGGTACAATCCGAAAAATCTTCCAGTCGACTAAAAAAGAGTCCAGCACTGCTCTCTACTTCCGAAGCTGATCCCGCCTTGAGAAAGCGCAATTCAATGGGAGCGCCTAGATCCCGTGCTTCGTAAAAGATATGCATTGGTCCTGTCAGATCAAGAACATGCGCGTAGGGTGGCACCAAAAAAGCGACAATAGTTTTACTCATATATGGAAGTGGGTGCTGGGAATAATATTTAGACCATCTCTTGCCTTTAACTTACTATCCATTCTCTTTTTCCAACCAGACGTAAGCCCGTTTACTCGGAAATTCTACCGCTTCGTAGGGGTGGCGTTCAATAATCTCTTTCTCCGTCCAGTTCAACTTTTCCAAAATCGATCGGATGTGGTCTACTTCAAAAAAATGAAAGGCCACTTCATTCACTGCTTGCCCAAGAAACTCTTCTACACGATTGACTTCATCACCGATATGAAAAGAAAATAAAAATTGGCCACCGGGCTGCAAGACACGCTTTATTTCGGCAAATACTTTTTCTAATTCGGGGTACGTAAAATGTACGATCCCGTAAAAGCAAACCGCACTGCCAATGGTATCATTGGGAAAAGACAAGTCAAGCATATTACCTTCTTCGAAAGTGATCTGATTTTGAGCTTGTTGACGTGCTTCGGTCACCATCCCGGGAGACAGGTCGATGCCGACCAGATCGCGGACTCCGGCGCGGTGCAAAAACTGGGTCGTTTGTCCGGGGCCGCAGCCCAGGTCAATCATTTTCCCGCGGCTGGCGTTCTCGGTAACAAAACGCTGGAGTAGCCAGCTATCCAAAGGTTTGTGATCAAGTTCATTAATAAAGCGTTCGGCGTAAGTACCGGAGGTTCGATTGTAGCAATCGAGCACAGCTTCTTTCTGCTGCATAAAATAATATATTGAGGTTAATACATGGTGGTTAATCTTGCTTTTCAAACTGACGCATCGAACCAGCATCTGCTAAGGACTCTAACATAATGAACCCCTTAGCCAAGTCGACGCTACCCATACGAAGCTCACCTTCTCCCAGTTGCAAGCGCAAAATATTGCCTGAGGCATCGATTTGCCATTTGCCCTGAGCCGAGGACTCTCCTTCGGTATAGGTAAATTGGCCTGCGTGATCTAGCTCCAGGCGATCTTTTTGCTTGCCTACCGATTGCCATTGCCCCACAAATTGCGTTTGTAAACTGGTATCCGCCATAGCGACTTCTTCCAGATACGTTTGGTGTATCCCTGCGTTGAAATAGTGGGTAAAAGTAATTTTTTCATCATCCACGCTACGCAGCAATCCGATGAACGGAAAGCCCAGTTCGCCTTCGGCGCCGTCGATTAGGAGTAGCAGATAATCAGCGTAGCGCTTGATTCGCCAACGGTAGGTTTTGACAATACCCAGCGACGGCAACACTGATTGTAAAGCTAAATTGCCGGAGGCTACCGCTCGTTTTTGAATGATATCCATTTCTCCCCCCGGATAGAAACTAAACAGTAAGGTGTCCTTGTCGGCCTGTTCGATCAAATCGGAATACACCACAAAAGAATGATCGGCAAGAGTTGCAGCGATGTTTTCTAATAGTGGTGGAAAAGAAATCGCTAAAAAATCGATCGTGTCGCCATTAATACCCTGAATCTTTAACCGCCGCGGCTTTCGCTCCAAAATCTTCAGAATCTGTTCTGCCCCTTCTTCGGGTTGGAGTTTAATATCATCGCCCTCAATTGAATATCCAAAGCGGGCTGTGTTGATATTAATATTCACCAATAATCCTTCTCCATCCCTTAAGTGTAAGATGGTATTGGGATTATATAAACTGTCCTGAAAACTTATACTCGCTGTAGCAATCCAGGTGTCTTCCTCAATTGGATCGGGCCCTTGTGGGGCACAACTCAAGCCAAAGTAAATAATGAGCAAGAAGATTGGCCAACTCACTTTCTTCTTCATAATCGAATGATTTAGATGTTAATTCGAAAGTAGTCATTTTTACCTAATCCACCTTCACGAGATACAAATTGTGTCGCGCAAAACTGGTCGACTAAAAGGTATGCATTGATCAGCAATTCTTATTCCTTCGTCTATGAAAATCTGTCGTTAGACCTAAAACGGAAAAAACATTGGAAACTTTGGAACTAAAAAAAGTTTCCTTTGTTTTTTCGGGTGTATATTTGCAGCACCTTAATTCACTCAAAACAAAATTAATTTGTCAGGTAAGCAGCAAGAACAATTAGAAACCAAAAACAAGATCATCCAGCAGTCAGCGATCTTGTTCATGCGCTATGGTTTGAAGAGCATCACGATGGATGATGTCGCGCGTGAATTGGGGATTTCAAAAAAGACGCTCTACCAGTTCGTTGAAAACAAAGCCGACCTCATCAATCAGATTTTAGCACATCATTTTGAGCAGGAACAACGTGAAATCAGCCGCATCCAACAGGCTGCCGGTGATGCCATTGAAGAATTACTGATGATCACCAAGCATGTGACACAGATGTTGAGACAGACTTCTCCCACCGTCACCTATGATCTCCAGAAGTACTATCGTAAAGGTTGGGAACGTATGGAACGCTTTCATCAGAAGTACATCTATGAAGTGATTTACAAGAATATAGAAGATGGCGTTCGACAGGGTATTTACCGGGATGATGTCAATATTGACATCATTGCCAAGCTCTATGTAGGAAAGACTTCTCTAATCGTAGACGAAGATCTATTTCCCCTACAACAGTATAATAAGGAAAACCTATTTGTAGAATATATTAATTACCATATCCATGGCATTGCCTCTCCAAAGGGATTGGCGCTATTGGATAAACATGCTAAAAACAAATCATGAAACACCTGATGATTACCCTACTGGGGTGTTGCGGTCTCCTCTACGCAACGGCCCAGGATGTTCAATCGTTTACGCTTGATGAAGCGGTCAATTATGCTTTAGAAAACAACCTTTCGATCAAAAACAGCCGCATCAATATTTCAGATGCGGGGGAACAAATTATTGAGCGCCGTTCCATTGGTTTGCCACAGCTTTCCGCCGGTGCGAATTACCAATATTTTGTTCAGTTACCCAACTCCTTGGTTCCGGCTCAGTTTTTCGATCCTGCGGCTCCGGAGGGTGATTTCGCCGAAATTCAATTTGGTACGCGTAACAACTTAACGGTATCCGCCGAACTGAGCATGCTGCTCTTCGACGCGAGTTATCTTACCGGGCTAAAAGCGGCCAAAGCTTACCGCCAGTATGCCCAGTACGAGTTGATTCAGCAGCAATATGAGGTAAAAAACCAAGTTATTGAAGCCTATTTACCAGCTTTAATCCTGGTAGAAAGCAAAAAAACGCTGGAAAAAAACATTAGCAACCTGGAGAAGCTTTATAACGAAACCCAGGCCCTCTACCGCGAAGGCTTCGTAGAGCAGCTCGACGTCGATCGCCTTGAATTGTCTTTGGCTAACCTACGTACCGAGGTCGAAAATATTGATCGACAAAGAGAACTCATCCTCAACGTCTTAAAATTCCAAATGGGTTTTCCATTGGAAGATGATATTACGGTTGCGGACGATATCGATGCCCTATTCACCCCCGCTTCTCAGGATGCGCTCACCGCGCCAATCAGCTACCTCAAGCGACCGGAATATCAAGTACTGGAGATGGGGCGACAGTTGAACGAACTCAATATCCAGTTCAATAAATCTGGTTATTTGCCTAATCTCGCCGCATTTGGTTCTTACCAGCAATCCGCGCAAGGTAACAATCTGTTTGATAATCCATTCTGGATTCCAACGGCGGTGGTCGGCTTGCAATTAAATGTGCCGATTTTCGATGGTTTTGAGAAACGTGCGAAAATCAATCGGGCCAAGTTAGAGCTAGATATTCTGAACAATCAACAACGTGAACTCGAGCGCGGTATCAGTCTCGAAGTAGCAAACGCCCGTACCAGCTATCTCAGTGCGCTGGAACGCTTCCAAAGTCAGGAGCGCAACTTGGCCTTGGCGAATCGCATTTACGAGACTACGAAGATTAAATATCGCGAAGGCGTAGGCTCCAGCCTGGAAATTACGCAAGCCGAGCAGAGTCTCTACGAAACGCAACAGAATCAAGTGCAGGCGCGCTACGATTTACTCGTCGCCAAAATGGCACTGGACAAAGCACTCGGTTATCAATAATCAAAATAAACATACAAGCTGATCGTGGATGTGCCCAAAAAGGTCGTCCGAGATCAAACTATCTCATCAAACTCGTCTAATACCTTAATAAAATGAAATACCTAGTCCCCATTCTTACCTTGGCCTTGCTCACCGCCTGCGGCGGTGGCCCGCAAAATCCACAAGACCTGGCAGGATTAAAACGACAACTAAAAGAAAAGCAGTCCGCCATCAAGGCACTGAACACCGAAATTGATTCACTCAACGCTGCGATTCAGCGGCTCGAACCTAAACGCGAAGAAAAGCGTAAACTCGTCACCACCAGCCCAGTGCAACGTGATGATTTCTATCGCTACGTCGAAGTACAAGGCAGTGTTCAGTCGGACGATGTAGTACTGGCGACCAGCGAAGTCGGCGGCCGTCTCACTAGCGTCAAAGTAGAGGAAGGCCAACGCGTCAGCCGTGGTCAGCTTATCGCTACTACGGATCTGGAATCGGTGAATAAACAGATCGCAGAATTGGAAACATCCCTAGATTTAGCCGATGATGTCTACGAACGGCAAAAGCGTCTTTGGGATCAAAACATCGGTTCTGAAATCCAATACTTACAAGCTAAGAATAACAAGGAGCGCCTCGAAAAGAGCCTGGAAACCGTACGCTTCCAGTTGACTAAAGCTAGCGTATACGCGCCTATCTCGGGTGTTGTTGACCAAAAGTTTTTGAAATCTGGTGAGCTGGCTGGCCCCGGTGCGCCTATCGTTCAGATTTTGAATACGAACAAAGTCAAAGTCGTAGCCGACGTTCCTGAAAGTTATTTAAGTGTTCTGAAGCGTGGATCCAAGGTGACGGTACAATTTCCAGCAATCAACGAAGAGCAAAATGCTAAGGTTAGTCTACTTGGTCGTACTATCAATCCAGCTAACCGTACTTTCTCCGCTGAGGTTGAGCTCAGAAATCCAAAAGGCATTTTGAAGCCAAATCTCCTGGCCGTCATGCTCATCAACGATTACAAAGCAGAAGATGTCATTATTATTTCCCAAGATCTGGTGCAGCAGGAAGTCGGTGGTAAAACCTACGTCTTTGTGAAAGCAAGTGGAGAAAAAGGCACTTTCGCGAAAAAAGCCTATATCACCACCGGTGAAAGTGCCGAGGGCAAAATTATCGTGGAAAGTGGCTTGAAAGGCGACGAAGAGTTGATTATAAAAGGCGCACGTAGCCTGGCCGAAAATGAGTTAATCCAAGTTCAGAACACCACCACAACCGCAAATAATAATGGATAATTTTTTCGATAAAACTAAGGACAAACTACGTGAGTTTGGGTTAACCTCTTTGGCCGTTAACAACGGTACGAGTGTTTTCCTGATCACGATTATGATTCTCCTTTTTGGCTATTTGTCCTATCAGGCTATGCCGAAGGAGCAATACCCAGAGGCGGTTTTTCCCACCATTTTTATCAATACCCCCTATCCTGGTAACTCCGCTTCGGATATTGAGAACCTGGTGACACGACCGATTGAAAAGGAGCTACAATCTATCTCGGGTTTAAAAACCGTGAAATCGACTTCATTGCAGGACTTCTCTTCCATTAGTGCCGAATTCGACACCGAATTTGATACCGAGGAAGTACTTCGTAAAGTGAAGGATGCCGTCGATAAATCCAAAAGTGAACTTCCGAATGACCTTCCAACCGATCCAATCGTAGTGGATGTTAACCTATCGGATATTCCGATTATGACGGTCAACCTCAGTGGTAATTATACACTCGATGAGCTTAAAGAATACGCCGACTATCTGGAAGATGAGATTGAGAATATTGATGAGGTGAATGATGTCGATCAAAAAGGCGCACTCGAACGCGAGGTAAAAATCGATGTGGATTTGCTAAAAATGGAGTCCATGGAAGTGAGCTTCACCGATATTGAAAATGCGGTACGCTCCGAAAACATGAATATGTCGGGTGGAGAAATCCTAAGAGATGACTTCCGTCGGGCGATCCGTGTCGTTGGGGAGTTCAAAAACATGAAGCAACTCGAGGATATGATTGTCAAAGCGGAAAATCAAAATCCGATTTTCCTCAAAGACATTGCTACCGTTACTTTTGGTTATAAGGATCGCACGAGTATCGCCCGCTCTACCGGTTTTCCGGTAATTTCGCTGGATGTGATTAAGCGCCGAGGAGAAAACCTCCTTGACGCTTCAGATAAAATCAAGGAAGTGGTGAGAATCGCTCAGCGCGATGTCTTACCCGAAGGCATTCGCGTTAGTGTGTTCAACGATCAGTCGGTCAATACTCGCGATCAGGTCTCGAATCTTGAAAATAGTATTATCTCCGGGGTACTTCTGGTAGTCCTCGTCCTTCTATTCTTCTTGGGGCTACGTAATGCCTCTTTCGTAGGGCTTGCGATTCCACTGTCGATGCTAATGGGGATCATGATTCTGAATCTGACCGGCGTCACGATGAATATCGTTGTACTCTTCGGACTGATCCTGGCCCTCGGACTACTCGTGGATAATGCCATTGTAGTAGTCGAGAATATCTATCGCTATATGCAGAATGGCCAAACGGGTAAATTTTCCGCTAAGTACGCTACGGGGGAGGTTGCTCTGCCGATTATCGCTTCAACGGCGACCACGCTGGCTGCCTTTTTACCGTTAGCTTTCTGGCCGGGGATCGTAGGGGAATTTATGCAATACCTGCCAATTACGCTGATTATTGTATTGACCTCTTCGCTCTTTGTGGCTTTGGTCATTAACCCTGTATTTACCTCGCGTTTAATGAAAGTAGACGAGCGGGCGGACGACAAGGCCGATCGCAAGCGCAAAACACGCAACATTCTGATTACCACCTTGATTATGGTTGGTATCGGTCTGGTGGCTCACTTGGGGGGCGTCATGGGCTTACGAAATACCATGCTCTGGATTATCGGTATTACCTTGATCAACTTCTTCTTGCTACGACCGGCATCATTTGCTTTTCAAAATAGCTTTTTACCTTTTCTCGAACGCGTTTATAATCGCTTTATCCGTGGTGCACTATATAAATTTGTACCAGGCATCGTATTTATCGGTACTTTCTTACTATTATTCTTCGCAATTGGTTTGTTGAGTGTGTTTCCGCCTAAAGTCGAATTCTTCCCACAGGCTGATCCAATTTATGTCAATGCTTTTGTTGAGCTCCCTATCGGCTCGGATATCGAAGCGACTAATAAAGTGGTTAAGCAGTTGGAAGCGCGAGTCACCGATGCAATGGGCGAATTCCAGCCGATTATCGAAGAGATTTTGGTACAAATTGGCGAAAATACTTCGGATCCGAATGGACCACCAGAGCCCGGTACAACACCAAATAAAGCGCGAGTCACGGTGTCCTTTGTTCCTGACAAGGAGCGCGGCACCCTATCCTCAAACGATGCGATGGACAAAATGCGCGATGCCGTCAAAGGTATTCCAGGCGTACAAATCGCGGTTGCGAAAAATGCCGATGGCCCCGCCACAGGTAAACCCATCAACTTGGAAATCAGCGGTGAAAACATTGATGAACTGGCAACGATCTCGGAAGAAGTCATTAGCTTCCTCAACAGTAAAAACGTACCTGGCGTTGAAGAACTCCAAGCGGATGTGAAGATTGGGAAGCCCGAGTTGGTTGTTAATATCGATCGGGAAGCAGCGCGTCGTTATGGTGTCTCGACCTTTAGTATCGCAGATGCTATACGTACCGCCGTTTATGGTAAGGAGATTTCAAAATACAAATTAGGTGAGGATGAATACGACATTTTTGTACGCCTCGATGAGCGATACCGTAATAATGTCGATAATCTGTTGAATCAGAAAATCACCTTCCGAAATCCAGCTAACGGCCGCATCAGCCAAGTACCAATTTCGGCGGTAGCCAACGTGGATTATTCTTCTACTTACAGCTCCATCAAGCGAAAAGATCTAGACCGTGTCATTACGATCTTCTCCAATGTAGAAGGGGATTACAACGCCAATGAAATTATTACCGAATTGGAAGGCTACATGGCCAATTACGAACTGCCACAAGGCTTTCAGTACGAGTTTACCGGTGAGCAGCAGCAGCAAGCTGAAGATATGGCCTTCCTAATGACGGCCTTCGGTGTGGCGGTATTCGCCATCTTTATCATCTTGGTTGCTCAGTTTAACTCAATCTCAGCGCCTTTCATCATCATCCTGTCTGTATTGTTTAGTACCATCGGGGTATTTCTTGGCTACGTTATTACCGGTCGTGACATCTCGGTCATTTTTACCGGAGTCGGGATTATCTCACTGGCCGGAGTCGTGGTGAATAATGCGATCGTATTGATCGATTACATACTACTCTTATTAAAAAATAAGCGAGAAGAACTCAAGCTGGAAAAAGATACAGACTTGCCCATCCAGGTGGCCAAAGATGCCATTATTCAGGCAGGGGCTACCCGTCTACGTCCGGTATTGTTGACGGCTATTACGACGGTTTTGGGATTGATTCCTCTGGCAATTGGTTTGAATATCAACTTTTTCACCCTCGTCACAGCCTTTGATCCACAATATTTCCTCGGTGGTAATAACACCGCGATTTGGGGACCAATGGCTTGGACCGTGATCTACGGTTTGGTGTTCGCCACCTTCCTGACGCTGGTCGTTGTACCGGTGATGTATTGGTTAAGTTACCTACTCAAGCGTGCTTTACGTCGCAAACCAAAAACGGATCAAAACATTCTACCCGATGTAGAATTAGCAGAATAATCTGTTTCTTCATTATAAAAGAACGGCTGCATTCAAGGTGAATGTGGCCGTTTTTTTTACTCTTCTTTACGGGTTATAAAAAGGAGGGAGATAGGAATGTGATAAAAATTTATTTTTTTAAATAATTTTTATCTTAATGTGTAAAAAATAATACTGTCACAAGCCATACAATTAGCTGAAACAGTACAAATTCCGCAAATTCTAGTGTTCTGATTGCTTAAGCCCCCTTTTACCACCTATTTTTCTACCCAACACCCACCTTTTTTAATGTCACAAATCAAGATTTCTGATTCCGGTAAAAAGTATTTATGGCCTAGTAATTGCTCAATACAGCAATGTAAAACGTTACAATTCGCCCCCTTTTGAAAGCAAAGTTAGATCTTCGATTGAAACATACTCAGCATACAACCGTTTCATATTGAATCACTAACAAAATAATATTTTCCCCATAGAAGATATTTAGGGTGAGTGTTTGTTCATAGTTTTTGTTTTTTGTTTTGTCCCCCGGCAAAGTCGGGGGAATTTTTTCTTCCCCCTTCCAGATACACTTATCCTCGACAGTATTACCCCTCGATTGACATTTGATCTTCCCCCTGTTGATTTAAACTCTTAATTGTAAAATCCTCCACCCCCACATCTACTCCGGTAGCTGTGACCATTAGGTGCAGTTGGTTAAGCTAAGCATGCTAACCCACGCGGAGTCAGCTGAGGTTGAAATGATTGAAGGTATTAAACCTATGTCTCAATGGCAGCCAAACATTTCGAATCAGCATTATACGGATCCAATTATTGCGTCTAAACGCTATTGGTGTCTCGTATAATTCAATACGAAAGGGTAGAGTGTTTTTTATATGTTTCAATTGATTCCCCCGACTCGTTCGGGGGACTTTTTCGCTTCCCTAAAAAAATAGTGTTTGTTCATAGTGTTTGTTTTTTGTTTTGTCCCTGTCAATGCCAGTTGACAGGGTTTTTTTTTATAATTTCGATGTATAAGTCATTTGACGGATTTATCAACAACCCATTTTTGCCGTCTTATAGTGTTAAGCATCATGAAACAAAAACAACCCAATCTGGCCAGTATGCGCCGGGACTATCAGCAAGATGCTCTGGATACATCCACTGCTGCACCTAACGCCATTGATCAATTTGCCAAGTGGTTTTCTGAAACTGTGGATCGCCAGGTGTTAGAGCCAAATGCTTTTATCTTAGCTACTTGCACGCTTGATGGTAAGCCCTCCGCCAGGGTATTACTGCTGAAGGGCTTTGATGAAAAAGGGTTCGTCTTTTATTCCAATTACAATAGTCAGAAAGGCAAGGAATTGGCGCTTAATCCTCAGGCAGCTATGGTTTTCAATTGGTTAGAGGCGGAGCGGCAAGTGCGCATTGAAGGGCTGGTGAGAAAAGTAAGTGCAGAGGAATCACTCGACTATTTCCAAAGTCGACCCCACGGCAGCCAAATCGGGGCCTGGGCTTCTCCTCAGAGCAAAATTATCCAGTCCCGCGAGGAAATTGATACACGTATCCGTAATTTGCAAGAGACGTATCCCGAAGGCACAGCTATTCCGCTGCCGGATCATTGGGGAGGCTTTCGGCTGATTCCACGATCGATTGAGTTTTGGCAAGGCCGTAGCAATCGTTTGCATGACCGCCTACGCTATACGCAGCAGTCCGATCAGAGCTGGACAATAGAGCGTCTCGCACCTTAGAGCATTTGAACCTAGAACAAAAAATAAAAAACCTGCAAAGCCGCCTGGATCAGTTGATCCATCGGCAGGCCACCACTGAACGGGATATTCATCAGCTCAAAAAAGAGTTGGCAGCATTGACCCGTCAAATGGCTTCCGGCGAAGAGGTACCAACACCTCCTCCCCTGCCCGATCCTATACCAAGCAATGAACCTTTGTTAGATGATCTCCCGGAGATCACTATTGACCTGGAAGATATCCCCGATCCTACCCCACCGCCACGCCCGCAGCCCCAACCAAAGGCCAGCCGAGGTAATCTTGAACAATTCATCGGTGGAAACCTGATCAATAAAATTGGGATTGTCATTCTGATCATCGGTCTTGGATTATTTACAAAATATGCCATCGATCGGGGGTATATGCCTCCGATGCTACGCCTCGCCCTGAGTTTCGCCGCCGGGCTCACCCTGGTTGGCCTCGGCTACCGCTTGAAAGCACGCTACAAAACCTACAGTGCGGTCCTTTTTAGCGGCGGCATGGTGACTTTATACCTCAGCGCTTTTGCCGGCTACGCTTTTTTTGATCCGATCTTGCTGCCCCGTATGACCAGCTTCATTTTGATGGTGATCTTTACCCTGGTCACCGTTAGTGCCGCTGCCTATTACAACCAGCAAATTGTGGGTTTACTAGGTCTAGTAGGAGCCTATGCCGTGCCTTTCTTGCTCAGCAACAATAGTGGCAATTATCCTCTACTCTTTGCCTACGTGGCCGTGATCAATACCGGTATTTTATTGCTGGCTTTACGCAAAGGCTGGCGAGCCATGACCATACTGGGCTTAATGTTTAGCTGGCTCATTTTAGGATATTGGCTCACCGATGCGTACCAAGCACCCGGCGACAATCAGCTAGGCTGGACAATCAGTATCTTATTTTTCCTGCTCTTCCTGGCTGGTCTTTTAGGACATCCTCTGCGTGAACGGCAGCCTGTGCCCGCCGGTATCGGAGGACCTGTCTTTTTTAATAGCCTTATCTTCCTGGCTGCGGGTATTTTTATGCTGCAAGAATCCGAGTTGACTCACTTCCAAGGTGCCTTTTGTACTAGTGTAGCGGTAATTCATTTGCTCTTTGGCGGCATCACCTATCGCTTTTTCAACGCACAGATTGGTACGCAAATCCTGGTTGGGATTGCTTTCCTATTATTGGCTCTGGCTATTCCAATTCAGTTTGAAGTCGAAGTTTTCCCGGTCTTGTGGCTGGGTGAAGCGGCGCTTCTCTTTTGGCTTGGCCGCCGCTATAAGGTACAAGCTTATGAGCTAATGACTTTTGCTCTGATTATACTCGGTGGCGGCGCCTTACTGACTAGTTGGTTCGAACATTATTACAATGGCCGAATTGAACTCCAGCCCATATTCAATCCTCATTTTGCGGTTTCCCTGGTTTGTGCTTTGGCCATTTGGGGGATGTACTGGGTTAACCAGCGTTGGGAAAGTAGTTTACAATTTCTATTCAAATACTTATTGTTTCTGTCCGGCATAGGGTTAATCTACTTTGCCTTTTTCAATGAAATCTATCACCAATACGATCAGGCACATCTGAATAATGAACCTGGTTCTGCCTTCGACTATCGTTCTTGGGGAATACTCTGGCTCTTCAATTACACCTGCTTATTCCTGGGTGGGTTAGCCTTGATTAGTGAACGCTGGATGCGCTCCGTCAATTTCCAATTTGGCGTAATCTGCATCTCGGTGATTACAATCTTCCTGTTTTACACCTCTGGTATGTTCCTCCTCAACGACTATCGAGCGGCATATCTCGATCCGGTATCCGCTATCCCCGAGCAAAGTAATGGTTGGTTGATTGGCTTTCGATATATCTGCTACGGCGCTCTCGCTTTTCTATTTTATATGCTAACGCGTTTGGTTCGTATTAATCCCTACCTGAAGCAGGTACGTTCCTATTTTCCACTGGTTATTCATTTTGCAGTCCTCCATTTCCTTTCCAACGAACTCACGACACTTATGACCTTTGGCCTTGGTCTTGATACGGAAAGTCTGGTGCACCGTGTAGGCTATAGCATCCTTTGGGGGATGTATGCTTTATTTTTGATTATTCTGGGATTCCGAAAGCCCTCACGTCCATTACGTATCGCAGCGATTGTTCTCTTTGCGGTTACACTCCTTAAGGTCTTCCTCGTTGATCTTGTCGATATTTCAACAATTAGCAAAACCATTCTATTTATTGCGCTAGGTATTTTACTCTTGCTCATTTCATTCCTTTACCAACGCTACCGAGAAAAAGTATAAGCAAAGGATAAAACTAGAGTTAACATATTTGAGCATTTTTTATCTCTCTAAAGAGTAGTATCATGGCGTAATTCATATTGGCTTAATACTTATTTAAGATTCTGTTTTTCAACGCTCTGCATTTCCAAATCAGGTATTTTTACCCCCCATTTTATCCAAAAAAAACCTCATATTTAGGCATTAAAATTCCTCCATTTCATAACCCTAAAATAAAAACCATGTCAAACGCAAAAGGCAACGCCTATCCCCTACTTCTTGTTTCCAATAATTATCAAGTACAAGCTGTTGATAAATCCCAAAAGATCACCAACCTTTCAAATGAGATGTTCGCCATGGAGGTGTGCATTTCGGAAGACGGTACCATTTGGGCACTCAGCGTTAATCCTGACCCTGATGGCGGTGGCGCTAAGTTATTTTGGAGCGACGGCGACCAAAATTGGAATGAAATCAATACGCCAGATCCAGGTGGCATACAAATCGCAGGCTACACTGGTAGTAGCTGCATTTACCTAAGCGGATCTGATGGTGCCCTCCGATCCATGGACACCAATGGAACATCAACTGTAATTTACGATAATCCATCTATGCAACTTGTAGATTTCGACTACGGTGGTGGTAAAATTTGGGGCATTCTTCCTCCCGGTGAAGGGAAAATTCCTATCCTACAATATATGGATGCTAGTTCTGCCAGTTCTGCCAGTTGGACGCCAGCTGGTTCAGATGACTACTATGTCTTTAATCTTAGTGTCAACTCTAATGGTGCGTGTTATGGTGTTGATGATTACGCTCCGGTAACGGTATCAACGTCTGGTGAAATCACAAGTGCTGGTTCTATTTCCAAAAATGTGATATCCATTACTTACAAAAATGCCAACTTCGTACTTACTGATGATGGCAATGCAGAAGGTAATCTAGTATACGAATGGACGAGTTCGAATGAAGGGGAATATTCCGCCACTAATTTCCGCGCTATGCGGATTGCCTCAACTTATTATCAAAGTTAGGCTACTTTTTTAGCGGCATAAAAAAAGACCTTGTTGTATATCATACAGCAAGGTCTTTTTCGTTTAGAGCTTATTCAATGACTAGCAGTACTCGTCGAAAGCCATTTTTAGGTTAGCGGCGATAATCTCCGCTGAACGGCCTTCGATATGGTGGCGCTCCAAAAAGTGGACCAGCTTACCATCTTTAAACAGAGCAATAGATGGTGAAGACGGTGGATACGGGAGCATAAATTCACGTGCTTTGGCCGTCGCTTCTCGATCTACACCAGCGAAAACCGTTGTCAGGGTCGCAGGGACCTTATCATTACCGAGGGCGATGCGCACACCGGGACGGGCATTAGCCGCAGCGCAGCCACAGACAGAATTGACGACGAGAAGGACCGTGCCGTCGGTTTTATCCAAAACGTTGCTTACCGCCTCGGGAGTGGTGAGTGATTCTACTCCAATTGCATTTAATTCCTGGCTCATGGGAGCAACTAATTCAGCAGGATACATATTTAATTATTTTTAGATTTCTAGAAATTTATCGTTTTTTAACTCTTAAAAAATTCCGTATTTTCGTCTTATTATCACCCCAAGCGTAGCACAACAAGAACATTTTTGGTCACTGATGACTCATCTACTCTTACACCTTTGCTCAAGGATTTGACGTGGATAGCAAAAATACGCGTTTTCGTTTTATTAATACAAGCGAAAAGGTCTAATGGTTTACACTATTTCATCATTTAGACCCATGATTTGGTCAACAACCCTATTATATAGATCGTTTTAAATGCACGTTTCTTTAATTAGTTTAGTATTGTACAATTCTCTAAATTGATTAAACGCGTAAAAAGTATTTCTGCGACCTGTGTCGTATTATTATGTTCGATTATTGAAATTTTAATCCTAAAACGATGAAAACGAACCTACTTCTGTTTTGTGGACTCTTACTGGGCACGCTTTTTATCAGTCAAACCGCATGTACCACGGATAAGCTGGATCAACCGCAACCAGACGATATTTGCGAGACTTTAGACGCTACCTACAATGGTGCTGTAAAAGACATTATCGATCGTACTTGTGCCATTACCGGCTGCCATGTGAATGGTGGAGGTGCCCCCGGTAATTACGAGACCTACGCCGGTATGCAAAATGAATTTACGGATCAAGGCCTTCGCCGTTACGTAGTCGTCTTGCGCGATGATCCCGACCAAGGGATGCCCCCCAACTGGGATACCAATCCTGGTCCTAAAGATCTCACCGATGATGAATTTGAGATCATGAAGTGCTGGATCGACAGTGGTTACCCCGAAAATTAACTCCCCTTTGTTTTAAACTATCAAATTGAAAACAATTATTAACATGATAAAAAGACGGACACTGCTCGTGGTGTTGAGCCTTTGTTTTGGCTTAAGCCTCGGCGCACAAGATTTTACCTATCAAACCTTCAAGGATTACCGCATCATCAATACTCACTCGGTCGAAACGCTTACCAAACGCAAGCTCGATATCCGTATCGGTCACCGCTTCGGGGATCTGATCGGGGACGGTGGTGGCTGGTCGACCTTTTATGGACTGGAAACGGCACAGGATGTCATGATTGGCGCGGCTTATGGTATTACCAATAATATTACCGTGGGCCTGGATCGTACCAAAGGCTCTGGTCCTCTCTCACGCTTGGTGAACGGTACACTGAAGTACCGGATTCTACACCAGAAGACCGATGATTCAATGCCTTTTACGCTGACATTTGTAGGTATTACTTCGGTTTCTACGATGGATCGCGACGAGGAAAACCCGGAATCGTTGAATCATTTTGATAAGACGGCCCACCGTTTTATTTATACGGCTCAGCTATTGCTGGCCCGTAAATTTTCGGATGCTTTTTCACTGCAGCTCATCCCTTCTTATACGCACCGCAATGTGGTTTCCTTCGATGATGAAAACGGTATCATCAGTCTAGGGGTCGCGACCCGTATTCAAATCAATAAGGTATTTGGCATTATCGCCGACGCCACTTTCCCTTTCTCTGAATTACGAACGTCCGACAATGGTTTTTATCCACCAATCGGCATTGGCTTGGAAATCGAAACGGGTGGCCATATTTTCCAGATTAATTTCACTAATGCAACCGGAATTTCAGAAACGGATTATATTCCGAACACGCGCTCTAATTGGGGCGATCGCCAATTCCGCTTAGGCTTCACCATTTCCCGAACGTTTAATCTCTAAAAGCCGTCCCATGAAAAAAATTGTACTTATTTGTTCGATCATCGTAGCCGGATTGCTTTTGGTGAGCTTGCGGCCGAGTGAGCCCGCAGGCTTGCAGATCGCTCAGGATACCCCCGTTTGGGACGTCTTGCAACACTTCGGTGAGCCCGCACCAAATCATCGCCCTGATGAAGCTATCGCCGGCGCCAGCGCCGAAAAGGGCGCAGATTTGGTCTTAAAAGGGATCACGAAGAAGCCCTCGGGTGGTAAAACCAGCAAGCAAAGTGCACATTTCGTGTGTACCTCTTGCCACAATATCAAAAAGGAGTTGCCGGATTTACGGCAGAGCGATCCGCAAGCTCGCCTCGAATATGCCCAGCAACAAGGCATTCCATTTCTACAAGGCACAACCTTACACGGGGCCGTGAATCGTATCTCTTTTTATAATGATGATTATGAAAAAAAATACGGTGATTTGGTCGCTCCTACGCGAAATAATTTGCGAGAAGCGATCCAGCTGTGCGCCATTGAATGTTCGCAAGGTCGCCGCCTGAAAGATTGGGAATTGGAATCAGTATTGCGTTATCTCTGGACCCTGGAATTAACCATGGAAGATCTTGATATGTCACCCGAGGCGTTTAGCCAACTCCAGCAGAAAGTGGCCGCACATCAGAATGGGCAAAAGGACCAAGCCAGCATTGATTTGATCAAAAGCTATTATCAGCCCGGCGTACCTGCGCATTTTGTCAAGCCGCCGGAAGATCGCAAAGTGGGTTACACTGGTGTTGAGGGTAATCCTGAGAATGGTAAGCTGGTTTACGACCTAAGTTGTAAGCATTGTCACGAAAACAAGCGCTACTCCTTTTTCCATCTCGATGATTCAAAAAATACGTTCCGTTACTTGAAAAAGCATTTTGCACGTTATACGCGCTACTCGGTTTATCAAGTCAGTCGTTACGGCACTTCACCGATGGCGGGTAAGCGGGCTTACATGCCACAGTACACCGAAGAAAAAATGAGTAATCAACAAATGGAAGATTTGCGCGCCTACATTGAGCAAGAAGCGCGATAAGGTTCTGACAAAAGAAAAATAAAATAAAGCCGCTCGAACGATACATTCCGAGCGGCTTTATTTTTACGATGAAGTGATGATTTTAAATCTTTTTATAACACCCATCCATACTTGTTCCAATCTTCCTCATAATCAATATCGGATAACTCTGGCAACAGCGTATAGCTTTGTCCCAGTGTATTTATCTTATTGATAGTTTGAGTAAAAACGGAATCAGTACTCCAGGTGACATTTTCGAATAAGACTGGTGTAAAAAAGCGCATGCCCAGCAAATAGTATCCACCGTCTAAGGCTGGCCCAATGACGAAATCGTGCTGTTCCAGCGCCGCAAAGGCATCATTGACAATTTGTGAGGTCAGGGTCGCACAATCGCTACCAATAATGACGACCCGATCGTGAGCCTTGAAAGCACTCTGAAAGGCTTCGTGCATGCGTGCGCCTAAATCGGGGCCTTGTTGCACAAACTTTTCGAAATCTTCGGCCGGCCATTCGTCGTTGCTTTCCACTTGATCGCTATAAAACAACTGCCGATCCGCTTCGACACCGAGGGCAACATTGCGCGTATGCTGCAATAGAGCCCGATAGATACTTAAGGCTCTAGTCTCCCCCACCGTATTCGCCAAGCGCGTTTTCACCTTCCCGGCTACGGCGTTCTTAATGAAGATCAGTAAAGCTTGTGTCGTCGTTTCGATAGTATGTTCTCTTTTATAATCCAATACCTCTAAGTTAGACAATTAAAAACGCAATGCGTTTGGTATAAAGTACTAACTCATCATCATTTGTCTACTGTCATACTAAACCTAGCGTATTTTTGAAGATTATTAATTGAATCTACAAACACTATTGTTTCAAGCTAAAGAGCAAGTCTCAAAAATGCGTTTACTCCTCACGATTATATAATTCGTCTTCGGAAACCTTACGAACGATATCGCCATCGTCCAATTTCCGAGAAACAGCATTATATGGACCGGTCACTACTTCCTCCCCTTCCTTCAATCCATTCAAGATTTCAATATACTCATCATCCTGGATACCAGTTTTCACCTCAACCATAATGGCGGAATCGCCACGACAAACAAAGACCACTTCCTTCAATTCTTTATCTTCGTCCGTTTTCTTCGGCTTACCTTTATCTTTTTCATCCTCCTCTTCCCGCGTCGTAACCGCTTGAATTGGGATACTCAAAATATCACTACGCGTCTCCGTATAAATCTCAACCGAGGCGGACATTCCTGGACGGAAAGGTGAGCGTTGGGTCGGTGAAATCAAATCGCGGTAAGAAGGGGGATCGATGCGCACACGCACTACAAAATTGGTCACCTGATCCGTTGTTAAAGCCGCCGTCGCACTGTTGCTCGCAGAATTTGCAATCTGAGTCACCACGCCGGTGAATTTACGATCCAAATAGGCATCTACTTCGATATCCACCTTGTCGCCTAAAGAGACACGTAAGACATCATTCTCGCTTACATCCACTTGAACCTCCATTGCATCGAGGTTGGCCAGGCGCATCAACTCGGTTCCATCCATCATCGAGGTTCCAACGACGCGCTCCCCTTGCTCGACATTGAGGAGGGAAACGACGCCCGAGGTCGGCGCGTAGATGGTCGTCCGACGAAGGCTCGTCTGCAATTCTTTCAAAGAAGCCTCATTACTTTTGATCGTGTATTCTGCCGCCTTAGCACTTTGCTTAGAAGCATCGAGATTAGCTTTTGAGGTCGCGACATTGGCTACGGAAGACCGAAGATTCGCTTCGAGGGCTTGTAGATTTGACAGAGAGGCTTCAAAATCAGCATCTGAGATAACGCCCTCCTTGTGTAAACCAATATTACGCTCGTGGATGGCGCGTGTATTGACCAGCTGAGCGTCAATCTGCTCCTTTTGAGCTTCAGCCTGCGTCAACTGAGCGCGACTTCTTTCGATGCCCGCATTCGCATTCGCTAATTGAGCCTTGGCATTGTTGACTGAGGCAAGGCCTCTTTCTACTTGTGATTGAAACGCATCGGGATCGATTTTCGCGAGGAGTTGACCCTGTGTTACAGAATCACCTTCTTCAACAAAAAGATCTACGATTTCTCCGGAGACGTCAGAACTGATTTTCACCTCCACTTCCGGAAAGACTTTTCCGCTAGCGGAAACGGTTTCCTTAATGGTTCTGATGGCGGCGGTTTCGGCACTTACCTCAGTGCCGCGGGGCCGTGATTTACCTTTGATAAAGGCCAGTAAAATAATAATAGCCAGTAGCCCCAATAAAAGGTACAGTAGTCGGTTATTTTTCGATTTTGCCATTTTGTTTGATGTTATAATTTCGGAAGCAATAATGTGATACTTGATAGCATAAAGGTATAACTACACAGAAAGAAAGCGAAAATATCAGTGCACAGACTGCATTTTCAAACCTTTCGGGTAGCGGAGATACCAGCCCTTAAGAGATGTGGTCTTGGTTAAATGACTTTACTGCTTAAAGACTAAGTTTTTTACCTTGATAGAATTCTACAATTTTCACCTTGTACAGGTAATCAAATCGCGCAATGGTAAGATCGATTTTTGCTTGATCCAACTGATTTTTCGCCGTGGTTAGTTCGAAAGTATTGATCGCGCCCAAGCCAAAACGCTTTTGGGAGTTATCGTAACTAACGGTCAGGGCCTCTGCTGATTTTTCGGCGGCGTTCAAAGCCTTTTGAGCCGCTTTCGCATCGGCGATCGCTCGTTGGATATTCGCTTTAAGTTGTTGTTTATTAAGATCGTTGGTTAATTCTGTATTAATGATATTCAACCGCGCCCGCTCCATGGCAACCACATTCCGGTGATTGTTATAGATTGGAATATTCAAACTCACGCCCACACTCTGACCAAAGTTATCGGACAATTGATCAGTGTATTTGCGATTGGGAAAATCCACACCGATCAAATTTTGTTCACTCAATAAAGCGTTCGCACCATCAATCTGCACGGGTTGTTCGGGGCCAAATACAAGTTGTGCGTTATCCAGATTTGGCGCAGCGAAATCCAGGGCCTTACTGTTATAATCCGTTCGAAGATTTCCAAATAAGCTTAGAGAAGGAAGCATTCCGGCTCTGGCAATATCTACATCCAACTGTGCACTGCGAATTCGCAAATCACCCGCACGAATAATGGGCTGGGTAGACAAGGCTTGGCTATACACCGATCCTAACTCAAAACCTGTGGGGTCAATCACGGGTAGTAATACCTCAGGTTTTTCAATCTTCAGCTCTTCCTCGGGTGGGAGTTGCATTAAATTTTTCAAGTCAAGGTAACCGATGGTCACATTATTCTCTTGAGTGACAACGGCCTGCTCATCGGTGGCAATCTGAGCCAAAATCTGGAAGCGTTCATTTTCGGCAAGCGATCCTGCCTGGATGAGCTTATCGGTCTGCTCCAGTTGAGCTTGTGATTGCTGCAAGCGAGTACGCGCATTGTCGAGTTGCTCCTCGGCAAATAAGACATTGAGGTAAGCAGCAGCAACATTAAGCGACAAATTATTGACAGCATCCTGAGCGTCGGCACGAGCTGCTGCAATATCTAATTTCCCTTGCTTGATCGAATTATTGATCAGGTTACCATTGAACAGAGTTACGCCCGCTTCCAAAGAGATGCTATTCGAACCAATCGACTGATTCGAGAAGACGTTGGTAGCCGGGTCAATGGTACGTCCAAATTGGTAACCACCGGATGTACGTGCATTCAGATTCGGAAGACGCGCAAATTTATTTCCCTTTTGGGTCGCTTCGCTATTCTGTACCGTCACTTCGGCCTGTTTGATCGAAATGCTATTTTGTGTTGCATATTGAATACATCTTTCCAATGACCAGCTATCCTGTGCGGAAAGGGTGATCAAGCAAAACAGGCTGCTAAATAACAGGGAGAGTAGGCTTTTCATATACATGTGTGGTTGTTTTGATGAACGTTGCAATACTAAAAATTGCCCGGCCTAAAGGAGCAATTATTTATATCAAAGGTTGCTTATTATGGATTAAAACTCACATTTACACCTCCATTCGTTTCGATAAAGGTGATTTCACTTCAAATAAGAGCAGCATAAAATAAGCGTTGAATTACCGATTAACGGATAAGGTTTGTACCCCGATTAGGCGGTCGAAACGCTGTCCGAACGGCCGATAATATACTAAAATTTGGTACTCGTTTTCCGTTTCGTGCCAATTCCCTTCAAAAGTTTCATAATCCGGTTCGGTTGAGCCTTCCGTGAGTCCAACGTACAGATAATCATAGAACCCTTGTTTCAACCAAACCCGGCCCACATAGGCCCCCACTGCCGGATTGTACACCATTTTATATTCGGGCTTGATGAGCCAGTCTGTAAAATTACCTACCAAATATACTTCAGTGTCAAATAACTCCTGCGTCACACCAACGGCAAAAAATACACTAGCATAATCCCCTTCAATATCACCATTGGGGCGCTCCAAGTGCTCAATAACGAATTTACCGTTCAAATCCTGATAAGAACGGAAGTTTTGGAAGGTTCGCGATCCTTCCTTTTTGAGAACAACATCGTAGTGGGTTTGCTCTTCCCGGATATCAGCCATACGTTCCGTCAAATAGCGAAAGGTGCGTAAATCAACAAAGCGGTGTTCCTTTCCAGCCGAAAAGACAATTTTATTTTGAAAATCAAAAATCAAATCCTCTCCCTTAATGAAAGCTGGCTTGAGATCCGTAACGGCATTATCCCAGCGCCCATTTTGTAAGACCACCGCTGTGATTTCCTGTCGTGGATTGCGAATCTCAAAGCCCTTGTGATTTACTAAGAAATCAATTTCCTGATGCGTACGAAATTTGCTCACCTGGCTGGGGGCCACCGACTCACTCGCAATCCGCACAATGGATTCGGTTACCATAAAGCGACGGGTAATCGCCGGGCGTCGACGTTCGTCATCCTCATAAACATGTATTAGGTAATTACCCGATACCGTCCAGCGGACGTCCTCGTTTGGCAACCATAAATCGTAATGCGTATAATCGCGAAGGGTATTATAGGAAAAGTCGTATTCTTCAATCCGCTCTCCGTTAAAACCATCCAGAAAATCCAGCTCATCCAATTCAGAAGGGGTCCAATCCTGATCGCAATGGACAATTTCATAGACATAATCCATAACATCTTCGTTGAGGTCATCAAAGGCGAGTCGCAACTGCCCACCCGCTCCCAGATTAAGGATAGGATTGGTAAGCGGTAAGCCATCCAGATGAAATTGCACCGCGCGGATATTGGGTAAATAAACAAAATCGTGGTTGCGTAACGAATCAGATTGTGCTGTGACCGCAAATAAGCCCAAACACCAAAATAAAACTGTAGATAAACACTTCATATAAGGATACCGTGGTTTCAAAACATTAAAGATAAGCGTGGCATAAACTCCCATATAACAATTTACCAGGGATTTTTCGATAATGGATGCCCGTAATATAGTGTGAGGAGTGGATTTATTTTAAAATAAATCACTAAACATTAAAGGAACGGCACCGAAAGAACCATTGCTGCTAAATACGTCATATTTACTTTGCAGGGCTGGTCCAGCGGTTATTTTTGATGCGGAAGCGCCAGGGCCATAGTGCATGATCTTCCGCATAGTCAACCCCGACTCTTGGGCTAGCGATGATCTCCTGGTCGGAGATTTGTTCGCCGTGATCTTCGAGCCAGATGGGGCTGTCGGATGTCGTCATATCCAGGCCGGTCCATTCGCGGGTGATTCCCAGTGCCTTACTCATAACGCCCGGTCCGGCCGTTAATTGTGGCTTGACGGCAGTGAAATTGCGCCGGGCCAGCATCAAATCGATATTCTCTAGCGGCTCCACGGCTCTTACCAAGACCGCGTGGGGCATGCCTTCAAAGGCGGTCACTACATTAAAAAGATGATGGATGCCATAGCAAAGATAGATGTAGGCCCGCCCTCCGGGGCGAAACATGATCTTTGAACGGTTGGTGTAGCGATTATTATGAGCGTGGCAGGCTTTGTCGTCGGGGCCGCGGTACGCTTCGGTCTCTACAATCCGACCCGCGGCACGCTGCCCATCGAATGTGGTGACGAGTACTTTACCCAATAGTTCTTTGCTAATCTGCACGACATCTTCGCGCTGGTAAAAATCCTTAGTCAAACGTTTTGGCATCTTGTCCGAGATATGACGTTGTTTAAAAATAGATAGAAGAACGTCTTGCAAGTCCTTGAAGTCCAATATTTCAGCTATTTTTCGGCCCGTACATGTCATGTACGAAACTCAAAACAAGCTTCATCTTGAAATCCAAATACTTACAATCCATTTCAACCTCCATTTGTGAACAACTTCTATTTAGTGAGGTTTAGGAACCATCCATTTTGTCAAAAAAGAAGAAATAATAAAATTTGTACCTTCCAAAATTATTCGATGCCTTTTAAGCATTGATTTTACTCTAAGAGCACCTACTTTCTTTTTCAAAAAATATGAATCGCTATGTTATGGATTCGGTTGTCCGGTGTGTTATACTTGTTACTTACGCTAACTACAGCAGGACTCGCACAAACGATTAGTGGTGTTATTTACAATACGGATGGTGAAGCCGTCCAAAGTGCCGAAGTAAGTTGTATAGCACAAGAACGAGGCGTATTCTCAGATTCATTGGGCCAATTCACAATCACCTGCGCCGATAGCGATAGTCTGTATATCGATCATTTAAGTCATATCCCTAAAGCAGTCCCAATACCGAAAAGTGGTGCCGTGATTATCCAGCTCGAGCCGAATGCCTTTTCAACCGCCATGGTAAATCTCTACGCTTTAAGCACGCAATTTGAAAATCACACAGAAATACTACCTGTCAAGACCAAACTGACGACAGCTGAGTTGGCCAGCAACGATGAATCGTCCTATGCCCCTTTACTCAATCGCGTACCGGGGGTTTTTATGCAAGAAGGCGCCCTCAACACCAACCGAATTGCCATTCGGGGTGTCGGTAGCCGCAGTCCCTTTGGCACCAATCGCCTCGAAGCCACCCTCGATGGCATCCCACTCAACAATGGTAACAGCGAACTCGTGCTCGAGGATTTTGATTTATCGACTTTAGGCAGTATTCAGGTACTGCGCGGCCCCACCCCTTCGACTCTCGGCGCCCGACTAGGTGGACTAATCCAGTTATCTACTCCGGAGCTAGGCGGAGATGCACAATCAGTTTTGACCGCGAGCAGTACGCTTGGCGACTATGGCTTGCGCCGAAATACACTCCGCCTGAAACACGCCCCCGATAATCGCCATCTACTCTTGGTCAATCTCCATGATCAAATCAGTGATGGCTACCGAGATAACAATCGATTCCGACGTTACGGGCTCTCCACTGTTTATAAGCAACGCATCAATAAAAACGAAGCGCTCACCATTGTAGGAACTTTTACCCGACTCCGAGCAGCTATACCCAGTTCGTTAAATCTCGAAGATTTTGAAAACAATCCGACGCAAGCGGCCCCAAATTGGGCCAGCGTGGAAGGCTCGGAAAGTTATCGTCGATTGCTAGCTGGGGGTACCTACACTGCGCGCTTTCACTCGACTTTACAACAAAGCTCAACGATCTTTGCCGGATTCCGAAGTAACTACGAAGTCCGGCCATTTAATATACTGAGAGAAAATAGCTCCCTGATTGGTGCCCGCTCCAATTGGACGCTCAAACCCCACGCTGTGAAAGGATTGAAGTTGACGCTTGGCGGTTATTTTTTACTCGAAGATTACGATCAGCAACTGAATGAAGTCTATGGCTCCGGAAATCGTGGCGCCGAGTTTTCCGATATACGAGAGGATCGCAATCAATACCAAGGCTACCTCCAAGCAGATTTATCACCTAAATCTGCTTGGAATGTCTCTATAGGGATCAATATCTTACAAGCAGAGTATTTGATTAGAGACCGGTTCAATCCTGATTCCTCTAACATCTTCAGCCAACGCACTTTACCGTCTAGCTTATCCCCTTATTTTCGCGGGGATATCAAGTGGCATCAACTTTTTAATCTATCGAAACTCCATTGGCAAAGTTCTCTCCAACTAGCACGTGGTACCGCTATTCCAACGCTAGAAGAAGCACAGTTACCAAGTGGTTTATTGAATCAAAATGTAAAAATAGAAGAAGGCTGGAATATAGAATTGACGAACCATTGGCAGTTGGGCGATGATTTTTCTATTATCCTAAGTGCATACAGCATGCAAATCGAAAATCTCCTAGTCAGCAGGCAAGTTGAAGATCAGTTCATAGGATTCAGTGCCGGAGAGACCCAACATAACGGCTTGGAATTAGCCGTGAGCTACACACATGACCTAGGTGCTATCGAAACGCATCGGTTGACGCACCAACTGAGCTATACTTTCACGGATTATGAATTTACGGATTTTGTGGACGGTAACGAAGATTATTCTGGTAATGCGCTTACCGGCATTCCCCAACATCAATTGAATTACAGTGCACAAGTTAATATTGAGCCGATGTTTTTCAATGTCCAGTATCAGTTTGTGGATGAACTCCCCTTGCGAGATGATAATTCTCTTTATTCTGAGGCCTATCAACTGCTCAATTTTCAAGCCGGGGTCGAATTCGAGTTTTTACAACAATTCACCCTGCAAGCCTTCGGGGGAGTTAATAATATATTCGATGAAAGCTACGCCAGCATGTTTCAGATTAACGCTTCCAGTTTTGGAGGAGCTGCGCCACGCTATTATTATCCGGGGCTACCGCGTAACGTATATGCCGGGATTCGTGTCCATTATAAATTTCGGTAGGTGGATACCCAACCTTCTCTGATTTTACTTGTTCGTGTATTGAGATGAAAATAGAAAGAATAGCACATCAAGATATTGATAAAACAAAATGGAACAGCTGTGTCCATTACGCCACTAACGGTAATATTTTTGGTTATAAATGGTATCTGGATACCGTAGCCAAAGAATGGGATGCTCTGGTAGAAGGTGATTACGAATCGGTTCTACCGCTTTTTGTTACTGAAATTCCCAATCGCTTGCAGCAGCCTACTCTGATTCGCGAAGCGGGTATTTACTCTATCCACTTGCTATCACCCAAGCGCACCTCTGCTTTTCTCGAAGCGATTCCTTCGGAATACGAGCAGGTAGCCTTCCAGCTCAATGAGGGCATCAAACCCCCAGATAGTTTGGCGTTTCCCAAAATGGAGCAACGCAATTATCAACTCTTTCTGCAAGATACCTACGAGCAATTGCGCGAAGCTTATCTGCCCCGAGCAGAGCAAGATTTGAAATTAGCAGAAGCGGCCGAGCTAATCCCGGCCTCTACCCTTAAGCCCGAAATCATTGCCAAACTATATCGGGATGAGGCCGCAAAAAGTCCAGCCACGGAGCAAGCCTTTCACGCCTACCAACGTATTATGTACAATGCTCTACACCGTGGTTGGGGCAGTGCACAAGGCATCACCGATCGTCAGGGACAACTCCTGGCGGCCACCTTCATCCTCTACAGTCACGGCCGCGCGATGATTCTATTGCTCCCCGCTCACCCAGATGCTGAGAAAACCGGGGCCAAATCGCTACTGATCGACAATCTGCTGCGCAGCCACGCTGGCCGACCAATGATCCTCGATTTTAATTCCTCGAATCTCTTTGCAGAGCGATTTGGCGCACGCAGTGTTCCCTATTACCGCATCGCGAATCTTGAACAATCTGTCAGTAAGCCTTGGTGGAAAGTGTGGTAGGCTACCACTCGAATGGATAACGAATATCAGTGAGGAACAGTCCTTCGGGAGGAACGCTGTAGCTTTTGGTCAAGCGCGTTTGCGTATCAAGCGCGCGCCGCACCTCTGATAATTCTATTTTGCCTTGCCCGACATTGAGGCACATGCCCACAATCAATCTGACCATTCCGCGCAAAAAGCGATTCGCAGCGATATGAAAGACTAATCCATTAGGGACACTTTCCCATTCCGAGCGATACAACTCACAACGCATCGTCTTTACATCCGAGTGGGTTTTACAAAATGGAAAGAAATCACTGTATTCTAATAGCAAGCGTGCAGCTGCGTCCAACTGCTCTTGATCAAGTTGTGTAGCGAAAGGAAAGTAGTAAGCGGTCTGCGTGGTAAAAGGATCCTTTCTAAAACGAAGGTGGTACTCATAGGCCCGATGATGAGCATCGAAGCGCGCGTGAGCGGCCGCATCAACTAGTGCTAGTCGGTGAAAACTAATGTCGGGTGGCAAGACTTTATTGAGCCGGGAAAGTAAATTGGTAGGTAATTCCTCGACGCAGTCAAAATGCAATACGTATTGTCGAGCGTGAACGCCAGTATCCGTACGACCGCAGCCAACAATTTCTATTGTTTCGCGTAAGATCAGCTCCAAGGCCTCTTCGATGGTCTGCTGGACCGAAGGGGCATTTGGTTGACGTTGCCAACCGTGATAAGCGGTTCCTCGATAGGCTATTTCTGCAAAATAACGCATGCCCGTAAAGATAAAATTTTGTAGCCAACCTACACCAAGCAAAAATGGTGGAACCACCTTAGTCGTTCCACCATTCCTCCGATACGGTTTATCCTGGGATTTAAGCTTTGAGGATTCCCGCGAAGCGATCTTTGTAAGCAAAAAACAAGATGATGTTTAGCACAACCGCCACTCCCGCACCGGCAGCTCCCCCGGGATCAAGTGCCAAGTGAAAAAGCAACGCATTAAGCATCACCGGAAAAAGTATGACCAACGCCAAAGGCACAAACCGTCCAATCAATAAAAGTATCCCCGCCACGATCTCCACAATAGCTACAATCGGCATAATGTAGCCCGATTTGACAAAGCCCATCATAACGTCCAACGCATCCCCCGACATCTCCGGCTGTGGAATAAAATTCGCAAACTTGTTAAGCCCGAAAATCAACATAAAAAGACCGAGTAAAACTCTTAGGCCAAGAACTACTTTTGGATTCATAATAATTTTTTTTTGCACGTTTGAAAAAATGTTTTTACATTTAATGTATATACATCAATTGGTGCAATTTAGTAATAATTTTTACAAAACACCAAACAACAAGCTTTTTATTTAGATTCAATACAAATAGCCAAAGAATATTCTAAGAAAAGAGCCAAATCTTTAATTATATTCTAATCTATTCATTTTCAATACCTTATATCATGATTACGCTCAATATCCCAATAGCCAAAACGATTCATCCCCAAAAATTGACCGTTCATCTAATAATTACGACAATTCGGGATTAAAAAGACATAAATAATAAGAAGGGACGTTAAATTTGTAATAATTAAAACCAATGAAGCATGAACGCAAGCAACCATATTCAAACTGAATTTTCTTCTCAACTACAACATCATACCCATCAGCTGATGGCTTTCGCCTTCAGTCTGACCAAGAATGATAACGACGCAGAAGATTTACTACAAGACACCGTATTTTTGGCACTCAAGAATCAGGAAAAATTCAGTGCCGGAACCAATTTCGTCGCATGGGTCAAAACGATCATGCGTAACACTTTTATCAACAACTATCGTAAGCAAAAGCGCTTCAAGAATATTTTGTCCAAAGGGGTAGGCGGTTATTTTTTTAGCAAGAAATCTTCTGAAAACACGACCGAATCCGATATCAATATTCAGGACATTGAGCACTTGATCGATGATATCGACGAGCGATTTAGCGTACCATTCCGCCTCTACCACCAAGGCTACTCTTACGAGGAAATTACGAAAAAGCTCAAACTGCCGATGGGGACAGTGAAAAGTCGTATTTTCTTCGCGCGTAAGCATCTAAAAGAAGCTTACCAACAGCACTTTAATGAGAGAATAGAAAAGTGATAAGGGGTTGATAAATTACCGACATTGGCACGATAATTTCTCTAAACTTTATCATACAACTTAAGCCAACCATGAAGTCTATTCATTGGTTGGCTTTTTTTGTATCCTTCCCAAAGCTTCGTTCTGTCTGGAAAATCACCCGACAGAATATATTTAGATCATGTCACTTACCCGCGACTTTCTAAATATCGAAGCCATGCTCCGCGAAAAAACATTCTCGATGGTGTCTATCCTGGCACTGATACTGATCTGGTTTTTTATCCTGATCATCCCGATTTTTTGGATTTTGCAGCACTAAAGATGCTGCTTTTCATTCCCTACTCTAGCGCCATAGGCAGTAAACTATACGTTGTCGTTTGGCTAAGTGTAATCTATTCTTTTCCTCAACTCAGCCAATTATAAAATCCTTTTTTCACCATACTCACCAACTCCGAGTTTTAGAACCGTATTGGTCTATTTCCTGCCTTTTTTATACGTCATCAACTATAGCGTTCATTTCGTAAAACATTTTAATCACCTCCTTAAACGATTCAACTACCATTTGTAACGATTCAACCAAAACGGTTAGACACGAAAGGTATTTCGGATGATATTGCGACAGTAAAATAAAACTAGCATGAAATCGCAATTGAACACCTTCATCCTCCTGATCCTATTTTATCTATCTGGTTTTGCCCAGTCCACTACCCTGGAGAATTACGTTGCAGAGGCCCTTTCTTCTAATTTGGCATTACAACAAAAGCAACTGTCTTACGAGAAAAGCCTGGCGGCGCTGCGTGAAGCAAAAGCCATGTATCTTCCCAAACTAGCTATTGAAGCTCGTTACTCGGTGGCTCGTGGTGGCCGTACCTTCGAAATCCCGGTAGGTGATCTGATGAACCCTGTTTATCAGAATTTGAATCTGATCAATTCCCTCAACCGCCAAAATCCAGATTATCCAACGATTCCGGAGTATACCAAGATTGAAAACCAATCCACTAACTTCCTGCGGGAAACAGAACAAGAATCAAGGGTACGTTTGCTGATGCCAGTATATAACGCGGCCATTCAATACAATCAGCGTATCAAAGCGAATAGTAGCCAAATGGAAAAAATTTCCGTGGAGGTTTACCGGAAAGAGCTCACCAAAGAAGTTAAAACCGCCTATTTCAATTATTTGAAAGCCAATGAGGCGAAGCGTCTATTTGATAATACCAAAAAACTGGTCGAAGAGAACCTACGCACCACCGAGAGTTTGTACAAAAACCACAAAGTCACCATCGATGTGGTCTACGCGGCAGAAGCGGAGGTACAGGTTATCGAGCAGCAGCTGGCCGTTGCAGTCAAGGACCAACAAATGGCGCAGGCCTATTTCAATTTCTTGCTCAACCGTGATTATGATGCAGAGATTATGATTGATACAGCGGCGGAGATGCCCGTACAAGCCCTTTCGATCGAAGCCGCGCGCCAGCGCGCAGGTCAGAACCGACAGGAGCTTCAACAGCTACAACACTATCTGAGTCTATCAGATAATCAAATCAAACTACACAAAAGCAACTATCAACCTCAACTGAATCTGGTGGCTGATTACGGTATTCAGGGCACAAGCTTCAATGTGGATGCCGATGCTGATTATTTCCTCGGATCGGTGCTCTTGAGTTGGAATCTTTTTGACCGCCCCAACAAAGCCAAAATCCAGCAGGCTAAGATCGACCGCCAAGTCATTCAGCAGCAAATCAGCGAAACGCGCCAGCAAATTGGCCTGGAAGTCATCAATGCTTATTATGGTCTCGAAGCCGCGCGCCAGCAAGTTACTGCTGCCGAAAAGGAGTTAAAGAGTAGCAATAAGGCTTACCAATTAGTCAATAAAAAGTTTGTGCAGGGGCAAGCCAATCTGGTAGAATGGACCGATGCTCTAACCCAGGTCACGAATGCCGAGCAAAAGCTAAACATTGCCCGCTTTGACTATCAAATTCAACAAGTACAACTCGAAAGAGCCATTAACTAACCGGAAAGGCCCCATTTAAAAATAGAATCCATCACCCTTTTGGAATAAATCATTTTAAAATGAAAAAGATAATATTCTTTCTGATCCCTACCCTATTGATTGTCGTAATTGCTACTGCCTTTGGTTTTAAAAAAGAAGACCTAGGTGAAACCACCAAAGCCCCTCGCAAGATCAAGACAACAGCGCCCGAGCAACTTGATTTTCAGGAAACCATCTACGGTAGCGGCCAGCTCGCTTCCCGTGAGGAGTTAAAACTGAGCTTCAAAACCGGCGGCATTATCCAAAAAATCATGGTTAACGAAGGCCAGTACGTCAAAAAGGGACAGCTTTTAGCGGTGTTGAATTTGCAGGAAATCGACGCTCAGGTACAGCAAGCTGCCATTGGTCAGCAACAAGCTGAGATCACAATCGACAATGCAGAGCTGGCGCTAAAGATCGCCGAGCGTGATTATCGCAACGCCCTTGGTCTGTACCAAGATAGCGTCGCCACTCTCGAACAGCTCGAAAATGCAGAACTCCAACGAGATAATGCCCGCAATCAACTGGAAGCCGCTCGTAATGGCTTATCCTTTAGCGAGCGCTCACGCGAGATTGCCAATTTTAACCTCACGCACTCGCGCATTGTCGCTCCGGCCAATGGGCTCGTGCTGCGCAAGCTCGCCGAAGCAAACGAACTAGTCGGCCCGGGAAATCCTATTTTCATTTTTGGTTCACAGGATAAGGCACAGGTGATTCGCGTTAGCTTAACTGACAAAGATATCATCCACGTCAATTTACAAGACTCCGCCAAAATCAGCTTTGATGCTTATCCGAGAGAGCAATTTCACGGTACGGTGCAGGAAATTGCCAGTATTGCTGATCCCTACACCGGCACTTACGAAGTAGAAATCGAGGTCAACCCCAATGGCAAAAAACTGCTCTCCGGCTTTATTGGACAAGTTTATATCCAAACGCGAAGCACTCAATCTCTTTTGAGTATTCCTGTGGACGCACTCGTTAGCGCCGATCAAAATCGCGCTGTCATCTTCACCGTAAAAGATAATCAAGCCGAACGACGAGAGGTTGCTATTTTTCGTCTGGAAGCAGATCACTTATTGATCAAAGATGGACTCTCAGTCAATGATGCAGTTGTTGCCCAAGGCGCCAATTATTTACAGGACAAAGAAACAGTAAGTGTTGAGCAGTAGTGCCTTTTTAACTTTCACCTTCCAACTCTAATAAAATGAACGTCCCGGCTTTTTCTATAAAAAATTATCAATTCACCATTACAGCTTTTGTTTTCATGCTGGCGATGGGACTCAGTGCCTACTTCAGCATGCCACGTTCGGAAGATCCCGTACTCGACATCCCGGCGGCCATGGTGATTTCTATCTATCCCGGCGCTAGTCCGCAGGATATCGAAAGTCAAGTTGTCGATCCTATTGAAGAGACCCTCAATGAGATGGATGATGTCAAAGAATTGAACACCACCATTACGGATGGTGTGGCGGTTACCGAAATTGAGTTTTTCTATGGCGTTGATCCCGAAGAAAAATTTGATGATGTACAAGCTCAGGTGAATGGTATCCGCGAAGAGCTTCCGGCAGACTTATACGATATTGATTTTATCAAACAATCTACCTCAACGGTAGCCATTTTTCAATTGGCTCTCGTGTCGGAGGTGGCGCCGTATAGCCGGATGCAAGAGGAAGCCGAACGGTTGAAAAAGATTATTGAAAAAATTAATGGTGTTCGCAAAGTAAAGATCGAGGCTTATCCCGAGCAAGAAGTACGCATTGCGTTGAATCCTGTGAAGATGACCAGTATGCAGGTCTCGCTGGATGATGTGGAGCGAGCTATCCAAAGCAACAACGCTAATATCCCCGGTGGTGCGGTCAAGGTGTCGAACAAATCGTTTAACATCAAAACCTCCGGTGCTTACGATAATATCGAGCAAATCCGCAATACGGTAGTCGGCTCATTTATGGGTAAGATTGTCTATCTGAAAAATATCGCTGCTGTTTATTTGGACTATGAGGATGACCGCTACACTGCTCGCTACAATGGACAGCGATCAGTTATTGTCACGGTGCAACAGAAAGAAGGTGTGAATATTTTTGACGTTGCTGAGCCCATTAAAGCCAAGCTGGCAGCTACGACTATCGCCAGTGATATGCAGCTCGAATACGTTTTCGATCAATCTCAGGGCGTAGAAGAACGCGTAGATGGTTTTATGAATAATCTCCTGCAAGGCATCGGTCTGGTTGGATTGATTATCTTGCTGGTGCTGGGCTTTCGGGCCGCAGGTATCGTGATGCTGGCGATTCCTTTTTCGATCATCATTGGCCTTTGGGGTGTCGACCTCTTTGGTATCGGCCTGCAGCAAATGTCGATTACGGGCTTAGTCGTCGCACTTGGATTGCTGGTAGATAATTCTATCGCCATTACTGAAAATATCGAGCGTTACTTGCAGCAGGGTTACTCACGCCGTGAAGCCGCTATCAAGGGAACGTCGCAATTGGTCTTGCCCATGCTCAGCGCGACCCTCACCACGATTCTGGCATTTGTCCCGATTATCATGATGCCCGATACCACGGGTGAATTCATTCAGGCCTTGCCAATTACGGTGATTGCTACCCTAATTGGATCATTCATCATTGCGGTGACTCTGACACCTTTGATTGCCAGCCGCTTGCTCAAAGAAGGCCGTACCGATAATACCGCTCAAACTGTAGCCTTTCGATCTATGAATCGCTTCGTGGGGGGACCTTATCGTCGTGTGCTCAATTGGGCGTTTCGCCACCCTTGGCTAATGATCAGTGGAGCCGTTCTTAGCTTTGTGGGGGCCATGATGCTCTTTCCTTTAGTTGGTGTTACCTTCTTCCCTAAGGCTGAAAAACCACAGTTTCGCATCACCGTCGATTTACCAAATGGAAGTAATCTTGACGCAACGGATGAAGTGGTACGCTATGTAGAAGAGGTCCTTGAAGAGTACGATGAAGTAAAATACTATGCTTCGAATATTGGACACGGTAATCCACGTATTTACTACAATATTAATCCTAAAAGCTATTCAAACAGCTTTGGTGAGATCTTCGTCATGTTGAAGTCCTACGATGTAGATCGCTTCTACGAAATATTGAGCGAATTGCGCCAGCGATTGGGTGAATACCCGCTCGCCCGTATCAACATACGTGAATTCGTACAAGGCCCACCGTCCGAGGCCCCCGTGGCGATTAAAATCTACGGTAACGACTTGGATAAACTGGAAGCCTACGCGCAGCAAATCGAGCAAATTGCCATGGATGAACCCGGCGCTATTAATGTGGATAATGCCCTAGCGACCAGCAGCACAGACCTATTTTTCAATATCAATCGCGACAAAGCAATGATGCTGGGGGTTCCGATTTATCAAATCGACAAGACGATCCGTAGCTACGTCAATGGTATGCCTATCGCGAAGTATCGTGATCGGGAAGCAGAGGAATACAATATTGTGATGCGCTACGATTTCGATGACCAGTTTGAGCTAGGCGATTTTGATAAGATCAATGTGCAAAGTGTCAACGAGCGCTTCGTCCCCCTCAAGCAGTTGGCCAACATTGAGTTCAAAGAAGCACCGAACCAAATCGCGCATTTGGAGACGGATCGCGTAGCGAGCATTTTGGCTGATGTTGCTGATGGCTTTACGCTAGATGCTGTCGCGGCTAGCCTGAGTGAAAAAATGGACCAGCTCGACTGGGAGGAAGGCTATTATTACGAATTCAAAGGCGAGCTGGAAAGCCGTGAAGAATCCTTCGGAGGATTGGGCGTGGCTTCAATGCTGGCATTGATCCTCATCATGGGCGTTTTAATCATCCAGTTTAAATCATTTGTACAGCCCCTGATCATTTTCTCGGCCTTGCCGTTAGCGATTATCGGTTCCATCTTGCTATTGTATCTGACAGGAGTGTCCTTTTCCTTCACCGCTTTTATTGGTCTGATCAGCTTGATCGGGATTGCCATCAATAATTCGATCATTCTCGTCGACTACGCCAACCAGGTACGCGACGAGGGCAAGTCCCTACTCGAAGCAGCTCAACAAGCCGGCGAAGTACGTTTCATCCCGATTGTGATGACCACCTTGACGACTATCTTGGGACTACTACCCTTAACACTAGGCGGTGGTAGCATGTGGGCCCCGATGGGCTGGACGATTATTGGTGGACTATTGACCTCGACCACTTTTGTTTTGTTATTGGTACCGGTTTTATACCGTTTGCTGGGTAGAGAAAAGGTAGTCGCTACAACATAATTTAAGACACTTAAGAATCATATTAACCAGTTGGAGGTCGGTGACACGGAGGCGTGTGCTGGCCTTTTTTTGATTAAAATTAGTCTTCATTAGCTCATCACTAATGTTTAGTTCCGGGAATCTGATTAGATAATCTTTCAAGATTTTTTATAAAAAAGGACAATCTAACAGGGAACGTTTTGTTGATTAGGGTATTAATGGGTATGGAAAAAGAAAATATCCATTCAAAAAAGGACAAGCCAAAAGAGCATTTATCTGATAGTAAATCAGCAACTTTTCAGTTTGCGGATCATCGGCCCGAATCTGTTGCCCAAAGGCAACTTAAGAATATGATCAATCAAAGTCCTCAAGTACTCCAGCAAAAAGCAAATCAGGAGTTCGTTAATCAAGCAATCACTCCCCTTCAGCAAAAAACAAATCAAACCGGGTTACCAAATCAATTAAAAAGTGGTATCGAACAGCTGTCTGGTTTGTCTATGGACGATGTGAAAGTACACTACAACTCCGACAAACCGGCCCAATTACAAGCTCATGCCTACGCACAAGGGACTGATATTCACATCAGCTCAGGACAAGAAAAGCACTTACCGCACGAAGCTTGGCATGTCGTCCAGCAAAAGCAAGGCAGAGTGAAACCAACACTGCAAATGAAAGGGATGGTGAATATTAATGATGATGCAGGATTAGAAAAAGAAGCAGACATTATGGGCGATAAAGCGATGCGAACAAAGAGCTTTAAAGAACCCAATACTCTTCAACAAAAAAAGCATTCATCCCCAGTTGTACAACGAGAAGATGATGACGGTTCAAAGGAATCATCCACAGATTTAGGGCTAGTTAGAGGAGAAATGGACCTCGCAACTAATACTGCAGGAATCGCTAGTGATGTGCTAAAAGGTAAATCAATGACTGAAGTGGGTGGAAGGGTAATAAAAACTGCCGGCAGCGTAGCAAAAGTTGCAGCTAAAACTTTAGTAAGCAGTGACAATTCCAAAGCCACAAGCCTATTAGGTGTTAATCTCAAAACAACCGGTAGCGATATCAGTGAGGCCGGCCGTGTTTTCAGTGACACTAAATCTACCTCTTCAGATAAGGCTGTTGCCGGCACTAAGGCTTTCGTATCGGTTACAGGAACAGCTAGTGAAGCTCTACACTCCTTTGGAATTGCAGGCCCAGTACCTACGGCAATAGCTACTTTTATGTCAGATGTCATAAAAGCATTGACGGCCACTAAGGGTGTCTACCAAACTGCACATAAAATATGGAATGAAATCACCTCTGAAAATCGATCTAAAAATGTAATGTCTGGGATTGCATCTATTTCACAGCAGCTTAGCAATACATCTCTGTCAATTTTAAGGGCTCTCGCCAGTTGGCAAAGAGCAAATAGCCTTTCAGATGAAAGTTATTTTTTAAAACTAATGCCTTTAGGGAAATCATTAGCCAATTTGTCCGCCGCCGTAGAAAAAGGAATAGATGTATATTCTGATTATCAGAACTATTATAAACTTACTGAAGCAGCAAATAAAAAGAAAAGAAAAGCCACCTCAAAAGATAATTTACTTTTACTGGCAAAAGGTGTCTCGGACAAGTTCTACAAAGATTTTACGGATACCATCATAGGTATTGGTGAAACGATCTATTGGGCTGGAAAATATTTCCCGATGCTAAGCGGAATAAGCCTTATTGCAGGCGTGTCTTCTAAAGGGTTGAAACTGGCTTCAACAATATTTACTTCATTTAATCTAAGACAAACAATAAGAGATAGTATACCTGCAAGCATAATTGGGCATGAATGGCATACAGCTGGGTTGAATAGTAGGCGTACCTCTTTAATTAATTATGTTGAGGCAGTCCTCGGCAACTCAAATGACGCTGGCCCAACGGCTTCTGCTATTCGGGAGAGTTTAGGCCTTAAGCCTGGTGATGAAAAAAATAAAAGCAAGATTGATAAGGCAATCCAAAAATTGATATAATGCTCGATCAGATATTGAAAACCATAAAGACCATTGACGAATATAATTTTGAAAACTTTCGATTAGTCAGTAATCAAAAAATGTTATGTTTTAAACTCATCGATTCTGAGCAAAATGTTTATTGGAACTTTGAGATTGCTTATCTGGATAGTGGTCCTCCGTCAAATAATTCTTTAATGCTATTAAATATTTTTGCCTGGTATTCTTCTTTAGAACAAGATTTACCAAGTCAAGAAAAAATTAATGAATTAAATCAATACTTACCACTAGGATCATTGGGAATATTACACCAAACGAAGCTCTTATGTTTTAATTATAAATATCCTCACCTCAACCATAAGCTTGAGACTTCAATTCTCAAAACTATTATGAATCTAATATTTTTTAGTTTGCAGAAACTAATTTAAAAAAACGTTTTTACCTCACTCCTGCACATTCAAAATAAAACCCACTTTAAATACATTTTCGATACAAATATTGGGATCTTTTTTGAGGAGTTTACGGAGGCGGGAAATAAACACATCGAAGCTCCGCCCGAGGAAATAATCTTTTTTGCCGTAAATCTTTTCGACGGCTTCTTCGCGGCGCAGGATGCGATTTTTGTGGAGGCAAAGCAGGCGTAATACTTCGTTTTCTTTTTCGGTGATGCGGAGTACCTGATCGTGGTATTTGAGTTCCTGTCGGTTGTAGTCGAAGCAATAATCACCAATGGTAAACTGCGTAGGCGGCGGAGCAATGATAGCTTTCTGCTCGGCTCGGCGCAGGATGACCTTGATGCGACAGAGCAATTCCTCCTCGTCGAAAGGCTTAGTGATGTAATCTTCGCCGCCGAGGGCGAAGCCACGGAGCTTATCTTCTTTGAGCGCCCGAGCCGTCAGGAAGAGAAAAGGAATGCTGGCATTTTCGCGGCGAATCTTTCTAGCTAAGTCAAAGCCGTCCATTTCGGGCAGCATGACATCGAGCAAGCAGATATCAAAGTGGTCGCGCTGAAAATGTTGCCAGGCCGTCAGGCCGTCGCGACACAGCTTCACACGAAAGTTTTCCGATTCTAAATAGTCCATGAGCAGAAAGCCCAGATTCAGATCATCTTCGACGACCAAAATGTTTTTGCTAGTTTGCATAACGGCACGGTTCAGTTCGTAGGTAAAAACATATCAAAGCGTGTTCCTTTGTTCAGATCACTAAACACTTTGATAAAACCGCGGTGACGTTCCACGATCATTTTTACGTAAGCGAGTCCTAATCCAAATCCTTTGCGGTCGTGTACGTCCCCCATACTCACCCGCTGATATTTTTCAAATACACAGTCTTGATCCTGACTTGAAATGCCAATCCCCTGATCCTCGAATTGGATCACTACCCCACTTTCTCTTTTAAACAATCGAATTTTTACGATCGGCGGGCAGTCCGAATACTTCAAAGCATTATCCAGTAAATTGCGAAACGCATTGCCCAGATGGAATCTATCCCCTAATAAACGAAGGTCAGATTCTTCCACCCAGAGATCCACCTCTGCTTGGCGAGCTTCAATCTGAATGGCCATATCTTCGATCGCTTGGCGAATGAGGGTTTCCGGTGCGACTTCCTCTTTCTCTAATTGGTATTCTCCATTTTCCAATTTCGCTAAGTGCAGCACCCGCTCCAATTGATGCATCAGCTTGCCACTTTCACTCTTGACCACATCCAAATATTGCTGTTCCTGAGGGGCATCCTTCAGCCGCCGCTTTAATAAGCTACTGGCGAGATTGATATTGGTCAATGGTGTACGAAACTCATGCGCCATATTGTTGAAGAAATCGTGGCTGATCTTACGCAATTGCTTTTGGCGCAAAAGCGTATAATTGGCAAAAACAAACACCGTTGTAATAAAGAGTAAAATCACGAGGGAAGAGATCAGCATGAAGCGCATCTTGCCCATGATATAACTATCCTTGCCTGTGAAGTTGACCACGAGCAAACGCTTGTCGTCTTTGGCTAGTGGAAGCAAGGAGCAGGAATGCTTGGGGTACTTCCCATCTTTAAAGGCTCCGCGATCTTTGATGTAGACCTCGTAATCCAGCTGGATATCATAAAAATTGAGCGCGACGGCCAAAGCGGAATCCAACGAAGCCGCATCGAAGCGGTTTCCAGCAGCCACTTCATAGCCAGCGTCGAGTGGCTCTAAAGGTGAAATCGGTGAACAGCCGGTAGTGCTGCTGGAGCTACAATCAAATTTGCCATCGCCCAGATTATCTACGGCAAAGCAAAGTGCCATTTGTACCTGTCGGTTAAACTGCTCCTCGATCAAAGCCCGGGAATTAGACATCCACTTGACTTGAAACAGAATCAGGGCCAGCAAGGCCAGCGTCGACGCAATAATGACATAAGAAGTACGGCTCAAAGACATAGGTTGAATTGAGTTCCTTACAAAAAACGGGAATAATTCCCTGTCTTTCTGGTCTTTAACAGCTCCTTAACAAGTGAATAACAGCTAAAAAACAGCTTCCCACGCTAGTCTCCGATAACTTTGTCAACGTCAATTAGCACGAATTCAAACCACCATTCATTAATCGTTTTACATTATGCTCGACTTTACCTTTAAGCTCCATCCTACTCTTTGGTTTCTAATGCTGGCACTCTTTCTAGGAAATTTTGCCTGCACTCACACAACACAAAACAGCGATGAGCCAAAGCAGAAGTCAGCGGTAACGACTACTGAAAGTGGTTTGCAATACAGCATTCTTCGCCCCGGACAAGGGACACCCGCTACAAGCGGCCATCAGGTTTTGATCCATGAGATGATGACCTATTTACATAGCGATGAGGCTTTGGTTTCGACCTATACTAATGGCCAAGCAGCAGCCTTTACCTTGGGGGCGAATCAGGTAACGAAAGGCATGGAGGAAGGTGTTACGGGCATGCAAAAAGGAGAAATTCGCGAATTGATCATTCCACCACACTTGAGCCAACGTACTATTTACCCTGATTTCTTGTCACCTGACTCAACCTTACGCATCAAGGTTGAATTAGTAGATATCGTAGGAACACAGCAGGCCAAGGCACTTTCCGTCATGTATCGCTCTGTAGATAATGGCCAAAGTTGGTCCGCTTTCGCTTCGGGTCTGCCAAACGACGCCACCATCAGCGGATTTACAACACTTAATAATCAGATTTTTGCAATCACGGACTATCACGGCATTTTTTCACTAGAAACAAATAGTGATCATTGGAAAGCTTGCCGAACCGGGCTGCCACCAATGGTAGATATCAACGCTATTGTTGCCACTGAAGAAGCACTAGTCATTGGTACCTTTAGACAAGGATTCTTTCGATCAATAGACGGTGGCCAAAACTGGGAGACACCTCAAACCAACCTAAGTGGTACAGCTATTCGCGATTTAATTGAAACAAATGGCAAACTACTCGCCGGAACTGATTTTGGCATTTATGCTTCAGAAGATCAAGGCATCACTTGGCAGCACGTTTACGGCGACCGACAGATCAATAGTTTTACCAAAATGCAAGATAAGGTATATGCCGGCATTGTAGATGGTGTCATCATGAGCACTGATCGTGGTAGTAGTTGGCAATACATTTTCGAACCATATACGATTCATAATATCTCCAACAACGGAGAATATTTATATGCAATGCCGCTCGGCACCGGCTTGATGCGTAGTAAAGATGATGGCCAAAGTTGGGAACCCGCTCATCAAGGGTTGGCGCCACTCAACCTCTATACTTTCGAAGTGCAACATATCGGCCCCACTCTTTTCGCTGCACAGCACGACGGTATTTTCCAATCCTTTGATCAGGGTCACAGCTGGACGATGCTCCGCAACGGCCTGCCAATGGCTACCCCCTTTAGTACTATGGCAGCAACGGATCAAGGTCTGTTCGCAGGTATTGCAATGAGGAAGTAATAATTTTAAAATATCCCCCACAAAACCACCGGTAGCTCAGCGGTTCTGAGTGAAATTCAAACTATTAAAAAAATTATGAAAAAGTTAGGTTTAACTATCGGTTTTCTGTTCTGTCTATTGGGTATGACCAATCTGTCCGCTCAAACCAAGCAGTGTACCCCAGAACAAATGGCGGCTTGCAAAAAAATCTGTACAACAGCTGACGCTAGCAAATGTACACCAGCTCAAAAAGCAGCATGCCAACAAGTATGCGCTAAGAAAGGGACTGCCACCGCTCAAGCAACTGGCAAAGGCGAAGGTCAGGCTCAACTAGTCAACAATAAGACGACTAGCACAGAAAAGAAGACCTGCGCAAAATCAACGGCTAAGTCTAAGTCATGCTGCAAATCAAAAGCAAAACAGACTAGCGGTGAAGCAAAGTTAACCATGAATGCTAGTCCTTCCGAAGCTAAAAATGAATAATACTCGCTTATTTAATGCATAACTAAATCCGATTCAATTATCAACGGTCAATTTTTAGGTGCGACCCGATATGCTTGGCATATCGGGTTGTTTTTTTATTAGTAGTTTTTATACTAATAAATGGCCATTCACACTTGCACGTTAATTAAAAAGCTTTTAAATTTGTAAGTAATTACTCACTTACTACCGTATGACGGATAAACAAGAAAAAATACTACAATCAGCTCTAACCCTATTCGCCGAATATGGGTATGCCGCAACTTCGACCAGCAAGGTCGCTAAAGCCGCTGGGGTGTCAGAAGGGTTGATCTTCCGTCATTTTGAAAACAAAGAGGGCCTGCTCAAGGCGATTATGGAACACGGTCGCGAAGTCGCTTATCGGGAATACGCAAGCGTGCTCGCTAAGTCCGATCCCAGGGCAGTTGTCCAGGGTATTTTGGAGCTGCCATTCCGCATGAGTGCTGAGCATTACCACTTTTGGAAACTTATCTATGCCCTGAAATGGCAAACAGAGACCTACGATCACAGTTTCGCCGCCCCCCTTCGTCACGCACTCACCGATGCTTTTACCAAGCTGGATTATGCCAATCCGGCAGCCGAAGCGGAGGTAGTGATCACGTTGATTGATGGCTTAGCCGTATCTGTTTTACTCCGACGCCCTGATGATCTGGATGCCGTACGACAAAGCATCCTGACTAAATATGAAATCAGTTAACTATTTTTTTATCAAAAAATAAAGTAAGTACTCACTCTTAAAACCTATTACTTAAATCAAGATTAACCAAAATCATTATGAATATCAGCAAAGCAAAACCCGTCATGGTCACCGGCGCAACCGGTTACGTAGCAGGATGGCTGGTCAAACAGCTTCTAGATGAAGGTATCACTGTGCACGCTGCAGTGCGTGCCCCTGACAACAAAGAAAAGATCCAGCATTTAAAAGATATGGCCGCTAATTCGCCGGGGCAAATCAAGTTCTTCAAAGCAGACCTGCTCACGGAAAAGGCCTATGATACAGCCATGGCCGATTGTGAAGTGGTGTTCCATACCGCTTCCCCTTTCACCTTAAATGTAAAAGATAAGCAACGTGATCTCGTTGATCCTGCGCTCAAGGGCACCCGTAATGTTCTCGAATCCGCCAATCGTACCGCGTCTGTCAAGCGGGTTGTACTCACGAGCAGCTGTGCGTCGATCTACGGCGATAACCAAGATTTACAAGGCACTAAAAACGGTGTCTTTACCGAGGAAGATTGGAATACCTCTTCTAGCGTGACACACCAAGCCTACTCATATTCCAAAGTGATGGCAGAGAAAGAAGCTTGGATGATTGCCAATGCTCAAGATCGCTGGGACTTGGTCGTGGTCAACCCATCCCTGGTGGTCGGCCCTGGAACGAATCCCAAGGCAACCTCGGCTAGCTTTGATATTGTACGACAAATGGGTGATGGCACGATGCGCTTAGGTGCTCCGGGTTTTAATATCGGCGCAGTCGATGTGCGTGATGTTGCCGAAGCACATGTCCAAGCCGCTTACCGACCAGAGGCCAAAGGCCGCTACATTGTATCTGCTGAGAATACCAGTTTTCTCGAACTCGCCGAGCACCTTATGCCAACCTACGGTAAAAAATATCCAATTCCCAAGCGTCAGTTGCCTAAGTTCCTCGTTTGGCTTCTGGCACCCGCTTCCGGCCTGACGCGCCGCGAAGTCAGTCGGAATATAAATTTGCCTTGGAAAGCGGATAACCGTAAAGGCAAGCAAGAATTAGGCTTAAACTACAGGCCACTAAATACAGCGATGGAAGAGATGTTCCAGCAGTTGATTGATAGTCGTCAATTAAAGGCTGTTTAGAAAAATACTGCACTCAAAAATAAAAAAATCGCCAGGATGTTTTCCCGGCGATTTTTTATTATCAAAGTATTAAAACAAACACGCTCTCTAAAATCTTTTTTGTCCAGAAAATTCCATGGCGTCCCCTTTTCCAAAACCATAACTCAAGCCAAAGGTGATGAATCGGCCTCGGAAATTACGATTGTATAAATAAAAATCGGTTTGATCAATTTCGTTCTCCCGAATACGGGAAGCAAAAATGTCTCGAATACTAAGATTTAAAATAATTTTTCCTTTAATTATTTTTTTGCGTAGCCCTAAGTCTGCAAAAACATTTCGAGAGGTTATGCCTTGTACCG
>JANQQI010000108.1 GCA_028285085.1 Saprospiraceae bacterium | reverse complement strand
GAATTCGGTAGAAGCCATTTCTGCAGATACCCAAGGGCCAGATTTGTTGAACATTTACCCTGTATCAGATAATAGCCTGGTGTTGACCTTTAATAAAGATATCGACATCAATGCAGCTTTGAATACTGCGAATTATCAATTCTCGGAAGGGCTAAGTGCAACTCTTGCGTTTACCGTAACGCCCTTTAATCGAGAAGTGCTCGTTTTTTTAAATACACCTCTGGAAAGCGGAGTGATTTACGAGCTAAATTTGACAGATGGATTAACGGATTGCTTGGGAAATCCAATCGGCCTTTTCGACAATGGCCGATTTGCGTTACCTGATTCTATTGAGGCGGGCGATATCGTAATTAATGAGCTTTTATTCAATCCTGCTTCGGGAGGGCTACGTTTTGTAGAATTCTATAACACCTCTTCCAAAGTGTTAAGCTTAGAAAATTTGGTGTTGGCCAGTCGAAACTTAATCGATGGTACGTTACAAAAAGTAGCGCCATTGGAAGAGCGTTATCTTTTATTTCCGGGGGAATACGCGGCCGTAACCGCTTTCCCGGAAGATATTGAAGCGCGCTATACTGTCCAAAATTCATTGGCGCTACGCCAGACACCAGTGCCGACTTACGACAGTAGAGAAGATATCGCAGTGCTTTATGTTCCTGCCTTGCTGGGGGAACGCGTCATTGATGAGTTTCCGTACACGGAAAATTATCATAATGCCTTACTTGATGATGTTGATGGCGTCTCTCTGGAACGGATTGATCCCGGTGCGCCGACTGATGATCCGGCCAATTGGCATTCGGCGGCTGCCAACGTTGGCTTCGCCACGCCAACTTACCAAAATTCGCAATTTTTTCAATCCGTCAGTTCCGAAGACGATCGGTTCATCTTGCCTCGGACGAGATTTTCGCCAGATGAAGACGGCTTTGAAGATTTTTTACTGATTGAATACGACGGCCTCGGCGGCCAATTAGTTAACATGACGATCTTCGATGCCCGTGGGCGGCAGATTAAAGATTTAGTGCAAAATGAATTATTGGGCCAAGCAGGTAGCTTCAAATGGGACGGCGAGGACACAGCCGGGAATAAGGCACGTATGGGGATTTATATCCTCTGGATTGAGTTATTTAATACGGATGGCGATGTGGAGCATATTCAAAAGACTTTCGTACTGGCGAATCGTTTTTAGGGGATTTGATTTTTGAACCCATTTGAATAGTCGATGCTCAAAACTGTAGCTAAATGACGTTTCTTGGAAAAAGTATAAACAAGTCGAATGAATAAATCTGAAACACGCTCTAAATTTTTTTTTAATATGAAGTATTTACTTAGCTGATAAATTCCCTTATATTTGTCCGCAGACTATGGTAAATCAGATCCTCAATTACCGGTTTATTCAAATCACACTAGGCACACTCATCATTCTTGGCGCTGTCACCTGTGTGTTCACACCAGACTATTCTATCTTCAAAGTAGGTGCTAGGTTCTCTGTACATTTCATGCTCAGTTATCTGTTTTTGGGCTTACTATTCCTCGGATTAGGCCAAGAACGATTGCTATGGATCAGCTTTGGGAGCTGTGCTGCTATCGGAATGTTTCTGAAGTATTCCACGAATAGTGAAATGCAACATCCTGTTGCTACGGACGATCCGGTAGTAGAAGTAGCACATTTTGATTTGTCGGTGATGACAGGAGATGCCACTACCGTCGTGCAGCGCATCATTGATACCGAAGCGGATTTGATTTCTTTACAGGAAATGAATCCCGACTGGGAAGATGTATTAACCGAAGCTTTAGTTGATGTTTATCCTTACTCCAAGTCTGTTTCGCGACTTGACCCATTTGGGGTGGCGATCTTTTCGCGCTTGCCAATTACGGAGGTAGATACCTTCATGTGTGATGATGCCCCTAATCTCTTTGGCAAAGTCAAAGTCATGGACGAGAATGGCACAGGAGAGCAGGAAATTGGATTTATTACAACTAGTCTGGGCGCTGCCCCTTTGTTCTATCCACGAGAATTCCAACGTCTACGTCGGCAGTTGCTTAAGATTGCCGTTTATGCTAAGCAGATGAACTTGCCCGTGCTAACGATGGGCTATTATAATGAAGTATCTTGGGCGAATGAACTGAAAGACTTCCGCACCGCAGCGGAATTACACGATAGCCGTCGAGCTTATGTTGCCAATAACTTTTCTCTTACCCATCTTTCCAAAGATCATATTTTCCACTCTAAAGATTTCAAGTGTGTCGATTTTAAAGACCTCAGCATAGATGATGTCGGACACATGGGAATCATTGGTTCTTTCCAATTGCGGGGAGAGACCTCCCTTTAAGCATGCTAAAAAAACGTCTACGGAGCTTTAAGTTTGCCTTCCAAGGGGTACGCACCTTGATGTCTACTCAGCCTAATGCGTGGATTCACTTCCTCGCAATGTGTGTAGTGTTGTTTATGGGATGGTATTTTGAATTGTCAAAAGTAGAGTGGTGTTTGGTGATTTTTGCGATTTGTTCGGTCTTTGCCGCAGAAGGATTCAACACCGCTTTGGAGTTTTTAACTGACCTAGTATCCCCGGATTACCACGAACTGGCTGGCAAAACCAAAGACGTTGCAGCTGGGGCTGTACTCATCACCGCCATAGGTGCAGCAGTGGTTGGCTTGATTATCTTCTTGCCAAAAATTCTCGCACTTTTTTGACTCTAACAACAATATTCCTTATCTTAAATACGTCTCTTGGGGACAAACAACTTACAATCAATTCGATATAACTCCTACACTATAGTCCAAGTTGACGTTGAGTAAATTGAACTCCTAACGGAGGCTTGCGCTAAATTCCACTCCAAACAATTTTTCGGTACGGAATGCTTTTTGAAAGAAAAAGCATATCCCCTCTATTTTCGGATCAAATTAGGAACGCTATGGGTTTTATGAGAAACTTGCTTGCGGTCGTTCTGATTGGACTTATCGGGATGACTGAATTATCTGCACAAGAACAACTGGGCCTGCGTACAGGCTATTATTCGGGCGTAAGCGGCTTGATTATTAATCCGGCATCCGGGCCGGGGAGCGCTTTCAATTGGGAAGTCAATCTGGTCAGTGCTGGGGTCTTTGCAGAAAACAACTACGGCTTTGCTTACAATACCAATGTTCCCACTATCCTCCGGCAATTACCGGAGGCAGCAGTGGCTACGGACTACAATAGCGAAGTAGAATTTCCCGACAATACCATCATCGCAGATTATTACGACAATCAGAAACGCAAATTTGCGTTTGCGCAAGCGGATGTGATGGGGCCTTCTTTTATGGTCAATCTGGCGAGCGGGCATAGTTTCGGATTATTCACACGTATGCGGGCAGCAGCGAGTACCGTCGATATTCCCGCTGAAATGAACTATTATTTCTTTGATCGTACGCCACTGGGTGAAGAATTCAATATTGCCCCTTTTCAAGTCGCGGCGATGAGTTGGAGTGAAATTGGTGTCAATTACGCTTACCGAATTCCACTGGCGGAAGGCTATTTGGATATTGGTGCCTCAGTTAAATTCCTGCAGGGCTACGAAGCGGTTTATCTGGATAGTAGAAGAAACTTCGGCCTGACGCAGTTGGAAGGGGAAGATTTTGATATTAATTCTCCGGAGTTTGAAATTGCTTATACCACGAGCAATGCACAAGGGGAGTATGAAGGCATCAGCCGCAATGGCAGTGGTGTGGGAATCGACCTTGGGATGATGGTGACCATTGAAGACTATGAAGATGATTATGTTTGGAAATTTGGTGCTTCCTTACTCGATCTTGGCCGAATTCGCTTTCGCAATAATGCGGCGCGCCATCTTATACGCTTTGATGATGTGAGTGAATTCGATTCGGATGACTACAGAGATGTCGATACCTTCGATGAATATATGGCACTGCTGAGTGAGCAGATGCTAGATGATCCCGAGGCGTCTTTTGCCGGTAATGATTTTGCCATCTGGCTGCCGGGTGCTTTGAGTTTTCAAGCCGAATATCAGGCGATGCCTGGCCTCTTTGTGGGTGGAGTATGGGTGCAACGCTTACCCTATCAGCAACCAGCCATTCGTCGGGGTAATTTATTTAGCATTATTCCGCGCTACGAGCGCCGTTGGTTTGGCTTTAGCTTACCATTGAGCGTATATAATTATCAGAATTTTAATTTTGGTGCTGCTATGCGGATCGGTTTCCTCACCTTTGGTTCGGAGAATCTGGGGAGTTGGACCGGGCGTTCGGATTTCACCGGAACGGACTTTTACGTAGGATTAAAAATCAATCCATTTAAGCTGAACCTTGGATTTGGCGGCGGTGGTGGTCGAGGAAATAGTGGAAAAGGCGTTCGCTGTTACGAGTTCTAGTTTCAACAAAAAAATAAAAAGGCCTGGAGGGATCATTCTTCCGGGCCTTTGTTCATTCCCATTGTCATATAATTAATTCAAATTGCGATTGATGAGAGGATATGAGGAACTTGGGTTAATTATTTCGCTTGTCTTAAGTAACGTTGCTGGAAAAACGCAAAATCAGCAACGATAACGGCGACAACTCCAATCATCCAATAAGCGACTTGACTCAGATTAAAAGCATCCGTTAGCAAAATCGCTACACTACCTATTACCCACAACCAATCCTGAAGAATAATCTGGCGGACCATTTTAGGCGTGGGACGCCGGGCAATTGTACCTACAAAGCCCGCAAAAATGAGTAATCCAACCCCAATAACTTGTAAAATAGAGGGGGTTGAAATATGCATGATAGAAGCGAGCCAATGGCTACCAAACAATAATAGTGTTCCACTAAGGGCAGAGAAGAGGGCATTGCCCCATAGTATACTTTTCAGGGTATTTGAACGATTCATCTTTGGGTATTTTAGTGATTGTAATGAGAGATTACGTTGAGGTCGAAAGGGGAGGTACTATATGGTATTCCGCGCGTGCTTTTACCGCTTCATTCATGCTTTTAAAGCCGGCTAAGGTTGATTTTTTTATCATTTTTAGAATCAATCCACTCAAAATACCTTTGAAATGCTCGCCATGGATTAGTCTAACCTGGTTGGCCGCTAAGGCTTCCAACTCAAAATAATGCGCGCCATCGAATAGGCCAGGCAACCATAAATGCCCGAGCCAACTGAAATACTGTCCTTTTACTACCTTGGTCACCTTTGGGCGAAAATGCTGGGGGGACTGATCGGGCAGAAAGATTTTATTATTCAGGGTTTGCCCCTCGATGGCTTCGCCCTGAATGTGGATGAAGGGATTCCATTCGGCATAGCTAGCAAAGTCGACTAAAATTGACCATACCTTTTCTTTCGATGCATTGATAATGATTTCAGTACGGATACTTTTCATGGCAATATGATTTGAACGATTATTCTTTTGTTCGTTACAAAATTGCCCAAAAAGTAGCTTTCAACTGTTAGCATTTTCCGCCGAAGCGTTAGCATTTACTGCCAATTAAAACATGCGCCAGGGATAAATGATCAACTGAATGAAGTTGAATTCGATGTTGTCAAAACGAATGGCCTGGTCATCGCCCAAGTCGAGCGACAGCCGGGGAAAGTACCGCAAATTAGTTCGCAGTACGAAGCCCTGAAGTCGATTTGGCCGAATGTCCCAACCAAAAGTAACACCATAACCCAATTGATTCTCCGTTTTATCAATATTAGGATTACCATCGATATCTTCTTCAAAGCTGAGCCGCTCGTAGCTAATAACTGGCCCAATAAAGGGCACGAAGCCATGATAATCCCAAAGACATTTGGTCACCTCCAACCCGATCGATTGTCGAACCGCTTTTTGTATAATACCGTAGGCGTTGGCGGTGCCACGGTAGCCACGATAGTTGACCGCAATATTAATATCCGGGTTATGAAAGTGGTACCCCAAAGTGAAATCTGGCATCAGTGAGATGCCGTAATTTTCGATAAAGGGGTGTTGTGCTTCGTTGTAAGAAGATTGCCCCAGCCACCAGGCAGAAGACATGCCCGCGCCGAAAAAAAACGAGTTGAGACTTCCCTCATTGGCTAAAATGGAAGTTACCTTGGCCGTACTGCCGTCTTCCCAGCTCTTTTCTGCACTCAGGGTCGTTTCGAGCATGAAGCGGTAAGAAAGACTAGCGTAGAATGGCGGTGTTTGTACTTCACCTTGTACGGTCCGCGATAAATAGTAATCAAGCTCATTATCGTAATTATAAGTGAGGCTAAGCTCAAGTAAGTGATTTTTATGATTAAAGGTCAATCCGGTCACCAACGGTAGTCGAGTATGCGTACGGTCAGGACCAGAGGGAAATTGTAAAAAACGATTATTGTGCGTAAAGTAAAAAGGGGCTAAGGACGTCCCAATGAATGGTCGAATTTTGTGATGCTGAATCTGCCAGGGATAATACTTAAAAACAGTTTCTACGCCAGAAGAGAAAAAGATATCCTGATTATTGGTTGCAGTGCGTGGAAAACCAACAGGAATGGCAATGTAGAAATCTGCGTGTCCCCAGAAATGCGTACCACCAATCAAAATTCTTGGGCGAACTCGGGAAGAAAAATCCAACGTATTGATTTGTCCCTCGGTATTGAGGAATTGCGTTTGCCCACCAATACTGCCTTGGAAATCAAGACCGATATTGAGTTGAGCGAAGCGGTGCCGGGTTTGTTTTTCGAGATAAACTTGTGCGCTCAAGCCAGTCGTTATAAGGCAAATCATAGAAAAGACGACAAAGGGGATAATTTTTTGCATAGGATCCGTTTTTTGTTTGAAAATATGAGAAATGGTTTAAAATATGGTGCGTTGTAAAACCCTTAAATAATCTGCTATTTTACATTTCATGATTCTGGTTTGTTCTGAAGTGTAAAGACAGATTTAATTATGTATACACGGGAAAACAGAATTCGCGGAGTCAAAAGCGGAATTTTTTATTCACTCTGATTATTTTGCTGGTGAAATCATCACTTATGTTATCTTTTGGTGCTCGATACGTAGCAAATATCATCGAATTTGCGGGACAGCAAGGGGCAAATCGCTTAGAGTTGTTGGCCTTGCTAAATATGAGTATGGCGGATCTGGATGATCCTGAGTTGCGAATACCATTGCAGGCCTATAATGAGGTGGCAGAACTAGCTGTGGAGCGAACCGGGGATCAATATTTTGGCTTACACTTAGGGAATCATCTCTCTTTATCCGCTGCGGGGTTGATCACTCAGATTGTACAAAATTGTCGCACAGTAGCCGAGGCGATCCACTACATCATAGAATTTGCTAATCTGGGCTGCCAAGCTTTACCATTCACGCTGAGTGAATCGCCCGAGTATTGCATCTTATCCATTGATCCTAATTCTCATTGGTTGGAACAGTCCCCTCTGAGTGTGCGACATACGATGGATGGGGTGCTGATCTTTACCTTACGAGAATTACATTCTTTAACGCACCGCAAATACCAACCGCTGAAGGTGCAGCTTGGGGCACCAAAACCGGTAAGTTTAGAGCCTTACACACGACTGTTCAACTGCCCGGTGGAATACTCATCTAATCAAGCTAGTATTTTTCTGGATCGAGCAATCATGGATGTCCCCGTCGTGACCAGCGATTATCGATTGCTCCAGATTTTGGTGAAATATGCTGAGGAGCAACTTGCCCGCCTGCACCATCACCAACAGTTTTCTAGCCAAGTGAAGCAAGCTATGATTCATTTGATCAACCCCACCTTCCCACAAATTGAGGTGGTTGCTCAGAGTCTCAATCTCAGTGTGCGTAGCTTGCAACGCCGATTGAGCGAGGAGGCGACCTCATACAAGGCACTTCTGAATGAATTGCGTGCACAATTCGCCCAGGATTATTTAAAAAATGATAAGCTCAGTATTAAGGAAATCGCCTATCTGCTGGATTATCGGGATACCAGTTCTTTTGTGCGCGCCTTCCGGCGTTGGAAAGGGCAAAGTCCATTGGCCTACCGTCGTCAAACACAGCTCCAATAAGTTATCGAAAAGATATAATATCGCTTGATGGATCCTGTTTTTTATGGGAGAACGTTAAATTTTTCCTAAAAGATAAGAGCAGCTCTACGACATGTTTTTTCTAAAATTCGCCAATAGTTAAAACCGGCAGCCTTTTTGTAGTATTCTTTTGGGTTGATTTGAACTTATAATATTTTTATCAACTATTTAACCTTCTAAAAGGCGACTATCTACGGCAATTTTTATCCTACAGAACATTAAAGTCGTATCCTCCTGTTCCTTTCGCCCAGATACCTGTTGAATACATTTCCAAGTTGATTTAGCTGCTCCAATGGTAGAATCCTGAGGCATTTTCAATGTCACAATTGCCAGGAGCAACTAAGGTTTTGCAACCATAATCGTAATACTTTGAGCAATGTTAAAGGTAAAGGTCTATTTCAAAGGAATCATTAAAGCGTTTAAAATGAACACAATTGTTTTGATCGCGTGTTTACTCAACTTGCCGGCAGAGGCACAAGGCCCGATGGCCGTCGTCGACGCAACACCAATTGTACAAGAGGTGTCAACGACCGTCACTCCTGCCAATGATGATGAACCGCAAGAGGTGAGTATCCCCCGCAAGCTAATACGCAAGTTTAGAAGAGATGCGGCTCGTTTGGCGCTGCGCATTGAAGCTCGTAAGGAAGATTTGCGTTATCAGAATATCGTCATCCCCCGTGATAATATTGAGAGTATCTACTCGGTGTTGACGAATATCTATTCTAAACATCAAACCGCTCGTTCAATTGCCGAGTGTAATGTCCATACTTTTCCTAATCCATCTATCGATCACCTCGTAATTATCTTTAATCGGGATGTCGATTGGGCGGCCCCCTTGCGTGCGGGCATTAGTGAAACGACTAGCCCAGCAATTAATGACTTACTAGACGACTACGATCTGGTGATTGAAAAACACGTACAGTGGAACGATCATCAGGATGCATTGACGATTCGCTCACGAGAACCACTCAACATGGCGGCTCTGGCTAATGAATTTTATAATGTAGAAGGCATTGACGAAATCGATCTGGGAATTCCTAAGATCGGTGGTAACGATATCAACATCAAGCGGGTCCACCAAGGATGGGAGGTCGAATACAAACTGCGATTCGGCTCGTATATCAATGGTCAGGGTAAAACGCATATTTGGGTGTACGCCGCAAAAGATGATGGTACGGTAGAATTTATCAGCGAAGGTGGTGACCCCATCCCGGATTGGATGCGTTGTCGCTTCGAAGCCGAAAATATCGTGACCAGAATATAAGAGACCAAACAGTAGAGGTTAATGGATTGCTCCGAACCAACTACTTATAAGAAATAACGTATTTAAAACGCCCCTTTCTTCCCCCCCAAAGGAGTTTAGCCGTATGACACGGCTAAACTTTTTTATTTTTGTTCAAAAACGAAGATGCTGCGCTACGAATGCTATGCTTTCCAAGAGCTGTCCCTCGAATTGTTATATCGGATTCTAGCTTTACGACAAGAGGTTTTTGTGGTGGAACAAAACTGCCCTTACCTCGATGCAGACGATAAAGACCAACCCGGTTGGCACCTGTGTGGATTTTCAGCGCAAAACGAACTGGTCGCTTATGTTCGATTATTACCCGCCGGCATCTCCTACCCGGATTATGTTTCCATCGGTCGCGTGATTACTGCTATGTCTATTCGCCGTCGGGGCGCCGGACATCAACTAATGGAAATGGCCATCGACTGGGCACATGAACAATGGCCCGGCCAGCCGATCAAGATTTCGGCACAATGTCATCTGACGGCCTTTTACGAAGCGCTGGGTTTCAAATCACAGGGCGAATCCTATCTGGAAGATGATATTCCCCATATTGCCATGCGCCGTCCTGCCGGCCCCAGTAAAATGCAATCACTTACCTAAAATTCAATTTAATGCGGATTTCCGTCGAAATATCCTTGTATCCACTTGAAGCCCAGTATGAAGCTCCAATTATCGCTTTTATCGAACAACTGCACCAAGATCCGACTTTGGACGTCCAAACGAATGGGATGAGTACACAAGTATTCGGTGAATTTGATCGGCTTATGAAAGTGCTTATCCCGGCGATCAAAACCACCTTTAGCGAGGAGATCAAACAGGCTATGGTATTGAAATTGTTGAATACGGACGTGTCTGGATTTAAGGAAGCGGACCTGCAATTAAGCTGATCCGAATTTTGGTCGGATTGGATTTATAGTCCATCTTAAAATTTTGATAAACTTTTTACGGATATTGTAGATTTACTCGCAATCTCTTTATAATTGCTGTTATTGAAGTTTGTTTAATGACCTGCCATCGACTAAAATGTTTTTAAACAACTCCATCATCAAGCCCCGGATCCATTGTGAATACTAATGAAACAGACGAAAAATTAGTACAAGCGCTGCAAGCTGGCGATCAGTCAGCGTTCCAGCAGTTGTTTCGGCGGCATTACCCTTCAGCCTGTCAGGCTATTCGTCGCTTTTTACCCAATCGTGCTATTATCGAAGATTTAGCGCAGGATGTATTTGTTCGTTTGTGGGAGCGACGAGATCAACTCAATATTCAAACCTCATTTGGTGCCTATTTGCGTCGTTCAGCCATCAACGAAGCCTTGATGTATTTGCGTCGGCAGAAGAAAAATAATGCCAGTGAGCTGGACGAAGCCCGATTGCTGGCGGCGAGCGATAATGCACACGATGTCATGGTCGGCGCAGATTTGCAACAGCAAATTCGTCAGGCTATTGATAGTTTACCGCCCCGTTGCCGAACTATTTTTCTGCTTAGTCGACACGAAGAAATGAGTTATCGAGAGATTGCAGAACGTTTGACGATTTCTATCAAAACGGTTGAAAATCAAATGGTTAAAGCTCTGCGCATTTTGCGGGAACAACTGGGAGAGCACCTCTGCTGGTTATTGTGGATTTATTTTTTTTAAAAAAAGTTTCTTTTGAATAGGGGGGGACTCCCCTCGGTGCATCTTAAAGACGAAATTCGCTGCTAATGGATGATAAATACACGGTTTTAATGGCAAAATACCTGTCGGAGGAGGCGAGTGCAGAAGAGCGCGAGCAACTCTTTAGCTGGGTAAACCGTTCGTCCGAAAATCAAGCCTATTTCAATGAAATGCAGGAATTGTGGGGTTTGGGTGCGCAATATGAGGATGTCCCGGTAATGGTCGATGTAGATCGGGCCTGGGAGAAAGTGGCTCCTCGAATTGCACCTCAATCTGACGGTGGAAAGATCTTTCGCCTTGGGCAACTCTTAAAGATTGCAGCGGTCCTTATTGGTGTTAGCTTAGCTGGATGGTGGTTTTGGTCGCAAGGCCAGCCCGCCGCAATGCTCGCCGTTACCACTCAGACCGAAGAGCAACAGATGGTTGAGTTACCCGATGGCAGTAAAGTCTGGCTCAACGAAAACTCCAAAATTAGTTACCGTGAGGATTTTCAACCGCGCCAACTGGAGTTAGAAGGAGAAGCCTTCTTTGATGTACAGCACATGGATGCGGATCATCCTTTTGAAATTATTAGCGGAGACAGCCGAACCCGTGTTTTAGGTACCGCCTTTAACGTCAGAGCATATCCCGGTGAAAAGCAGGTGGAAGTGACCGTTGAACGAGGTAAAGTGGCACTGGAAACAAAGGATGTTGAAAAAGCGAAAACCGAAACCGTTATTCTCACTGCTGGGAAATCAGGAGTGTTTGACAAAACTACTCAGGAGGTAGCCGAAACGAAAACGACTATTTCTAACGCAAATGCTTGGCAAACCGGTAAATTAGTGTTTGATAATGCGAATATGCAAGATATTATCCAGGTGCTGGAACGTCGGTTTGACCTAGAGGTAAAAATTGAAAATTCAAATATTTTAAACTGCCATTTTACTGGACAGTTCGAAGCGTTAAAGCTTGATGAATTAGTTGAAATTCTACGCTTTTCATTGGATTTAACCATTGAGCAAGAAAATAATCAACTTATTTTTTCCGGTAGTGGCTGTTAGTAAATTATAAATCAATATAGAATGACCAGACCTTTCATCCTCTTAGCCTTTTGCTTGTTGGCGGTGACTACCGTACGAGCTCAGTCGGCTTTAGTTGTGATGAATCAAACGGTGAATGTAGGCTACACTAATGTTCGTCTGGTCGACGCCCTGCAAAGGATTAGTGATCGATTTGGGCTCTATTTTTCCTACAGCGCAGATTTGGTACCGGTCAATCGCCGCGTTAGTTTACGCAGTCGGCCTCGAAAACTATCCCGCGTTTTACAAGAGCTATTTGATCAAGTAGGCGTAGATCACGCCCGGATTGGCAATCAAATTGTCCTCAAAAAACGCAAACGATCCATACCGGAAAACGATCCGGATGAAGAAGCTCCCGAGGAAGACACGATGAATAAAGATTACGGCTACGAGCCGCCAAAGCAATCGAAGCCAGAGGAGATGTATACCAGTTCCCGATACACGATTGGTGAAGCCACCAAGCCGATTTCTAGCCAGCAGACACCGCTTTTGGTGGCCCAGAGAGCGCCACGCGAAGATAGTCTGATGGTCACTCTGATCGTTCCGACGGAGATTGAAGAAGAAGAGGAAGAGCAAAATTCTTGGCCCGGTTACGATGGGCCAGCGGCCCAAATATCGATTGTTCCGCGTCTTAGTTTGAATACGCCACGGAATAACGGGAGTAAGGGCAACAACGTTTCTTTGAATATTTTGGGTGGGCGCAACAAAGCTGTCAACGGTGTTGAAATCGGTGGCCTGTTCAATCAGGTCGACGAAGATGTAAGAGGTGTCCAACTGGCTGGTTTGTTCAATATCGCCGGTGGTGATCTGGGACCAAGTCGTTGGATTGATGAGGTGGGGGTAGAAACTTCTCACGGCGTGCAAATGAGTGGCTTGTTCAATATGGCGAATGAAGTTAATGGCGTGCAAATCAGTGGATTATTCAACTATGCCGGAGCCGACGTTGAGGGGGTACAAATTACCGGACTGACGAATATCGTGCGCGGTAGTTCCGGCGGCGCACAGATTGCTGGCTTGGTAAATATTAATCGGGGTGACAGCGAAGTTCAGCTTGCCGGTTTGGCAAATATCGCACGTGATGTAGACGGTTCCCAAGTCAGTACGCTTTACAACAAAGCACGCAGAGTCAGTGGAGCTCAGGTGGGATTGATCAATATTTGTGATACGGTGGCAAACGGAACCTACGGTTTACTGAATATTGTTCGACAAGGTTATAATTACTTTGAATTCGGTGGTGGCGATGCAATTCATTTGAACGCACAGTTTAAATTCGGTAGTCGTCAGTTTTACAATATTGTTCACTTTGGTAAGCGCGTGGATGATCGCACCTGGTCTTTGGGTTTAGGCTTCGGCACGGCACTACGACATACTCCCGGACGAATGATTAATCTGGAGGTGATTAGCCAGCAAGTTAACGAAGACGAATTCTGGACCACCGAACTGAGCTTGCTCAATCAATTTCGAGCCATCGTGAGTCAGCGCACCGGGCGCGGCTACTTTTACTGGGGACCGGTGCTTAATGCCATGGTTTCGCAACGGCAAGATGCCGAGGGACAAATTCGCTCGGGGATTGCGCCTTACACCATATTCGATAATGCAAAACTTAATATAGATCATAATACCCATGTTACGATCTGGCTGGGATTCAACGCTGGATTCCGTTTTTAGGCAACCGCTAACCAGCCTTTAGACCAGACAATAACCGACAACTGTCATTTTGTGAGTATTAAATTAATGTGCATCGCTGATGTACCTGGGAGTCTATGCTCTTATTTAACCTAAAAATTTAAACCTGTTTGAAAATGAAAAGTTATATCCTTCTTCCCTTATTTATGTTTTGTGGCTATCTGGGTCTCAAAGCACAACAAGTCGAAACATTATTTAATCGTTCGCACGTCATCGGTGCCTTCGGTGGGCCAATTGTCGAATATAATTTTGCGAATGAAGATGTCGAAGTCTCTGTCGGTGGTGGCGGTGCACTGATCATTGATAATTTCTTCATTGGGGGCTATGGTATTAGCTCGGCTGACTATTCCATTTTTGATAATAATGAGCGTGTCAACATTGATTTAGCACACGGTGGTTTTTGGCTGGGTTACACCATGCAATCCCACAAATTGCTCCACTTTTATGGTAGTACCAAATTAGGTTGGGGTGGTGTTGATCTGGAATTTGATGATGATGATTTCAATTATGGTGATGCGGTTTTTGTAGTCCAACCCGAAGCTGGTGTTGAGCTAAATGTCTTTCGATTTATGAAAATTGCGGCTACTGCCGGTTACCGTTGGGTCAACGGTATTGATGATAATCTATCTCTGGCTCCCGATCGATTTGATGGCTTTAGTGCCTTGCTAACATTCCGTTTCGGCGGCTTTGGACATCGTAATTACATTAATCGTCATCGTGATGATTGGTAGCCAATAATAACGTGAAGAGAGTGTGCCTACAATACCATAAATACCTTAAAATCAAAGCAAAAAAATCGCACCTCTCTTCTTTTTTCTTTCTACTGATTCTACACCTTTAATCCCTTTTAAACTACCAAACGGTAAGCCTCGATGCTTGCCAAATGAAAGCCTATTTTAAAATGAATAACAGAATTTCGCTATTAATTCTGGTGGCAATGCTATGCCCCGTGCTTATGGTCGCACAGACTCATGTTCAAAATGTAAAAGGAGCGGTGCTCGACCAAGATTCTAAAATGCCCTTAATCGGAGCAAATATTATGATTCGTACCGTAGATAAAACTTATGGCGCCAGTACTGACCTGGAGGGCTATTTCAAAATCGAAGGCGTCCCGGTGGGACGACATGATATTGAGATTAGCTACCTCGGTTACGAGCCACGTCATCTGAAAGCGGTACTTCTGACTTCAGGCAAAGAACTGAATTTACAAATAGAATTAGCTGAATCAACGGTACAGCTCGCGACCGCCGAAGTAGTAGCTAAAACTGATCGCGAGCGTGCCCTCAATGAGATGGCGACGGTTAGTGCTCGAGCCTTTTCTGTCGAAGAAACGAGTCGCTATGCAGCCAGTTTGAATGACCCGGCTCGAATGGCTCAAAACTTTGCGGGGGTAACGATCTCCGGTGGACAAAGTGATCTGTTCAACGAAATCATCGTGCGAGGTAACTCTCCGCGCGGGGTAATGTGGCGACTGGAGGGGATCGAAATTCCGAACCCTAATCACTTCGGTGGAATGGGAAATTCTGGTGGTGCGATTAGCATGTTGAGTAGCAGTACCTTGAGCAATTCTGATTTTTATACGGGCGCCTTTCCTTCTGAATTCGGAAATGCCATTTCCGGCGTGTTCGACTTGAATATGCGCAACGGAAACGCGGAGAAGCGAGAGTATGCATTTATGTTGGGCGCATTGGGTATTGAGGCGGCCTTAGAAGGACCGTTGCGGGAGGGTAGCCGGGCGTCATACTTGATCAATTATCGCTATTCGACCTTGGCTGCTTTGGCATCCATCGGCCTTAATCCCGCCGGTGATGTGTTACCAGAATATCAGGATCTGTCATTTAAGGTAAATGTACCGACCAAGCATGCTGGGACCTTTGGCTTGTTCGGACTCGGCGGAAAAAATCGGGCCTTTTTCGAGCCTACTGCCGATTCTACAGCCTGGGAGTCCTCCGATGATAAATCCGGCTTTGAGGAGGCACAGGAAGTTGGCACTATTGGTTTATCCCATCGCCTGATTTTGACGGATCGCAGTTACCTTCGTACCGTTGCCACGGCTTCTTATGAGGGCTATACAGCTGATAGCTACTTCCTGGAACCAGAGGAAGATTATAAAGTCCAAAGTGATGGCTTAGCCGAATTTGCCAATACGACCTATCGAATTTCAAGCACTTATACGCATAAACTGAATGCCAGAAATACCTTCCGCGGCGGGATGATTTTCAGCCATATGGCTTTTGATTTTTCTTCTCGATTCAACGAAGATGATGTCTGGCGCACATATTTACAAAGCGAAGGCGATGCTAGCCTGCTACAAGCTTTTGTACATTGGAAACACCGATTTAATGAGAAGTTGACATTGAACTCGGGCTTACATTACACTCATTTCATGTTGAACGATCGCAAAGCTATCGAACCACGCGTAGCGATGGAATGGCAGCTGAACGATCGCCAACGGATCAGCGGTGCAATTGGAATACACTCTAAGCCCGAGCATGTCTCTTTTTATTACACTGAAAAATCAGAAAACGGTGATACCCGAACGACGCCGAATCGCGATCTGGATATGATTAAGGCGATGCATGCCGTATTAGGTTACGACCAGCGTCTGGGAACCAACTTGCGATTAAAAGCAGAGGTTTACTACCAGCATCTCTATGATGTGCCAGTGGAAGCTGAACCGGGTTCCGTTGGATCTATTCTCAACTCCCGGGACGTGTGGGATCTTAGTGGAGAAATTGCCGTCAACGAAGGAACCGGCCGCAATTATGGCATTGATCTGACTCTGGAAAAATTCTTTGACCAACAGTACTACTTTTTGTTAACCACGAGCGTGTTTGATTCGCGCTATACTACAGTGGATGGAAAGAGATACAGTACCCGCTTTAATTCTAATTACCAGGTGAACTTGCTTGGGGGTAAGGAATTCAAAGTAGGGAAAAAACGCAATAACATTATTGGGCTCAATGGTAAAGTCCTTTTTGCTGGCGGTAATCGACAAACCCCTACCGATTTGATTGCTTCTCGGGAGAAAGGGGAAGCGGTATTAATCGATTCCGAAACATTTAGTGAAAAAACGAAAGCGTACTTCCGCCTTGATTTTGGCGTGAACTACCGTATTAATAAGCGTCGAATGACCCACACGATTTCCATCGATATCCAAAATATCACCAATCGTGAGAATTTGTTCGGGACGTTTTATGATGAAGACACTGGCCAACTCGAAACCTATACACAAACCGGACTGTTTCCGAACTTCAACTATCGAGTGGAGTTTTAGCAGTCGATTCATTAAGATCAAAATCAAAAAAATATGTCAACATCAATTTGTATTAGGAATAGCTACTGGCTCCTGCTCGTATTACTGGTATCTGCTTGTGGCTGGGATGACGATCTCAACGATTGCGTCCGCGGAAACGATGATATTGAAACACGCGTACTGGATTTACCCCCTTTCACGGGCGTTGACTTAACCATCGCGGGTGATGTTTTTATTCGACAAGGAAATGAGCAGTTGGTTGAAGTCGAAGGGCCCGATAATATTATTGACCTTCTGGAACTGGATGTGCAAGGGAATACTTGGGATATTGAATTTGACGAGTGTGTAAATATAGATGGTCGTTTCCGTGTCTTCATCACCTTGCCGGAGATAGAGTATCTGGCGATTTCCGGCTCGGGACAAATCAAGAGTCTGGATACCCTGGATGTCGTTGATTTGATACTGCGAATTTCTGGTTCTGGTGATATGGATTTGGGCATAGAAGCGGTGAAAATTGATAGCCGGATCTCTGGCTCGGGCGAAGTATTTATGGAAGGTGACGCTGAAGATATAGAATTAAGAATCTCTGGCTCGGGCGATTACAATGCGTTTAATTTATCTGCAGTAGAGGCCGAAGTCCGTATCACGGGATCAGGAGACGCTGAAGTCAACGTTTCGGACCATTTAGATGTAGAAATTACGGGCTCTGGCGATGTATTCTATCGAGGTAACCCCACGCTCGATGTCGATATCTCCGGTAGTGGGAGCGTGGTCGATGCCAATTAATGGCTATTAGGATTTCAATATAAGAACGTAAATGGGAGCCTCCCTCCCGTTTTGTTTGGTCTTTATGATGATCCGGGCATTTAAGTATAGCCCGGATTTTTGCTTTTTAGAGTGAATGAGAAAATTAGGATGATAGTTTTTGTGAAAATTTCTCAAAAAAAGAACCATTTGTAGAGCTAGTCGGTTAAGTCTTTTTTAAACTTCTGAATGATAAGCTTACTTTTAGTGTTCTAAAGAAGTTGTCACCTTATTTCAGGCCCATTACTAATTAGCCACATGAATTATCCTTACCTCCTTTTTGATCTCGATAACACAATTTTAGATTTTGATCAGTCCAAAGCTCATGCTTTGGCAACCACTTGCGCCCATTTTGGTATTCCACTCGGGCCACGGGAAAAAGATTTATATACAACCATTAATACAGCTTGTTGGGCGGCCTATGAGCGCGGCGAAATGGATCAACCCACTTTGCGCTACGCGCGCTTTGAGCGCTTTCTGAGCGCGCTAAACTGGCATTCGTCCCCGGCGCGCGAAGTGGCCGATTTCTTCTTGCACGAGCTGGGGCAAACCCGATTTGAAGTCAATGGTGCCGTAGATATGTTAGAGCGACTAAAGCCTGATTTTCGAATGGCCTTAGTCACCAATGGCCTGAAAGATGTGCAGCGTTCGCGCTTGCATGCTACGGGGCTCGGTCGATTTTTTGAAGAGATTATTATCTCGGAAGAGATCAACGTAGCAAAACCACAACACGAATTTTTCGCCCATACACATCGCTTGCTGGGCCATCCCCCAAAATCAGAATTACTCATCATCGGCGATAGCCTGAGCTCAGATATTCGTGGTGGTCACGACTTTGGTATCGCGACTTGCTGGTACAATCCGCAGCGTAAGGCCTTGCCACCTACGCACCAGCCGACCTTTGATATCCAGCATATCCGAGAGGTTGAATGGATCGCAAGGCAGCGCTAAAATTAGCTCCAATCACTAAATTATTGCTACTCAACAAGTTGTCACTTTTTAGGTTAAATTATTGTAGTTTTTAACTAAAAAAGTGATAATAATGCGCAAAATGTTTAGGTTTTGCATCTAAAATGCGTATATTTGTATTGTGCTTAGGGAATAACGCAATACATAGCGCTCGTAATATGGAGCACTATATTTCTATCCTTGAAGCATGTTAGCAACAATAAATAATTGACAAAAAGCAAACTCTAAAACCTCGAAATCAAAACATTTCGGCTGTGTCGTCTTGCTATATTTTTTCGTACTTGACAAGCAGCTAAAGCTGTGAAAACCAACAATTAATTACACCTGATTTTTCTCTCATGCTGTTTGCATTAGCGTATAGTGCTAGTGATGGGTTTGTAAGAGCCTCGGTATAGTGCCGGGGCTTTTTTTATGATCCCATTGGATGTGGCAATTGGCTTGAATTTACGATTTAAGTTATTTTTAATTTAAAAAGTATTGTTAAGCAGGATTGTACAGAGGATTTTATTTTGTATTTGTGTGTAATTGTGTTGTTTTGATTGTTTAAATATTATATATTTGAAAAACAATTTCTTTAACCAGCCGATTTCAAGTTTTGCGTTTACTTGCGTGTATTGAGCCTTTCGTCACGTTTGTATAATAAGTGAATACAGCTCTAGGTGTTGGCTATTAAACTTACGTACATATGATGAAACTGCATATACTTGAGCAATTCACGTACATATCGTTTTTTCTATTCCTATTGCTATACAGGCAGAATGGTATTACCGTCAATGTTCAAAATCACGAGTTATCAGGTCGACCGGTAGACAAGCCCATCACTGATACGCGTTTGTACATGCTTATTGTAATCATTATGTTTATATGGTTAATGCTAAAAGCTTAGCATCAACCATTTCCGATGGGGTGATTGACATGATCCCATGAACATCGGGCTTCTTTATCCCCCCGAAGAAGGTTGGAAGGGCGCCTCTTCGGTTTTAAATTGGAACAATATATGTAGTAAAATGCTCTGATGCCGGACACTCTATCCCCGATTGTTCGGTGTCGTTTTTATCCGCTGAGCTCTTACTTACAACAAAAGGTTCCCTTGATGTTTACAAAAACCTACGCCACGGGGAAGATTCTGGCCACGCTCTTTATCTTTAGCTTACCACTAGCTCAGGTTATGGCTCAACAAGCCGTGATCGATAGCCTGCTGATCGTACTCGAAGAAATGAATACAGATACCGGCAAGGTCAATATTTTACTAGATATAAGTTGGGAATACCATAATTCTAAGCCCAAAGAAACGATTAACTATGCCCAACGTGCGCTTGATCTGGCTGAGTCTGCAGGCTTCGGTCGAGGGAAAGCTAGCTCGTTGAATATGATTGGTATTGGGCTTGAAGTACAGGGAGAGCTCGATGATGCAAAAACCTATTTTGAATATGCATTGGAGCTTGCGCGCGAGCAAGGGAATAAAAAAATGCAGCGCGGCTGCCTGAATAATATTGGTCTGGTGTACGAACGCCAGGGAAGCTTCAACCTGGCAATGGAGTATTATAATCAGGCGCTTGGTATGACGGATGCGAAGAAGGATCCCGGCATGTCGAGTATCCTGCTCAACAACATTGGCCTAATTCAGGGAAGCCTCAAGCAATACGACAAAGCACTGGAATATCTCGAAAGATCTTTGGCTATTGAACGTCGACGTGGCGATAAGCTTGGCATTGCTATGGCGATGAATAATATTGGGGAGCTATACATGGATAAAAAAGAATTCGAGAAAGCAGAGATGTATTTCCACGAATCCATTAAGCTGTCCGAAGAAATTGAGGATCGCATGGGATTGGGGATTGCTCTTTGTAGCCTCGGAGAGGTGAAAATGGAACAAGGGGATTTGGAATTGGCAGCTAAGTTCTTTCCCCAGGCCTACGAAATTGCCCGTGAAGTGGGCGATAAAGAATCACTTAGCCATACCCTGAATTGCTTAGGCAAGGTCGCGGGCAAACAAAAAAATTACTTCAAAGCCATTCGCTATTGTCGAGAAGGGCTAACAATTGCTAAGGACGTGGGGGCCCGTGATTTAGTGAAAGATATTTATGGCACTTTGTCTGAGACTTATGCCGGGCGCGGAGATTATATTCGTGCCTACGAGTATCAAAAAGCCTTTAAAGAACTCAATGATAGTCTATACAGCGAAGATAAAAGTCGTCGAGTAATAGAGTTGTCTACACTTTACGATATGAATCAGAAGGATGCGGAGAATCGACTGCTTAAGGAAGAGCAAGCTAAAAACGAATCGATGCTCCAACGCCGCACCATCATTAGCTGGAGCATCGTACTGGTGCTGCTGCTGGTGTCGATTATCGCTTTTATCCTGTATAGCTCGAACCAACAAAAGCACGCTTACAGTCGTCAACTGGAGCAGGAAGTGAGCACACGCACTGAAGAACTCCGTGAGTCCAACGAAAAACTGAAGCGATCCAACAAAGAACTAGAACGCTTTGCTTACATCGCTTCCCACGATTTAAAAGAACCTCTGCGTAATATCGTTAGCTTTACCCGTCTGATCGACCGACGACTCCCGGACAATACCTCCGGGGAAATTCGGGAATACCTCGACTATGTGATCAAAAGTACCCACCAGATGCACCTACTCGTGGAAGATGTATTGGAGTTTTCACGTATTGAGAATCTGGAAATCAAGAAAACCGCCGTGGATCTCAACGAGATCGTCAGAAGTGTCAGTGGTATTTTGGGCAACTCACTTCAAGAGCGTAAAGTTCAACTACATATTGCGCATGACCTACCGGTAGTTGCCGCCAATGCTTCACATTTGTTCTTGATTTTCAAAAACTTGATCGAAAACGGTATTAAATACAATCGCAACCCACAGCCGCATATCCAGGTCAGCTGGAAAAACGCAGGAGAAGTCAATCAATTTATCGTGGAGGATAATGGGATCGGCATTGATCCCGAGTTTCACGATCGCATCTTTGGCATGTTTAAGCGTTTGCACAACCGGGAAGAATACCAAGGCTCTGGCCTGGGGTTATCCATTTGCAAAAAGATCATTAGTAATTATGGCGGTCGCATTTGGGTTGAAAGCGCCGAAGAGCAGGGGAGTCGCTTTATTTTTACCCTACCCGTGGTTCCGGTAACCGTTGAATCGGACGTTATTTTCGAAGTTTAGGCTGAATAAATTACCTTTCAAGAAACAAATAATCATCTTGAAACTTGGCTGTAAGCTTACCATTGCCTGTCACAGATAACCAACTCGTAATTCCAAGCAAATCGAAATAGCTTATCCTCTGACTTTACGTCCTCCAGCGGTGCGAGATTTCACTTTGACCGAACGAATTTTCTTTAAATCCACCATCAAAGTAGCGTAGGCACTATTTGAAGGTGTATAATACACGCGCCCATCGTAGGTGATTTCACCACCATTGCGTCGATTTCTCCAATCCCGCGCGCGCAAAGTGTAGCGACCCCGATTGCGCTTGCTTGGCCCGAAGACCAAAAAGCGATCATCACTGCCCCCTTCAAAACTAACTGCAAAACGATCATCCTTTGGCCGGAAGATAAATACGCCGGGCGTACCACGCTTGATAACGATTTCTTCTACTTTTTTACCATCCACAATCTTAATTTCACCTCGGCTGATCTCCGAGCTACCACGACTGATCTGGCGGCGAAGGACAATATCCTCGGAAAGATAAAACTGGATGCGTTTCAGTTCGGCATCTGACCAGTTTTGTTCGTCGTATAAATCTTGCGTAAATGGTGTCAGCTTGGGACTACAGGCCGTTATCGTGAGAAGTGTGGCCAGCGTGAGCAGGAGCAGTGGTGCTTTCATCGTGTCAAATTAGGTTTTCAAAAATCAAAAGGAAAACGGAGATTCTTTACAAATATGAAACCTGATCGTTGAACTTCCAACTGCCTTAACTAGAAATTAACGGATTAGGGTGTCACAATTTCACCTTTAACGAATTTTTAATGCTACAAATTCGGTAGCATTTTTGTTAGTACTAGTACAAATAACATTGTTAAGCAAACCGTAGATTATGTCACCAACCAAAAATTTCGCCCGAAAAACACTACCTGCCCTGGGGATTTTTATGTTGCTGGCCGGCACAAGTAAGGCCGATGTGATTTATTCTATTCCGCTCAAAGGAGAGGAGCACCAAGTCGGCAATATGCTGGAATGGTCTACCGCCTTCGAAGATGAAAGTCAGTTGTTTATTGTTGAAAAATCATGGGACGGAGTCCAGTTTGAAAGCGCGGGCATTATTGATGCTGCCGGTCACTCTATTGATGAAAAAGGGTATCGCTTTCTGGATGTCGGCGTGAACGATAAGCAATTGTTCTATCGATTGAAACAACAAGACAATGATGGTACAACGAGTTATTCGGAAACCATCATGGTTAAAAAAGAACACGCCAACCGCTTCATGGTGGTAACGATGGGCCATACGACGGTCAGTACCACTTTTGAAACTACGGTAGACGTGATCGAGGATGCAAAAATCAAATGCATCATCAAAAACAAGAAAGGTGAGGTAGTAAAGGAAGAAGAACGCGATGTGCTTTTCGGCCTGAATAACCTTAGCTTTAATTTGGAAAATGAAAAAGAAGGCACTTATATCATTAGCTTGCGTATCGATCAGGAGGAGGAACGCCTCGTGATTCGCAAGGTCGATGATGCCATTCGCAAGAAAGAAAATGTGGCCAGCAAGAAGCCCGCTAATGGTGGCTAGGCGCTAAACACATTGTCTCCACAAGTTTGTCTTTTATTTTGTATTCCCTCTGAGGGCTGTCACGTCCTCGACCTCTTCCCCCGGTTTTCCTCCCAAATGGTTTGAGCCACTTCCCTCACGTGGTACCAAAGGACCAATTTTGTATTTAAACTGCAGCATAACCATGAGAACCGCTAAATTGCGACGGGCTCTTGTCCTGTCATTCCTTTCCCTATTGTGTATACCCCAAATCGTTCAGGCTGGATGTACGTACGCTCACCGCTTTGCCGGTGAACAACAGGAAATCGGTGTGCAGCTATATTGGACTACGGCTTCAGAGAGCAATAATGCCCGATTCATCATTGAGCGCGCCATTGATGGTGGTGACTTTGAAAGTATTGGGATGATTGCCGGAGCAGGTGATTCGGAGGAAGAGACCCGCTACGAGTTTCTAGATTTTGATGCCTACGGCCAATACATTTTGTACCGTCTCAAGCAAGAAGATCATTCCGGTGAGGCAGTTTATTCAAAGACGATCTTCCTAACCCGTGAGATGACCCACAATTTTATGATTGCGGAAATGACTGGCATCCACGCAACGGAAGTCTTTGAAGTCACTATTGATGCCTTGGTAGACTGCCCGTTAAAATATACCTTGACCGATGCCGAAGGCGAGGTGGTCTTAAGCGAGGAACTTCATTTGCCACGTGGCCTCCACGAAATTGGTATTGCACTTGGTGATCGAAAAGAAGGTATTTATCGCTTGGCCATAGAATCGGGAACCGTTAGTGAAGACCTTACTTTTCGTAAAATATATGATGAAACCAAACCCCGCACAACGACAGCACAGCACTAGTAGAAGTGTAGAGAGGAAGTTGAGGGCTTGTGGATATGGTTCTTTAATTAATTTTCAAAAAATCTAATATCTATCGTCTAAATATCTCAAAGTCTAACATTTCTTAATCATTCAGACATCTTAAAAAATATTATTTAGGCGGTCTCAAACAAAAGGGCCATCGGAATTCCGGTGGTTCTTTTTGTGTTTTAAAAATGATCAGAAAAAATTATCCGGTCCAATCCTTGCACAGCATCCGATACAATTCCAAATCGTGCACCTCATCGTAAAGCCAGTGCGCCCCGGCTAGCGTCGCTTCGTGTACAAAATTCAGCCGGCGCGGTACGCCCAGGCTCGCTACATTACCGCTAGCGGCCTTGATTTCCAGGCGATAGATCGGCATACTGCTAAAAACATGATCAACGAGCCGCCGACAGCAGGCGGTCATGATACCCTGGCCCTGCTGATCCTCACTGAGCCAATAGCCAATTTCGGCCAGCCGGTTGGGCTTATCAATACTCACCAAGCCAATCGAGCCAGCAATCTGATTGCGGTGGAAAATCAGGTATGTCAGGCGCTGGCCACCTTCGTTAAAAAGCATGCATTCTTTGAGATAATTTTCACTGGCGGTTTGTAGCTCCGTCAAATCCACCCAGGTGAGCCATTCACGGAGATAAGGCCGTTGGCGATCGACTAATTTGAACTTTTCGGCGGCCATCTCCGGGTGGGGGAGACGAAGTTCCAGATCCTCATTGATAATCAGTGGTTTAACGTAAGTATGCATAGTTAAGTGGTCGTTAGATAAAAAACATATTAAAAAATTGGCTCAATTGTTGTTGCAGGAAATTATAACCTAAAACCTCCATATTTGATATACTAAAAATCAATAATTTTAGCTATGTATTCTTACAAGTATGAACAATTATTATTACTTTCACAACCGAAGAAAAGTTAAGCATACGATATGGGAAAAATTATCTCTTTGTTGAACCACAAAGGTGGTGTAGGTAAAACAACGAGTGCCATTAACATTGGTGCCGGCCTAGTGGAATTAGGGCGCAAAGTCCTTTTGATTGACCTTGATCCACAAGCGAATTTAACACTTTCTCTGGGTATCCCCCGTCAAAAATATACGATTTACGAAGCACTTCGCGGTGAGTCTGAATTGGTGCCTTTTACCATTCGGGAAGGCTTTGATGTGGTTACGTCAACTCTGGATTTATCCAGTGCGGAGATGGAACTCATCAACGAAGCTGGGCGTGAATTTATCATGCGCGAGCTGTTTGAAACAGTGATCGAGGAATATGATTACATCATCATTGATTGCCCACCGTCCTTAGGACTGCTGACGCTCAATGCTTTGACCAGTAGTAACTACGTTTATATTCCGTTGCAAACGGAGTTCTTGGCGTTACAAGGTCTGGCTAAGATCAAACAGATCATCGATAAGGTGCGCTTCCGCTTGAATAAAAAGCTGACCATCGGTGGGGTAATTGCGACGATGTACGATGCGCGTAAAGTCCTAAATCGCGACGTCGTTGATACCATCAAAAAGTATTTCGGAGAAAAAGTCTTTAATACCCTGATTCGAGACAATGTGGCGTTGGCGGAAGCCCCCGCACAACGGCAAGACATTTTCAGTTATAACCGTCGGAGCAACGGTGCAAAAGACTATTTGGCACTCTGCAAAGAGATTGTCGAACGAACTGAAATGGTTGAAGCCTAAGCCGCCGCACTGCCCGGTTTTTGTAATACTCCTTTAATTAACTTGAATAGAAGGGCGTGAGTAAGAAAAAATTTACATCAGGATTAGATAGTCTGTTTGGCGGCCTCGAAAACGAGGCCTTCCAGGAAGAGAGTCCATTGTTGGATCAGGATGCCAAAGAAGAGGTAGCTACCGCCCCCGCGCGGCGAGCTATTAAAAATCGGCGGTCTTCTACCAAGAACTTTACTTCTGATCTCGAAACCCTTTTCGAGCAGGCTTTGACGGATACAATCGAAGAAAAACGTGAAAACGAACAACGTAAAACGGCTACCCGTAAAGTGATTTCCCGACGGCGGATGCGTCCACTTTCAGGCCTTGATGCTTTAATCCGACGTACCGATGATCTGGATCGGGTGGAAGTTAATGTGCCATCTAAAAAGCGGGTCACCTTTGTATTTGATAAAGCCAAGTTGGCCCGCCTCAAGAAAATCGCCAAGGAAGAGAAGGCATATCTCAAAGATATTATCGGCGACGTGGTCTCCAAGTTTATCGAAAATTACGAAGCGGCACAAGATAATAGCCAAAACTAACCCTCTAGCGTCATAGCTTATGCGGCGAATAGAAGAATTTCGCCAGTACTATAATCACACCATTCATCCTGAATTGGTCAGAATGGAGCGCAAACGGAATCGTCTGCTTTGGCTCCTCTTAAGTGCCGTGCTCCTCTCCGGGATCGTTCTTTTCCTCCAGTTTTATCTACAAGTATTGGTGCTGAGTTTACTGCTCTTGCTCCCTTTCGGCTTATACATTACTTATTTACTATATCGCATCCAACGCTTTCGCCAGACCTTCAAGCCCAACGTTGTCAACCTGATCCTCGATTTTATCGACGAAGGAATCAATTATGGTACTTTACATTACGACAGTAAAGGGAAAATTGAGAAAAAGCATTTTATGGCCAGCCAGATTTTTGGTAGCCCGGCGCCGGTTTATCAAGGCGAAGATTTGATCAGTGGTAAGATTGGCGAGTTAGATTTTGCCCTATCCGAGCTCGGAGTCAAAGAACTGTCTAGAGTTCGTAATCGGCTTAATTATGTCTTTCGGGGTGTATTCCTGCGCTCGGAGATCAAGCAGCCAAATCATGGGACACTGCTCATTTTGCCCCGAGCCTATAAGCAGTACTTGTCACGCAGTGTTCGCAAAATGACCTTACAAGGCGGGGCGTTAGTCGAAAAAGATTTGAACGCTGACTTTCAGCGCGTATTTATGACGTATATTACCCCTGAGGTGGTGATCAATCGATTGCTCCCGGAAGGGATTCAGCAAGTGTTAACGGAATATCGCGAAAACTCTGGAAAGGAAATCTACGTTTCTTTTGTGAAGCAAGAGCTTTATTTAGCCATTACTGAGCCAAAGGATCTGCTGGAGCCTTACATTTTTCGCACTAATGTGAGTTTTCAATTGGTTTTCGAGTTTTTTCAGGACATCCATCTTTTACTCAGTGTGGTCGAAGATATTGATCAAAATAATTGATCATTCTTTAATTAAAAATGTTATTGTAAAACGGATTTAGGATCTGTTGTTATCATATCTATTTTATAAAAAAATAATAATGAGAAAAGTATTTTGGCTTTTACTGCCACTTCTGTTTGTACTTCAATTTTCTTGTAATCGCAGTAGTGAAAAGCTACAAGCATCGAAGGTAGAACAGGTGGTGACCTACGCCCCGACGGCTGCAGAAAATTCTTTGCTGTGGGAAATTTCGGGTAAGGATTTAGCTACCCCTTCTTACCTGTATGGTACCATCCACATGATAGGAAAGGATGATTATTTCTTAACGGATCAAACGAAAAAGGCTTTTGGAGAGAGCAAGAAGATCGTCTTTGAGATCAACATGGAGGACATGACTAATCCAGCGGCTATTTTTCCCCTGATCAGTAAATTGATGATGCCCGACGGTAAAACACTCAAGGATTTACTATCGACGGAGGACTATGCTTTTGTGAAGGCAAAATTTGCAGAATCCGGTTTACCTCCCTTCTTTATGGGGATGCTCGAAAAAGTAAAGCCCATGTTTCTCACAGTGATGGGCGGTGGAGATATGGCACCTGGCGATATCCAAAGTGGTAAAATCAAATCCTATGAGCTAGAGTTTATGCAAATGGCTCAGTCCAGCGGTAAAAGCATGGGCGGATTGGAAACGATTGAGTTTCAAATGAGTGTCTTCGATAGTATCCCTTACGAAGCGCAGGCCGAAATGCTCGTGGAAAGCATGCGAGATACTGTCGGTTCTTCTCAATTTCAGGAGATGGTCGAAATGTATAAATCGCAGGATATCGTTAAGATGATGGATTCATTTGAGAGTGAAGAAGGAGGACTTGAAGGCTATGACGATGTCCTCTTGTGGCAGCGCAATCGTAATTGGATTCCTATTATGAGCCAAATGATGACTGAAGCACCAACCTTTTTTGCGGTAGGAGCGGGGCATCTCGGCGGTGAAGAAGGCGTTATCGCTCTGCTTCGCAAGAAAGGCTATATTTTGAAACCATTAAGAGACAAAGCAGGATCTTAGCGTAGCTTTGACTAAACAAAACGAAAGCATATATGGCGCTGATTAAAGCGGTCAAGGGCATTCTGCCCCAATTTGGCAAGAACTGTTATTTGGCGGATAATGCCACCATTGTAGGCGATGTAGTGACTGGTGATGAATGTAGCTTTTGGTTCCAGGCGGTAGTTCGTGGCGATGTCCACAGCATCCGCCTGGGCAATAAGGTGAACGTACAAGATGGGGCCGTCATTCATTGCACTTATCAACAAGCGCCGACCTCGGTCGGCAACAATGTTTCAATTGGTCACCGCGCCATCATTCATGGTTGCACAATCCACGATAATGTACTCATTGGTATGGGAGCCATTGTGATGGATCATGCGGTTGTGGAGTCCAATTGTTTGATCGCGGCGGGTGCGGTAGTCCTCGAAAAGAGTCATTTAGAGTCGGGATTTATCTACGCAGGTGTCCCCGCCCGGAAAGTCAAAGCGCTTAGTGCGGACACTTTCGAGCACAATATTCGTCGTATTGCTGATAATTATGTGATGTACAGTAGCTGGTTTCAATAGTAGGGGACGCTTATTGTCAACGATTAGATGATAAATCGCGCAAGGTCTCGATTTGTAACATCCCTTCCTTCCCTTTTCAACCTTTTCCTTTCACTTTTCCCGCAATTTCAACTATATTTAGTCTGAAATCAAAACGCTGCAACCCATCAATTCTTTCCAAAATGTGCTATGAGAGCAGCGTGAATAGCATAATCCCATTTGTACAAAGATCCCAAAACCGACCCCTTCTCAACATTCAAGGTATCTGGTATGCATTGGAAAATGAGGAGGGGCATTTTTATTTTTTCTCAAACCATACTTTCGACTGATCCTCGGGGTTACCATTGTACGAAACGCAGATTTCCTCTCCGGGAGAAATATCTCTTACCGCGTGTATTTCAATTTGCTGATTATCAAAATCGACAAAATAACGCGCATTGGGTTGATAATCGTGATTGTAAATCGACCCAAAACCAAGCGCAATAGCTCCACTTTTCCCATCATCTTCCCATTCAAAATAGTAGTCGTACAAAATAGTCGACTTAATCGAAGGCATATCTTTTTCGGGAATCAGAATAATGGGGCAGACCTCAATTAAACTGCCCGAAGGGATGAATACGCCGCAGAAAACCCCTTTACCGTGGCGTTGGCTGTCATGAATATAGAGTTCTGGAATACGCTGGCTCATTGTCTTGATAAATAAACTCCCGTTAGGATCAGTGCCATGCCCATAAAGTGATACATGGAGATAACTTCACCGTCAAGCAGGCCCCAAAGTACAGCGACTAATGGAATCAGATAGCTGACCATGGAGGCAAAGACGGCGCTGGTGATCTGAACGAGTCGAAAAAATAAAATAGATGCGAGTACGGTTCCAAAAAGGGCCAAAATGCAAATATACCCTAGAGCAGTCCAAGCTCCGGGAGCCGTCTGCAAAACGGTGAAAAAGCCTGAAGTTCCCAGAAAAATGGTGGCTGGAATACCGATTATACCAAATGAAACGGCACTAATGGTTAAAGCGGGCACCTCACGTAGATAATAACTGACCGTATTGGCACTTAAGGAGTATAATAAGCTAGCCAAGACGACCAGAAGGCCATAAACCAAAGTGCCACTCGCGCCACTCGTATTATCAAAAAGTAACAATAGCAGGGCTCCGGCTAATCCAACTAAGACACCAAGTACCTTAGCCCAGATCATTGGTGCCCGAAATAATAAAATACCCGTCGTGAGGGTAAAAAGCGGTGTGAGCGAACTAAGTACACCGGTCATGGAGCTACTGATCTTGGTTTGGGCAAACGCAAAAAGGAAGGCTGGGATAAAACTCCCCGCAAAACCTACCACCAGCAAATAACGCAGCTTGGACCAATCTACTTTATTAAGACGCTTGATGGCAATCGGCAAGAACGCTAAGGCAGAAATACTAATCCTTAGACAAGCCAGTTGTACCGGGTTATAGACTTCTAAGCCTTTCTTGATGATGATATAGGAACTTCCCCAAACTAAACCCAGTAAGAGTAGAGCGAGCCAACTACTCAGCGGAATAGCAGATGAAGATGTTGCAGATGTGGTTTTACCAATCATGGGCGTAAATGAGTCGCAAATATAGAGGAAATTGCTTTGCTCTGAGGCTTCATTTTGAGCATCTGACAGAAAAATGAAACAGAAATGTTTCTACTTGACAATTTGCTTACTTTCGAAATATTCTGTCGTCAGAAAATTGCTTTGCCGAGCTGCAAAACAAAAGGAACATCCCGGTAATCGAGATGCTCCTCTGAATTTCTAGCGGAAGATACCCTGACTGTGCAACTATTGGTTAGTCAGGTTTATTTGCAAACTTTAATTTTCGTCTTTTTTCTTAGGAGGGGTTTTACCTTTTTCAGGAGCGGGCTTTTCAACTTGAGCCTCCTCGGCATCTTGTGCTTTGCCCAGATATTGAGGTAATTCCATCCCCGCCATATTGAAAATATCATTGAGTGGCGGTACAGACTTATACAAGCCGGAAACAAATTTGGAAGTAGAGTTGCCCTCACCTTCGTTGTTACCACCTTCCCAGACGGTGACTTTGTCGATCTTGATATTCTTAATGGCTTCAACTTGTGTTTTCACCAAATCTTCTAATTTATCAGCGATCAAGAGCAGCACGGCATCTCTGGAGTTACCACCGGAAGCTTTAACGATACGGTCGAAACCTTCGGCTTGCTTGCTTAGAATTTCGAAAAGACCCTTCGCTTCGGCTTCTTTGCGCAAGAAGATGGCATCGGCCTCCCCTTTAGCGAGCCGGCGAATCTGCTCGGCTTCGGCTTCAGCATCGATCTCTCGTTTACGCTTGTCGATTTCCGCTTTTACGATAATATCGGCTTCTTTGGTCGCCATCTCACGAGTAGCACGCGCTTCCTCCGCTTCTTTTTCAGCGTTGTAAGCCTCTTCAAGGGCTTTGGCCGACTGGATTTTCTCTGCTGCGGTAGCTAATCGTTGTGCTTCGGCTTCCTTCACCTGTCGTTCAGCGTTAGACATCGCAATCTTAATGCGGGAATCGTTTTCCCCGTCAATAGCTTTTGCCTCAGCCACTGCTTCACCAATTTTCGCATCCGCATCGGCCGATGAGACCTGGATACGTTGATCTTTGCGTGCGTTAGCTTCACCAATCGAACCATCCCGGTTTTTCTCGGCTACGCTCATTTTGGCATCGTTGATTGCTTTCGCCGCCGCTTCCTTACCTAGTGCTTCGATATAACCAGATTCATCCTGAATATCCGTGACGTTTACGTTAATCAGAGATAAACCAATTTTGCGGAGCTCCGCACCCACATTGGTGGAAACGTTGGATAGGAATTTATCCCGATCCGAGTTAATTTCCTCAATATCCATGGTTGCCACCACCAGACGAAGTTGTCCGAAGATGATATCCTTGGCAATATCTCGAATCTGATCCGTGGTTTTACCCAACAGACGCTCGGCAGCATTTAGCATGACACCGTCTTGATTGGAAATACCTACTGTAAATCGAGAAGGGACACTGACGCGAATATTCTGTTTACTTAGCGCACCACGCAAGTCTACATCAATCGAAATCGGTGTCAGATCAAGGTATTCAAAATCTTGGATTACCGGCCAAACGAAGGCCGCTCCACCGGCTAGACATTTGGCAGAACCGCCGCCAGTTTTACCGTAAATCACGAGAATTTTGTCAGATGGGCATCTCTTATAGCGCGATACCCCCCAGATAAGCATAAGAAAAAATAAGCCGATTAGACCGGCAATGATGATGGCAAATGGCCCCATAGTCGTAGGATTTTGTCGAGTTGTTATTGAATTGAGCTTTAGTCATCCTATGGTCGGGTGAACTGATCGGCTACTTCTACCAGCAAGAGGTTTCGGTCGAGTACTTCTACTACTTTTACCGCAGACCCCGTTGGTAGTGCATCACCGTCGGTCACCGCATCGAATTCCTTGATCGCGCCTTGTAATTTGATGTGTATCTTGCCGTGCCCGTTTTTGTTGGCCGGAATGGATAGATAAACTTCGCCTGTTTGATATAAGGTATCTTTTAAATCAGCATTACCGGCTTCGGTTAACTTAGAGAACTGGAACATCATATATCCCACAATAAACATAGCAGCAATCCCGGCTAGCACCGAGAAAATGATGACGGTCCAAATGCTGCCTCCTCGTCCAATAATTAAAACACCGGTCCAACCAAAGAAAGTGAAAAAAGCGATAATGCTGCGTACGGACAGGATCGTGAAATCCGTATCTAGTCCGGTATCCGAGGGGACATGAACGCCATCTACATCCGCATCCGTATTAAAATCCAGCCCAATCAGGCTGAGTACGAATTGGATGAGGAACAGAACGCTGAAAATGAGAGAAATACTCCAAAACACTTTCTCGGTACTGCTCAATGGCCCCCACCATTCTTCAAGGAATAATAGCATCATCTAATTTGTTGAATCGGTTACACGTGTAAATATGTATAAACCCTGCTGATTTCTATATTCTAAAAATCCCGAAAAAATAGGAAATTTTCTTGAATGATCGACAAATGCAGAGGGAACTTCGGCCAATGTTTTTTTCTTCGTGGAATTAAATCTCGGCAGCCCGCCTTTTGAGCAATAATTTTTACCTTTGTTGTAGATGCCAAGTAGCCGAAATCCGGAGGGGCTGGATTTCGGTTTTTCTTATCAAATCAAAAACATATTTCCTGGTGGAAGTCAAATTATTCTCTGGCGAAAATTCCGAGTATCTCGCGGAAAAAATTGCGGATTACTATGGGTATTCTTTAGGTGATAAAACCCTTTTACGCTTTAGTGACGGGGAGATGCAGCCGATTATTAATGAATCCGTTCGCGGTGCTTACGCTTTCTTTATTCAGTCAACTTTTGCGCCCACAGAAAACCTGATGGAGCTGCTCTTGATGATCGATACGGCTAAGCGTGCTTCGGCGGGCTATATCGTAGCGGTGATCCCTTACTTTGGCTATGCACGTCAAGATCGAAAGGATAAACCTCGTGTACCCATCTCCGCTAAGCTGATTGCAAATCTGATCCAGGCGGCAGGTGCCAACCGGATCATGACGATGGATTTTCACGCTGATCAGATTCAAGGATTTTTCGATATTCCGGTGGATCACTTGAAAAGTGAAGCCATTTTCATTCCTTATCTCAAAAAACAAGATCTCTCTAACGTGATCTTCGCTTCTCCTGATGTAGGTGGTGTAAAGCGGGCTCGAACCTACGCGAAATATTTTGCCCGGGAATTAGTGATCTGTGATAAGTACCGTAAGCGAGCGAATGAGGTGGCTGGAATGACGGTAATCGGGGATGTAAAAGGAGCGGATGTAATCTTGGTAGATGATATTGTAGATACTGCCGGGACATTATGCCGTGCCGCTGATATCATTGTTGAAAAGGGCGCGAAGAGTGTTCGGGCGTTATGTACTCACCCGGTACTTTCCGGCAAGGCCTATGACAATATCGCCAACTCAAAGATTCAGGAGGTAATTGTTTGTGATACGATTCCATTGCGTCAAAAATCCAAGAAGATTAAGGTGCTATCTACTGCGAAGTTATTCGCCCGAGCGATTCGCAATACGCACGAGCATCGATCAATTTCGGCTTTATTTGTGGATGGATAGGGGTTTTAAATAAAAGTTTTAAAATCGATAGCGTCGAGGTGGTGCATTTTTCTAATAAAATCGGTATCTTTGCGTGCATTTTTAATAAAAATAAGATTAATTAGCTAATTCTCAACCGATTAGCGAAAATCCAAAAGATATGGAATCAGTAGCAATAAAAGGTACCGCACGTACTGATCTGGGTAAAAAAGGAACTAAGGCCGTTCGTAATGAAGGCCAAGTACCATGTGTTATTTACGGTGGCGAAAATGTTGTGCATTTCAGTGCAAAACCATTCGATTTCCGTTCTTTAATTTATACACCAGATTTCAAGATCGCTGAAATTGAATTAGATGGTAAAACTTACCGTTGTTTCATCAAAGATCTTCAGATGCACCCAGTAACGGACGAACTCGTACACGTTGATTTTATGGAGTTAGTCGATGGCCAATCTATCAAATTGGAAATTCCTGTACGTTTCGAAGGACAGGCGCCTGGTGTTAAGTCAGGTGGAAAACTCTCTCAAAAAGTTCGCCGTGTGAAAATTAAAACGACCCCCGAGAAGCTAGTTGATAGTATGATGGTTGATATTTCATCTTTGGAGTTGGGACAATCTGTGCGCGTGCGTGATATCAAGCCAGTGGATGGTATTGAGGTGACGTCTTCTCCAGGTATTCCAGTAGCTAGTGTCGAAATTCCACGCGCATTGCGTAGTGCGACTGCTGCCGCTGAACAAGAAGAAGAAGCTGCTGAGTAGTAATCTTCTTTTCTGACGAATTAAAATACTTTTTCATAATTTTAAAGCACAAGCTATCTGGCTTGTGCTTTTTTTGTTCCTCTTTACTCGCTCGAATCAATCAATATGGGACAGCTCCGTTGTACACTCGTTCAATCCATTTTGCACTGGGAAAATCCTAAGGCTAATCTGGAAATGTTTCAGCAAAAATTGCAATCACTGACTGGACAAACCGATGTCGTGATCTTACCTGAAATGTTTACGACCGGTTTCAGTATGGCACCGGCTCAGCTGGCCGAGCCGATGTCGGGGCCAAGCGTGCAATGGATGCTGGAGATGGCGGCACAGCTTAAAGCAGCCGTCACAGGGAGTCTTATCATCCGTAATGACAAAGGAAAATACTATAATCGGTTAATTTGGGCCCAACCTGATGGGCAATTCTTCACTTACGATAAGCGCCATTTGTTCACTTTGGCCGACGAACATCGCCATTACGAAGCCGGGCGAGAGCGCCTGATGATTAAATGGCGCGGCTGGCGCATCTGCCCCTTAATTTGCTACGATCTACGGTTTCCAGTATGGAGCCGAAATACAGAAGATTACGATCTGTTAATGTATGTCGCGAACTTCCCAGCGCGCCGGCGCCAGGCTTGGCAAGCTTTATTGCCCGCGCGCGCGATTGAGAACCTGGCTTACGTCATTGGCGTCAATCGGGTTGGGCAAGATGGCAATGATATTGACTATGCGGGGGATTCGATGGCCCTAGATTTTGCGGGTCAAGCATTATGTCATTTGACACAAACCGAACAAATTCATACCGTTACACTTTCCCGCTCAGATTTGCAGCATTTTCGCGAAAAAATGGGATTTCTCAACGATCGCGATGCCTTTTCGCTCCATTCATAATAATCCACAAGGCTCAGACGTTTCAAAATTCACCTGCTAAAGTGCAACCTCAGAGGGTAAGCGCGGGTATAAAAAAACGGCAGAATGAGATTCTGCCGCCCAGCTCGCTGCCAATAGTATCTTTTTAAAGATAAATAATAACCCTATTAACTAACCTGAAAACAACGAGTTGTAAAGCTTTTCAATATGAATAAGAACGTTGGATTATCGTTTATGTTGTTGGGCCTTCTGGCAATTTTACTGAATGCCTGCTCGTCCAGTTATCAAGCTGGTCCGGTACGTAACCCTAGTCGGGCGAATGGACGTACTCCCGAAAAGATTACGAAAAGTGGCCCTTCTAATGTGTTGGCAGATGAGGTAGTCGCTTACGCCAAACGCTACGTTGGCGTTCCGTATCGCTACGGTGGAAAGAATCCCAAAGGCTTTGACTGTTCGGGTTTTACGGGCTATGTATATAAAAAATTCGATGTAAACTTATCGGCTAGCTCCAAAATGCAGGCCAAGCAAGGTCGATCCATTAAAGTCTCTTCGGTACAGAAAGGAGATTTACTGTTCTTTGGAAAAGGACGGAAGATGACTCATGTAGCTTTAGTAACGGAGCATACCCGAGCGGGGATTGAAGTCATCCATAGCACATCTTCGCGCGGGGTGATGGTACAAAATGTCTCAAAATCAGATTACTGGCGGCCGCGGATTTTGTTCGCTCGGCGAGTATTGGACTAAGAACTGATTTGATTTGCTGTAATCTGAAAATCAATTTTAGACAAACTGATAAACCAAAAAGTGATATTCACTTCAAGATAGTTTTAACCAAACTCCTAAAAAAAATGGAAGACGCGATTTATTCGCTCTTCCATTTTTCTTTTTGGTTAACTATAATATTTCAATTACAGCATGATTAGTTACCTAGTATCAAGGGTAAGCCTTCATCACCGCCACCAACAATGACTATTTTTGAATTTGGAGAGTTTGCTAACTCCAAAGTCGCTTCAATACCCTTGTCGCGCAAAATACGATCGCTCAAACTGGCGTTTAGAATCTCGTTCGCTTCGGCTTTTGCACGTGCTTCGATCACCTTACGCTCAGCCTCTTTGCGTTCCTTCTCAAGACGGAATTCATACTCCAGCGAAGATTGCTCTTCTTTCAGTTTGCGTTCGATAGCTGCCTGGAGGGTTTCTGGCAACACCACTTCCCGGATCAAAATAGCATCGAGTACTAAATGTTTAGCCCCAACCGCTTCGGAGGTCCGAGTGAAGATCTCATCCTGTATAGCTTCACGTTTGCTCGAGTAAAGCTCTTCGGGTAGATATTTACCAATGACTTCCCGTGTGGCAGAACGAATTTCGGGTATGAGAATACGTTTTAAATAATCTGCGCCAATTTCATCGTGTAAAAACCCGATCTTACTAGCCTCAGGCTGGAAACGATAAGACAATTCTACTTTAATATTCAAACCATTCTTTGAAAGTACTTCCATTGTTTCTAGTCCTTCGTTGATTCGAACATCGTAGATGAACATTTTATTCCAAGGGGCAATGACATGGAAACCTTGGCCGTAAATGGAGGTTTTGTCCAATCCTCCGCCGAAACGTTTGAAGAGAACACCTTTATATCCGGGATCAATGGTTAAGAAAATACTATTGGAAAGCGACAGAATCAAGATAAGACCGAACATCGCGATGATCCCAAAGGTTAATAATTTGTTTTGTTTCATGATCAAGTACGTTTAATATTTTGGTGTAAAACAGACAAAACCGTGGTAGAGTTGAGGGAATTCGATTGAAAACCCTAAATTCTAGACGAAGTGAAGGCTTAGAGGCCTCACATCTAAAAGCTTCTAAAATTATGATATTTTTGCCGTAAATTTTAACACTTAACCAATCCATTGACCTTGGCTAATTTTTCCCTTGATCGATTTCGGATGACCATTGCACTACTCGTGTTTTGGGGCACCTTGCCAATGGCAATCGCTCAGGACGATGTCGGATTACACTTCCTGGAGCGTCCCGATAGCCTGCACCCGGTTCGTTTTTGGACTTCTGCCGGAGCGGGTGCCTTGACTTATACTGGCGTCATGATCGGCTTGAACGAAATCTGGTACGCGGATTTTGAGCGGAGTCGATTTCAGTTTTTTAATGACTTGGGGGAGTGGCACGATATGGACAAAATGGGGCATGCCTTTACGGCTTATATGGAAAGCCATTATATCTATCAGGGGGCAAGGTGGACAGGAATGAAGGAACGACCATCGATTTGGCTGGGCGTAGCAATGGGGAGCTTATTTCAGGCATCCATTGAGATTTTGGATGCGCACTCTGCCAAATGGGGCTTCTCGGTACCGGATATCGCATTCAATACGGCCGGTTGTGCTATCTTTGCGGGCCAACAACTAGCCTGGGGAGAGCAGCGCATCCTGCTTAAGGTATCATCGACTCGTCCCAGTTATCCCGATTATCGTGTTCGTTCGGTGGATGGTGGACGGAGTATGTTACTCAGTGAGCGTGCCGATGAGCTCTTTGGCCGCCAATTCCCGGAAACCTTTATTAAAGATTATAACGGGCAGACGATTTGGGCATCCATTAATCTGCATGCGTTTTTTGCAAAATCGGATAGTAAGTTACCGCCCTGGCTCAATGTGGCCGTTGGATACGGTGCTCAGAATATGTACGGTGGTTTTGAAAATGAATGGACAGATGACGATGGCATTTTGTATCGTTTAGATGATGATATTTTTCCTCGTTATCAACAATTCTATTTATCTCTGGATATTGATTTATCCAGGATCAAGACAAAAAGTAGATGGTTGAAGACGATTTTTAGTGTTTTGAATATTATAAAAATACCAGCTCCTGCCTTAGAAGTAAATACGCTGGGGAATGTGCGCTTTCATCCCATTTATTTTTAAAAATAGATTTTCAGATGTCGTCTGCTGTACGGATACCATTTGTCTTAAAGTGGAATTTGTAAGGAAATAGGTCTATTATGAAAACATGAAGCGATTAACTTACTTTTCATGCCTGCTTTTGTTTTTTGTACTCAATCATCAAGTCCTTTGGGCTCAGGATGAGGCGGAGCCTTGTGGCTATTCTCTGGCCTGCCAGGCGCTGCAGCAAAGTGATCCAGAATACTGGCAGGCCACTGAAAATCTCTTCCAGGCGGCCGCGCGCTTCGCGAATCACCCCCGAGCCGCGGCACGTAATGATGAGCAAATTTACCGTATCCCGGTTGTGATCCACGTGGTTTGGTCTGAACTCGAGCACAATATCTCTCAGGAGCGTATCCAGAATCAGATGGATATTCTCAACGCCGATTTTCGTAACCGCAATGCAGAAGTCGGAACGGTTCGCCCGGAATTTGAAGATATCGTGGGCGATGCACGCATCGAATTTGATTTAATCGAAGTCATTCGTGTGCCTAGTGATACGATTTTTGATTGGGCAGTTATTCCCGATACCTTGATTCTACCGAATCATGTAAAGTTTTCGCAATGGGGTGGGAGTGATCCTTGGGATGCAGACCGTTATCTCAATATTTGGGTCTGTGACCTAATTGGTGGCTTGCGGGGCTGGGCGTATCCGCCCCCTGAATTGAGCAATTGGCCCGATCTACAAAATCCCAATCCGGCCTATCAGGGTGTGGTGATGGATTACCAGTATTTTGGACGCTATCAGGATGGAGACTTTGAGTCCGACGGCCGTATCATGGTCCACGAAGCGGGGCATTATTTAGGCTTGCGGCACGTTTGGGGAGACGGTGAGTGCGAAGATGATGATGGTGTAGAGGACACACCGCCAGCGGAAGACGCGCATACAGATTGTAATTATGATAAGGATACCTGCAAAGATGATGATCTGCCCGATATGATCGAAAATCACATGGATTATTCGGATTGCAAGCATGTGTTTACTAAAGGGCAGATTGCCTTGATGCGTTTTGTACTAGAAAATCGGCGCTACGGTGTAGAAACATCAATTCCTACCGATGATAGTCAGGTCACCGTTTTTCCTAATCCAACCACAGGTATTTTGAATGTTTATACCGAAAAAGATCTCGATTATACCTTTAGTCTATTTACGCTTTCGGGCCAAGAATTACCGGTGGCAGCGCTTCAAGGCGGTCAACGGCGAACGTATTTTATTGATGTCGGTGCTTTGCCTGCGGGCGTTTACTGCTTGATGTTAGAAAATGAAGGGGAGAAAGAGACGAAGCGAATTGTGATCTATGACAATTAGGGACTGACTTTTTCGGAGTCGGCGGGACGCTTCTTTAATGCTCGAACTTTCCTTGGACCATACCAAAGCCAAAGACCACTGCAGAGTAAAATGATCAGCCCCCAGCCCAGGATATTCATCGAAGTCAGTTTGAACCAATCGGAAACAATCGATCCATCGTGTAATGCTTCAATCCAGTCTGAATGCCGTTTGGCTATAGAAAGTACTTTTCCATTTGTACCATCCAACTGTACTTCCCAATACCCTTTTTTAAATAATACTTTTGCCATCCCTTTGGACGGACGTACATCTATTCGATTGACCGGGTTATCAGCCTGATCAGGGTGGGCCGCGGAGAGTGCCTGACGCGCAATGGAATCCAGCTGCTGCACGCTGAGCCAGGCATCTAAATCATCCCGTACTTCTCCTTTGATAGTCGATGGTTGAATGAAATGGACGTCCTTCTTCAGTGACAACAAGACGCCAGTCACTGCACTGATGAAAAGGAAGATTGCGAGGCTAGTACCCAAGAATCGGTGCCAGACACGAAATCGACGAAGATTTTTGATATAGTTTTTGATGGACAAAGTGTGTTCCTTGCACTTTACTAACAGTTCCTTAAAGATAAGACTTTTTCAAATACAAAAATAAAATTCACCTCAATCCGAAAAAATACACTATTCTAATGCGGGGAGGACGGTACCACTCGCTTCTCCAAAACCAATGCGTACCCCATCGCGCTCACCCCATCCACGCAGCGTTATGGTATCTCCATCCAGGATAAATTTCCGTTCGCTGCCATCGGGCATTGGCAATGGACGTGTACCCCGCCAAGATAATTCGAGCATAGAGCCGTAGGCACTACGTTTTTTACCACTAATGGTACCGGAAGCACACATGTCACCGACTTGGATATTGCAACCATTTACGGTATGATGGGCCAATTGCTGACACATATTCCAGTACATGTATTTGAAATTCGATTGACTGATAATTTGATTTTCTCCCGTTGGCAATTCGATGCTAACTTCGAGATCCAAATCGTAATTTTTCTCACCCGCATACTGCAAGTAGGGGAGGACCTTAGGCGTTTGTCGTGGGCCGGCTACGCGAAAAGGTTCGAGGGCTTCCAGCGTAATGATCCAGGGAGAAATCGTCGATGCGAAATTCTTCCCAAGAAATGGACCGAGAGGAACATATTCCCATTTTTGCAAATCTCGGGCAGACCAATCGTTGAACAGGCATAGCCCAAAAATATAATCTTCTGCTTTGTCAGTACTAACGCTTTGCCCCAACTCGGTAGGCTGACCAATAACGAAGGCCATCTCTAATTCAAAATCTAGCAAACGGCAAGGTCCGTAGACTGGCTTGGTGGCATCCGCAGGCATCATTTGGCCTTTTGGACGGCGAATAGGCGTACCTGACACCACAATCGAGGAGGCTCGCCCGTGGTAACCGACGGGGAGATGTCGCCAGTTGGGAAGCAACGCATTTTTAGGATCGCGAAACATCGATCCAACATTTTTGGCGTGTTCGATGCTGGAATAAAAATCCGTATAATCGCCCACCTTGACTGGGAGCAACATTTTGACTTCATCGGCGGCAAAGCATAGATGATCAACCATCTCCCGGCTATTCCATTTGCGACCTCGCTTATTGAATAGCTCCGAGATGCGTTCGCGTACCGCGGAAGTTTTTGCTTTCCCCAGCGCCATGAAATCGTTGAGATAAGGCTGTCGGAATACCTTACGGGGGATCTCCAAATCGCTGAAATAGCCCAGCTCGTTGGCCTTATTTAAATCGATGATCTGATCGCCGATGCGAGAGCAGAGTCGAGGAGCGGTATTTTTGTATTTGAAAACACCGAAAGGAATGTTCTGGATCGGGAAATCGCTATTAGCCGGAACGTCCAGCCAGGATTGTAGCTTCGGATTATTGGCTTTACTCATGAAGGTTGTTGTTCATTTTGGTTAGTTCGATTGCAAATGTAAACAATTCAAAATGAAAGATGCTTGGTCCTATGGGCTAAAAGCAGAAAGCGCCAATCCGAATTTCGAATTGGCGCTCTGTATTGTTTGCACAAACTAAAATTTACTCTTGTAAAATGACTTTTTGCGTGAGTACGTTTTGGTCGTTGACCATACGTAGCAGGTAAATGCCTGCGGCATAATCATTCAAATGAAGTGTCACTTGACTCTGTCCATTGCTGGTGAAAGATTGTAAGCGTTGTCCATTGACCGCAAATAGTTCGAATTGCACATTTCCACTCAAAACAGAGGAGAAAATCACATGCAATTCACCTTGTGTTGGATTTGGACGCACTTCAACTTCAACACTATTAAGCTCTTGTACATTGTCCGTCATATCCGTCGTGAATTGGAACGGTTGTGTAATGGAACTGCCACAATCGTTACCCGCCTCTACTCGCCAGTAGTAAATGGTGTTTTCATTCAATGGCGTGGTTACAGTATACTCGTTTGTAGTGACCGAATTCGACTCGATGACATTGTCAAAGATATCATCAGTGGCAATTTCAACGGTATAATTACCAGCAGTTGAAATATCTGTCCAGGTCAAAGTCGGCGTCACCACTACTCCAATAGCATTGTCCGAAGGGGTCAACTGCGTTGGAATAGCCGGCGGAGCAGCTGTTTCTAAGTTCACTTGAACATCAGAACTGTTTACACCATCATCCAAAGTAAAGGTAATGGTGTAGCTATCTTCCGCAGGAATTTGATCCAGCGTAGCCGTAATCGTACTTCCTGGTGTAACGTTATTAGGATCGGTGGCACCAAAATCAAAGCTCAAGCCAGCCGGATTACTATTGTAGCTAATTTCGGTACTACCATCTGCATAGCCTTCTCCGACGGAGATATTGTAGCTAATCTCATCATCGATACAAGCTTCAATATTGATGGGATCAGCCCCAATGCTCAGATCGCCGATAGTTGTAAAGCTGAAAACTTCGGACATCGTCGTTCCACAATCATTACCACTGCTCACGCGCCAGTAGTAGGTTGTACTGATGGTCAAACCACTCGCCATATAGCTCGTTGTACCTTGAGTGATGTCAACAATAATATTGGTGAAACCAGCATCGGTTGCTACTTCAAGGTGATAAATATTAGCATCCGCGGCGGCTGACCATTCCATGTTTTGGGCCAGAGGCACATTGGTGGCTGCGTTGGCAGGCACATTCAGAGCGGAAGACGCGGGGAAAGCTTCGATTACTGCATCTACTCCAACTTCACTTTCGTTGGTTCCATCCGTAGCACCAATAACTATTGGACTAGCCCCTACAGGCAGCATACCGTTGATGGTTACGTCTATTGTAGTACCGGGGGCGACCGGGTTTTCACTAAATGATAATCCAATGCCACTAGGTACACTGAGAGCACTTAGCGTTACATCTCCCTCAAAGGCAGAACCTACCGTAAGCTGGAAGCTTGGGGCACTACTTTCGCAGGCAGTTGGCGTCATCGTTGATGGGGTCAAGGTAAAACTTGGGATCGTAATGGTGCAGATCGAGAGATTCCAACCAAGTAGCGTACCACCGTCCTGGTTTTCATTGTCTGTCACAGATAATGTCCAGGTACCGGTTGAATTTTCGCCGTTGAAGGCAGAAAGTAAGTCATTAGGCTGGAAAGTACCTTCCAGAGCGTAAGCAGCTCCTTCTGTACAACTATTTTCTAAATCATCCGCAGAGTTGCTGGCCTGGTCATCAAAATTGAGTAAAAGGTTATCCTCTTCACAACCGTAAGTGGAGTTAGGAACCCCCGGGCGATCCATTAGAGTAACGACAGTCCCAGAAGGAGACTCTAGGGTAATTAACAAATCACCTACCCACGTATGAGCAATGTCTAAATCAATGACATCAATATCTACAATAGAGCCACCGTTAGTGATTTCAAGTGTTGAGGTGTACTCGTTTGCCGGGCCATCACTGATGACCACTTCGAGTGCTCCACTTTCAATCATACTACAGGCAATATCTGCGGTAGTAAATGTAAAGACGGTAGACCATTCTGTTTGACCACAAAGGTTCGTACTGCGCACTCGCCAGTAGTAAGTCGTCAGCGTTTCCAGAGTAATCCCCGAGTAATTATTCTCAGCTATATTTGAAATATCATTTAGAATATTATTAAAATCAGCATCACTTGCCACTTGTAATTGATAGCTTGTACCAATACCGCCGTCAGCCCAGCTGAATTGCGGAATCGTCGATGCACTCATTTCATTGTCAACGGGCTCCATCAAACCGGGTACTGCCGGTGCAGAAGCGAAAACGGTGACCTGAATGGAGCTACTTGCGCTATCACCTCCATTCGTACCAGTGATGTTGATGTTATATTGTCCAGTCGCTACAGTATTAGGCAGATCAACGGTTAAGGTGGTTGTACCTCCGGGGGCAACCGTGGTTGAGCCGAGACTGACCGAAGCGCCCGGCTGGCCATCTAAAGTAGTTTCTAAGCTGAGTGTTACGTCGCCTGCAAAGTTTTCACTGATGGTGATGTCAAACGTTGAGTTTGAAGGCGAGCAGACTTCGATCGAGGTTGGATTGGATTCAACAAAAAAGGAACAAGCCAGCTGCTCTCGACCATCAAGCGTGGAAATTCCGGTGTTGTCCGGGTCAAGCCAGTCGCGTAGTCGGGAGTTGGCTGATCCACCGCCTTCCCAAGAAATAGACATTGCGCCGTACCAATCAGAGAGGTCGTTGCCACAAGCCGCCCCACCACCGTGGAGTTGACCAATGACGCGTTTATTTTGATCAAATAAAGGAGAACCAGATGATCCACCTTCCGTCGTTCCATCATCCCAATCAACAACACGAACGTGGGTATAATCGGTGACTTCACTATTACCACCATAAGTAGTTAATAAACCAGGATCATCCTCAAAACTAATTCGTTTTTCATCGGTACTAGGATGGTGCACCGCAATGGCAGATGTGTGTGCTACCGCTTCATTACTCCAACCCGCAAAAAAAGCGTTTGCGGTTTCTGAAACTGGGTCATCAAACTCGACCAGCGTAAAATCAGAAGGGGCGTAAGCGGCCCGGAATACGGAACCAGTATTGAAATCATTTAAAGTACCATCACCGGCTGCACCACTATCGGATGAGCCTACCTCGCGGCAATATGAGTTTTCGTAATTCCAGTAAGCCACCAAAGAGGCAGCATTACCTGCGTTGATACCACAGTGATTGGCCGTCATGAAGTAAGGTGTGCAATCGTTACGGGCATTATTGATCAAGAATCCGGTACAAAACGTACCGCCACCGGTACCAATAACGGCTACGGATCGGATGATATCGCGATAGTTGTCCACCTGAGGCCAGTTGTCGAGAGCGCCACAGATGACGTCGATATTACAACTTCCCGAGATAGCAGCAGCACCAAAGCCAAGGAAGTCATGGTTGACGTAGCTCAGTTGGAGTGCTAGATTATTGCGACTTGTAGAAGGCAGTTGCACTTCGATAACGTGTTCGTCACCGGCAATGACTGGCGTCCAAAGCTGCTCGTGGGTTTCATTATCTGCCGGGGTAAATGGCCCAAGGATACGCTCGTAATCCGGGGTATAAATCACCAAACTACCACCTGCTGGCATTTGATACTGGGTAAAACCAAAATTTAGAGATTTTGCTGTAGCAGATTTGATGCGTATCCGCCATACATAGTTACCATTTTCAGCAACTTCCCAGCTACCGTGTGTCTCTGGGTTAATATTTACTTCAATATTTTCGGCAAAACGCGGTGCGATGCCCGGAGCACGTCGAGCCATCTCCGCATTAAGCAAAGCCTCATTATCCATCGTTGGCATCTCGACAACGTCCAGTCGATTCGCCGGATGAATCCCCTGTGCCAGTCGATTATCCTTTTTTTGGGCCGATAGCGACACCGCAAAAATCAGGGTGAACAAGAGTAAAAATTTAATTTTCATCGTTTGTGATAGTTTTAAATATGAGTTTGATGAATTGCAGTTAAAACAGCAAAAATGTATCCAATTAGCTAGTGGTTTGGGGTAGTGATAGCAATGGTGACTGTATTAATAAGTACAGATAACCATAGCCCCCAGCTTGGTCCATTTGAACCAACAAGGAGATAGTCTTTTGGCGATAAGAATGGAAACTCTACTGCGGAAGGATTATTAGAAGAACTGATACCGAATTAATATTATTGATAATAGATCAATAACCGATAATCAGTCAATAGGGGAATGCTCTTGACATTTCATACTAACTCCGTGATATAGTTTCCAATATAAAACTATAAATAATTGCCAGTAGAGTCCAATTTAGATTGTCGGAAAACTGGCGTTGTATTAATTTATGATTCCAAAATTCGACTTATTGTCCGGCAATAAACACTGCATTGCTGAACAAGCATTTGCCTTGTTCCCAAAATCCACGGAAAAGTGGGTTATCCACTAAGTAGATGACACTACCTTTTCCCATGGATTGAACCGCAAAAACCGTGGTCTCATCCATGCGTTTTTTTACCTTATTACCGATAAAGCCCAGGTACATTGGTTTGTCTTCTAAATAGCCTACGTTCCAGCTTTTTTTCAACCATTGATAAGTGTTGCTACTGGTTTTCAACGAAAAGTAATAATCGGGTAAACCAAAGGCAAGTGGATGTGTGGTATCCATCTTAACTCGAAAAATGGCGCCGGGGATATAATCACTTAGTGAAGCGCGCTCGCGGTGGCCATATGTGTTGAGTCGACTATCGAGTACTTCTTTTTCTTTGGCTTTCTTGGCCTTGGCTTTGTCACCATCGGTCGCGAATTCGTTGAGGGCGAAGCCATCTTTGTCTTTTAGCGCTCGCAGTGCACGACCAATAGCGATGGTGCGTCCTCCATTACGCATCCAGCTCTTGAGTTTGTCTGTGTCCAAGCTAAAATAACCTTCCGGCAAAACCAGGAGATTGAACTTATCCAACTTGGTGCCATTTAGATCGCGGATTACCGTGACCGGATAACCCAAATTTTGCTCGAAGTAGTACCAAACCTGCCCAAACTCATTAGCTAAGGTTTGATCGTTTTGCAAAATAGCGATGCGGGGTTTGGCAATAAGATGCATTTTATCCGATCCCAAATCATATCCTTTAGTCGAAAATCCACTTTGGACCGCGTGTAATTGACGCTCATTTTGGACCGCTAATTGCTGAACCGTTTGGTCAAAATTGGGGTGATGCTGGTTGTCGGCAAGATTAATAACCAGGGTACCGGCGGGATGCTCTTGGCCATCGAGGCTAAACGCTTTGGTGGCGTAGCGCACTTTGATGTTCTTCTGTAACAGCTGACCTAGAAAGCGGGCGTCCTCCAGGCTACCCCAGGGGCTGAGGTAAGCGTAAGCGGTCTTGGGAAAAGCCGGCTTAGCGTAAACCATTGGGGTAAAAGACTGGGCTGCTTTGAGACGGTTGGTCAAGGCATAGGCCTGCAATCCGTAGGCATGGGGGAGGGCCCAGGCCGTGATATCATAAGTCAGGGAATCTACCAGAAAAGGCTGTGGTTCAAAAAGGACTTGGGTCAGGACGGCCTTGGGTTGGTAGGCACTGATGATCAAGTCTTCGGAAGCAATATTGATTGATTCTTCCTGCCCGGTCGCATAGTTATAAGCTTGCTGCTTTTTTAAATCTTTGCTAACCCGGCCGTAGCGAATTTGGTGTTTATCCAAGAAGCGACATAGCGCTTTGACTTTATCAGGATGATTGCTGGCAGGGATGACAAAGGATTTGTATTGCCCCGGAGGATTGCTTGATGTCTTTTCGAAATACTCGGTGAACTTTTCCGACAACTGCTGCGCATTTTTGGCACTAATCTCAATATTGGAAAGACTTGTAGCTAAGTGATGGTCAATGCGATCCTGAATCTTTAAGGTATCTTCGTTTTCTTGCAAAATGGCGCATCCTGCCATACCGTGACCGGCCTGTTCGTGTGTCATCCCAATCGCACCGTTAAAGATTGGATAAGTGTCGCCATAGCTTGGGTAGAAGAGGTCAAAAATTTCACGGGTGTAATAGAGCCAACCGTTTTCATCAAAATAGCCTGCGTGATTTTTACCGACTTCGTGCTGAAATTCACCTTGCCATTTGGTGATGTATTCGTGGTACGGCTGCGCCGCCGGTGCAAAGTAATAAGGTGAATTATGTCCCATTTCATGGTAATCAACATGGACATGGGGCATCCATTGCTGGTAAACATCAAGCCGCTGTTGTGTCTCAACTTGAGTATGCCACGCCCAGTCACGGTTGAGATCGAACAAATAATGATTCACCCGGCCACCTGGCCAAGGTTCACGGTGCTCACGAGCAATGGGGTGTGGGTCTGGTGTGAGATTGGTGACATTCCAATTCCAGTGTGTATAGCGAGAATAGCCATCAGGATTGATGCAAGGGTCAAGAATGACTACTGCTTTTTCTAGTAGCGCTTTCATTTTTGCATCCGGCTGAGCGAGCGCATGTAGAACAGCCATGGAACTTTCCGAAGCTCCGGCTTCATTGCCGTGGACACCGTAGCTGAGCCAAACAATAGCTACGGGAGGCGTACTTGAAGGCGAACCATCTATTAGACCTGCTCTTTTTAAGTTATCGGTACGGATGGTTTCAAGGCGCTGCATGTTTTCGGGCGAAGAGATGATCGCATAGATCAACGGCCGCTTTTCGTAGGTTTTGCCATATTCTTGGAGGATGACTTGTTCGTTTTGATCAGCAACATATTTAAAATAATCAACAAGTAAATGATGAGGGGTGAATCGTTCGCCATAATTGGTGGGTAGGAATGCTTCGGGAGATTGAATATTTTGAGCTTGGGTGATAGCGGTGAAGCTCAAAAGGAAGATGAGAATTGATAATTTTGAAAAAGGCATAACGATTCGGGTTAAGATTTAAATTCCAATGCAAAGGAATGAGGACTAAGGTAGTGAATATTGTGAATTGATCGAATTGGAGTCCACAGATTTATTGGTTCTGCTAACTAATTCAGCAGAACGAGATCAAAATGAAAGTAAGTAAGATACTCTTCAGTTAAACTTAAGCTGTAGATAATTCTTTAAGAAAGAAGATCAGGCTTAAAAAATGGCTTCAGCGATTTGGCGAATCGTTGCTGGATCTCCCATCGTATAATAGTGAAGACAAGGGACGCCCTTGGCTTTAAGTTCCTTACATTGCTGGATACACCATTCGATGCCGGCTTGCCGAACTTGTTCTGAATCTTTTGCCTTTTCCACGGCTTTAACTAATTCGGCTGGCATATTAACGTGAAACAGACGGGGGAGTGAATTGAGTTGATATTTCTTGGTCACTGGCTTAAGCCCTGGCACAATAGGAACATCAATACCAATACTACGGCACGCATCAACGTAGTCGAAGTATTTTTGGTTATCAAAAAACATCTGAGTGACAATATAATCTGCTCCGGCATCAACTTTAGCTTTGGTAATCTGTAGATCAAAGTCGATGTTAGGTGATTCAAAATGCTTTTCAGGGTAGCCTGCTACCCCGATGCAGAATTCTGTTTTCTCACCATTTTCAATATTATCATCCAAATACTTTCCGGTATTCATATCTTCAATTTGGCGAACCAAATCCAAGGCGTATTTGTGTCCATTTTCTTCAGCGATAAATTTCCCATCAAACTTTCTGGCATCACCTCGTAAAGCCAGTACATTATTAATATTCAGGAAATTGAGGTCGATGAGTACATTTTCGGTGTCTTCTTTCGTGAATCCACCACAAATCAGGTGGGGGACCGCATCAACACCATAACGGTGCATAATTGATGCACAGATACCTACTGTTCCGGGGCGCTTACGAATTGCCGTTTTTTCATAGTAACCACTGGGCCGTTTTTTATAAATAAACTCCTCTCGGTGGTAGGTTACATCGATAAAAGGAGGTTTGAATTCCATGAGTGGATCAAGGGTGTCAAAAATAGCTTTCATGCCACCACCTTTAAGCGGGGGAAGAACTTCAAAGGAGACTAAAGTGTTGCCGTTGGCCTTGGAAAAGTAATCAGTGACTTTCATGAATTTGCAATTCGCATTGAGTAATAATCCCTAAAGGATGGCGAAATTACATAATTGACCGATCTATTGAAACAGTTAGGACTAACTATCTGATTTAAGATGACTAAAAATGACAAAAAAGTGAGTTTGCGGAATTACTTTTTGTCCTTATCTTTTTTGAAATCTCCCCGTTTCCAGGCGTCAAAGAATTGCTTCCAGGCAATTGGATTAAAGATATTCATCGGCGGGTTCTGGCCGAGATAGTAGTATTGGCGAGCTTGCTGGCGCAAGTAAAAATCAGCGTGTTCATTACCATCAAGAGCCACCATCTCTCGTCCTCTTTCCAGCGTTTCTTGTGCTAGATTTTCGAGTGCACGTTCCTGCAGTTCTTGGGTAACATCCATGGCCAAGAATTCAAGCTTAAAGTGTTCGCGGCTTGGCCAAGGGAAGACTACCGTTTCCGGTAGGTTGAACGTATCCCGGCTCATGAGTTGGACCAGAGAATAACGATCTTCTTGTAAAGTATCAGGAATAGTAATTTCTACGGTTCGATAACCGATAGCAGAGAAAACAACATTATCCCCTTTTTCTACTACAATAGAAAAGAAACCATTGAAATCAGAGTAGGTACCTCGACCTTTTTGCTTGATATAAATATTGGCGTAAGGTACAGGGTAAAGCTCTCGATCGGAGCCATCCAGGACCATACCCGAGAATTGAATTAATTCCTTATCATCTTCCTGACGAGCAGGAGTATCCTGAGCATGTCCTACACCGAGGAGCAAAAAGAAGCAGCAAAAAACTGGAACGAGGTATTTCATGCAAACACTTTTAATCACGTGAAGGTAACGATATTTTAGTTCAAAGATACTATCCCCAGTACTAAAGGTTGTATCATTCTAACGACACGATTTAATGGAGTGTTCATCCAAACGAAGAAATATCTAACTGTATGTAAGCTTAAAAACCTACTGCGATATCAAGAACTTCTTGCATTTGCGTCACATAGTGGAAGGTCAAGCCTTCAATATAGTTAGGATTGATTTGCTCAACGTTTTTTTGATTATCCTTACAGAGGATAATTTCACGCATTCCGGCGCGCTTCGCTGCCAGGATTTTTTCCTTAATACCACCGACGGGAAGCACTTTTCCGCGTAAGGTGATTTCACCGGTCATGGCAACATAAGGCTTCACAGACTTTTTGTTGAAAGCCGAAGCTAGCGCCGAGAGCATGGTAATCCCCGCCGAAGGGCCATCTTTGGGAATAGCCCCTTCGGGAACGTGAATATGGATGTCGAATTCTTCGAAAGTTTTAGGATCGAGGCCGAGGGATTCGCTATTGGCTTTGAGGTAACTCAAGGCTGTCGTGGCTGATTCTTTCATCACATCGCCCAAATTACCGGTAAGGGTCAAGCGACCTTTACCTTTGCTGAGGCTGGTCTCGATAAAGAGAATGTCTCCACCGACGCGTGTCCAAGCCAGACCGACGGCCACTCCGGGAGCGTGCTGTTCTTTGTACAACTCGGCGTTGAATCGCGGTGGTCCCAATATAGTCCGAACATCATTCGCATTGAGCGTGATGTTGTATGACTCTTCCATCGCCACCTTTTTGGCGATGTTACGCATAATCGCTGCGATGCGACGGTTCAGAGAACGGACGCCCGATTCTCTGGTATACTCTTGGGCAATGGTAGCAATGACTTCGGGCTTGAGGCGGATATGTTTAGCCTCTAAACCGTGCTCTTTACGTTGTTTTGGAATCAAGTGTTGTTTGGCAATTTCCACTTTTTCTTCCTGAGAATAGCCACTAATGTCAATGATTTCCATTCGATCCAGAAGTGCTGGCTGAATAGTATTCAGTGAATTGGCGGTAGCGATAAAAAGGACTTTGGATAAATCATATTCCAATTCCAGATAATTATCGTGGAAATTAGTGTTTTGCTCTGGGTCAAGCACCTCCAATAATGCAGAAGATGGATCACCGCGAAAGTCTTTGCCCACTTTATCGATCTCATCCAGAATGAATACTGGATTCGAAGATTGCGCTTTCTTGATCGACTGAATGATACGGCCGGGCATGGCACCGATGTAAGTTTTGCGATGCCCGCGGATTTCAGATTCATCGTGTACGCCTCCCAGAGACATACGGATTGACTTGCGCTTTAGAGCTCGGGCGATAGATTTTCCTAAGGAAGTTTTACCGACGCCCGGAGGGCCGACTAAGCAAAGGATAGGCGCTTTCATATCGCCTTTCAGTTTGAGCACCGCTAAATGCTCGAGGATGCGCTCTTTGACTTCCTCGAGGCCAAAGTGATCCTTATCCAGGACTTGTTTGACCTTTTTGAGGTTAAAGCTATCCTTGGTATACACATTCCAAGGTAATTCCAGCATCAAATCCAAATAATTGAGTAGCACGGAATACTCGGCTACCTGTGGATTCATGCGTCGGATTTTGTTAATTTCTTTTTGGAAAGCTTGCTGAACATCTTTTGACCATTTCTTAGTTTTAGAACGGTCAATCATGCGCTGGATTTCTTCTTCTTGCGGGCTTTGCCCTAGCTCTTCCTGAATGGTTTTAAGCTGCTGATTGAGGAAATAATCACGCTGTTGCTTTTCGATGTCTCCTCTGACCTTGGACTCGATTTGATCTTTGAGTTCCAGCAGTTGCAACTCATTGTCCATATGTTCGAGGATAGCCTCAGCTTTTTCCTTTTGGTTGTTAATTTCCAGAATGACTTGCTTGGAAGCCACTTTGATACCGAGATTTGAAGCAATGAAATTCACCAGAAATGAATTATTACTGATGTTTTTCAGCATGACGACTGCCTCGGATGGAATATTGGGTGACAGCTGAATAATTTGCTTAGCCATATCCTTAATAGAAGAAATTAAGGCTTCGTATTCCAAATTATCTTCAGCGGCGACCTCTTCGATCAAGCTGATTTTGCCTTCCATGTAAGGTTCGATGGATAGCAATTGATCCAACTGAAAACGGCGACGACCTTGCAAAATAGCGGTAGCCGTACCGTCAGGCATTTTCAATAATTTGAGAATTCGGGCAATCGTACCCACCGAGTAAAGATCCTCTGGTTTTGGATTTTCAACGTTGCTATCTTTTTGAGAGACGACGGCAATACTTCGACTCTCTTCGTAGGCCTTGTAAATGGCTTTGATCGATTTATCGCGGCCAACGGTGATTGGGATAACAATACCAGGAAAAAGGACTGTATTTTTTAATGCCAAAATTGGCATCTTATCCGGGAAAGATTCGGAGTTGCTTAGTTCCTCTTCTTCATCCATCGATAATAATGGCATGAACTCACCTTCGTCATCCATGCTGTGGGGAACAAAAAAATCTTCAAAAAAGCTCATATAACGCTACTCCTTCAAGTCTTAAATGATGAAAGATACCCATAAGAGGGGGCAATGTCAAGATGTCAGAAGACTTAGTTACCAACATCATCAAGCCTATGGGCCAATTTTAATGCCACGCACAAATTTCACAATTTTTGACACCAAAAGCCCGGGATTTAATGATTTTACGGACAAAACGTCAGTTGCGGACCAAAAATATAGGCAACAGGCCGTTCCGAGCTATGGCAGTTATCCAAAAAGAGCTATAAGACAGACTTAAAAGTAGTCTAGGAGGCGGCTTCTGCACTTAGTGCTTCTGCCTCAACTTGGGTATCATCTTCCTGATCACTGGCATCACCATTTTCTAAATCATCTTTTTCAACTCGTAGGTTGTCAATGATGAATTCTTGACGCTTAGGTGTGTTTTTCCCCATGTAGTACGCTAGCACTTGATCAATGTTAGTGCTTTCTTGTAGTACGACGGGATCAAGACGAATATTTTCTCCGATAAAGTCACTGAACTCATCCGGTGAAATCTCACCTAATCCTTTAAAGCGGGTAATTTCAGGTTTGCCGCGTAATTTGGCAATAGCTGCTTGTTTTTCCGCTTCGGTGTAGCAGTAGAAGGTTTGCTTCTTGTCCCGTACCCGGAAAAGTGGTGTGTCGAGAATGTAAAGGTGGCCGCCTCTGACTAAGTCAGGGAAAAATTGTAGAAAGAAAGTCAAGAGCAATAAACGGATGTGCATGCCATCGACATCGGCATCTGTGGCAATAACTACGCGATTATAGCGTAGATCATCAAGACCATCTTCGATATTGAGTGCGTGTTGGAGTAGATTGAATTCATCATTCTGATACACCACCTTCTTGGTCATGCTATAACAATTGAGGGGCTTACCGCGAAGACTGAATACTGCTTGTGTCTGCACATCCCGAGCCTTAGTGATAGAACCACTGGCCGAGTCCCCCTCGGTAATGAAAATGGTGCTAGCCTGGCGTGCCTCCTCGTTGACACGTCGGCTATTATCGTTGAAATGTACACGACAATCGCGAAGCTTCTTGTTATGTAGATTCGCCTTTTTGGTTTTTTCGCGCGCAATCTTTTTGATGCCGGCGATTTCT
>JANQQI010000092.1 GCA_028285085.1 Saprospiraceae bacterium | reverse complement strand
TTGATTTGCCACGCCCGTTGGTAAAACTCCGCAGCGGACTCCAAATCATTTCGGCGGTGATATAAGATCGCCAAGTCGTAATTCGCAAAAGGGTGCTGGGAGTTGATCTTCAACGTCTTTAAAAGATTCTTGACGGCTTTTTTAGGTTGATGCAATTGCTCGTACTGTAACAAAGCGAGGCGATAGGTCGCATCATCGTTGTGTTTATCTTGCTTAATCGCTCGCTTGAAGTACTTCGCAGCTAGCTTGCTCTTGTCGCTGTAAAAACCAGCGGTGATTAGCCCCAGTTTGTAATAAATACCTTTGGCTTCGGGATTGAGCACAATCACTGTTTCATAAAGCTCCTTGGCGCGGAGATAATCGTGGTGTTGTTCAGCAATCTCCGCAAGCAGGCGATACGCTCGATGATGCGTAGGATCAACTTCGGTCAGTCGTTCCAAATGCTTGGTAGCCAGATCATTGTCGCCAGTATGCTCAGTCAAAAGTTTAGCATAAGTATACTGGATGTCGACCATCTCCGGGAATTCAGAAATAAGACTTTCAAAACGTGTAGCGCCTTCGGCGATGTGACCTTCTTCGATCAATCGCTTGGCTTCTGCGGTTGCCACGGCAGGACTAGCGGATGGCTGCTCTTCTTCTAATTCGGGCACCTCGGCCAAAGACTCTTCATCCGTATCCATATCATGCTCCGCTTCGGGCTCAAACTCCTCCGTTTCGCGTTCTGGGAGCTCACCGAGTTGTATTTCTTCGTCACTAAACTCTTCTTCATCGTCTTCATTCCCTTCATCTTCAACTTCGAGTCCTTCCATAGGATCGAAATCCTCAGGGAGTTCAATCTCCTCTTCATCTAACTCTTCGATCTCTTCATCTTCTAAAAAGACATCCTCAAGCACGACTGGAGCATCTTCTTTAAGATCGGTATCATTAGTTGGTTCGATTTCATCAATGACCGGCATATCTTCTACTTCTTCATCTACTAATTCTTCCTCTGTTTCCGGCTCTGGGGTGTTTTGATTCGTTCGATACTCAATTACTTTGCGTAAAATGGGATTCGCAGGTGGTGCAACTTCTTCCTCCTTGGGTTGATCGTCTGGCTCCGGATCTTCTTTTTCGTTTTTGGGAAGATCACTGGTTTCTTCTACGGGGGAAGGCATTGGTTCCATTTGATCTCTACTCGGTACCGTAATATTTTGCTCTATATCGGGTGGTGCCAAATTTGATGTATCCGCTCCCGCGTATCCATTAGTTTGTTGCTCTTCTACAACCGCTACTTTTTCATTATCAGCGGCCGCAGCCTTTTGGTATTTGGCGTAAGACTGAGCGTCATATTTCTTAAAAAACAACTCGAAATCATTATAGCATAACTGATCATAAGACCAATAATCGACAGCACGCAACAGACGCAAGAATTCACCAATCTCGCTAGAAATCTGCTTAACCTTTTGTAATCTTTCTTCGAAAGCATCCGCTTCGTCCGGTGCAATATCTCGCTTTTGACGACGTAAGTCGAGATATTTATCTTGCCAGTGATTCATGTAGCGAATCACGTTGCTCACCCGCTCAAAGGTCGTTGGAATAGCTACTGTTTTTCCATCTTCTCCAGCTGGTGCTTCACCGTCAATAATGACGAATTGACTGCGCTGGGCAACCGGAGAGTGCTGTATAAACGCCAACATGCCTTCCATGCAGGCCTCAGATTTCAAAAAATTATCACTGATGAATAGTAGTCCGTTTTTCCCACTTTGTCCAATTTGGTCGGGCAGTCCCGTCCCGGTCTTGTCGGAAATCAATTCGAATTGGATATTTGCTCGACCTAACTTTTGCGTTAATTTCTGAGCCAGTTGTTCGTGATCAGAACAGTAAGTAAGAAAAAGTTGTACTGCCATGCTGTAGCGTTTAAAGGTGATCTTTGGTGTTATAAAATGTTGCAGTTATATGTACTTACTTTAAAATGGATTAAAAATTCTTGATTGAACCATTAAACATATTTCTAAAATAAGTCAATTGAAGTTAAAACGAAAGTTCGTTTGGTGATTCTTCTTTTAAACTATTGACAAAAGTGTCAAACTCACTCACAAAATCGGCATACTTGCTGGTTGCCGGACCGGAAAATCCGGTGTGAATTCGACGAACCTGATTATTTCGATCCAAAAAGATCATTGTAGGGTAGGAGAGTACATGATTAAGCATCGGCAGTTTTTCAGCCGCTTCTTTTTTATTGTAATAACCACCCCACAAAATGTCATAAGGAACGCTCATTCGCTCTTGATAGCGTTGGATTGCGGCTAGTGCTGGTGCTTCTTCCCGATAGCGTTCGAAGGCAAGACCAATCACCGCTAAGTCATCCGAAGGATTTTGCTTCAAATAGTCTACCAAAAAATTTGTTTCATCTCGACAATTAGGGCACCAGGTCCCTAAAATCTGAATGATCTTAATTTTTCCTTGGTATTTAGCATCGTTTAGATCAACCGTTTCGCCTTTGCTATTAGGAAAGGCAAAGCTAAATGCCTCGTAGCCTTCATTGAGATAAGTCAGTGAATCCGGGTCACCTAACTCAAACTCTTCGTTGCGTTTTGCTTCCCATAAACTGCGATAATGAGAGCCCGATCGAAATGATCCAATCAAACTAGAATCGGCTTGCAGTTTAGCTTCAAACAAGAAAGCATGTGAACCATCAAAACAAGATAAATAGGCCTTATTCGCTTGCATCGTTCCTTCTAAGAAACGATAATCTCCGGTTTCGGTGCGAAATGTGCCGACGAGGTGATTCCCGTCTTGCTTAAACTCGCCGATAGCCGGATAAGCAGATGCTTTATCGCTATCAAAGGTGGCTTCCCATTTTCCGGTTAGATCCGTAGCCGGTGTTTTACGCAGCTCGGTAAAGCGATGCTGCTCGCCGTAGATCGCTTTAAAGGGAATCGCATAATTTGGACCACGATAAGGTACATACCAGTGGCCTTCAATCAGGTGATCCTGATAAGCCGCCTTGATGTAGGTGCCGTAAATTGGAAAATTAATTAGAATCGTGTCACGATTCGTAGCTCGATCGTGCGAAAGGGTGATATCGTCGACTTTGATTCTTTCGCTCCCGTTGATAATTTCAAAATGGAAGGTCGTATCATTGGTGTAGATCACTTCAAAAGTAAAAGGGAGCTCACCTTCAGTCACTTCCGAAATATTTCGCGTGGCGTCTTCCTCTTCCTCCACTGCGATCATTTGTGGTGGAATCAGGCTCAGAGTGGCCCGCCAGTAACCAGGAGCGATACTGGTGTAAGCATCTTCAAATTCGAAGCAAGACGTGGTACTAAGCAGAGAAAGTATCAGTAACAATCCCCACCCCAATTTAGGGTATCTCATAATTTGTTCTCAATTAAGCAGATGAAAGAGTTATTTGGATTTTAGGTGTTTATAAACGTTACAAACGTAACGTTGCCACTTCATCTTTTACAACTCTTATTAAAATAAAAACAGCTAGAATATCATCAAAACAAACCGCTGAAGGTGGATGATTGTTTTAGCGCGATTTCTCGCCCACAAAATGATCTGCTTTATACTTGAAAAGGACATTGAAGGTTGTCAAACTGCCATAGATGCGAGTGATGTATTGCTGCAGATTGACTTTTTCTTCATCGGTCAGTTTACTTGAATTGATTCGCTGTTCCATGACTCGTAGACGATCACGCACCATCACGATTTTGTGGAAAAAGCTATCAATGGGGAGCTCTTTATTCTTTAAACTATCATCACCGGGTTTCAATATCAACGTCCCGCCATCCCATCGGTCACCCAGTTCGACTTCTTCCTGGATATCGGACCAGCGTCGTAGGATTCGCATCAACGATTTCTCTGCCTCGGAAAAGGTGACCTCACTTTCTGCTGGAATAGCTTCAATGACTTTCCATTTATCGTAATCTTTACCAACTTGTTTTACGCCGTAGGTCATAAAACAAACTTCGTAGGCGGCACGGTATAGACGAATAATAACGCCATCGCCGTAAGCGGGGTGCTTGACTCGTGAGCCAATACCCAATAGCTGTACTTCTGATTCCATGATTCTTGCTTGGTTTGTAGGTTTGATTGTGGTATACGATAAAAAATAGGCGAGGATACAATCCCCGCCTATTTTTTACGACTTATATCTAAGGATGTATAGCCGTATAAGATTCTTCTTCTTTCAAATATGCTTTTTTACCCTGAGCGATCAAAAACTTGGTGGGTAGCGAGATACGCTGATTATTTGGCCCCGGCTGATATATTTCCAGGTGTAAGTGAGGGCCACTGGACCAACCGGTATTACCACTCAGGCCAATAACTTGCCCCGCTTCGATTTTATCCCCGGGCTTTACCTTCGCGCCTTGAAACTTGAGGTGAACGTAGGAAGCGAAGGTACCATCTTTGTGATAAATCAAAATGTAGTTAGCTTGATCTTTGCATTTTGACGATTTGCACCCACTATTGGAGTCTTCTTTAACCGTCACGACTGTACCGGCCCGGGTGGCACAAATATTTGAGCCTTCCGGCATATTGAAATCCAATGCATTGATGCCAGAGTGGGAAAAATGGCCGTTGTAGCCCTGACCCACACGATAGCTTTTGCCCGCACTGAAGGGAAGTAAATACGCATGATTTTTATTGGGCTTAGCGTTGAGTGCATCTCCCATTGAGTAGGCCAACTGAAAATTGTAAGCTAAATTGCCCGTGCGACTGGTCGGTTTCAAAGTAACGACGTGATGCGCCTCACCATCATTAGGGATAACGACTTCCGCCGGTAGCTTTCGGTCTGCCTTCAAATTTTCGAGGACACTGAAGTCCATACTAATCGTCAGCGGGCAATACCCTTTATTCGTGGCGTAAAGATTAATATTATCATTTTCACCATCTTCTTCAGTTATTTCTAACCAGTCAATTTGTATTTGTGCTGTACTGGTAGAAAAAAAGGAACCGACTAGTAAGAGTAAAAACAAGGAACGACAGTTCATAAATTGGTTGAGTTTTTCAAAAGAACAAATTTTGCATGATAAAAATTGTTCAATTAAAGCTTTATTAACGCTTCGCTAAGACTCTGCTTGCCATTGGTTACTCTGAGGGTGTAAGTGCCCTGTGGTAATTCACGAATATCAATCTGTTGCTGCCATTGGTCACCTCCCGGATGTTGGATACTTTGACTTTGTACATTTTGACCAGTGCTGGTAAAAATATCAAGCTGCCAAGCACCATTTTCCAGACCATCCAATCGCAGCTGGACGACATCTGTAGCAGGGTTAGGAAATAGCTGCAAACGCGTATTAACTTTAGCGATCGTCTCTACGTTAACCGATTCACTGATGTTGAAATCCCAGATGCCGCGGCCGTAGGTACCAAAGCGAACGGTCTCATACGCTTCGACGTATTCGACGGACCAATAAGTCTGGGTAGGCGCAGCTTCGCCGGACATGTCATACCACAAATCTTCTGCGGTTACATAAACGTAAGGGCCCGCCTCGGTAGCGGCGAAAAGAAGGCTTTCATCTGGGGTCGCCGCTAGCTCGAAAACCAAGGTGGAAGGCATACCACTATTAATTGGAATAAAAACCTCACCGCCATCCGTAGATTTATAGACTGCCGGATTTGAATACCCGGAACCCGCAAAGTATACTACGTTTTCGTCCAAGGCAGAAGGGTAAATGGACGCGCCGTAGAGGTAATGTCCTTCGGGGACAAACTGTATGGTTTGATCCCAACTTTGGCCAGCATCGGTAGAGTAGAAGAATCGACCGTTGGTGGTGGAGACATACCAGCGATTGGGGTTAATGGGTGAAAATGCAATCGAGGCAATTGTTCCGCCGGAAGATTGATCGTGAAAATCGAAATCAACTTGCTCCGGCTCAATGGTGCCAATGTCAGTGTGGTTCAGCTTGATCAAGTAAGAACCGGGGCCACCGTCAGCGCTACCGCCCGCAGCGTATACTGCGTTTTCTTCTGCGATCGGGCTAGCCACCAAAGGCGGGATCCAAACCGTTTCGTTCTCGGAAACGATATCGTAGCTTTGTGTGAAGTAACTAGATTGCGGGTTTTGATAATAGGTGATCCAACCACCTGGATAGACGGTCCAAAGTCTCTGATTATTTTCAGAAAAAGCAATATGACCATAATCTCCCGAGATCACTTGCTCAAAATTCGGTAGCTGTGCCGGCGAAAAGGAATAAGCGCGTTGGAAACCTTGATCTTGCGAACCCGCATAAATGTAAGCAGGGTCCAGCGGATCTGTTCGCACGTCATAATATTGAGAAACGAATAATTTATCCAAACCCAAGTTCTGGCGGGTAGCCATTTCGTCGTAAGATACACTTAGGCCACCGTGATTGCTGATTAGCATAAATGCTTCACCTTGGGCCGTCTCGTAGCTTTCGAAATACATCATATCAGCGTGCAAACTCCCTTCTACATCACCGTAATAATCTCCCCAGTTGTTGGTCTTGGCCCAACCAATACCGCCATTTGTACTGTAAAAACATTCCACCCCACCAGTAATTAGGAAATCGGGATTTTGTGGGGATAAATACATACCTACACTCCAAGGAACAATTGGAATATCTCCTTGAGCGATCCAGGTATTACAAGTGTCCGTTGTTGTAAAAACAGTACGTACATTTTCATCATTATTGACCGAGCCGTAGACGTAAAATGTCAATACGTCGTCTATTTGTATCCCCGATACACTGGCGCGAACGGAAGAGCCCAATCCAAAGTTAGGATTATCGGTAATGGTTTGAAGACTTTGATCCGGCGTAATTTCTATGAGGCGTGTATGCGTCGAAGAAATCTGACTAAACAGGTATACCTCGTCTGTATTATGAGGCTGACAAATATCATATCGATTAAGATTGCTGTTACCAAGGGTTAGTCCAATCGGCTGATAGGTCTCACCTAAATCATCGGAGTAAAAGATGCGATAATTTGACCAGTAATCCTTTTTGGATAACATATAGATATGTTGATTGCTTGGTCGTATTGTGACTTTACGGCTACTGGCACCAGCATCAGCGGGAATCCCTGTAGCAGCGGTCCAGGTCTGGCCATCATCATCGGAATAATGGGGGAGAGCGTTGATTTTGGCAATTAAACGGCGACCGGAGGTCGTGGACACAAATTTCAGGAAATCACTGTCAAATTGAAAATCCTGATTAACGACTTCCCAGGCGTTTCCGCTTCGCGGGCCTTTCCAAAGGGTACCGCCGGCAGAAATGAGAAAGATCTCATCCGTCTGTGGATCATAGTCGGTCGCAATAACGCTACCGGCCTGATTGCGACTGCCTTTTTCAACCCATTCACCAACGAGCTGGCCATTGGCTAGAATTTCTTCACCATCACGTTGCTGGCTATTATTAACCCGATCGAGGTGGCGGGCCATTTGAGTTTCGTATTCGAGTTTCCGCCAATCGGTGCCGGGAGCAGCTTGGTGCATTAATTCAAACCAGGCTTCCCGCTTACTTTGGTTATCACCGTCTTCGGCGCCTTCTAAAACAATGGTTTCACCATTTGTCGGAGCGGGATTTTGTTGCTTTTGAGATTGACAGGCAAAGCTACCCAGCAGCAACACAGCTGCCAATAGACGTAAAAGATAGTTCATGCTTAAAGAGTTGCTTATTTTTGATAATTATCGTCCCAGTTTTTGACCTTAGGGGTGCCCAATTTACCAACACTTTTGGCAACAAGCATAGAAACTGTCGCATCACCTGTGACATTGACAACAGTACGACACATATCCAAAGGACGGTCGACGGCGAAGATCAGTGCCAGTCCAATCGCTAGCTTCTCTGCGGGAAGGCCAATACTTTCCAAAACGATAACTAACATTACCATACCTGCACCCGGCACCGCAGCCGATCCAATAGATGCCAAAGTAGCGGTTACAACAATGGTTAATTGATCATTGAAGGTTAACGGAAAACTTAAAGCCTGTGCGATGAAGACTGCCGCAATAGCTTGATAGAGGCTAGTGCCATCCATATTAATGGTAGCTCCTACGGGACAAACAAAACTGACTACCTCTTTTTCCACTCCAACGTGTTCTTCCACGCGTTCCATCGTCACCGGTAAGGTAGCTGCACTGGAGCTGGTAGAAAACGCCAATAACTGCGCAGGGCTAATCGCTTTGAGAAAGCCCAGAGGGCTCCGGCCCGTGAAGAAGTAAATAATGATGAGATAAACCCCAATCATAATCATCAAACCAAAGAAGACGGTTAAGGCGTAGCGTACTAAGGCACCTAGAATATCCGGGTCAGCGGAGGTCACAATCACTTGAGCCAAAAGAGCAAACACCGCGTAAGGTGCAATAAGCATGATCAAGTCGACCATTTTTAATACTACCTCATTTAAACCATCAAAAAAGTCTTTGATCACCGCCGATTTTTTCTCATCGACTAAAAGCAAACAAATACCGAAGAAAATGGCGAAAAATATCACCTGTAGCATATTGCCGTTGCTGGTGGCTGCGCCAAAAATGTTATCGGGAACCATATCAACCAGGAATTGTAGTGGCCCCATGCCTTGCTGGCGTTCCGCCTCTGAGATCTTAGAAGTGACGCCACTATCGGAGGCATAAGCTTCGGTGAGTCGGTTCAGTGTTTGTTCGGATACCCCTTCCCCTGGTTGTACAACATTAACAAGTAATAACCCAATCGCAACGGCAACAACGGTGGTGACGAGGTAGATGCCGATTGTACGACCACCGATTCGAGAAAACTTTGAAATGTCTTTTAGATCCGAAACACCTTTAATAAGAGAAGCGAGGATCAACGGAATGGCGATAAGTTTCAATAGATTAACGAAGATTTTTCCGAAGGGATAAATCCAATCTGAGATAATTTGCTTACCACCATCCACCTGTAGCATGATAAAACCGAAGATGATACCGGCGAGCATGCCAATTAAAATTTGCCAGTGTAAAGCGAGCTTTCGCATAGGGTAGAGGGTTTTGTTAATTCCACGCAAAATAGAAAAAAAATGCTTTTTCTCGTTCAGATGTCATTTTTTCCTATCTTTAGGCCACTTACCTTACACGGTAATCGCTTATCTAAATATTTACCGGCAAACATACAGGAGAAAATGACCACATGCGCTTATGACCCTCAGGGCAGCCTGAACGCTTGTGAACACCTCCTATTTCCAATATTAATCGGTGAATCGACGACGATTCGCCCTTATGTTGGTGTCTGTAAATTGAATCTGAGATAAGACACCTGAAATGGAAGCGGCCTTGATAAATCAACTTATCAAGGCCGCTTTTTTGTCTGTTGGTTTAAACTATTGATCTCCGTAGAGTTCCTTAGCTGCTGCTTCGTATTTATCTCCGGCTTTCCATTGTGGCCGTTCGGCTTTGTTCGCAATGGCTCGTGCAATCATGGTAAAAACGTCACAATATCGTGTGATATAGTCATAGTCTAGACCTTCAGGATTATCGATGGCTTGATGATAATATTTCATCACTTCCTCCGTAAATCCAGTAACCCCGGGACTGATCGTGGGGGCAGGAATTCCTTTTGCGGCAAAATTGACATTATCTGATCGATCAAACAGGTTTTGTTCCGGTGCCGGATCGGCAATAATTTGCATCTTATAGATTTGTACTACATCATCGAAGACATCTTCAACCCCAACACGATCGTAGCCAATGATAGTAATCGCATCTGTATTATCATAACCGGCACCATCCGTATTTAAGTTAAAAATGGTTTGGTTCAAAGGCACTAGTGGGTGATCCACGTAATATTTACTACCCAACAGGCCCATCTCTTCGCCGGTAACGGCCAGGCAAAGCACGGAACGATCCGGTCGCCTATGCGCCAGATCTTTCGCCGCATTGAGTAGTGCAGCAGTACCAATCGCATTATCCCGAGCCCCGTTGAAAATTGAATCTTCGGCCGTGTAGGCACCTCCACCTTGTTTGCCTACGCCGACGTGGTCAAAATGAGCGGTAAGTATCACATATTCATCTTGTAAGTTTGGATTCTCACCACGAATTAGACCGACGACATTACGTGAGGACTTCATTTTCATTTCTCCGCCACTTGAGTTGATCATCATCTCCGTTTTTGCCCCCTTGGCAAGTTGTGCGGTTGCTTCCTCATTTTCATTATTTAACCAAAAATAGGGCAGGTTATCAGCCGCACTCAAGCTATCCGTTTTGGCCACTTCTAATCTTGGATTACCAAAGTATTTTCTGAAATAAGGCCACGGAAACTGCAGGCGATACAATTCAATTAAAGCCACCGCTCCACGCGCACTGGCCAACTCTCGCTTTTTAGACATTGCCCGGAATACGGTGTATGGATTCTGGTCTTCGGGAGTCCCCGGAAGGACCACTACCACTTTTCCATTAACATCAATATCTTTAAAATCATCGTGCCCACTTTCTTCGTCTACCCAACCGTGATTCGCGAAAACAGCTTCAACTTTAGCCTCAAAAGGAGCACCCGACAAGGCAACCAGATCTGTTGTATGCTCGTAGGTTTGCCCAGCCCACTCAATACTGGCCGTAGCCGCGGGCATTGATTCGCGAAAGGGGATGCGCTGAAAGTAGCCTTCATCTGCCCCCTCCACTGGTTCTAAGCCATAGCGGCGAAATTGCTCTGCAATGTAGCGTGCCGCAACATCATTACCAGGATCAGTAGTTCGTCGACCTTGTAATTCATCGGAAGCTAAAAAACGTAGATGTGCTTCTGTTTCAGCAATGTGCCTTCTTACTGCATCTCTATCAATGTTGTTGGCATACTGTGCTTTAGCATCGAAACTAAATAGCACAATGAATAAGAATAGACTAAAGATGTATTTCATGTTTATTTTTTGTGGGAAATTTACAATTTATAACGTCAAAAAGACCAATGGACTATAGGAATTCAGACAAATAACAAGATTCAATCTATTAAAATGAAGGGCTTGATCTGGGTTATTTAAAAAACTGTACCCGTGCTAATCCTTCAGAAAAGTCACGAGCGTCAGGATAATCGGGATAAACAACAGGTTGGCCAGTTGGATCAATAAAGGCAATACCTTCTCGAAAAGCAGCCCGTGCTAAGCCTTCATTAAAGGGCCAAGCTAAGCCGAGCTTAGGCGCGACTACTTCTTTTCCTTCAGTGTTTAAAAAGCCCCATAGATCGTTAGCTTGAAATGCGGCCATGCCTTCCGAAAAATTAAAAAGGACTTGGTACTTTGCAGGGATGACTACTTCTCCACGGATGTTAATACAGCCGTATTTTCTTCCTTCCTGGAAACGCCACAAGTCGTTCTTTGCGTATTCGAGGAGTTGATATTTGGGCGATAGGACCCAATTACCAGTTTGATCAATAAGTCCCCATCCTTCCTCTGTTTTAGCTGTGGCGTAAGCTTGTTGAAAATCGGAGGCTTGTTGATATTGGAGGGGGATAGCGACTGTGCCATCAGGGTTTAAAAAACCGTAAAGGTTGTCTTTTTTTATTCTGATTAACGGCTGATCCAAAGCACCAATTTTCTGATATTCTGCAGGAATCAGGATATGACCGTTAGTATCAATACATCCGTACAACTTCTCCTTTTTAAACTTAAATCGCCCCTCTTGGCCGGGGTAAAGCTTGTCGTATTCTACTTTTAATACGATCTCTCCTTTTTCATTAATCAATGCGTATCCTGTACTATCGATAACAACTGGTGCAAAGCCTTGACTGAAATCAGCCGCTTGATCAAACTGAGCGGGAATGACTACTTCACCAGCTGTATTGAAATAACCAAATTTGTAATTGAAATCTTCGAATCGGGCCAGGCCATCCGAAAAAGAACGAATGGATTTATAGCTTGGATTTAAAACGTAATCTCCTCTTTTATTGATGATTCCCCATTTACTTTTAACCCGAACCAGTGCCAATCCATTTTCGAAATTGCGCGCATCGTCATAACGACCTTTAATCTTGGTTTTTCCGGTTTTATCGATGTATCCCCATTTATAACGAGCTGTATCATACTCATCTTCTATGGCGGGTAGGTTAGTAGGAGAATCGCTTTCTTCCTCCGGAATCACTTCTGAGTTATTGGGTTCCGGTTGGCAAGCTACCAAAAGCATGAGCATGATCCACAGTGCATTTGAAAATCGGCTAATATTCGTTTTCATATTTCAAAATCGAGTCCTCTTTTTAATAAGTCTGCGTAACGATTCTGTACTAATTTTTCGTACTGCTCCGGATCAAAACGGTACAGGCGGGCTGGGCGGTGGGAGACCCCTTCTTGTTTACCCGCGTCTTGCAAGACGTTCATCTTTAAAATACGGGTGCGAAAGTTGCGTTTGTTGAGTTTGGGAACACCGAGAATCGTCTCGTATAGAGATTGTAGTTGGGAGAGCGTAAAGCAATCCGGTAAGAGCTGAAAACCGATAGGCTGATAACGCACCTTGGCTCGCAAGCGGTTAATGGCTGCTTCCAGGATTTGCTCATGATCAAAGGCTAATTTCGGTAAGCTATCAATTTCAAACCACTTAACATTTCTGGCATCGGACGCAGCTTTGACGGTGTGTGCATCTGGTCTTACTAAGGCAAAATAAGCTACGCTTACCACGCGGCCACGTGGATCGCGCCCGGGAGCGCCGAAGGTGTACAATTGCTCGATGAATACGTCTTTCATGCCGGTTTCTTCCTCTAGTTCACGTAGCGCCGCTTTCTCCAGATCTTCATCCATATCGACGAAGCCTCCCGGCAATGCCCAGGATCCTTGGAAAGGATCCCCGGAACGTTCGATTAACAATACCCTCAACTGACTGTGCAGATCATCATATCCAAATATCACACAATCAACTGTTAAAGCAGGACGTGGATATTCATAAGTGTAAGGCATATTAATCAGTGCGTTAGTTGGTGTTGTAAGCTTTCTTTTAATTTGGCCAACACAGGCTCGAGCTTAATCGAGTAGGAAGCTATTGTTTTTTCGTCGAAAAGTGAAATTTGTTTTTTGGCGTAAGCCTGAATATTCACTAAACTTGGTGATTGATAAACTTTTCTGCCCTGACGGAAAATAGGGACCAGCAGTGATTGACCGTCTGTCAGCGGATCGTGCTCCCATTCATTGTAAATAACATCTTGTCGTGGCACTCCGTCTTCTAGCTGTCGCCGAACCTGTAAATAACCGGGATTTGATCTTTTGATTGCCTGCTCAGAGACCTTCATTTTGTAATCCCAGGTTCCACCCGCTGCGCGGATGGCCGCCATTTTGTAAACTCCTCCGAGGGCGGGCTGATCGTAGGCCGTTGACAAGCGGGTACCAACTCCCCAAATATCAATGCGTGCGCCCGCTGCTTTTAATCTCTTGATTTCGTACTCATCGAGACTATTGCTAGCTACAATTTTGGTTTGTGTAAAGCCTGCTTGATCCAGCATTGCGCGTGCATCCCGGCTCAATTGGGCTAAATCACCGCTATCGAGTCGAATACCATTGAGATCATAGCCGCGCTCGCGTAGCTCGCGCCCTACGATAATGGCATTTTCGACCCCCTGATGCGTATCATAAGTATCCACCAGCAAGGTACAATTAGCCGGCATGATCTCCGCGTAGCTTCGGAAAGCATCTAACTCACTGGCATGGGCCATTACCCACGAATGAGCGTGCGTACCACGCACCGGGATACCGTAGCACTGACCTGCTAAAACGTTAGAGGTCGCATTACAGCCACCAATGAAAGCGGCTCGACTAGCGCTTAAACCACCGTCTGGCCCTTGAGCGCGCCGCAAGCCGAACTCCAGCACCGCATCTTCGCCGGCAGCTTGGCTAATACGCGCCGCCTTGGTCGCAATTAAAGTCGAGAAATTAATGATATTCAAAAGCGTCGTTTCCAAAAGTTGAGCCTGGATAATGGGCCCTTTGATTCGAAGCAACGGTTGATTTGGAAAAACGACGGTTCCTTCGGGAATGGCATCAACGTCACACTTGAATTGCCAGCGCTGTAGATAGTTGAGAAAACTTTCCGAAAACAGAGGGTAACCATCAGAAGCTTTCAAGCTCCCCAAATATTGGATATCTTCTACGGGAAAAGTGAGGTTTTGCAAATAATCAATAGCCAATTCAAGACCGCAATTCAGCGCAAAAGCCCCTCCAAAAGGATTTCTGCGAAAATACAAATGAAAGACGGCTTCTTCCTGATAACGGCCACTGTCATAATAGCCATTAGCCATGGTTAATTGATACAAATCAGTCAGTAGAGCGGATCGATGCGTTGGTTGATTCATTTATGATTTCAAGTACTTAGTTTAAAAACGAAACTAAGGTAAGGGCTTTTTTGAAAAAAATCGAGTTTTGCGACTATCTTTGCCCAAAATTTTTCGGTATGCTCAAACTTACGGACCTCTCATTACGCTATTTCAAGACGGGGCCTTTAATCTTGGAGCAGGTCCAGCTAGAAGTTGGTGCGGGTGAGTTAGTGGCTCTGGTAGGGGAGAGTGGAAGCGGTAAATCAAGTTTACTTCGTGCTATCGCTGGTTTAGAAGAACCACAGACGGGTAATATCTGGATTGATGGTGATCAGGTGGTGGGACACCATCAATTTGTTGCGCCACAAAAACGCCGTGTCGGCTTAGTCTTTCAAGAATACGCGCTTTTTCCGCACCTAAATGTTTGGGATAATGTAGGCTATGGTTTGTCCAAACCGCTGCGTAGTGAGCGTGTAGCTCAAATGTTAAAGCTAGTTGGCCTGGCCAATAAGGGAAAACGCTTTCCACACGAATTATCCGGTGGGGAGCAACAGCGGGTGGCTTTAGCGAGAGCATTAGCACCGCAGCCGAGAATTTTACTTCTGGATGAGCCCTTCAGTAATTTAGACGAAGCTTTGAAAGATCGAGTAAGAGCTGAGTTGGTAACGATCTTACGGCAAACGGGGATTACCGCTGTTCTGGTGACTCACGATATTAGAGATGCGATGGCCACTGCTGATCAAATCGTCGTACTGCGGGCCGGAAAAATTCAGCAAATTGCGCCCCCTGCTGAGCTTTACAACCAACCTATGAACGAATATGTGGCTCGTTTCTTTGGGAAAGCTAACTTTTTGACCGTCCTTGAAAGAACACCAGAAAAGATTCGTACCATTCTGGGTTGGCACTCCGTCAAAAAGAATGTCAATGATACCATAATGGTGCGCCCTGAGCAGCTTAGTATAGACGTTGAGCAGGAAAATAATCAAACTGTTGCCAGGGGAAAAGTGAAAAATAAATTCTTCCTGGGGGCGTTTACCGAGTGGCTCGTTGAATTAGACGGCCAAAAACTGATCGTTCACGGGCCGGATAGCCCGATTGCTGAAGGTGACTCGGTCAGTCTGGGTTTAAAAGCGTCTGGCCAATTCTGGCCGGTAAATTAATATCTATGCCAAATTTATTGCTTGTATTCATCATTGCTTTTTTGAATTGGACACCTTGGACCTCCGAGACTGGTCGATTTCAGGTGTTGACTCCCGGAGAACTGGAATTGAAAACTGATACAGTACAAACAGCGATCGGTGAGTTGGTGTATCATTACTATTTCCATCAACCTCAAGAAGAAGCACCGGACAACGCATTGTATTCGATTAGCTATTGTGACTATCCGGAGGGTGCGATACATTCTGACTCCTTAGAACTACTCAAGGACTTCTTTGATGCTACTATTGAATCGGCGGCAAGCAGTGTACGTGGTGAACTGTTTTATGAAACCGATATTAATTGGCAATCTTATCCTGGGAAGCTGTGGCGAATCCACTATAATAAGGAGCAAGCAGTGATAAAAACCAAAGCTTACCTCATTGGCCGCCGTTTTTACACGATTTCGGTAATTAGTCTCCGCGATAAAGCCCTGAATCGTTTTATCGATAAGTTCCTCGATTCCTTTGAACCGATTTTAGAAGAGGGTTAGAAATTCTTTCTATTTTACGCGGGAATCAATCCTGTACTTCATGCCGAATCGTATTCAGCTCATTAAAGGTGATATTACAAAAGTAGAAGTTGATGCCGTGGTCAATGCCGCAAACTCAAGTTTGCTTGGTGGCGGTGGCGTGGATGGTGCTATCCATCGGGCAGGTGGTCCCGCTATTTTGGAAGCTTGCCAACAAATCCGAGCGCGCCAAGGTGGCTGCCCTCCAGGGGATGCAGTACACACTACGGCGGGGGACCTACCGGCAAAGTACGTCATTCATACCGTTGGCCCTATCTGGCCAGACAATACACCTGAGATTAATGATCAATTGCTGGCTAGCTGCTACGCCAAAAGCTTAAGTATTGCTGAGGCACTAGCGTTGCAATCTGTGGCCTTTCCCAATATAAGCACTGGTGTTTATCGCTTTCCGAAGAACCGAGCGGCCAAGATTGCGATTGATGCAGTACAAGCCCATTTAGAAAAACATTCAATCCCTCAAACGGTTCTTTTTGTCTGTTTCGACGAAGAGAATTATGATATTTACCATCAACTTTTATAACCCTACACAACCAATAATTCCTCCATGAAAGTTGCCATCTTCCCCGGTTCATTTGATCCCATCACGAGTGGTCACGTCGACTTGGTCAAACGTGCGATCCCTTTATTCGATGAAATTATTGTGGCGATCGGGATCAATTCGCAAAAGAAATATCTTTTCCCATTAGAACAGCGCATAAAATGGTTAGAAGAAGTTTTCGCTGAAATGCCAAGTGTGCGTGTAGATGCCTACGAAGGTTTGACCGCCCATTACAGCATGAAAGTAGGCGCCAGATACATGTTGCGAGGACTACGGAATGCTTCTGATTTTGATTATGAAAAAACCATCTCTCAACTCAATTCCATCGTTGGTGAAGGTGTCGAAACCATATTCCTAATTAGTAAGCCGGAGTATTCACACATTAGCTCGACTATTGTCCGAGAAATCATAAAGGGACACGGGGATGCATCTCCATTTTTACCCCCTCAAATTCAAATCGAGCAACATTAAATGGATCCTGCGTAATTGTCCTTAGACCGACGATCCAAAAGCATTACTATTTTGAAGGAAAGTCTAATAGAAAGATTACCTTTGCAGCGATTTTTAACAACCAAAAGCAAATCCAACCAATGGCCAATGCAATCTTTGAAGTGCCCGTAGCGATCAACGAACCCGTTTTGAGCTATGCGGCGGGCTCTCCGGAGCGTGCTGCTGTGAAAGCAGCGATCGCAGAATTTAAAGCAAATCCAACCGACGTACCGATGTTCATCAACGGTGAACACATCACTACCAATAATAAAATTGCTATCAATCCCCCTCACGATCATAAGTTTGTGTTGGGACATTACTCCAAAGGTGATAGCAGTCATGTTCACCAAGCAATTGATGCTGCTCTAAAGGCCAAAGCAGACTGGGAAGCAATGGGGTGGCAAGATCGCGCAGCGATTTTCTTGAAAGCAGCAGACTTGCTGGCTGGTCCTTACCGAGCGCGCATGAATGCAGCTACGATGCTCGGCCAATCGAAGAATGTGTTCCAGGCAGAAATTGATTGTGTCGCTGAGCTTTGCGACTTTTTCCGCTTCAATGTACAGTACATGACGCAAATTTACGCCGAGCAGCCTGAAAGCGTAGCTGGCGTATGGAACCGCTTGGAGCATCGCGCTTTAGAAGGCTTCATCTTTGCGATTACGCCTTTTAACTTTACTTCAATTGCCGGTAACCTGCCTTGCGCTCCGGCGATGTTGGGTAATGTATGTGTATGGAAACCCGCCGAGACCCAGATTTTCTCAGCAATGGTGATCATGGAAGTACTTGAAGCAGCTGGTTTACCAGATGGTGTGGTCAACTTGATTTACACCGATGGACCAGTTTCTGGAGATATCATCTTTAACCACCGTGATTTTGCAGGTTTACACTTCACTGGAAGTACTCAAGTATTCCAGACCTTGTGGTCGACGATTGGTAATAATATTGGAAAATATCGGACTTATCCCCGTATCGTAGGTGAGACGGGAGGAAAAGACTTTGTGATTGCCCACAACTCAGCGGATGCGAAAGAAGTAGCTACTGCTCTAGCCCGTGGCGCATTCGAATATCAAGGTCAAAAATGTTCGGCGGCTTCTCGCGCCTATATTCCCAATAATCTTTGGCCAGATGTGAAAAAATACCTGCAGGAGGATTTGGCAAGTATGTCGATGGGGAATCCGGAGGACTTCACCAATTTTATCAATGCAGTGATCGATGAGCGTGCTTTTGATAAAATTAGCGGCTACATCGCTCAGGCGAAGAAGAGTGATAAAGCACAAATCATCGCCGGTGGTAATTACGATAAATCGGTTGGCTATTTCATTGAGCCAACGGTCATTGAAACGGAGGATCCTCACTTCCTGACGATGGAAGAAGAAATTTTTGGGCCGGTATTGACGATCTACGTCTACGATGAGAATAAATACGAAGAGGCTTTAGAATTGGTGGATAGTACATCACCTTATGCTTTGACCGGAGCAGTGTTTGCTCGTAAACGCGAAGCGCTGAATCAAGCCGTGGCGAAGCTTCGCCACGCTGCTGGTAACTTCTACATCAACGACAAACCCACCGGAGCAGTAGTGGGGCAACAACCATTTGGTGGTGGTCGTGCATCAGGTACGAACGATAAAGCAGGTTCTATTCTGAATTTGTTGCGTTGGATTTCTCCGCGCACTATCAAAGAGAATTTTGTTCCACCTACGGACTATCGTTATCCATTTTTACAGCCTGACGCGGAATAGACAAAGCGCGTTTTCACTCCAACTTTTACGTAACTTACGATTACAAAAATCGTGTTCATAGGTACCGAATGGATTCATTCGGTACTTTTTTTTATCCTAAAAATCCGTTTTAACAAAAATCAGTGGTATACAATTAGGTAAGATTATTCGTTTCCAAACCAAACACTTTAATACCAATCATAAACTCTATGAAAGCAAAATTAATTCTACTGTGCTTGCTGTTGCCGTTATTGGGGTGGACACAAGACAAATTCACCCTGAGTGGCTATATAGAAGATGGCGCCTCGGGGGAAAAACTAATCTCCGCCAATATTTATGATTACGTCAGTGGTAAAGGCGCAGTGACAAACACTTACGGATTTTATAGCCTTACTCTTCCAAAAGACTCCGTTGTTCTTTCTATCTCCTACATCGGTTATGAAACGCAAACTTTTCGACTGTATTTGGATCAAGACATCACCTTTAATGTCAAAATGAATTCAGATATCCAACTGGCTACAGTGGAAGTTTCTGCAACGAAAATCGATCGGATCGAAGAAGAGACTCAAATGAGTCGAGTGACCATTCCGGTTGAGCAAATCAAAAAAGTGCCCGCCTTGCTTGGTGAAGTTGACATTCTGAAAACTTTACAGTTACTGCCCGGTGTGCAGTCGGGTGGGGAAGGGCAGAATGGCCTTTACGTCCGTGGTGGTAGTCCTGATCAGAATCTGATTCTACTGGATGGTGTACCGGTTTACAATGTCTCTCACCTATTGGGCTTTTTCTCGGTGTTCAATGCTGATGCCATCAAGAATGTTACTCTGACCAAGGGGGGCTTTCCGGCCCGTTTTGGAGGCCGACTCTCTTCGGTGTTGGAGATTAATATGAAGGAAGGGAACATGCAGGAATTCCACGGTGAAGGCTCTATCGGATTGATTACCTCCAAACTAACCCTGGAAGGCCCAATCAATAAAGGTAAAACCTCTTTCATCATTTCGGGGCGTCGGACTTATGTCGACCTTATCGCCCGTCCATTGATCAAATCTGAGCTAGAAGAAGGGGAGGAGTTGGACTTAAAATTGAATTTTTATGATTTGAACATGAAGGTAAATCATCGATTCAATGATAAGCACCGACTTTACGCCAGTGCCTACTTGGGGCAGGATGTCTTTGGCATCGATTCTCGGGAGACCTATTCTGATGGCGATTATTTTGAATTGGATAATGGTACTGACTGGGGAAATATCACAGGTGCTTTGCGTTGGAACTACATGATCAACAATAAGCTCTTTGCTAATACTACTTTGACTTACAGTCGCTATCGATTTGATTTTATTGCGGGCATCGAAGATAAATACGGTGAGAACCTGGATAAAATTTCGGCCAAATATATCTCCGGGATCACGGACTACGCCGCTAAGATTGACTTCGATTATATTCCAAATCCCAATCATTACGTCCGTTTCGGAGCAAGTGTAACCCATCACACCTACAATCCTGGCGCATTTCAGTTTAAACTGGGATCAATTGACGTGAACGTTGATACCGTGCTTGGCTCAGGTAAAGCCCGTTCGCTGGAATATGCCTTATATCTGGAAGATGATATGCAGTTGGGACGTTTGAAAGCAAATGTGGGCGTACATGCTTCAGGCTTCAGTGTGTTAGGAGACGAAAGCAAATTCTATTACTCCGTACAGCCGCGTTTAGGACTCCGGTACTTATTACCGAATGACTTGGCGTTGAAAGGATCATTTAGCACGATGGCCCAGTTCATTAATCTGCTGACAAACGAATCCTTGAGTTTGCCCACCGATTTATGGGTGCCGAGTACCGAGCGAATCAAGCCTCAAACTTCCTGGCAGGCTGCCATCGGAGTGGCAAAAACGCTATTTGACCAATACGAATTCAGTATAGAGGCTTATTACAAAGAGATGAAGAACGTGATTTCCTACCGAGAGGGGGTTGACTTTCTTGGTGTGGAAAATGATTGGCAAGATAAGGTCACCCAAGGAGATGGCGAATCCTACGGGGTGGAATTATTTTTTCAGAAAAAACAAGGACGAACAACTGGCTGGATTGGATACACACTAGCCTGGAATAACCGCCAGTTTGATGAATTGAATGACGGCAACCCATTCCCTTTTAAATATGACCGCCGACACGATATTTCTGTGGTGGTTAGCCACCAATTCAATAAAACGATTTCGATGAGCGGCGCTTGGGTTTACGGTACCGGGAATGCGATTACCTTGCCTTTGTACAGATACAATAGCCCGATCGTTGCATCACCCATCTCCGGCGATTACTATACCGATAATATTGAGACCGTTGGCGAGCGCAATAGCTTCCGGATGGATGCGTATCATCGTCTTGATCTCAATATTGAGTTTTATAAAAAGAAGAGAAGATATGAGCGTTGGTGGGTTATTGGTGCTTACAACGTGTACAATCGTAAGAATCCTTATTTCATTTATTCTGGTCGCAATGATAACGGTGATCGAGTGTTTAAACAAGCTAGCTTATTCCCGGTGATTCCATCTGTAAGCTGGCGCTTCAAATTCTAATCCTCACACTAATAAAATATCAAAATGAAGATTTTAAAAATATTTTATCTCCTCCCATTACTCTTACTAACCAGCTGTGATGAGGATTTTTTCGAACAAATTGTCGAAGTTGATGTCCCCGAGCATACCCCTACTTTGGCTGTCAGTTGCTACCTAAACGCGGCCGACACAGTAATAAACGTATTTGTAACTAGTACAGTTGGCATTTTGGTGAATGAGGATCCGCCGGAGGTAACCGATGCTGAAGTGCGACTATTGAAAGATGGTAATCTACTGTACGAGATTCCATATTTTGGCAACTCTGTCTATCAACTCAATAACATCACACCTCTAGGAGATGAGAATGCGGTCTATACCTTAGAAGTTAGTGCTCCGAATTTCGAATCAATAACGGCTAAGCAACGTATGCCTCAATCCGTTCCCATCAGTAATGCTGAGTTTGAAGCTGAAGGTACCATTACAGAAGATGGTGATCGGGTGAATAAGGTTACGATTGAGTGGACTGACCCCGGCGGCGTAGAGAATTATTACATCTTTGGAATGGAAGCTGAGATACAATTTGATCCTAGCGATGAGCCATTCAGGAATTATGAACCACTGGGATCGACTGATCCATTGGCGGAGGATAGTGGTAACTATATCTATATGAAGGATGCCACTTTTGATGGTAATAACTACAAACTGATTGCCTACAACTACGGTGATTATGAACAGTTTGAATCGGTAAAATTTCACGTTTTCATTCAGACGATAACGGAAGATCGGTACCTATACGAAATATCCTTAGAGGCTTACGAAAATTCGAAAGACAACCCATTTGCGGAACCGGCCATTTTATATTCAAACATTGAAAATGGTTCTGGTTTATTTTCTCTGACGGCTAATAGCCTCTTTACCATAGAGCTGTAGGCACTAAATTTGATTTGTATACCGGAGAGAACGGCTTAGTATGGAAATCATATTAAGCCGTTCTCTAATTTATTTTTACTCATTCGAAATTTTCTTCATAAAATAAAATTGTAAAAATAAAGTCAAGCCCATTATCGCTATCTAATAATTCCACTTTTTGCTGCATCTTCGCGGCATGAAACTCAAAAACGATTTACTCTTAAGAACAATAGGAGGGGAGACTGTTGAAAGGCCCCCAGTATGGTTGATGCGTCAGGCTGGCCGCATCTTGCCACAATACCGCGCACTGCGCGCCAAACTTTCTGGTTTTATTGAACTGGTGCGCACTCCGGAGCTCGCCGCAGAAGTCACCATTCAACCGGTCGACGAACTCAATGTCGATGCGGCCATCATCTTTTCTGATATTCTGGTGATCCCGGAAGCAATGGGACTGCCTTACGAAATGGTTGAAAAGCGTGGCCCACTCTTTCCCAATACGATTAGCTCTCAAACTGATATTGAACGCTTAACTTCCGGTACTCCGGCTGCAGATGAGCTTAATTATGTCTACGAAGCCATTCGCATTACCAAGCGAGAATTGGCGGGTCGTGTACCGCTGATTGGTTTTTGCGGTGCGCCCTGGACTATATTATCCTATATGGTTGAAGGCTCTGGCAGCAAAACTTTCTCTAAAGCGCGCCGTTTTTTGATTCAACATCCGGAGGCCGCTCATCAGCTACTCGATAAGATTACGGAAACCAGCATTGCCTACCTAAAAAAGAAAATTGAAGCCGGTGTAAATCTTGTGCAGATTTTCGATTCATGGGCGGGAATTTTGAGCCCAAGCTTATATCGAGAATTCGCATTGCCTTATATCTCGCGGATGTGCGAAAGTATCCAAGCTGTGCCTAAGATTGTATTTGCCAAAGGCGCTTGGTTTGCTTTACCCGAATTTGGGCAGCTTGACTGCGAGGCCGTTGGTCTAGATTGGACCGTAGAACCAAGCTGGGGACGCGCGCAGCTGGGGACGCAACAAGTCATCCAGGGAAATCTTGATCCCTGTGCTCTCTACGGGGCCCACGACCAAGTACGCACTGCTACGCTGGAATTGATCAACAAATTAGATGCACGGCATATCGTTAATTTGGGGCACGGCGTGTACCCAGATACACCATTAGACAGCGTCCGCACATTCGTGCAAACGGTTCAAAATTATCGCTATTCGTAGACGCAGGCAATGCGACATTAGGTCAAAAAAGCCGTTTTCTAAAAAAATTGTAGCCTAGCGAGCGGATTTTTGGCTTTGATTATTAACTTTGAAAGGCATTTTCTACACAAAACTTGCTAAACAACTGATTATCAATGGGATGGTTTAAGAGGCTCAAGGATGGTATCATCACGTCGACCAAAGACAAAAAGGAGGCGCCTGACGGTTTATGGTACAAATGTACTAACTGTAAGGCAGCTAGTACTATGAAAGAAGTGAAGGAAAACTTTCACAAATGCCCTAAATGTAACTACCACATCCGCATCGGTTCACACGATTACTTTGATCTCATTTTTGATGGGAAATTTACGGAGCTTTTCACCGAACTGATTGCGAAAGATATACTCGAATTTTCTGATCTCAAGCCTTACACGCAAAGGCTAGAAACGGCCCGCAAAAAGACTGATCTTGATGATGCAATCTCGGTAGCGGTTGGCAAAGTCAACCGTCGTGAGTTGGTCATTGCAGCCATGGATTTCACCTTTATCGGTGGTTCTATGGGCTCGGTGGTCGGTCAGAAGATCTCTTTGGCTATTGATTACTGTCTGGACACCAAAACGCCTTTGATGATTATCTCCAAATCAGGGGGTGCACGCATGATGGAATCTGCCTTTTCTCTAATGCAGATGGCCAAAACCAGTGCAAAGTTGTCAAGACTTTCAAAAGCAGGGGTGCCATACTTCTCATTCTTAACGGATCCAACCACAGGAGGCGTAACGGCGTCATTTGCGATGTTGGGCGATATCAACTTCGCCGAACCAGAAGCGCTTATCGGTTTTGCTGGTCCACGAGTCATTAAGGAGACGATCAAGAAGGATTTACCGGAGGGCTTTCAGCGCTCAGAGTTCTTGCTTGAGCACGGTTTCCTAGATTTCATCGTCGATCGTAAAGATCTAAAGGATAAGGTAAACGATCTACTGAGCTTTTTCTAGTCTAACTTTCTAGGTCAATATTGGGTTTTACACCATAGCGTCCTAATAGAGAGCAATTTACAAGCTTACTCCTCTACAATCACTTTCATGCTCTTATCCAGTGGGTCGAGTGTTTCAAGTAAGGTGGGGATTACCGCTTCACCGTTGCGCACGTAGAGGGACAGGAAGTTATCGAAACGTTCTTGTAAACCGTTGTTTGGAAAAAGCTTTTGCTTTAGAGATCGAATCTGTTTAATTGCGGTCTCATGTTTCTGCTTTTCGGCTCGGACGAGTCGTCCTTCAAGTTGCTCAATGACCTTTGTTTGCTTTGCTAATTCCGCCAAAACGGCCTTTTTTAAAGTAGGATCCACCTGTTCTGCGATAGTTCGAATACCATCGTATAACTGTTCTAGCTCTGCTTTTTGGGGAGCAAGGGTTAATTCTGTATCTGCCTGTTCTTTAACGTAGGCTTTAACCAAAGTCTCTTCCTCTGCAAAGATATCTGGAATCGTTAGATTGAGCTTAGCTAACTTTTTGACGCTTCCTTTATCTACCCAAAGGACAGAATCACGTCTGACTAGCATTGGAAAGTTAATCCTGAAATGAGCAAACTGACTTTTTCGCTCCAGCCAATAAGCAATTTCACCACCACCGCCAACGTAAGCCAAATTTGGGAGAATTTTTTCCTGATAAATCGGACGCATCACCACGTTGGGGCTAAAACGCTCCGGATGTTGATCAATCTCTTCAACCATCGCTTCGGGCGTAAAGCTAAATTCCGTATTTAGTACTTTATAAATTCCCTCCTCCCACACAATTCGTTCGCGTATCTGGTCGCGCAAGTAAAAGAAGTTGATTGCTCTGGGAGTAGCTTGTGGTTTGAATCCTTCCGCTTCCAGTTGTTGGGATGCTTGTAAAACCAAATCTTCAGAACATCGAGTCGTAATTTCCTCTTTTACGATCGCTTTAAACTCATTTTTTAATCCTCGATCGTTCATATTTAAAACCACCAATCCATAAGACTTGAACAACTCATGGGTCAGCTCTAAAATGGCATCTGAATACTGCGTATGACGTGTATGTGTTCGCTCAATCAACTGATAAATCCGCTGCGCATCTTCTCGATCACCTAGAATACTTTTCAATTCAGCTAAAACAGGAGCAAGACTCGCTGTTTGCATCATCCCAACTGAACCAGATTCTTCATTTTCCCATACGATACGTTGATTGAAAAGATGGAGGTGATTAACTTCTTCGAAATCATGGTCTTCTCCTCCAGATACAAAAACCGGCACGAAGTGATATTCTGGATAACGATCATTAAGTCGTTGAGTGAGTTTAATTGCTGAAACGATCTTGTAAATATAATAGAGTGGTCCGGTGAAAAGGCTGGGTTGGTGAGCGGTAACAACCGTAAATGTCTTTTCCGAACGCAAGCTTTCGATTTGAGGTAGAGTAGGAGTGGCATCCTCAAAATGACTGTATTGGTTTTTCAATACCTCGACCAGTAGCTCACGATTTTGCATCTCCTTGGACTTATCCGCAATGACCTTAGCAAATGCTTCTAATTCCACTGAATATTTATAAAAAGGACGCAAGCGAGAATCGGCATTAACATAGGCGCGATCCCGAGTAGAAAAGGCAGTAACTTGATCAAATGATAGGTGCTCGACGCGTTGATTGATAGTTGGCAACATGCTGACAGTGGTATCTGTGGATTCCATGAAGGATAAGTTTGGATAAAGAGTTAGTTTGGAAGTCATCAATTGATTTATAAATCCCAGATCAACTCTTATACTTTTTTAAAATCGTTTATGCTGCAGTTGCAACATACCCGTTTAAACAAACAACACGAAGGTAAGTTGAATCAGGAATTAATTTCTATATTTGAACGGACAAATATCTCACTTTTTCTATGCCTAAATTTATACTCGCCATCGATCAGGGAACCACTAGTTCCCGTGCTATTCTATTTGACAAGCAAGGCAATATTGTTGCCGTTGAACAGGAAGAATTTACCCAGTACTATCCCAAACCGGGCTGGGTAGAGCACGATGCGGAAGAAATTTGGGCTACCCAGTTAGCCGTTACGCAAAAAGTATTGAGCAAAAATGGCTACAGTCCCGATCAGGTGGCGGCTATTGGCATTACCAATCAAAGAGAAACGACGCTCATTTGGAACAAACACACTGGAAAACCGATCCATAATGCCATCGTTTGGCAAGATCGACGAACAGCAGCTATTTGTGATCAGCTCAAGGCTGACGGACACGAGGCTTATATCCGTGAAAATACCGGTTTAGTTGTCGACGCCTATTTCTCTGGCACCAAGGTAAAATGGCTACTTGATGAGGTTGAAGGCGCCAGAGCAGCAGCTGAAGCGGGTGATTTAATTTTTGGGACTATTGATTCCTGGTTGGTTTGGAAGCTCACTAATGGCCAAGTGCATATCACCGATTATTCGAACGCCTCGCGTACCTTATTGTATAATATTAAAACACTGACTTGGGATGAGACCTTATTGGCGGAACTCAATATTCCTAAACAGATCCTCCCCGAAGTACGCCAATCCAGCGAAGTTTATGGTCACACTGATCCATCATTGCTTGGCGTAGCTGTACCTGTAGCCGGAATTGCCGGGGATCAACAAGCCGCTCTCTTTGGGCAAGCTTGTCACGAGCCTGGCATGGCTAAGAACACTTACGGCACGGGTTGTTTTATGCTAATGAATACGGGAACAAAGCCAGTTACCTCAAAGGCCGGTCTTTTGACCACCATCGCTTGGGGTCTAAATGGCCAAGTAGAATATGCTCTAGAAGGCAGCGTATTCATTGCCGGAGCAGCCATTCAATGGCTACGAGATGGTTTGAAAATCATTGACGAATCACCGGATAGTGAATTTTACGCGATGAAGGTGCCGGATACCGAAGGGGTTTACGTCGTACCGGCTTTCGCCGGGCTAGGTGCACCCTACTGGGATATGTACGCCCGCGGCGCCATCTTTGGGCTCACGCGTGGCACCTCAAAAGCCCACCTCATCCGCGCCACGCTGGAATCACTGGCTTACCAAACCAAGGACCTTCTCCAAGCGATGGAGCAAGACGCAGATCTACCGATTCAAACTTTGCGCGTCGATGGCGGCGCCAGCGCGAATAATCTACTAATGCAATTTCAGTCAGATATTCTCAATGCTCAGGTAGACCGTCCTGCGGTGATCGAAACCACAGCGCTCGGCGCAGCCTACCTGGCCGGTTTAGCTGTCGGTTACTGGCAGCAAGATGATATTAAGCATGGTTGGCAACGAGATGCTACTTTTTCCCCCGAAATGACCGACAGCACACGAAATCAGCTCTATAAAGGTTGGCAAAAAGCGGTAAAGCGAACCATGAATTGGGCTAAAGACGAAGAATAGGCGACAGTCATGTGGAAATATATCCTAAAACGCTTGTTGCAGGGGAGTGTCGTTTTGGTGCTCGTGGTACTTATTATTTCATCAGTCATCTATCTTGCACCAGTCGATCCAGAGCGCCTGACCTTCGGTCAACGTTTTGATCAAGAAACCTTGGATGCAAAACGTGAAGAGCTGGGACTGGATCAGCCACTCTATGTGCAAATGCTCTTGTATCTCCGAGATATTTCTCCTTTAGCACTAATGCCCGATACACCAGCCAGCCAAGCGAAATACAACTTTGTCCGCCTCATCCCATTCGGAGAACAAGTGCTTGTGGTCAAATGGCCCTATCTCCGAGAGTCTTTTTCTAGTGGCCGTCCTGTTCTGGAAATGCTGCGAGAAAAAGTCCCTCAGACTGCAATCCTGGCACTGGCCGCGATCAGCATAGGACTTTTTTTCGGCGTTATCCTCGGTGTAATTGCCGCTCTGAAACAACATTCCTGGTTCGATCATTCCGCCGTTGTGGGGTCCGTTGCTGGTATTTCCTTACCGAGTTACGTATCGGCCATGTTGTTGGCTTTGATTTTTGGTTACTGGTGGCACAGTTGGACCGGGCTAGATACCACCGGATCACTCATTGACTTGGATGATTTTGGTGATGAACGTTACTTTTGGAAAAACCTTCTACTTCCGGCAATTGCTTTGGGGATTCGCCCGATCGCGATCATTACCCAGCTCACCCGAAGTGCTATGCTGGAAGTCTTATCCCAGGATTATGTGCGCACCGCCAAAGCCAAAGGGTTGGCCAAGCAGGTAATTATCATCAAGCACTGCCTCCGTAATGCGCTTAATCCGGTTTTGACGGCTGCTTCAGGTTGGTTTGCGGCCCTTTTAGCTGGGGCTTTTTTTGTTGAAAGTGTATTCAACTATAATGGACTTGGATTACTGACGATCCAAGCACTTCGTGATTATGACATCCCTTTAATTTTAGGAACTGTACTTTTTACGGCCGGGATTTTTGTGATTGTCAATATCTTAGTTGACTTGCTTTATGCATTACTTGATCCACGAATTCGAGTAGTCTAGGGGGATATTAATAATGTGTTTTTTCGGTTTTCGTATTTCAAGTTGAGCTATTTTTTAGGGTGTATAAAAATTAATTGCGGATTTGGTCGAACCGTAGTTGATGATCCGACGTTCATTAGTCGTGTTTGGTCGAAGGAATACTTGTCTTGACCTAAAATCCAAAAATGCAATTATTTAAGTACACTTTTCTCTCTTATTTTTGGGGCGATTTTAAAATTCAAAGCATAACAAAAATGAACACCTCTAGAATTGTCGCACTACTGCTGGTAGTGCTGGCGCTACCCTTTATCGTCCAGGGACAGGACGATTCGCAAAAGTCAAATCAGGTTACCCTAAGTGGCTATGTAAAAGATGCCTCCAACGGTGAAACACTCATTGGGGCTTCGGTATTTATCCGTTCCATTAGTGCAGGTACCGTATCCAATGCTTACGGTTTTTACTCTCTATCTGTCCCGGCGGGCAGCTACGAAGTAGAAATTTCCTACATTGGCTTCGCCACACAAACCCAACAGATTAGTTTAACCGAGAATCAAACCCTAAACATTGAACTCGGGGAAATGGTGAATGAGCTCGTTGAGGTGGTTGTTACCTCCGAAGCAGAAGATCGCAACGTCACCACGACCGAGATGAGTGTAAATAAGTTGGGAATGAAGACGATTGAAAAACTCCCGGCTTTACTCGGTGAAGTAGACGTGATCCGAAGTATCCAACTCCTTCCGGGGGTAAACACGGTCGGAGAGGGAGCAACTGGCTTTAACGTTCGGGGTGGTAGTATTGACCAAAACTTAGTTTTGCTCGATGAGGCACCAGTTTATAACTCTTCTCACCTTTTTGGTTTCTTCTCTGTTTTCAATCCCGATGCGGTAAAGGATGTCAAGCTTTATAAAGGTGGAATTCCTGCTCGATACGGTGGACGCTTATCTTCTATCCTCGATGTACGGATGAAAGAAGGAAACAGCAAAGAATTTTCTGGCTCCGGCGGGATTGGGCTGATCTTTAGTCGTCTTGCTTTGGAGGCACCAATCGTCAAAGACAAATCCTCTTTCATCGTCGCCGCTCGCCGATCTTACATTGATGTTTTGGCGCGACCATTCCTGAATGCGAACGATTTGGGGGATACCAAGCTAAACTTCTACGACGTCACTCTTAAGGCGAACTATATATTCAGTGACCGGGATAAATTATTCCTTTCCGGTTATTTCGGCCGTGATAATTTTGGTTTTGGGGATGCTGCCGGATTTAACTGGGGAAATCAAACAGCTACGCTACGCTGGAATCACTTGTTCAGTGATAAACTATTTTCCAATACTACTTTTTATTACAGTAATTACGATTACCAAATCAATTTTGGGGACACCGCCGAAGATCAATTCGACTGGGATGCTGATATCCAGAATTATAGCTTAAAAATGGATTTCAAATACTATCTCAATCCTAAAAACACGATTACCTTCGGTGGCCAAACGATACTTTATGAATTTGAACCGGGTAACGCCGTGGGCGTAAGTGATGGCACCGTAACTGATTTTGGTTTACCTGAAAAGTACTCTCTCGAAAGCGGTATTTTCATTGAAAATGAGCAGAAAGTGACTTCTAAGTTATCACTCCATTACGGTTTACGACTGTCCGTATTTAATTATATGGGAGAAGGTAATGCCTTTACTTTCGAAGATAACGAAGATGCTTCCCGTCGCGATTTGTTAGAGACCATCTCTTTTGGTCAGTGGGAGAATATCCAATCCTACACGGGCTGGGAGCCCAGAGCTTCGGTCAAATACCAGCTTAACCCGACTTCGTCTGTGAAGTTGAGTTATAACCGCATGTATCAGTATATTCACTTGGTCTCTAACACTACAGCAGCAACTCCGGTTGATGTTTGGACGCCAAGTACAAATAATATCCAACCTGCTCGTGCCGATCAAATCGCTCTTGGTTATTTCAAAAACTTCAAAGACAACATGTTTGTGACTTCAATTGAAACCTACTACAAGGATTTCAATAATCTTTTGGAATATATTGAAGGCGCAGATTTATTTGTTAACGAACTGATTGAAGGGGATTTACTTTCTGCGGAAGGTCGAGCTTATGGTTTAGAATTACAGGTTGAAAAGAAGAAAGGGGCCTTGACCGGTTGGGCAAGTTATACCTTGGCTCGTACTGAGCGTAAAGTTCCTGGTATTAATCAAAATGATTGGTTTCCTTCACGTTTTGATCAAACCCACAACTTTAGCTTGACCTTGTTTTACGAATTGAACAAACGCTGGTCGTTCTCATCCAACTTTGTATTCAATACCGGTACACCGGCCACCTTCCCAACCGACCGCTCGGATATTCAAGGCTACGTTGTGCCTTATAACGCCAACGAATCCCGTAATAACGTGCGTATTCCTGCTTATCACCGACTTGATCTTTCGGCGACTTGGAAGCCAAAAAAGAAACGTCCTAACCGCAAATGGAAAGGGGAGTGGGTCTTCTCGATTTACAACGTTTACAATCGCCGAAATCCATTTTCAATCTATTTCCGACAGCAGACCATTCGGCCTCAGGCTGGTCAACCAATCAATACCGAAGCGATTCGCTTCTCCGTTATTGGTAATTTCATTCCTTCAGTGGCTTACAACTTCGAATTCTAAATCTCCATTGAAGTATGCGTTTCTCAATTATTGCAAAATCACTCAAATCCGACATTATGTCTAAATATATCATCCCCATCTTTCTGAGTATAGTCCTTTTTTCTGCTTGCACCGACGTGATCGATGTTGATCTCGATGAAGGCGAAAGCGTCCTTAGTGTCGATGCATTTCTGAATAATCTTCCTGGCCCTCAGGTCATCAAATTACGTTTCACAGCGCCTTACTTTTCTAATGAGTTCACGCCAGAAGCGAGTGGCGCCACGGTTACAGTTGATGGTAATGATGGCAATACTTATAACTTCGTAGAAGTAGGCCAAACTGGAGATTACGTTTGGAGTCCAGGCCCTGATAGTATATTTGGTACTATTGGCGCAGATTACACGCTCACGATTGTATTGGACGGCCAAACATATACCGCTGTCTCACGCATGAATCCGGTACCGCCTATTGATTCTATTTCCACTGAATTTCGCGAAGATGAATTCGGCCAGCCGGATGGCTATTATGCCCAATTTCACTCCACTGATTTGCCCGGCCGAGGTAATACGTACTGGATTAAGGCCTTCAAAAATGGTATGTTTTTGAACAAACCACAAGAAATGAATCTTGCCTTTGATGCGACCTTTACTGGTGGGGTAAATACCGATGCGGTTCCTTTCATTCAGCCTATTGCCGAGGGGATCAATCGCATTCCTGATACTGGTGACGATGCAGTTGACGATAGTGACCTGCCGCCTTATGAGTTGGGAGATTCTATTCGTGTAGAGCTGCATGCCATCACCGAAGAGACTTTCTACTTCCTTGAAGAGGTAAGAACGCAAACCACTTTGGGTGATGCTGGTATCTTTGCCGAACCGGCCACCAATGTACCGACTAATATCATCCCCGTCGATAATGAAGATGAAAACACACAAGGTTTTTTCTCCGTAGCAGCAGTTGCCGTGGCGGAAACGATCGTTGAAGAATAATAAAATACACCAATAAAAAAGGCGCTTACCCGAGTAGGGTAGGCGCCAGGGTGTAGTCCTCCTGATGTGGATTTCTACTTAGTATGCTTAGAATCTTAAGCCGATGGAAGCCACAAAACGTCCAGGAGAATCTCCAAGATTATAATCCTGTCCAAAGAAAGAGATGTGATCTCCTGCATTATTAAAACTTCCCTCGTACTTAAGATCGAAAAGGAATTTCCAGATATCAAGTCCAACACCTAATTGGTAGCCCCAAGTAGATTCATCAAACTTTTGATCGTAGCCATTGATATCAAATAGCTCTGATTTGCTATCAATGAAAATGTGCGCAACGGGTCCACCTTGGAGACGGAACGGGCCTTTTTTAATCCCAATCAGAATAGGAATATCCAAATACTGGTAGCGTTCATTTTTAACTGTACTGAAACCATCAGACAATTCTTCGACCGTAAAGTCAACGCTGTTTGAATTGAAAAGTAATTCCGGTTGGATGTAAACGTTTTCGATTTGTAAACGGGTGAATAAACCAAAATGGACGCCATAGCCGGCTTCGCGTACCGATAATTTGAGTTGATCGATATCCGAACCATTGCGGACTAATAATTCTTTACCATCAAGGTCTGTTGTGCTAATGCCTCCTCGCAATCCAATCGAAAGCTGGGCGTGAGCTGCTTGTAAGCTGAACAAGGCAGCGCAGATTAACAAAATCTTTTTCATAGGTTGGTGATTTTGATTTTGAGTAAAACGATATGAATTTTAAAAAACATATATCAACTCGGGGCTTAACGGATTTTTAACCGATCGTCCCGGTTAATGCTCTGTTTTTAGGATGCCGCTCTTAAAAATCACCTTCATGAGAGGGTAGAGGATTAACAAAACCTTAGCATATTTGAAAGAATGGTGAGGTCAATATGCTATATTTGCTGGCGCAGTTTGCAAATTTCAAATCTCTTTTACGATTAAAATGGTGGTAAAACACGTCGAATATACTGGAAGCTATCCCTCTGAACGGCAATGTCCGAAACCTGACCGACCGGAATATGCGTTTATTGGACGATCAAATGTGGGTAAATCTTCCTTGATTAATATGCTATGCCAGCGAAAAGACCTGGCCCGAGTATCCAACAAGCCCGGTAAAACCCAAATGTTGAACTACTTTTTGGTGGACAACAACTGGTATATTGTCGATTTGCCCGGTTATGGTTACGCAAAAATATCTAAGCGTAAGCGATACGAGTGGGAAAAAATGATTGAAGGGTATCTACTAAAGCGCCAATCTCTGGGATGTGCTTTTGTATTGATCGATGCCAATGTGGAGCCCCAAGAAATTGATATTGAATTCATCAACTGGATGGGTAAAATGCAGGTGCCATTTGTGCTTGTTTTTACAAAAACGGATCGTTTAAAGCCGAATGACAAGGCTAGAAACGTCAAGCGATTCTTAGATGAATTACACAAATACTGGAATGAGGTCCCCGAACATTTCGTCACCTCATCTGTCAAGAAAGAAGGCCGCGAAGAGATCTTAGCGTTTATCGAGTCGGTAAATGCAGAATTTTAATGGTGTACCCAGACGGCCCTAGCTAAACGAACGATTATGAAGAAAAAGAATAAAGCCAGTGTTTATCCTCCGGTAATACCCAATATTGAGGATTGGCCGATATATAAACTTAGTGAGGATCGAACTGCTTTCGTGGAGGAATTGAATGAACATACGCTGAAGCGCATTCAAATTCGGCCGACTGATGTCGTGAGTGACCTCATTGCGAAAACGGTTTATCGCGAGCGCATTCGGATCAAGGAGGAGCCATGGAAAGTAGATCCGCCCGACGAGCGGCAGTTTTGGCGCAAAATCCGTAAGTATCTGGTTCGTGATGCGTTGGACAAAGACCAAGAAGCAGCCAAAGCAGCAAACGAAGACATTCTGCGGCGGATTATTGGTCGTTACTCCGAGGAAATCGTGGGAACGTTTAAAATTAAGACCTTCCTTTTCGCACGTAAGTTTCTCACCTTATTCTTCAATCGATTATTGAATACGGCGGCTGGTCGTAATTTGCGGCGGTTCTGGGGATCGAAATATCGTTTGTACGACCGTCTTAAGGTGAAGGGGCATACTGATTCGATCCGGGCTTTGATGAAGAAGGGAACGGTGGTCGTTGTACCCACCCATTCAAGTAATTTGGATAGTATCCTGATTGGTTACGCCATGGATAGTATTCTGGGCTTACCATCATTTTCCTACGGCGCTGGCTTGAATTTATACAATACCGGTTACACCGCCTATTATATGAATCGGTTAGGGGCTTATCGAGTAGATCGGCGCAAAAAGAATCCGATTTATCTGGAGACACTCAAAATGATGTCGAACCTTTCAATTCAGCGTGGTACGAATTCGTTGTTCTTCCCGGGAGGGACCCGCGAACGCTCGGGTCGCTTGGAAAGTAAACTCAAACTCGGTTTGCTGGGGACTGTCGTCGAAGCGCAGCGAGCGAATTGCCAGAAAGGTAAAAACGAGAAGATCTTTGTGGTCCCCGTTATTTTGAGCTATCACTTTGTATTGGAGGCCCAATTTCTGATTGAACAACACCTCAAGCGTACTGGTAAGGAGCAATATCTCCAATTACGCGATGCCTCCTACAGTCGCCGTAAAATCTTTAAGTTTATCTGGAAACTATTCTCCCAAAGCTCGGACTTGACCCTGTCGTTTGGGAAGCCTCTGGATGTTTTAGGTAATTTCGTCGATGAGGAAGGTGTGAGCTACGATCGTCACGGTAATGTGATTGACATTGAAGATTACTTTAGAAACAGCAGCGGAGAAATTCTCCAAGATTTGCAACGTGAATCAGAGTATACACACATTCTGGCCAATCGTATTGTTGATCGCTATCACAAGGACAATATTGTACTGAGCAGTCATCTGGTGGCTTACGCCGTTTTCAATATCTTGCTCTACAGCAACAATGATCTGGATATCTTCGGTGTACTGCGGCTGCCCCGTGAGGATTACGTCTTTAAGATTGAGTTGGTCACCCAAGTGGTGGAACAACTACGTGAATCACTTTACGATTTCGAATCCAAAGGCCGCATCAAGCTGTCCGAAGAAATTCGCTGGCCCATCGAAAAGTTAATCAAGCATGGCGTACGCAATCTTGGAATTTTTCACGTGAGGAAGCCACTGAGTTTTAACAAGACTGGTGACATCATCAGCGAAGATTTCAATTTGCTCTATTTTTACCATAATCGATTAGACAATTATAAACTCAAAACAGCCATTCGCTGGCAACAACCGCAATCGGCATTTAGCGCCGTGACGGAAGACATTCTCTAGCTATGTTGAATCGGTTCTTTCTGGACGAACGGAATATATTAGTGGCGATCTTCATCAACTCGATGATCATCTTCGCGCTGTATTTTCCACAAATTGAAGAATCATATCCGAGTATTTACCGCATTTTAGATGGGTTAGATCACTTTTTTGTGGTCCTATTTATGTTAGAAGCACTGGTGAAGATCAGAGCATTGGGACGCAAACAATACTTCGCGGATTCCTGGAATGTCTTTGATTTTTTAATCGTAGTGGCCAGCATTCCCGGATTTTTAAACTTCATGCCTTTTTTTGCCAGCGCGAATACTTCGGTTTTCAAAATTCTGCGTTTACTGCGGATGGTTCGCCTCTTACGTTTCATCCGTTTTATTCCGCACTTGGAGTCTATTCTTTCTGGTTTAGGAAGGGCACTGAGAGCCTCTATCTTCGTCATTCTGGTATTGGTCTTTTTCAATTTTATGCTGGCGATGTTGACTTGCCACATGTACGGTGATCTCGTACCTGATTACTTCGGTGATCCTCTGATTTCGAGTTATTACATCTTTCAAATGTTTACAGTAGAAGGATGGAATGAGATTCCGAATGTAGTTGCACAAGCAGCTGCGGAACAGAAGTTGTCTAACTATGCGGTAATTGCTGGTGCTACGCGTTTTTATTTCATACTGGTGGTGTTGTTTGGTGGGATATTTGGGATGTCTCTCGCCAATGCAATCTTTGTGGATGAAATGACTTTGGATAATAATCGTGAAATGGAGGCAAAAGTGGATGAAATTCAACAGCAGCTCGCCGAACTGAAGAAGTTATTGGAGAAGAAAGAGTAGGGGAGGTGTGATAAATATCGTATTTTTACGTTCTTCTATTCTAAAGAGGAACAAGACTGAAACTGAAACGCCTTGAATTATATTGTTTTTGACTTAGAAGCCACTTGTTGGCAAGGTCGTCCACCGGGACTAATACAGGAAACGATTGAAATTGGTGCTTTGAAACTGGATGACTACGGCGAAGTCGTTGGTTCTTACAATCGTTTCATCAAACCCATTTTAAATCCGTATCTTTCTCCTTTCTGCAAGCAATTGACCACCATTACGCAGGATGAGATTGATCGGGCAGGAACCTTTCCAACCGTGATTGATGAATTTCAGGATTGGATTGGCCTTTACGATGAAGAATACCTTTTATGTTCTTGGGGCAGTTTTGATCAAACCATGCTGGCACGCGATTGTCAGTTGCACCGCTTAGAAGATGATTGGACGGCTCCACACCTCAACATTAAGAGACAATACCATCAATTAAAACGCCTTCACCGCCCATGTGGCCTGCGGCGCGCCGTAAAACGTGAAGGCTTCGAATTTACTGGAACACCTCACCGCGGCATCTCCGATGCGGAGAATCTCGCTAAAATATTCGCAAAGTTATTGGATGAGTGGCAATTTTAATCTCAAGGGATCTTTCTAAACTATGTGGAAAGACATTTGTTGAAAATTTGCTTATATCCGTCGAAATAAGAATATCTACACGCTGTAATCACCCCATTTTTAGGACTATATTTCCATTAACTCACAAATTACAAATCTCTATTATGAAAAAGGTTTTCAAATTTGCTTTACTAACGCTGGCGTTATGTTGTTCCTTCCAGGTAGTGAAAGCGCAGAATGTCATGAAAGAAGGAGCAATCAAATATGAATTCATCAAAATGGAGCCAGAGTCTCCAGAAGCAGCCATGCTAGCCGGTAGCCAAATGAATATCTATTTCAACGGTGAGCAGCAAAAAGTTGAAGTCAATATGATGGGGGGAATGATGAAATTCGACGTATTGATGAAAGAGGATGGTAAATCTGGCGTCATGCTGATGGATATGATGGGGCAAAAGATGAAAATCAATATGGACGAAGAGCAGATCAAAAAGCAAGAATCTGAAGGCAAAGTCAGTGCTGATGATTTGGATATCACCTATGATAAAGGCGATACCAAGGAAATTGCTGGCTACAAGTGCTATAAAGCCAATATTAAGCCTAAGGACAGTGAAGATGTCATCCAACTATACGTCACGGATGAGCTGAATGCTAACGCAAAATCGATGGAAAAGCGTTTTCCTGGCTTGAAAGGTTTCCCTCTAGAGTTCTCTATGGGTGGCCAAGGGGTAATGATGACTTTTGCGGCGGTAGCGGTGGAAAAGACGGTTGATAATGCTGTTTTTAATGTTCCTTCGGAAGGCTACCAAGAAATGACGATGGAGGAATTCCAGAAGCAGTTTGGTGGTATGGCCGGCGGATTTGGCTTCTAGAGCGATTCGCCTAGTTCCACACCACCTCAACACCTTATTCTAAATAAGGTGTTGAGGTGGTGTGGTGGTGGGTGCCCATTAATACCCCAATACCCGCAACATTTCTTCGGCCTTTTGCTCAGGAAAAGCCAACTCATCTACCAATTCTCCAGCTTCATCCTTTCGGACCAGCACATGCTTAGGGCTCGGTAAAAGGCAATGCTTTGTACCACCGTGGCCAGCTAAGGCATCCTGATAAGCCCCGGTATGGAAAAAGCCAAGATAAAGTGGCTCTTGGTTACGCTGAAACTTAGGTAAGTAGACCGCTCCACTGTGAGCCTCAGAATTGTAATAATCTAGGTTATCACAGCTGAGTCCTCCAATATTTACTCTCCGATATTCGTGATTCCAATAGTTGACCGGTAGCATAATGAAACGTTCATTGATCGCCCAAATATCCGGGATCGTGGTAATCAAAGAATTGTCTACCATGTACCAGCGTTCAGAGTCATTTTGTTGCTTTTGGCCAATCACGGAGAAAATCGTGGCACTGCTTTCACCCACCGTGTACTTACCAAATTCTGTAAAAACGTCGGGATGAGGTATATTTTCTTCTTCGCAGGCAGAATGAATAATCCGTATAATTTCATCCACCATATAGGCGTAATCATACTCAAAGCCTAGAGAAGTCCGAATCGGAAATCCGCCACCAATATTAATGGCCCGCAGGGTAGGGCAGACTCTGTATAACTTGCAGTATAATCGTATGCTCTTCGCCAATTCGCTCCAATAGTACTGCGTATCCTTGATCCCAACATCAACGAAAAAATGGAGCATCTTCAATACGAACTTGGGATTAGGCTTGATCTTTTCCTCGTAGTAACGTAGCACCTCAGATTGGCGGATACCGTGCCGAGAGGTATAGAACTCAAAATTTGGTTCTTCTTCGGTAGCGATACGCAATCCTATTTTGCATTGCTCCGTTTGCAGATGCTTTTCAAAAACGTCTAACTCCTGCTTATTATCAAGAATAGGCACAACATTATTAAAACCATCCGCTATTAGACCACAAATCCCGGCCGCATACTCATCAGTTTTAAATCCGTTTGACAGTATAATCGTCTTTGAGTCAATGAGTTGCATTTTGTGTAGCCGTCTGACTAGGTTGATATCAAAAGCGGAGGAAGTTTCGAGTTGGGTCCGATTCCTTGTGATCTCTTCTAAGACGTAGCGGAAATGATTACTCTTCGTGCAGAAGCAATAGAAGTATTTTCCTTGGTAGTTATACTTAGCAAAGGCGTCAGTGAAGTATTGACGCGCATTTTGAATTTGGCTACTGATTTTTGGCAAATACGTGAGTCGTAGGGGAGTGCCATACTTTTGAATTAGACGGTAGAGATCAATCTCATGGAATCGTAGTCGATCTTCTTCTAAGCGAAATCCTTCCTGTGGAAAGGAAAAAGTCTGGCTAACCAGATCAAAGTAGGTTTTATTCATCTATTCAACACCGGGGTTTAACAAACGTATCGACCGTAAATTTACAACTGCAGTCTGAAATTTTTCTAGCCGTCGTTTATTTTTTAGTTAAACTTTTATGAGGATCAATTTACGGTAAATGGCGTCCATATGAAGCATGGGGGAGATTTCCAAAACACTTACTTAACATAATATTAATTATGAGAAAATAATAGCTGAATTTCTAATCCTTATACGTGCCGTAAAAAACATAGCCCAGCATACTGGGCTATACAGAGCAGCTATAAAGAGTTGAACCTTTACGCAAAATATCTCTAGCAAACAGGTACATTATCAATCTGAGCCAGAATGCTGCGTATGAGCTTTAATTCATAAAATAGCCTTAAATCTATATAATAAGCTCACAGAATGAGCCAATCTGCACATTAGCCTTTAGATTTGCCTCATTTCAATTGTTTACGAAAAATCTGCCCTACCTACAGATGATATCACAATTTAAAAGGAAGTCAACATATTATGTTAAGTAACAATAGCCTATATTTTGAAAAATACATTCTAATTTTTATCTTAATTGAACCAAAGCTTCCCAACTATGAAAAACACCTTACTCCTTGTTCTAATCATTTTTAGTATAGTAGAAGCACAGGCGAGTTCAGTCTTAGCGTCTGATTTTGGCTACTCCCCTATCGACGCAACGCTAGCGTTCCAAAATGCGATCAATTCTGATGCTGATACGGTCGTGATTGACGCACAATCGAGTAATTGGATTGTACAACCAAGCAATTTTTTCGATCTAGAAAATAAGGTCATCATTTTCGAAACGGGTGTCGTGTTGGAAGCAAAAAGCAACAGTTTTCCTGAGCTTAGTGACTGCCTGATGCGGCTAATCCGGTGTAATAATATTAGCATTTTGGGCTATGGCGCTACCTTCAAAATGCAAAAAACGGAATACACTAATGGCGAATGGCGCCACGCCTTGTCAATCATGAATAGCAATGATATCACCGTTGAGGGTTTAATTTTACGCGATAGCGGCGGCGATGGTATTTATATCAGTGGAGATACCTGGTTTGGCACTCAATTATATTCAGAGAATATTATCGTCCGAGATTGTATTGCCGATAATAACCGCCGCCAAGGCATGTCGGTATGCTCAGTACAGAACCTGTTAGTAGAAAATTGCACTTTTCAAAATACAGTTGGTGCACTTCCCGAAGCCGGACTCGACATTGAACCCTTTGAGACGCATCATCGCTTGGTCAATCTCGTTTTTAGGGAATGTCGCTTTGTTGATAATTTTGGTTACGGCATCCAAGTCAGTCTGCAAGACATGGATGATTCTTCCATGGATCTGTCTATCACTTTTGAAGATTGTTTTGTATCCGGTAATCATGACCCTTCTAATCCTTATGCCTACGCTGAGATAAGTTGCATTGACAACGGAGGTAATGGTATTGACGGACAAGTGACCTTTAACCGCTGCGTGGTTGCAGATAGCGAATGGACAGCCCTTTTTATCCGAAAAAGTGTAGAAAGCTACGCGATCACCTTGAATAATTGTGTGTTCAAAAACATATCGCAAGACCCCATTGCGTTTAACAACCCCATATTCTTTGAAGTCACAGATTATGATAATCCAACGCTGCGTTTTGGTGGGGCTAATTTCAATGATTGCCTGATAGATTATGACGCGGACATTCCATTTTTTGCCATCTACGAAAACTTGCCTACCTCGGATGGCTTGGGTGATATACAAGGCAATTTCACCGTGCGTTCGCCCAACACCCAAAACCTAGACCTTGGCGCAAATCCAGAAAACGTAGAAATCAATTATACGCCCCTCACTGACTTACCAGCAACTACAATCGAAGCGGAGCTCGTACTCAGCCAGCAAGAAGAAGGCACAACGGAAGAGGTCGTGCACATGGAGCGCTCTGGGAGCGATTTCAGCTACCCCCTCCCCTATTTTTTCGAACTCAGTGGCGTAGCTGAGAATCGGTTGGATTACGGTGCGTCAGCGCTTTTTGGTATCATCGAAGCTGGTCAGACTCAGGGTCGACAGTCATTCCGAGCCCGCCAAGATGCTATCACAGAAGGCGCTGAGCTCGTAGAATTCACTTTACGCGATGATGATTGCTATGAACTAGGGACAACCAGCAATGTCACTTTCGAAATTTTGGACGAAATTGGAGTACTAGCAGTGGACTGGCTAGATTTTTATGCCCTGCAGCAGATCGACTTTGTCAGCTTACATTGGTCAACAGCCGCGACGAGTCAACTCCGCGAGTTTATCATTGAGCGAGCCACCGATGGCTATTCGTTTCAGGAAATCGGCAGCTTATCAGTCGAGGATGGTGAAGCCACCTACACTCAAAATTGGACTTTTTTAGATAAGTCTCCCCTACCGGGCAGCAATTACTACCGCATTAAAGAATTAGAATGGGGTGGCCAATTCACCTACAGTCGCATTATCCATTTCAACTACAATAGCCCAGTTAATATCTTTCCCAATCCGGTTATTGATGTTTTGATTACCCAACACCAAGATGAGCTCCAATTGAATAAGCTGAGTATTCTGGATGCCAGAGGTCGCGAATGGAAAAGTTGGACCAATTGGCCCGCGCAGAATCAAATTTCTGTAGAAGAACTACCTTCTGGTTACTATCAGCTGCAGGTGCTTTCTAAGCAAGGCGTCTATGCACTGCCTTTTGTCAAGCTTTGATGTAGAAAAAGTAGAGCTTATTAAAAAAAAACTAAATAAAACACCTTCTGCTTTAAGCCGAAGGCTGATCCAATGTCCACCCTTCTCGTAACAAAGCCATGACTTGAGGTTCTCTCTCAGCACCTTCTCTTTCTGTAAAAATCCCTGACCGAACCACAATAATGGTAGTCGCCAATTTCGATACAAAAAATAGCGGAATAATAAATCCAAGAATACCAAAAAAGATGGCGTAAGAAATTTGGCCTGCAAAATAAACAGTTACTAATTTCACTATTAATAATGCTACTATTAAACCTATTATCCAACCCACGATTTTATTATTCTGATGATTTTTTTTGCAAGATGGGCACCTTGGAATACCGACATGAATTTTATTGAAATTGACAGATCGAAATACCACCGCATTGACTCGATTCTTTTCACGGTACACAGGAGCGAAATAATTGTCTTCCATCTTTTCAGAAATCGCCTTCCAACAATATTGACAAAGTAAACTGGTCGGTTCTAGTCTTTTCCTAGCTTCATTTAATTTGTATCGTTCGCTCATATCTTTAGTTTTTTGCAATTACTATTTTCCATTAAAGATATAGTAAGTTTATTTTACCAAAGCAGCTCAAATGAATTAACATTCTCTTTCTCACCTCCTAAGTCTTCTTTTAATTCTATTTCAAGTATAAAATTTAAAGAGGGCAAATAAAAAGAACCAAAGTGGAAACACCCCAACTACCGAAAAGCACTCGGCGGCGCACTAAACTCCTCAGAAAAGGCACGACTGAAGTATTTGGGATCGGTGAAGCCGACATCGTAGGCGATTTCAGTGATATTTTTCGTGGGATTGCTGAGCATTTTCTTGGCTTGATATAAGCGGATCGCTCGAATAAAAAGGGCCGGCGACTTGCTAACGAGTGCGGCGAGTTTGCGATGAATCACGGGGTAACTCATCCCCATTTGGCGGCAAAAAACAGTAACGGTAAATTGGGCATCGCCAAGGTTCTTTTCTACTAAATCAATAGCTTTTTTAATAAACTCATCTTCCGCTGCAAAATCATAATTGGATTGATCAGCGGCCAGTTCTGCGGTTAGCTCCAGATTGGCGTAGCGTGCTTTTAGGGCGGCTCTTTGCTTGAGCAGTTGCTCTAATACTACACTAAGTTCTTCTTCCGCAAAAGGTTTCGCCAAGTAAGCATCTGCACCTCGGCTCAAACCTGCGATTCTACTTTCAATGTTGGCTTTGGCTGTAAGTAACACGATGGGCACATGACTCGTACGGGGATCTTGCTTCAAGGTGTCACACAACTCGAAACCGTCTTTTTGTGGCATCATCACATCGCTGATAATGATATCCGGGATATCGACCAAGGCTTGATTTATGCCTTCTTGTCCATTTCTCGCCACGGTGATCTGATATTGATCGCTGAGGCAGTCCACAAGGTATTGTATAACATCAGAATGATCTTCGACAATTAAGAGTCGTTGTAAGCTCTCGTCTGCCACCACTGGTTGTTGAATATCAGTATTTGGCGCATGACTTGCCTGTACGCGGATTAATTGGTCAATATCTGCTTTGACATCATCTGACGTTGCTTTTGGCGCATTATTACCAATGGGTAAGCTGATGGTAAAAATTGAACCTACACCAATTTCGCTATCTACACTGATCTCCCCTTCCATTAAGGCAATTAATTCCTTGACCAGCGATAAACCGATCCCAGTGCCACCACGTTGATTATCGTGGGCTTGATAAAAACGATTAAAAATAAAAGGCAATTGGTCATTGGTAATGCCCCGGCCAGTGTCTTTGACTCTGATTTTCAGCCCATTTCCTTGTTGGGAAAGCATCAAGTATACATTGCCCCCCGGTTTGGTATGTTTAATGGCATTGGAGATCAGGTTGGTTAGAATTCGGGTGAGTTTTTCTTGATCGTGGTCCATCACTAAGTCCTTTTTATCAGATAAGTAATGGAGCTGTATATTTTTTTGCTCGGCGAGAAATTTAAAAGAATCTAAAAGGTATTTACAAAGCTGATAGACATTCGCTTGTATCAAATTGAGTGGCATTCCACCCGATTCCAATTTACGCAGATCGAGAATCTGATTGATTAAATCCAGCAATTGATCGCCATTGCGCTTAATCATCGCCAAATATTCCTGAGGCTCACCCTCTATTTTATTCATCAACTGCTTGGATACCCCCGTAATGATAGTCAAAGGCGTACGCAATTCGTGAGAAATATTGGTAAAAAAGTGAGATTTCATCTCATCCAAATCCTGTAATTGCTTATTCTTTTGCGCCAACTCAATGGCTTGTTGGGCTTGCTTGATCAAGGCGGTTTCAACGAGTGTTTTTTCAATAGTCGTTTTCAAATCGTTGAAATCGATCGGCTTAGTCACAAAATCAAAAGCGCCAGAATTCATCGCTTTTCGAATATTACTCATATCGCCGTAGGCGGAAACCACCACCGTTTTCAGCATTGATCCTGAGGCTTTCAGTCGAGACAAAAAAGTAAGTCCATCCATCACGGGCATATTAATATCCGTGAGTATCATATCGATAGAGGGCGTCTGCGCGATCATATCCAAAGCTTCCTTTCCATTCTCGGCAAACAAAAAGGCATAGGTTTTCTCTCTTATTTCACTACGAAAACGCTGGCGGACTAATCTTTGGAGTTGCGGCTCATCATCTACAAATAGGATAGTAGCGGGCATAGTACTTTGTTAGTCTGTTTGACAGAATGATTAAAAAAATTTAGCATTCAAATCAATCGTTACCTTAGGACTCGAATTTAATACAATTTGGGATGAGATCAAATAGCTTCACGGGAGGAATGAACCAAAGGGAGAGCAGCCGACGCCCAAATATCGATAGGGATAGATATCACGAATTTGGTAAAGTGGCCTTTTTGACTCTCCACTTCAATACGCCCCCGATATTCTCCTTCTATGATTTCCTTACTGATTGAGAGTCCTAAGCCTGAATTACCACTACCTGTCGGCTTGGTGGTAAAAAAGGGATCAAAGATTTTTTGACGAATAGGTTCAGGAATACCATTGCCATTATCTTCAATAATAATTTTTAACCAATCATCCACTTTATGGGTGGCCAACTTGATTAGAGGTTCGAACGATTTGCCTAATTGTTCCTGCTTTTGATTCAAGGCGTAGCACGCATTATTGAGAATATTGATCAGGACCCGGCCAAGGCTATGACTATTCATCATGACTTCCGGGAGAGAAGGATCATAAGACTTTTTGATGTCCATGTTGAAGGACGCATAATTGGCCCGATAACTATGGTAGGCCAAATTGATATTTTTATCGAGTAAGCTATTAATATTGGTAGACTGAGCGGCTCCTTTACTTCCTCTAGTATGATCCATCAAGGTAAAAACAATCTCATTGACCCGATCACAATTCGTTTTGATATCTTCGGAGTTATGCTTTAAATCTTCGATGAGGCCTAAGAGTGTGGACAACCTATCTTGATCAATTGACGATCGGATGACTTTGATTTCCTCTTCTAAATCTTGGACAATTTCTGTGGAACCTTCAGCGAAATTGTAGACAAAATTGAGCGGATTTTTAATCTCATGGGCAATCCCCGCGGTCATCATACCAATGGATGCCATTCTTTCTTGCAGAATAAGTTGAGATTTCATCTTTTGCAAATGCTGACCTTTTTCTTTCAAGCGATTAGATTGCTGGCCAATCGTAAAAGCTAAAAAACCAAATATGAGCGGAATAATGCAGACGATCCAAAACAACAATGACTTTTGCTGGATAAATGCGACGAAAATGACAAACGACAGGCCAAACAGTACACCTCCAAGAGCATAGATTAAAGCTTTATTGTAAAATGGTTTCATCTCGGTTAGCGTTTTTGTGTATGCTAAAATTTCTGTTGGGCGGAGCACACTTTTGGTTCTATTCGAAAATTTAAACCATGTCAAATATTTTCTCTTTGAGTTCTTTGAAATTTATTGGCTTGGCCAGATAATCATCAGCGCCAAGGTTGATGGCTTTTTCCCGGTTATTTTCATCCACATAAGCAGTAATGATCAATACTTTTAACTTAGGATATCGTTGTCTGACGATTTGTAATAGTTCCAGACCACTCATTTTTGGCATATTGATATCGGATAAAACCATGGTCACATCTAGTTCATCCCCTTGATTAAGAAACTGTAAAGCTTCATCTCCTGAAAACGCGAAACTTAGCTCAACATCTCCGGCCCGGATTTCTTTTCGGAACCGTTGTAAATACAGCCGTTGCACGCTTTTTTCATCGTCTACCACTAAGATCTTTATCATCGAATTCAAGGTTTATGTTTAATTCAGAACGTTCGTTTTTCAATCTCCCCTACTCTATTTCACGCTAATAAAGCGAAACAGTTCTGTCACCTAGTTCAAAATTAAACAGTAAATGTAGCTAGTCGTTGCACTATTTATTCAATATGGTGGATTATATGGTCTTCATTTAAAATAGAAGCCGCTTAGAAATGAAAAGTCATTTGAACTCCTAAGGTTTGATTGGCAGTTGGATGACGAATTCAGCATACTCTCCTAATTCACTTTGCACAGAAAACTGTCCCCGATGGATTTTGGTGATGATATCGTAGCAAATGGAGAGCCCTAGTCCCGTATTGCCTTGCCCTGTTGGCTTAGTGGTGAAGAAAGGCTCGAAGATTTTTTCCCGGATATCTTCCGGTACCCCTTTACCATTATCCCGGATTTTGATCTGAACGTAGGCGGGAGACGCCTCTCCGTTAGAGACCAGATTCGTACTGATCAAAACAGTAGGATGATAATTTAACTTGCTCGTTTTACGCTTCTCGGTCACGACGTAGAAAGCATTATTAAATAGATTTAGGAACACCCGCCCCAATTCTTGCGGATAGGCCAGGATGAATGGCAAGTTGGGATCAAGATCCTTTTCGAGGTGGACACTAAAGCTCGATTCCAAAGCCCGGTAGCCGTGATGCGCTAAGTTGATGTTATTGTCAATTAGCTGATTAAGATTCACTTCGACTAGTTCATTATTACTGCCCCGGGCGTGGTCCATCATGCTATGAACGATTTGATCCAATCGATTGCCATTTTCCTTGATATCAATAGCATTTTGCAAAACATCATCGATCAAACCTTTGATTTCCTCCATTTCTTTGATCGGGATGTTGGTCTGATATCGATCCGTGGTCTCAAGGAGTTCTTCAAGTAGCTCTACTGAACCCTCCGCAAAATTATTAATGAAATTAAGGGGGTTTTTGATTTCATGAGCAATCCCAGCGGTCAGCTGCCCGAGCGACGCTAACTTTTCCTGATTGACCAACTGATTTTGAGTCTTGACAATCTCTTCATTTTTCTTTTGTAGTTCCTCTAATGAATGCGCTAATCGTTGCGCCTGAATTTCAATTTGTTGAGCTTGTTCTTGCATCTGCTCAGCTCTGGCTTTTTCCCGAATCGCCTGCTGTTCGATGATTGCTTTGTCTGTTTCAATTTCTCGGGTAGCCTTTTTTACTTCCTGGCGCAAACGATAAATCCATAAAAATGCGCCCCCTACGATGAGGCCCACACAAAGTAAGTAAAACCATATTTGCTGGTAGAAAATGGTTTCGGCGTGAATACGAATGGCCAGAGGTTCATCCGACCAATTCCCAATTTCATCCCCGGCGATAACCAGCAGTCGATACTTTCCAGCCGGGAGATTATTAAAACTCAATATATTCTGGCGGCCAAGGAAAGTCCAATCGTCATCTATTCCTTCAAATTTGTAGGCGTATTGATTCTCTTCCGGTCGAAAATAATTTGAGCACGCCACGTTGAGATTAACAAATCGATTTGCTGCCGGCAATATTATTCGCTCCTCCGGCTGTAGATTATAATTTTTTAAAGCACTATTCTTTGATTCCTCGGTATTGGAATACTTTAAAGCGGTGAGATAGACTTGAATGTCTTCTGAATTTGTAATTCTTGCTTTGAGTGGCTCCGGATCAATGATATTCAAGCCAGCAATCGTACCGATCAGTAATTTTCCACTCTTGGTTTTTAAATAAGCATATCGATTACTTTCTCGGTTGGACAAACCATCTTTTTTAAAAACATTGGCAATGAATTGACCTTCGGAGGATAATATAGATATACCATTATACGTCCCCACCCAATAGTCACCATTGTCATCCGGCAAAATACTGACTACCGTATTATTTGCTAAGCCTTTATCGCTATTGATGATTTCCAAATCTCCGGTTTCAGGGTCGTAGATATTAACCCCATCGAGGGGTGTCCCCAACCATAGACGACCCCGCTTATCCTCGTGAATGCACAGGAATCTTTGATGCGGGAAAGGGGACTCAGAGCCTAATATCTGATAACTACCAGTACTGGGATCAATTTTATACAGTCCATCACTGGTGGCTAACCAAAGCCAACCACTTTTGCTAAAATGAATATCGTGTGGAAAGCCACGAATGGAAATATGATGGGTATCCCGACTGATCGGAACGATCGCATTAGTCCGTAAATCATAAAAATGGACGAACTTCCTTCTATTAATAACCGCCAGTGTATATTCATCTATGAAGACGTATAAGTTGATGTCTCCTAGCTCCGTATCGATAAATTCACCGGTATTGGTCACCGGATCATATTTGAATAATTTATTCAATGAACTCCCCCAAATATAGCCTTCCTCAGTTGATATTAATGTCCAGTTCAAGCGATCTTCTTCGTGCTCAAATGGCTGAATTTTTTCTGTTCTTAAGTCGTAGAGATAAGTCTCTCTATATTGTGAAGTAATAAGAATCTTTTCTTCGGGTAGTTCCACCATTCTTCGGACAGACGTATTGGGGAGGATATTTTTGATGGATTCAGATGCATCAACTTCCGCCAAAGTAATACCACCGCCGTGGAGGATAGTCATTGTTTCTTTAAAATCTCCTTCCTGCAAGATTTTAAAGACTCTTGGATCAATATTTTCAAAGAAGGCGGAATAATTATAAAAATGACCAGAGGCATCTTTTAAAATACCAATGATCTTTTTTTTCGGGCCTCGTAAAATAATCAATAAGTTGCCTTGATCATCTTCAAATACGTATTTGAAGTTTTCGTCAGTATTATCCCAAGCAAAGCATTTGACGAATTTTTGTCTTTCTTTATCAAACTGCCAAAGGATCTGATCATGTGCGTAGTAAAAGGAATGATTCGTTAAATAAAAACTATTACTCAATACATACTCAAATTGTTCCGGACAATACTCTTGTACCTCCTGAGTTATAAAATCAAATCTCAAAAAGCAACGCCCATCCTCACTAAAGGACCAAGCCCCAAGTTCAGGTGCACCTATTAAATAAAATTGATCATCCCAGAATTTATATTTCTCATTAACACTACCAAAACTGAACTCATGGAGTAGACTTAGTGCTTCTTCCTGCCAGATGTAGATATAGGATTTAGCATCTTTTTGACTTAGAATGTACAATTGATCTTGTCCAATTAGCTTAAGGGCACGCATTTCACCAATCACATTCGGTTCAATATATTCCAGGACCTGAGTGTTCAGATCATAGGTCACAAATTGCCGAGGCTTTCGCTGCAAATCATGTCCAATCAGTTTATCCCCTTTATATAGAGCGATGAATTTATTTTCGAAACCCAAGGTATTCAAATCACCTCTTACCACACGAAAATCATAACCGTCGAATTGAAAAAGGGCCACCCCGGCTTGACGAGAGCCCGCACAGGCTGCCAGCCACATCCGCCCCTTAGCATCTGTAAAACACGCTTCGAAACACATGGAAGGATAGGACTTTAAATGCTCAAAAGTCTCGAAGTAAGAAGGTGTGATTTGAGGTAAATTAGAAAAAGATTGCCCTCCTGCCAGAGGTAGGTCAATTAAGAAAAAAACAGAACATATCAATTGCAGGAAAATCTTCCTCAATGTAGGGGGATTTTTACGCTCTAAGATAAGAAAGTTAACCACTAAACTTAAAGCCTATCTTTCAAAGCATACAAACATAAAGTCTTGCAAAAAAGAGAAGCCTTCTGCGAACGCACGAAGACTTCTATCAAACATATTCACTATTTTCTATTGTTTCAGGCTCATTTATTTCTTATTACCGAAGGTCTTATTTTCTCAACGGTTTAGCGGTCATTGACCTCCAAGAATACTAAGTAACAGCCAAAAAATAAGATTTACATTTTGAAGTCGTTTTTAGAACTTAGGTCCTGCTAAGTACCGATGAACTTCCTAAACTTTAAAGGGTTTTGACATCTAGCCAAGTACGGGGCTTTTGTAGATCGAACTCATTCTCTGACCGCTACTTAGTTATACCTTCAAAGGTAAGCGCATAAAGTTTTTGATAGTCGCACTATTTGACCAAAGAGGTGGACTATTTATTCATTGGTATTTAACAGTCCCTGCGAAAGCAAAAAAACAGGCCGAGATTGTGGATACCATCTCGACTTGTATAGATTATTGAAGTTTTACTCTGATGTACTATTTTCTCTTTAGCGTTGTATGATTATTTTTTCTGTTTGGAGGTTATTGTTGTTGGCCATAATGTTCATGATATAAGTTCCTGCGGGTAGATGATGCAGTTGCAAAGTTGCGGTAGAAACCCCGGTTTCAATCACTTGGTCATGAACGATTTTTCCTTGCTGGTTGTGTAATCTGATGATCGTATTCGTACCTGCCGGATCAATCTCTATGTTGATCGTATCTGCGGCAGGGTTGGGATACACACTGAATTTGGCACTCGTTACATTCAGATGAACCACCTCAATGTCGGAGTAAGTAAATTTCCCATCGAAGTCCATTTGTTTTAGCCGATAGTAGTTATTCCCGGCGACAGCTCCCCGATGTTGATAGGCATATTGTTGTGGATCATTGATCGTGCCGTAGCCCACTACAAAAGTGAGTTCGGACCAATTGACGCCATCCCGGCTATATTGTACCTCAAACCCATCATTGTTTAATTCGGTTGCGGTCTCCCAGATCAAGTCTACGATATTGTCTTTTGTAACGACCGCTCGAAAGAAAACGAGCTCTACAGGTAATACGCTGGAAGTACTAATGGTAACAGGTACTTCAGTGAAGCTAGGTAAAGTAATAGTTGATACCAGGGTGCTCGCTTCTATCCATCCCAAACTCACGTCCCCACTCTGGAAGCCAGTGATCTGAAAAGTACCTAATTTCTTAGGTGTGCCGTCGGGAAACTTAGCAACTCTGCGTTCAAAAGCGGGCATACTAGCCGGATTCGGGCCAGATAGATTAATGACCAGATTTCCACTAATGATACTTGTTGCGGTGTTGAACAAGTAATTATCCTGAGTAATAGCGGCATCGCTATCGGTGTCGCTTTCCGTACGGAAATCACCGGCAGCCGACATACTAAAGACGGGACTATCAAAAGCACTATTATCAAAACTTAAGACAAAATCCGAATTTCCCAGATAGATATTATCACCAGATGCTTCGATATTAATATCAAAGGTAACCGTCGATCCATCTATATTGAGATTGCTAAAGCTGAGTAAGGCCATTTGTGCCTTAAGAGAAATAGATGATACACAGCATACGAGCGCGGAGAATAATAGTATCTTCTTCATGATATTTTGTTTTCTTTGTTGATACAAAGATGTATCAAATTGCGCTTGAGCTTGCTCATTATCTGATCTGAAAGGTGGAGTATATGTTCAGAGAAAATTGAGGAGAATAAATACTCCACCTTTCGAATAATTAGTCTACCTCAGGTAGGAAAAATGGACTATAATGACTCGTGAAAGCATTACTATCGTCAGATTGTAGCCAATCCTCTAAAGAAAGAATTTGAAAAAGCCTTATCGTAGATTAATTTAGTAGTGCAATTACCCAACAAGCTAGGCAAAACACTTTCCACATTTTAATTTTGAGCAACTTATGAAAGTTAGATTAACTATACTGATCCTCATCTTTTCAGTGCAGCTGATCAATGGCCAGACAGGTAAAGTGCACATAGGCATTTCGCAGTGGCACAATGACTCTTTGCCCCCTTTTGAGCGAATTTTAGGATATACTGACTATATCTGGGACGAATTGATGTTTTCGCATACGGACAGTGCTTATAGCTTATTAAAAAATGTAGAAACCTTTGCTATTGAGAATAATGATATTCAAGGGCTGGGGTATATTTATAATCAAATTGGTGTTTCACACGGTATACGAGGTAATTTATCTGAAGCTATCGACAACTTTAAGTTAGGTGCAGAAAAGGTGTTAGAGGTAGCAGATAATGAAATGTATATTTATGTCCTTTCTAATTTAGCGCACGCTTATCAGCAGGCAGGTTTATTATCAAAAGCATTAGAATCATTAAAAAAGCTCGAAGACTTCGCAGAATCGACTAATACCCCCTACGAAAAGGATTACCATAATGAAGTATATGGTACCATCTACCTTAGTCAAGGTAAATTAACGGAAGCTAAGAGATGTTTTACCATTGCTATTGAAACGTACTCAGACAGTATTGGCATTGGAACAAATTATAAATATCTCGGAGACGCTTACCAGCAAGAAGGCAATATTGATTCTGCCTTATATTACTATCAAAAGGCCCTAGACATACATAACGTGCTATCAAAATCTAATGCTTGTCAAACAGCCTTAAGTATCGGCACCTTATATTTCAAGGCTGGAAATATTGAAGCCGCTAAGATCTACATGGATCAAGCCTTAATCGCGGCCAATTCACTAAATCTCAAAGATGAATCAACGGGCGCGTTAATGTTGCAGGGGCAAATTAATAGAGCAGAAGCCAAAACGAGCCAAGCCATTGACAGCTACAGTAAAGCCTTAGCGATTGCTGAAGAAGGCAATCATTTAATCAATCAGCAAGAAAGCGCGTATCAGTTGTATGAATTATATAAAAAGGTAGGCAACACGGTGAAGGCTCTCAGCTTTTTTGAGCAAAGCAAAATCCTGAGCGACAGTATTAAAAATGACGAAGTCAAAAAGCAATTACAGCTCTTAAATTTCCGCAATCAGATCCGTCAGGACTCTCTTCAATTAGCGAATACCATCCAAACCAATCAAATCCGGTATGAATCTACCTTGCGTTCCAGAAACTTTATCGTTTTTATCCTACTCATCATCTTAATGGGTTTAGTCGCATTTGCCTATTATCAAAATCGAGCCAAGAAGGTAAAGGAAAACTTATTGGAGCAAGTGCAAGAACAACATCAGAAGGTAACGGCGATGAATGAAGAGATTATCAAAACTAAAGATCAATTGGTCGTACAGGAAAAGCTAGCCTCTTTGGGGCAACTCACGGCCGGCATTGCTCACGAGATTAAAAACCCACTTAATTTTATCACTAATTTTTCGGAAGATTCCACAGAACTCATCGAAGAGCTAGATCATGCACTTAAAGATGTGACTACTCAACTTCCAGCTAAGCAACAACAGCTGATCCTAACTAATCTCAATGATTTAAAATTGAATACGAGTGATATCTTAGAAAATGGCGTGCGGTTAAATCAAATCGTCACCAATATGATGAATCACTCCAGAACATCACAAATAACGAAAAGCCCGGAAGACATCAATAATCTGGTTGAGATCAATGTGAATTTTGCTTTCAATGCCTTTAAGGCCAACAATCTGAGCTTCGCCACAAATATTGTTAAGGAATTTGCCCCAGATTTGCCGGAATTGGAAGTCTATCCACAGGAGCTCGGCCGAGTTGTTTTAAACTTAATCAACAATGCCTGTTATGCCACTCTCGCTAAATTTAAAACGAACGCTGATTTTTCCCCACAGATTAAAGTAAGCACCAATTTGGAACAGGATCATTTAAGCATCAAAGTTTGGGATAACGGCACCGGGATTTCCCAAGGGATTTTACCTAATATTTTCAATCCATTTTTCACCACCAAATCCACCGGCGAAGGCAATACCGGCTTAGGTCTTTCCATTAGTTACGATATTGTTTCCAATTTGCATCAAGGCCAAATCACGGTCGATAGCGAAGAAGGTGTTTATACCGAGTTTACCATTTTAATCCCACGGGGGTAAAACCATCTTCAGAATAAAAAAGCCGATGCTATAGTATCTCATAGCATCGGCGAGCACATATTGAATGTAAGGTCGTTATTCCCGTTAAGGAATAAACACACATAACCTTCTTTGGTATTGGATTAGATCTTTTTTAATCAGGCAAAGTCCCACCACTATTTCGCTTATTCCAGGTAGAACTCCGGTCGGAGGCGTTGGTCACACCATCCATATTGCAATCAGAATCTACATAACCTGAAATATTACGATCGTTCCAGGTCCTGCTACGGTCTGTAGCGTTGACACTACCCGAACCATCGGTATCCGCACTGTGTAATCCCAGGACACTACTCCCTAAATCCACTCTGGAATTGGTGCCGTACACGTTTATCGCACTCGTACTAAAATCAATGGTAGTCACCGTAGTCGACAAACTACGCGTTGTGGCTGTCACTAATCCGAGGTGATTCCGGTGTCGTATGGCTACATAATAATCGCCCACCATAGCTTCGGCAAAGGTAACCGGACTTACACCGTCGGTATCCACCACATCGCCATCTCTTTGCAATAAAGCCGAGCGGATGTAAATAATGTCTGTATTATCCAAAGCACTGCGCAGTTCAACCAATACCCAGTCCACAATGGCATCATCTCCACTGACCGCCAGTACGGCTGGGTTAACCGTTGCGCCATCAATCTCGTAGGGTTCTATACTTGGAATCAAATCCAAGTTGCGCAGATCATCATTCATTAATCCCGAGGAACTATCGTAAGGTCCAGCCAGAAAGGCCTTAGCGGATACAACCGCCCCGGGACAGGCGCCAAATGGATCATTAACCGTCACGGTAAAATGGCATTCATCTGTATTGTTATGTATATCACGGACACCAACTATCATGGGGAGTATCTGTCCGGCATCGGTGCAGTTGTAGTGCACCCGGAATTGGGAATAGTCATAAGGTATCGTTTGACAAACTTCCCACTGTTGAATAATCTGATCCAGATCAGTTTGGGTAATGCTATATGCTCCTTGTGCATCCAGATCAACGGTGATATCATTACAGTATTCGATTCTGGGTGGCAGTGTATCGGCCATAGTAATAACCGTGCTACAGCTACTCTGGTTGCCAGCCGCGTCAGTGACTTGAAGAAAATATTCGTAAGGCCCTAAGTCCGCACAGAAATAGGTGTCATCCCCCTGGAACAGATCAACGTCTACGGCTACCCCACAAGGTGTGAGATCATAACTACCTGCATCGACCATTTCGATGGGGAGCAAAAAATTAAAATCATGCCCGACGTATACCGTCGTATCTGGTTGGCAAAGCGCCACCGGAGGGGTGGTGTCTTCTATGTACTCATCTATTACGGTCACTGTAGCTGTGCAGGTGTTTGAATAATCACCAATCGTTCTGGTCAGGGTCACTAAATGACCGCCAAGCTGGGTACAATCGAAGGTGGTTTGGTCTAAAGTAAGGGTAGCTTGACTGCTACACACCCCATCTGGTACAAAAATGTCCTCGGGTAATATATTTGCTACCCCTGAATCATCGAGCGAAACTGTAATATCCTGACAATCCGGGTCTTTGGGTAAAAGTGTCAGCGTGGCATCACAATAACTGATGACAAGATTCTGATCTCTGATGAATAATCTCACCGATTGTGTTCCCACATCTGAGCAATTGAAGGTCTTTGGATGTATATATCTGTTGAGAATCGGGGTGCAAGTACCGTAGGAGCCATCATCAAAATAATCCGGGCTAAGGGTGATACTGTTAGACGTTAACGTCACGGTCGTATCCTTGCATAATGCAGTAGGCGCAGTATTCCCTCCAGCCACCGTTATCTTAAAGGTACATTGTGAGAATTCGTTGGTGCCAACATTTCTTGTTCTAAATCCAATAGTGTACGTTCCTGGCTCAAAAAAGCTCCCCATGGCCGGCCCCTTGAATTGTGTGTTTTCTACCAAACAAGTTTGATGAAAGATCGCACTTGTATCAATGATGACTCCGCAGGCATCATCGTCCAAGGTGATCGTAAAATCTTCCGGGCATTCCAGCGTCGGGGCTTCCGAAGGAGGAGAAACATCCACCCCAAAACTACAAGAAATCGTATTTCCAGCGGCATCCGTAGCATTAATAAGTACATTAGTCATCCCTAATGGAAAAGAGCTTCCACTTGGAAGGCCATTGGCAATAGTGACCTCTACGTCGGGGCATTCATCATCCCAGGCCGTATATTCGTAATCGTAAATAGCCCCACAATCCTCATAGGTCGCCTCTAGTTCAATAATCCCCGAAGGACATGTAATATGGGGGTAGAATCCATCGGTTACTTTTACTACACTCGTACAACTCAGTGCAGGTGAACCATCATCGGGGGTGTAAATCAGCGTTACGGTTTGGGGATTACCTAAATCATCGCAATCCAAAATAGGATCAAAACCATCAACAAATGAAAGTGTCCCATCATCAGGCGAAAAGTCAGCACAAGTTGAATTAATCGAATTAAATATATCAATAGGCTCTAAAGTGTAAGCGTTATTGCTACTATTCAAGTTGAACGTTCGGTTTCTACAAACTAAAGTTGGAGAAACAGTATCTGCTACGGTTAAGTTGTAATAACATCTGGTTGTATTATTATGCGGATCGGTCACGTCAATCCAAGCATTTTCATCCACACCGACATCGCCACAATTGAAAAATCCACTCACTTGGTTATATTTCCAATCATAACTTAGCACAGAATCAGGAAAACAGAGATCACTGACTGAGGTGATCGGTAAATCTTCAAATGAGGGGTGCCAGGGATCTTGATTCAGATAAATCGTCATATCATGACAAACGATTTCCGGGCCGGTGGCGTCACGCACCGTGAGGTTCGCCGTCACTGTAGGTAATATTGATTCATGTGCCACTGAAGTAGAAAGCAGGGTAATTTCATGAGTCCCCAAATGATCGCACGTAATATTGAGCGGTAATTGGGATTCATCCCAATAATAGCCACCAATGATTTCAGCTTCACTTAGACAGTTATCCGTTGCACTCGCAATAAAAGCAGTATAATCAATGGAGGCATTCCCCGCATCATCAAGTTCGATGGTCACATCCTGAGCTGTAACCGTCGGGATTAAGGTATCCAAAACCGTGATGGTCATGGTGCCGGTCGCTGTATTATCATAAACATCCGTGGCCGTAAATTCAAGCGTAGGCGTTTGTCCGAGATGTGAGCAATCATAGTCATCTGAGCCAGGATGCCATAGGTAGGTAATATCTGAGGAAGGTGTGCAATCTCCCGTTGCTTCAAAATTAAGATGAGTTAAGTTAAGATCAACTGTTCCCGCTTGATTGAGATAGGCGGTAGCCGTTGGATTTTCGGGTATGATAGGTGGATTTTCGTCTAATACGGTAATTTGCACGGCACAATAATCTGCATTTCCATTATTGTCAGTGGCTACAAGAATCTGAATAAAACTACCGTTCTCGACCTGTGCACAAGTCAAAGGCATTTCGTAAAATGTCGTGTAAGCAGAAGGGAAAACGCCGGCCAGAAAACCAAAATCACTAATTCCGCATCCATCCAAAGTACCATTATCCAGTTCTAGTGCATTGAGGAGGTATTCATTATTTTCGTTTAAGCTGACGGTGATATCTTGACAAATAACAATTGGCGGATAATAATCATAATCTTGTGTCACCTCAAACTCAAATTCATGCGGATCACCAATAATCGGATTCAACGTAATGGAGTAGTCTCCTGAGGGCAAGTTTGTAAATGTCCCGGTTAAATTTTCATCTAACAAGACTGGGTTGCTGGGCACGTCTTTGTTGAATAATCGGTAAGTAGCATTATCGGCGCAAGGATAACCTTGCTCAATGGCAGTTGTTACGGATGCGCCTACAGCATCACAGGGATAAGGTTCCTCCACTTCTACAGCAGTGATTTCGACGAAACAGCCCAATTTGTATCTGATATAACCATCTTCATTGGAAAAGGTAGCACTAGGACCAGAGATCCCATACGTTATCGTATAATCGGGGTGGATATAACTGCCACCGCCGCCACCGCCTTTCCCAAAATCACCGGAGCCGCCACCGGAATAGCCACCACCGCCACCGGCACCGTCGTCCGATGCACCGCCGCCACCAAAACCGAAGCCACCATTTTTTCCGAGAGAAAACACACCTCCTGCTCCTCCCTTAGGCGTTCCACTATCCGGGCCATTATTCCAGGCTTTTCTACCCCCGGAGTAATCCCCCAAATAATTTGCGCCTTCTCCATCGCCAAAAGCACCGCCGCCGCCACCTCTTCGATCGCCATCACCGCCATCGTAAGTAGAGTCTCCTCCTTCACCATTGCTACCACCACTAGCACCATCACTGCCTCTCCCACTACTACCATCGCCGTTGGGGTCATCATGGCCTCCTTTTCCACTACTCGTATCGGAACAAATTCCAAAAGCCACCTCGGCGTATCCGCCGCCACCGCCGCCACCAACACCAAGAATCACCCATTCATCGTTAATCTTAGCAACAACTCCGGTGCCACCGCCAGCGCCGCCAGATCGGCTACCAAATGCTACCCCACCGTTGGTCCCGTGTGATTGCCCGTGTTCTCCAATTATGAAGCGTAAAATCGTTCCCGGCGGAATTTCATTCTCACCATTTCCTACTGTAATTTGCTGCGTAACGAGAGCACCTTTTCCACCACCAGCTTCGCAATCGCCATCTAGCTGAACTTTTGCCCACCCCCCATCGGCTCCTTTAGAGCTTAAATACAAGGTGCCCAAAAAATCATCCGGGATTTGAAAATCCTGATAAGTGCCATTAGCAATTACCAGATGGTATTCACTATCAGCGATCATGGCCGTTTGCCCATTAGCCGATGTCCAAAGGCATAACAAGAGAAAAATGAAAAATAATCTTGGAATAGTGGTGAGAGCGTAAGATACACGTTCCATTATGCAGCGATTAATTAAATGAGAGATTAATTACCACAAAAATAAAGGAGGATACCTCGGTGCTTTCGCATTATATACTCAGAAAAGAGGAGTATTTAATCGGCGGAAGGCGATCAGGCTATCGAGGGTGGACTATTTATAGAAAGGTGGAGTATTTAATCGCCGACACCCAACCACCAATGATAAACATCAACGATTGGGTGTCGAAAGACAAACTAAATCAATTGGACCTTATTCCGGTAAGGTCCCCCCTATATTCCGATTGTTCCAAGTAGAACTTCGATCCGAAGCATTGGTATAACCATCCATATTACAGTCAGAATCGAGGTAGCCTGAGGTATTTCTATCATTCCAGGTGGTACTGCGATCCGTGGCGTTGATACCTCCCGAACCATCAGTATCCGCACTATACAAACCCCAGACATTCGTCTCTAACTCAACCCGCGAGTCGGTACCGTATACGGTTTCTGTGCTCATACTAAAATCAATCGTCGTAGGGATATCCGACAGGCCTCGTGCGGTGAGTGTCAGTAGACCAAGGTGATTACGATGTCGAAGCGCTACAAAGTAGTTGTCTGCTTCTACCTCTGCAAAGGTGACCGGGCTGACCCCATCCGTATCCACCACATCGCCATCTCTTTGCAATAAGGCGGCTCGGCTGTGTAAAACTTCGGTATTATCCGAAGCACTTCGCAGTTCGATTAACACCCAATCAACGATTGCATTATTCCCGCTAACCGACAATACCGAAGCATCCACTGTTCCGCCATCGCTACTGTAAGGCTCGGTACTCGGAATCAAATCCAAAGTCCTTAAATCATCATTCATTAAACCCGAAGCACTATCGTAAGGTCCCGTCAGAATAGCCTTAGCAGATACCAATACATCTCTCGGACAAGCTTCCAAAGGATCATTGACCGTCACCGAGAAATCACAAGCTTCGCTATAGTTACCGTGATAATCCAAGGCCCTGATAGTCATTGGAATTTCTTGCCCTACATCTTCACAGTCAAAGTCAAACTGTACCTCTGAAGTGTTGTAATAATTCACATTGATACAAACCGTTTGTATTTCAAAAGCAGTAACCAAATCATCGTCCGTCAGAGTATAAGTTCCATCAGTTGCTAAATCGACACTAATATCATTACAAGCAACGACTTCCGGGCCAAGGGTATCCGCCAGCGTAATCGTCGTTGTACAAGTATTTGAATTGCCAGCTAAATCAGTGACCGTCAGGATATAATCACGCGGCGTATCTATATCCAAACAGAATAGGACTTCTTCACTCAAAGACAGACTAATGATGCTATCACAGCTACCAACTTCATAACTTCCTGCGTCAATAGTCGCGATGTCCAGTATGGGGCTATAATCATAACCAACGTAGATGGTCGTATCGGGGATACAAAGTGCAACGGGTGGCGTGACATCAGTGCCGATCAAATTTAAGGTAATCGTAGTCGTTGCCGTACAGCCATCACCGCCATCAAAGGCCACATTGATTACTTCTCCGTTAGTGGGATGATAGGCTGTTGGATTTTCGATCGCTATTTCCGTTTTTACATAAAAATGTCCTTGGCCTTGAGGTCTGTCCCCTACGGGAATATCCATAATGACTGCATTAGTGCTCGTATTGACCAGGGTGACTTTGTCTTGCCCTGCATCTGATAAGTAAAGCACCGAACCATCTTCGTTGAGGTCCGCTCCTTCGTAGGTATTGTATACCTCTGGATCAATTTCGACTAATGTCAATTGATTACCATTACCCGGGTCTATTTTGCTAAAATAGCCGCCATCTTGTGCGTGCCCTACGTAGAATTCCCCCAGTGGGCTTACTGCCAGGTCGCCAGGCCTTTGAATTTCGGTATCAATGGTCGTTTCAACTTGATTGGTGCTGATATCCATGATGTCAATGGCGCCCCAGTTGATATTGTCAAAGTTCCCCTTACAAGCGATGTATAACTTGGTACCGTCCGCACTTAGATCGATTCCCGCTGGCCATCGCTCTACCCCGATGGATGTAAAACTATTATCACTCGTGTTGATAACACATACGGTATGAGACTCTTCACAAGCTACATAGACTTTACTATCGTCAGGACTCACTACTACGGCCGCTGGATAAAGATCGACATTGACCGTATTGAGTACGCTGCGGGTAGCAGTATTGATGATACTTACTTCTCCTAAAAAGCTCCAATGGGTGACATAGGCTCGACTACCATCTGAATTAAAGGCTACACTATACGGAACATCTCCCATACCACTGATGGTATGTACTACACTATTGGTAGCCACACTGATCACACTAACGGAATTGCTACCTGAGTTGGCAACATATACTTCCTGTCCATCGGGACTTACCGCTGCACCAACTGGTTTGGTACCCACATCAATCGTACTGATCACGCTATTCGTTTCCAAATCGATTACACTCACTGTATTGTCACTACGGTTGGGGATGTACAAACGTTCTACGGATTTGGAGTAAGTGAAGGTCCCCTCTCCAAGGGTAATGTTATCTTCCAGATTGGTTAAATTAAAAGGAATATCCGGACAGTACTCGGCATCAACCGGATCGAAAATTAAATCTGCGGAGATCACCGTGACTTGTAAGGGTACAGCCGGAAAGGATTCGTCAACTCTGTCCAAGAAAAAGATAGAAGTACCAACGTCGGTGCAATCAAATAGCTGAGCATCTGCCGGCAAGCTATAATTAGCAATGATCTCGGCGTCGGATAGGCAATTATCGCTAACGGAAAACAATAGATCACTATTATCCAGGGGAGCCACGCCACTACTATTGAGGACCAACGTTATATCATCAACCGAAGCTTGAGTGGAAACATTATCTTCCACCGTTAATTCCAAATAGATATCAGGAAAATTGTCATCCAACTCATCGAGTAGAACCAGATGAGTGCCTACATCATCGCAATCCAAATTTTCAAATTCTGTGGGGATGCTATAATTAGCCACAACTTCATCGTATGTAAAGCAAGAACCTATATCCTCATCGATGATAACTAGCTCATCATCACTAACCGTTACGGCTCCATTAGCATCTAATTCAACCGTTAAGGGGTGCACCCCGCTACCGATTGGATAACCATTATTGATAGAAACGGTGAAGGTACAATAGCTGAGAAGACCGATAGAGTCAACAGCTGCTAGCGCAATCGTATGATCACCGAGATCATCACAACTAAAGGAGCGAGAACCGCCATACCCCCAAATGGCAAATCCGAGCAATCCGCAATTATCCGAAGCACTTCCAATGTCGGCTAAGTTAATGACGGGATTAGGTGTCTCCCTAATATCAAATTCAAGGTCACCATTACAGACGATCGTAGGCGCCTCTTCATCTATCACATTATCTACACTATGCGTCAAACTATCCACTAAATCATCACCGTAATAGAGGTAAAACGTATAATTTTCCCCAGCGGGTAACCCCGTGAAAGTGCCTGTAGTATTGGTTTCGCCGGTATCCGCTCTTTTATAACTCACCTCATCACACCACCACTGTGGTGTTTCTACCGCTAACTGGATATCTTCCAGACCCGTACAAAAAAGATCATTGGTCACCGTAACTGTTTCGGCGAATCGGGCTGAGCAGTAAAATTGATAGTATACGATACCTAATTCCGTTGGAAAGCTTGCTCCACCGGAGGTTTTGCTGGTATTAAAGGGGTAATCATCAGCTAAATAACTACCACCACCGCCTGCTGCTCTGGGAATTGAGATATCACCAGAGCCACCACCGCCCGAATAACCACCACCGCCACCGGCTCCATAATAAGAACCATCTACTGCGGCACCGCCGCCACCACCACCACAGCCCCAACCGCCATTACCGCCATAAGATCCAATACCTCCATCACCATGTAATCCAGTAATTCCTCTTTCTCCGCTTCTATATAGCCCCCCATCATACCATGCGCCACCACAACCGCCTGCTTCCTCACCATCATAAATCGTATAATATCCGTTCTCTCCTCCATCTAAACCAAAAACACCATCACCATCGTCACCGGAGGTACCCGCATTTCCTCCTTTCCCCGGAGCAGACCCCCAGGTAGAATTTCGCATAGCGCCGCCGCCACCACCTGCAATCGCTAGTATTTTTCTAAATGGTCCAGTACTGATGTTATTTCTCAATATAATTCCGGTACCTCCACCACCGCCACCAACGGCAAAATGTCCGGCACCGACGGTATGACCCTGCCCCCACATACCAACCATAAAGCGCAAGGTCGTGCCCGGAGGGATTTCGTTGGGTCCATCACCGATTTTGATGTCAAACTCAATAACTGCCCCATTTCCTCCGGGAGTAGAACCCGATCCTGATTTCGCCGATCCACCGTCGGCCCCTCTTACTTCAAAATGGATATATTCCGTAATCGGATCATCAGGAATTTTATAATCCTGATATTCACTTTCCCAGGGATTTGGTGAAGAAGCTGCAATATCAACAAAGTTGAGTTCAAAATTATTAGTCAACGTCTGCTGGGCAAATAGATTCACAGGAATACTCGCTATAATGAGCAATACGATCCAAGCTACCTTGGAAAAAGAAAAGACCTTGGGCCTCCTTATGCTTAGCAGTGATTTAAAATAAATATTGTCAATATTTCTAAAGATCAAATGACCAAGCAATGCAATAATGCAAAACAGAATAATGATGAGTTGGACTTGCATAGTTTTATTCTTGAGTTAAACTTATGGGGCAAAGTTAGACCTCAATACTGCTTTAGAGCTCTCACCATTTATTCAAAAAGGTGAACCAATTATTCAATCAATAATGCTGAAATCAGGGTGGTAAAAATGGAAAAGAATAGATAGTCCACTCTGTAGAACAAATAGTGCGAAAATGAAATAAGGGGAGTAATTACTTTTGTTAAACCTATTAATTAAGGGAAATAGATAGCCTCTAAATACCGGAAGCGTTCTTTTTTCTTATAAATGAGTATTATTGTCAAGCAGATTCACTTCACCCAGCTTTGCATTTTGCCATATTAAAATGACCATTTTAGTTTACTCAAAATTCAATAGTAAAAACATCCAAGCCAGTCTTGGTAAAAGTGAATACAGTTACTATTTCGTTTTGCGTAAATTTTTGCCGGTATTAGAAACGATTGGAGAGGTACAGCTTATTGAAGATCCCGAGGATGTACCAGTCTACCAAGCTCAAGCCCAAAAGGAGGAGAAAAAATGTGTTTTGCTGTGCTTTACCGCTCCACATCATTTGGATTTAAATTTATCTGGTCAAATTATTCCAGTATTTGCTTGGGAATACGATACCATTCCGAATGAAAGTTGGGGTGGCAATGAAAAAAATAATTGGGTAAAAGTACTTCGAAAAATAGGCGCTGCGATCACGCATTCCGAACATAGTGCAGCAGTTATCCGTCGAGAGCTTGGCCCGGATTTTCCCATTCTGGCTTGTCCCGCTCCCGTTGAAGAATCGTTGCTTCTTCCACAATATGACGTTCAAAAAAAGACGATTCGAAAACAATTTGAACTGATAATTAATAAAAAAGTAATTGATTCGGAGCGATTAAAATTGACGCCTTTAGATATGCCCAAAGGATTTGCTAAACGGATTGAGTTGACGCATATTCTTTTACAAACTTGGGCGCACGAAGTACTCGAGGATTTACTACCCAAGTCACTTTATCGTTTTTTTCGCAACCTTTATTTATTTACGGGAACGACCATCGCAAAAACAGTGCGATTTTTTAAATATTCTAATACTCAAACACCTTCTCCTTCGTCTAAGCAAACTGATGCGGATACCAATATTTACGAAGGCATTATTTATACCTCCATCCTGAACATCTCCGATAAGCGCAAAAATTATATGGACATGGTGGCGGCTTTTTGTCATGCTTTAGGAGATCGAACGGATGCTACCCTCATTCTAAAGACGCCCGTTATGGAAGATGTGTATTTCTTTCGACAAAAGGTCACTGGTTTTTTACAAAGCCTACCGGCTTTCAAATGCAGAGTCGTCGTGGTTGGTAATTATCTGGATAAAGCAGCTTATCAGAATTTAATGAACGCCACTACTTTTTATGTGAACACTTCCTACGGCGAAGGTCAGTGTTTACCATTAATGGAATTCATGAGCGCCGGAATCCCCGCGATTGCACCATACGCTACGGCCTTAAAAGACTATATTAATGACGCCAATGCATTTGTCGTAAAAACCGGAGCCACTCCTACTTGTTGGCAACACGATGAAAGAATTGCGATCCGCACAGTACACCATCGCCCGGATTGGTACTCACTGGTCACTGCTTATCAGGAAAGCTATCAGGTAGCCAAAAATGACGAGACCAAGTATCGAGATATGGCCTGGCAGGCTGCGCAAACGTTAAGAGCACATGCCGGCTTCGAAAAGACCAAACATAAATTGAGTCACTTTTTAACTAAACAGCTGAGCGATTAGATCGATGAGTGCCGTTGCTGACATAAAACGTATTCTTTTCGCTATCCTCAGACGCATCCGAAGATACCTGGATCGATCTTCTCCTACGATCGCCTACCTCCGATGGATAAAAAATCGGATCATGGGGACAAAGATGGACAAAGTCGCCTATCTGGTGGTAGGCCCCGAGTCCCACGGTTCTCACCTGGTGACCGATATTTTGATCAACGCGGGATGTGTGGGGCACGCGGGAAATCACGTTCCCTGGCAGCCAGAGAATAAAGTTTTGCTCCGAGGTTTGAAAAAACCCTGGGAGTATGCTTTTCCCACGGATCTCCAACCTTGGGATAATCATCCTCCCAGCCAAGAAAATCCCATTGTTTGGCGCAGAAGCTTGCCACACGGCAAAAAATGGATCAATCTCAGTCAAATGGTGCGCGATCTCCGATCCAGAGGCTATCAGACCAAGATCGTAGTCGTGTCTCGTGATACCCATTCCGGACTACAATCCCAACTAAAATGGCAGCACGTCAAGGATTCGCAAACTGGATTAGCGAATATTCCCAAAGCCTATCTGCATATCTTTCGTCATCTTTTGCGGATGCGTGTCCCCTTTACAGTGGTCAGTTATGAAGCCTTGGCCCTCTATCCTAAAGCACAGGATTTTTTACTCCAACAACTGGGTTTACCTTTGCCCGAAAGACGTTGGCCCATTTATGATGGCAACCTGAAATGGCACGATGGTGAAGTCAACAGTGACCCCGCCGTTTTCCCTGAAGGTTGGTACCCTTGCCAATCGGGAGATACCAAGGCCTATTTTGAGCGCTTGCAAGTAGGCTATCAAAACATGCAGGAGCAGCAAGTTATTATTTGCGGGCTAGCGCGGGATGTGATGAAAGCCCTCCCCAACGTAATGGCTAAGGTCGAGCGGCTGGGAGAAAAATTTAAAGACTACCGGGTCATTATCGTTGAAAATGATTCCGTGGATGGAACAGCCGAGATGCTGCAATACTGGCAGCGAGTCAATCCTCACGTAGAGATTTTATCCCAGCAGTTACACGCTCAAAAATGGGAGGAGGAACAAAGCCCGGATCGCACGACTGCCATGGCCAATTATCGCAACCAATATCTGGATCATATCCGGGCAAAGAAATATGTCTTCGACTATTTGGTGGTATTTGATCTGGACCTCCAGCTTGGCTTTAGTTACGATGGGATCGCGCATACCTTTAGTCATCAAGATTGGGATGTGGTCGCCTCCAATGGTATTTTGGTGCCACCTTACGGTAATCCGATTGCCAATCCGCTGTTTTTCGATGCCTTTGCCTTTCGTCCTACTAAAGATGCCAGCCTACCTTCCGATAAAGCAGCGATTAACCAATTACAGTTTCAGCGGGGTGAAGATCTGGTAGCCGTTGCGTCGGCTTTTGGTGGCTTGGCGATATATAAGAGTGCCGGTATTTTGGCAGGTGCCCGTTACGGCGGCGAAGATTGCGAACACGTCATCTTACATCAATGGTTACACCAACATGGTTTTGACCAACATTTTCTTAATCCAAGTCAAATTGTCTTATACAGCGGTTCCAAATGATTGCAAAAGATAAAAGGTACGGAAAATTTATCATCCTCAGTTCTCCTCGCTCGGGTACCCATATGCTGCGGACGACGCTGCAAAACCATGTCAATATCGTGGCCCGCTCCGAATTGTTTAATCCCGACTTTATTAGTGACTTACCATTTGGCCCACAAACTCCCGCCGGAGAAATATTGAATCAATACATTTACCGCGACTACCCTCGACATATCAAGATGGCTGGTTTTATCCTCCATCGCAGTGGAACTCCCTTTGGCGATTGGCCGGACCTCTGGCCTAGGCTTGAAGCGGATCAGTCTATTGCTGTTATTAGTTTACGGCGCAGAAATTTGCTGAGAAGATATTTATCTTATCAGGTTATGCGCACTTTTAAAGGTTCATCCCCAACCCCGCTTTATTTCGATCCAGAGATATTGGAAAACGATTTCATTTATCAGCGCCAAGAAGTTGAAGCCTTTGATCAACGTTTTGCGGGGCATCCAGTGCTCAAAGTTAATTACGAAGATCTTTGTGAGCACTTTTCTACTACGATTACAAGGGTTCAACAATTTTTAAAGGTACCCCCCCAGCAACTATGGCCAAATATTCAGGGTAAACCTCAACGAAAGCTGAGCGAGGCAATTTCCAATTTTGCTGAACTAAAAAGTCATTTTTCAAAGACGGAATGGGCTTCTTTTTTTAACGATGAGGTCAGCATCACCCATATCAATAGACCGGAAAAGAAGGTAAAAACTCCGACGCAATCCAACCCATTGTTAGATCGGTTATCTAATTCTTCATTACTAAAGCCTTATGTCCATTTTCGGAATCGTTACCACCTCAGCTGGTGGGGAATGGCAAAAATACGCCTAAAAGATTTTTGGTATCGACATTATCAACAACTTATCCGAGGTAAAACTTTCTATTACCAAAACTTGCCGAAGACTGGTTGGGCCCTTTATTCCGAAAAAATAGAAGAATTGCTCATTCGTTCGTTTTTCCAGGATCGCCGAAACGGTATTTTTTTGGATGTCGGTTGTGCCTGGCCAATCACACACAGTAACACTTTTTATTTGGAAAAACACTTGGGTTGGTCGGGTGTAGCGGTTGATGCTAATCCTGTAGAACTGCCGGAATGGAAAAAGTATCGACCAAATTGCCAATTGCTGACTTATATTATTAGTGATCAGTCAAAAAGTGAAGCTTCCTTTTACAAAAGCGGTCCCTTAGGTTCCACTCAAAAAGAGCGTTCAATTGGGGTTAAAATAGTCAGAGGTAAAGAAATTAAGCTGCCAGCTATAACTTTGACCGAGCTACTAGAGGAACAACAAATTGAAAAAATTGACTTTTTATCCATCGACATTGAAGAATCAGAATTAAAAGCATTGCGAGGCTTTGATATTAATCGATTCCAACCCGACTTGATTTGCATTGAAGTGTTTCATCAATATAAAGAGCAAGTGCTTAAATACTTTGCCCAGCATCAATATAAAATGCTCAAGGATTTTCTGTATTGGGATAAAGTCAATTTGTATTTTATTAAAAAGAAGGCATAATGCATTTAGATTTTGTCGTGGCAGGATTTAGTAAATGTGGAACCACCACGCTCTGTGCGCTTTTGATGAAGCATACTAAAATTTTTTTGCCACCTCGGTTTAAAGAGCCTCGCTTTTTTAACCGGCCGGATTATGCTTTGTACTGGAATTGGTATCGAGATCTTTTTTATACCGCTCCAGCTGATGCATTATTGGGAGAAGGGAGTGTCTCTTACACGGAATCAGAGTTTGCAGCGATTAGTATTAAGAGATTGGTTAAGAATTTTCCAAAAATAAAAATCATTTTAATTACCCGTGATCCTGTTACCCGCATTGAATCTTCCTACCGAGAGATGCATAATAGTGGAACAGATTGGGGAATTGAAACTAAATTCAGCATAGAAGAGGCACTTGTACAAATGCCCAACATCATAGAAGACACCAAGTATTGGGAGATTATCGCGCTGTATTTAACCCATTTGCCCAAAGAACAGCTGCAGATATTATTTCAAGAGGATTTAAAAGCAAATCCGCGGAATGTTTTGGCAAAGTGTTTTGATTTTCTTGGCGTTGAACAAGAAAAGGTTAATTACTCAAAAGAGAAACAATTAAATCCGGGCAGTAATAAATATTACGATACACAAACGCTACGAGAGCTAAGAAACATCAAACTGCATCCCCAATCAGCCAAAGCATCCTATAAAATTCCTGCAGAAGTACAGAATCAATTTATGCCACAGCTGAACTTACGTCAGCCCTTTGGCAACAAAGCTTTGACCTGGTCGGTTGCTGCTAAAGAGCAATTGGTAAACGCACTAGGTTCAAAGCCAAATATATTCTTAAACAACTACGGTAAAAACGAGTCGTTTTGGCCTCGCTATACTGCATTTTTTAAAGAGTTAAGTAATGAACTGATTTAAACTCATTTTAACCGCCTAAAAACGAAATCATTGATTTCCAAATACTTCAGGCTATTTTTCGTCACGTAGCCTCCGGCTATGCTCCTTAAAATAAGCTTCGTTTTGAAAATCAAGCATTTGCTTTTAGCCTAGTTATAAAAATTTAGATCAATTCAGAAAATAATCATTATCTGAATATTTATGTTTTATAATTTATTTAGAAAAGAAAGACCTTATTATCGAATTCGTTTTAGTTATCGAAAATGCCTAACGCATTACATGAATGCGATATTTGATAAGAATAAATTTTATAATCGACAGAGAAAACTTTTTGTAAAGCATTTAGAAAAGAAAAAACGCCAAAGATTTATTTCTATCAACAATAATGTTTTTTGGCCCGGGCGTAAGATTTTTGAAAATGCGAAAATGGTTCATCTCATTCGACATCCAAAAGACATCATTATCTCGGGATATTTTTATCACAAAAAAGGATCAGAATTATGGAATAGAGAACCGATGCACAGGCTTAGACTCTATTACCTATCCTTTGAAATGGATGACATCTACAACGAACAAGAAAAAAAGATGCTCAACCCCAGTACCACTTATCAAGAGCTACTAGAAAATCTGTCTTTCGAAAAAGGGATGATGACGGAAATGGTTTGGGTCAAATATGTACACGGCTTCAATCCTATTCCTTTTTATGAATCGCCCATTATCCAGACTTTCCGTTTTGAAGATATCGTAGCCGAGCCTATCAAAAACATCGAGGCAATCTGTCGGCATTGGCAATTATCGGAAAAAGAGATTGAGTACTACTGCCAGCGAGCAGCGCATTATGATAAAACGCCCAATTATAAAATCAGAGATCGGTCAGCTTATCAATATCAAAAGTACTACGATGACGATTTAAACAAGTTCTACAAAAAGCATTTTGGAAATGTGGTGACCAGACTGGATTATCCGGATTGATCATCTTCGGTGTTTAAGATTCATTCACAATCGCTGCTTCTATTTGATTCAACCACTCCATCACCTTAGGCTCAATGACAGCCATGGAGCAATATTTTTTCATACTAATAGAAGCTGCTGCGGACATCATTTGATAGGATTGCGGAGCGTCTTTTAAGAGCTGATAACTTTGCCTAAATTGTTCTTTAAATGATAGTAATGATCCTTTTGCCGGAGGAATTATGAAAGCATTTTCGCGATGGAGTAGTTTCGTTTTTTCATCAAGCAGGCTAATCGCAGGTTTACCGGCAGACATAAATTCCAGCACTGATTTGGGCATTATTTTATCTCTAGCAGTATTGATAAAATAAGAAGTAGCGTCAATTAATTTTTCGTATTTTACTTGTGATAAATGTTCATTAATGACGACTACTCTACTAGCAAAAGATGTCCTTTTTAGTATTTGAATCATTCCTTTTTTCACTTTTCCTGTCATCCCTACTTTTATTTTAAGCACTAAAGTAGCTTCTGCTTGTTTTTTGAAAACACTACAAAAATCTTTGACAAGATTTTCTAAAAAACCTACTGACGAGGACGGAGAAATTATGGTAGTGTATACCACACCAGAAAGAACAATCTCATGCGAAAAATAATGTCTACTTTTTCTGCGTAATAAATAATACAGTGCCAATCGTAACTTTGATTTTTTGAGTGCTACCCAGCTAGCCTCTAAACTTCGCTTCCAAGGCATTTTTCGGATGATTGATTTGGGAAAAAACTGGGCTAGATTGGTATCAATGATATTTCCACTCGTGGCAATAGAATAGGAAGAAAAAGGCGCCTTAGATTTTAATTTTGTTAAGTGCTGATATTGATTCCAAACGGGAGGAGGAATTGATATTGGAAATTGAAATTGTGGACATTGAAGTTTCGAATCATCTTGTTCCAACGAAGAAAAGGAAAGACCAATCACCTCTTCCTTCAGATAATGGACAAACTGATAAACGCTATCCATTTGTTCTTCTGAATTTTCCACTTCAACGACAGTTCCCCTTTTTTGTAGCAAGGGAAAGAAGTCCTTTAGATCACTATACTGCCTTAATGCTTCCGGCCCAATGCGATTGAGCAATACCTCCTCTTTTTCGTAATAAACGAGATAAATCATAGCGAGGAAGAATTAAAAAATCGAAAAAAACGACTCCTTTTTTCCTCAAAATGATAACCATAATTGACAATATCGTAGCGATACCTTTCACGAACCAGGGCTTGTGTGTCTTCATTATAATAACTCGAATAGTGCTGCTTACCTTTACGCTTATTGCTGTGATTCAACTTAGCATTTTTCACATCGGGTAATCCCAAGGCTACTAAAAATGGCCTTAGCTCTTTCTGAATATCTTCCAGACGAATCACTTTATCAACCAGAATATTGCCCGCATTATCTTTAATATAATGCTCAATGGAATAGGCTCCATACTTTCTCCAACGCTGATGATCTTCGCCACCACCTCCAATCCCAGATGGCTGGGTAGTCGTCAACCAATGATCGAATGCTATTTTATTTTTCGGATTGCGGATAATATGCTCGTACAAAGACACCAAACGTGCCCAGGGATTTCGGACAAAAACGAACTTGGTATAGCTATTAAAATCCCAGCCTTTTTTTTCAAATATTAATTTGGTTTCCTGTGGTGTGATATGCGGATAGAATGGATTATCAGCTGTTCTTTTCAGATAGTTTAAAACAGGTTGTACATCCGTGTAGGGATTCAAAAACTGTCTTACACTAGAAGAGGCTGTTTTGGGATTTGCGAAAAAAATAAATTTATACTGATGTGATATCCGCATAATAACAGGTCATTTTTAGAACTTGTATTTTAACAATCTTATCTCCCGAGCAAAAATGAGTCGAATTAATTCAATTGATTTTTCATCTAGTATAGCTCTGTAATCCTGTATTTTCCGTCTATCTGATTTTGCTTTGTACAAGGGCATCTCCAAGGTAGTCGCTAACTGCAACCGTTTACTTAGGTCTTCACAAGCAAACGCTAAATCTTCGTATCGATAAATTTGATCCACCGCCATTATTCCATCAATCGCATAAAGATCGTAACTACTAAAATCCTTTAATCCTCCATTTAGAAGAAAGTCGTGAATATTCCCAAACTTTTTATCCCCGCCTCTCCAATAATAAAGCGATACGATCTTGTCAAATGGATTTCTTTCGATGGTAAATTTATAATACTCGTTCCATATTTTTTTTGGAATCAGTTGTTTTATTTCACGACAAGCTGTGTGGGGATAAAAACGTAACGGAAGTTTTTTATTTCTAGCTAGATAATTGAAGATATTGCGTTTGTTATAACGATGGAAAGGGAGAAAATAATTTTGAGCCGAAATATTAGCAAATTCTTTCCTAGCTATTTCAGCTCTTGAATCAATTGGGGTTAAAATATCTTGAGGGCCACATATTTTACTCAAGGCAATTTCAAAAGAGGTACCTGCCGTCTTTTTGGTCTTGACAAATATAAATTTATGCTTATGGCTGATGATCATTGCGTCTACTTCAAGCCTGACTAAAAATTAATTCGTAAATTTACGACCAGTCAAACATATTCACTCAAAAGTATAAAAGTAATTTTAGGTACGAAACTCAAATTACGAGAAGCTTTATGAGTATGAATAAGGATACAGTGACCTCTATATCCTCCAAAAATCAGCCATTAGGAACTTTGACACCAATAATCATCGGTGTCCTTTGGTTTCTAATCATTGTACCTACCTATTTACTCCATCACCCTTACTATTCTCGGAGTATCAGTCAATTCAAGTACTGGGGGCTTTTAGGTGGCTTGTCGATCTTATTTGCTGGCGCCTACTTTTTCTTTGTAAAAACCAATAGCAAATGGCGTACACTGAACGGTTGGAAGCTCTATGGCTTATTACTCCTGACGATGAACAGTATACTGGCTTGGTATGGCATCAGCAATGATTTCTTCCAGTCTCATCCGCTGGTACATCTGGGATATTTCACCGGCCTGGTTATTTTACTGCATCTAGCAGTTTTATTCATTACAGTAATCGGCTATGCGGTCGGAGAAATGCTGCTCCAACCATTCGCTCAACAATTGTCCCAGGCCTCATTTTCACTCGTCGCTGTTGCACTGGGGTGGAGCGTCATTGCTTTTGTGCTGCTGCTGCTGGGGCTATTTAAACTACTGTATCCCATTGCCTTATGGGCACCTATGTTAGTCTTAATCATTTTGCGCTATCAGGTGATTGGACAACTGCTACATCGTACTTTTCTCCGTCCCATAGCTGTCAAATCATTGAAAACACAAGGTTTTTTATCCCTCGCTTTACTATTGATCTTCGCAGGAGTAAACGCGTTGGGTGCGGTAAAAGCATTCCCCTCAGGTTTTGACGGAGCGGGCCTGTACATGAATGTCAGCCAATTGATCGGAGAGTATCAGGCTTTGCCAGAAGGTGGGCAGGCCTTCAATTGGTCGATCATTATGAGTCTGGGAGACCTGCTTTTTGGCAGCATGACGGTCGCCATCTTTTTATCCAATTTGATGGGACTTTTTTGTGTCTTGGTCGTTTTTAGACTCGCCCGCCTATTTGTTTCAAGCAGTAATGCCTTGCTGGTTGCCGCGATTTTTTATACCGCACCGGTCGTGACCTACCATAATTATTTCGATGAAAAGGTAGACTTAGGTTTTCTGTTTGTGTCGCTGTGTACCTTATTACTCCTGCTGGAATATCTGGTGCGCAGTCGAGCTGATAAAGCTGAAACAGGGTCAATATCCCCGGTAAAGATTGGTTCTTTCCAGCTATCCTCTCATTTACTACTGTGGATCATGATAGGCTGGCTAACTGGCTTTGCTTTTGGTATCAAGTACGTTGCGCTGTTTAATATCATAGCCTTAATCGGTTTGCTTTTTTATCAAAAAGGGGGACGTTCTGCCTTTGCTGGCAGTTTTTTGCTGGCCTTGTCCTTACTTTTTCTGTTGGGTATTCACCAATTTTCGGGGCTCGCGTTAGATGGTAATTCCTCGACCTTGTTGGGCGTGCTGCTTTTAATTCCTAGTTTGATTTTGCTGGGCAGGGCATTTAGGTCGTCCTATCCGCAGCTAATACAGCTTGGTACGCTGATCGGCGCCTTTGTACTGGCGATGGGACTCAACTATGCTCCTTGGGCGATAAAACATGGACTAGAAAATAGGTCGATCAGCATTTCCGCACTGGTAGAGGGTAAATCCCCCGAGCCTAAAATCAAAATCAAGCCCAAATTTCGTAATCAACAACGGCAATCCAACTCGAAACTTTCTCGCAAAAAAAGGGAGGCCTCTACCAAGGCAGCACAACAAACCCGGCGGGAGGAATTACAACGATATCAGGGATTTGAAAAGGGCTTACCGTTATTTTTGTCTCTGCCCTATGATCTTACCATGAATACCAATCTGCCGAATCAAAGCTACTTGGATATCGGTTTTTTGTGGCTATTACTGCTACCCTTGCTTCTGCTGTCTATCCGAGCTAGGAATTTGTGGAAAAATCTTATTTGGCTGGCCTTCATGTTATTTTTCCTTTTGCTTGCCGTCTTATCCGTTTTTGTCAAAAAGGCTTCGATCATCAGCACGGATGCTTATATCGATCGCCAGGCCGAAGGCTTTCAAGCTGTATTTGGCGATCTATTGCTGGTGGGTATGAATAGTGTGATCTATTTATCTAAAAAGATCACCCCCTTATACGATTGGCTGTCTGGTTTTAATTTTTGGGTATCTGCTATACTGTTACTTCTATTATTAGTCTTAGCAAGTTGGTTGGCTTCGGAAAGGTTAAAAGAATGGCCGGGACTCCTCAAAAAATTAATGGCATTTTCGACGATTTATTTATTCATCTGGCTTTTGCTGGGTAGCGGCGTTCCGTGGTACGCGTTTTTGTTATTAGCAACCTTAGGAATTATCGTGGTGTATTATTTTGAGCATCCGCAGCTCCTATTTGGCACCCGATACGCACGTTTCGCTTCTGGTTTTCTTAGTCTTAGTTTTGGATTATATTTTTTACTGAATCTTAGTCTACATTTTCACGATGCCAATCGGCCCGATAATCAGCATTTGATTTTTCAAAAACCGTTTATCCAGTATGCTTCTCAAAAACTAAAAAGTGAAGACGTCATTGCGCTTTTCAATCCCGCATCCAGAGATGCTTTAAAATACCTGAATCAAAACCCTTCGGAAAAAATCTATCGCGTGGGGACTTTTCTCAACTATCACATTTTACAGAATGATCGGAGAGTTGTCGAGGATAATCAACTGGGGAAGTTCAGTGAGATCAGTGCAAAATTATCCGATCCCAATTATTTCATCTCCGTATTGCGCGATCAGGGGTTTCGCTACATTATTTACGATTTGAATACGGCCAGTATTGATCGAACGCCCGAGCAATCTCTGACGAAAAAGAATAATGAATTTCTCAATCGGATCATTGATCCTAACACGGTAAAGCTACTGGTTACCGATCGAATTATTGAAGATCCAAATAATACAATTGAGCTACCTAGCGGCACCGTAAATGGACGGTATGGCTTGAATGGGCAAGTCGTTTTTCGAGGCAGCTTTGTTCTTTTTGAAATTCTTTGAAATAATCATGATGATCCGAAAATCTGAAATACATATTTTCATTCCGGCCTTCAATGAAGCCTCAACGATCGGTCACGTCATTAGATCGCTCCAGCAATTGGACTATCAAAATATCAAAGTGATTGATGATGGAAGCACAGATCAGACAGATCATAAAGCAATGGCGGCTGGCGCAACAGTCATTCGCCACTTCATCAATCGAGGCGCCGGTGCCGCCACCCAAACCGCGATTGAATACGCCAGAACTTCCAATTGCTCCTATCTCTTGCTTATGGATGCGGATGGACAACACTTAGCAAAAGATCTTAAAAAACTGGTAGAACAGATGGAAAAAGGCAACAGTGACATCGTGATTGGCAGCCGTTTTTTACATCCTGCAGTTGCAATGCCCGGAAGCCGGAAATGGTTAAACTATTTAGGGAATCAATTGACAAACTTAATGTGTCAGCAAAAATATACGGATTCGCAGTCGGGCTTTCGGATGCTTAATCGCAGAGCCATCGGAAGCTTAAATCTTACCCTTGACGAATTTGGTTTTTGTAGTGAAATGTTGTTCTTAGCGGAAAAAGCGAATTTAAAAATAGCGGAAGTCCCCATTGAGGCAGTTTATACCCCCTACTCTTTGCAAAAGGGACAGAATTTTTTCACCGGCGTTCAAACAGCTTTCAGTTTTTTACGCAGAATTTTATTGAGATAATCCACATCAATCATGGAGCTCCGTATTTTTCAAATCATTGTGCCACTCATTGCACTGTTTTTTATTGCGAATGTTATTTATAGTTTTCGTAAATCGCAAATCACCATTACGGAAACCATCTTTGGGGGCTTATTTTGGTTGGCGACTTTGATTTTTGCTTTGTTCCCTGATTTTTTTTCTACGCAGATTGCCAAAATATTTGGTATCGAAAGTAATGTCAATGCCATTATCTTTTTCTGTATTGGGCTCCTGTTTTTTAATCAATTCAAAATGTATTTGATTATCCGTAAGCAAGAGAAGAATTTGACCTTTTTAACTCGGGAGCTAGCTCTAAAAAACCACGCCGAAGAGAACGAAGTATGAAACTCCTTTTTGTACTAGAACATTTCTATCCTTATGTCGGAGGAGCGGAAAAACTCTTTTTTGAGCTGACTAGAACTTTGGTAGAAAAAGGGCATAGCGTCACGGTAGTGACGACTCGTCATCATCGATCACTCCCATCCAGAGAAATGCTACACGGCATACAAGTCTTTCGCATCAACTGCTTTAATCGTTATTTATTCACACTGTTTAGTATCCCGCAAATTTTCAAGCTGGCCCGTCAATGTGATTTGATTCACACGACGACTTACAACGCGGCTCTTCCCGCTCGCCTCGTAGGGAAATTATGGAACAAACCCGTGATGATCACCTTTCACGAAGTGTGGGATAAATTATGGCGGACCTTACCATTTATACCATCATGGCAAAGATGGCTTTTTCGACGTTTCGAAAAGTTGATTATTAAACTTGCCTTTTATCGCTACATCGCGGTGTCGAAGTATACCCAAAGTTGTCTCATGGAAGCGGGCGTACCAGCAGAACGCATTATCACGATTTACAACGGTTTAGACTATACCGATTTTCCAACAAAAGCCTCTGTACATCCAGACAACTTCACTTACACCTATTTTGGACGTTTGGGTATTTCCAAAGGCTTAGATATTCTCTTGCCCGTAGCGAGACAATTCTGGGCAAAGTATCCCACATCCAAATTACAACTCATCATCCCACGTCAGCCTCAATCCATATTTGGTCAGGTTCAAAAAATGATTCGACAATTTGGGCTGGAAGGGCATATTATCATGCACCACGACCTATCTCGACAAGATTTACAAGATACCCTACTCCGCTCCAGCTGTGTGGTCATCCCATCCTACAGCGAAGGCTTCTGCTTTGCCGCCGCTGAATCCGTAGCGCTCGGTATCCCCATTGTATCGTCACAACGCGGCGCGCTCCGGGAGGTGGTATCCGGTAAGTATTTGTCCGCAGAACCACTTTCTGTCAATGCCCTTTATGACGCTTTACAAAAAGCGGCCAAAGCAGAATGGTTAGAAACGCCTATCAAGAGATTTCCACTGGAAAAAACGGTTGAACAGCATTTGAAAATGTACTCAGACCTGATTGGGAAATGAAAATAGCCATTCTCGCCGATCCGTTAGATAATCAATCTGCCGGTGTACACACTTACACCAAGGGCTTGGTACATGCGCTGATCCAGCAAGATCAACAGCACGAATATATCCTGATCCGGGAGAAAATAGATCCAGCCTTGTCATCTAAGGTTCGACAAATTGCTATTCCCAACAATCGTTTTCTCATGCTATTCGCTGCTTTACGCATGTTTGTGATCATTCCTATTCTGTTGCGTCGATTACGTGTCGATTTGGTCATTGAACCCGCTCATTTTGGTCCTTTTAATCTGCCCCGGCGAATAAGGCGCGTTAACATTATCCACGATCTGACGCCGTTGCTCTTTCCTCTATACCATCCTTTGCATAGTCGTCTTTTACAACGCTTTTTTCTGGGCAGGATTTTAAAAAAAGCCAGCCTGATTGCTGCTGTCTCCAATCATACCGCAAAGGATATCGTCCGTTTTTTTCCACATATCGTAGATAAAATAATCACAGTTTATCCGGGGCGAGATCCCTTTTTCAAGCCTGATCTCGACCAAACGGTATTGAAAAAGCATCAACTAAATACACCCTATTTTCTCACCGTAGGAACCATCGAGCCCCGGAAAAATTTGCTACTCCTACTCCGAGCCTATCAAACTTTTAGAGAGCAATCAACAACTAGCGTGTCTCTGGTCATCGCCGGTGGAAAGGGATGGAAATATCAAGCATTTTACACCGCCCTTGATCGACATCCTTTCAAAACGGACATCATTTTAACGGGATATGTAGAGAAACAGCTATTACCTAGTTTGTATACCCATGCTCTGGCCATGATTTACCCTTCCCTCTACGAAGGATTTGGTCTTCCGGTATTAGAAGCTATGGCTTGTGGTACCAAGGCTATTTGCTCAAATCGTTCCAGCTTACCGGAAGTTGGTGGAGCCGCTGCGTTGTATTTCGATCCAGAAAACAAGCAACAACTTGTGCGGCATATGCATTCCATCATATCTGATCAAGCCGCTTTGCACCAGTCTAAATCTTTCTCTTTACAGCAGGCTGCTAGATTCAACTGGAGCTCCTCCGCTCGTACTCTTTTGCAGGCGATAGATAAATTAATAATCAAGATTCAAGATTGAATATTGAATATTCATTATTCAAATACACCAGGTTGATTCATTTAGAGTCGTTTCAATTTTCTTAAGAGTAAAATTTTCTCACCCTCGCTGCGTCAAGTCTATTTCAACAGGCTCAAAGTCCACCTATTTCACCAGAATGAACAGATAATCCACCTCTCTGAATAAATAGTGAGAAGGACTCCCTCCCCCACCCTTTAACTTTGTTCAAGGCTTTCAAATCCCCATAGTGCATAGCCAAAACTTATTCTTAATACAACATATTCGCTGAAAAATGATGTGCTCAAATCTCCGTTTATCAAGTCACTTCTTCAAAACTTCGAAGTTAGTTATCGGAAAACTAGCCTTGGTTTTTTGTCTTTTCTGCTTTAATCTCAATAATGCCTTTGCCCAACCCGCCAATGATCTCTGTGTCGATGCGGAGGAAATTACGATTGATATTTTCGGTTCAGGTTTCAGAACTGGCAATACCTCATCAGCGACTACTACTGATGCACCGGCTGATTGTGGAGCAGCAGTAGAAAACAATGATGTCGGAGGCTTATGGTATACCTTTACCGGAACTGGGGCTAATCAATTGTACACGTTTACGACTTGTCATGGTAGTACCTATTTTGATACAGAGATTAGTGTATATACCGGAACTTGTGGCAGTTTGACCTGCCGTGATGGTAACGATGATGGTTTTTGTCATATTAATGGTGGAACTCCGGGTGTGCTTAAGTCAACGGTAAATATATTATCGGAAGCATCAGAACAGTATTATATATATGTAAACGGTAACAGCGGTGCTTCTGGTAACTTCAGAATATATGTTTATAATAACACCGATGAACTCCTAGCTAATGATCAATGTATCAATGCCCAGGAACTAACCTTCGGAACAGGAGCAAGTGCTACGAGTGCTAACGGGAGCCTAATTTACGCTACCTCAACCGATGCTCCAGAGGATTGTGGCGACAATGTGAATAACGGAGATTCCGAAGGGCTCTGGTATACCTTTACCGGAACCGGAGCTGGTATGCTTTATAATATCAACACCTGTAGCGGTACTAATTTCGATACGGAAATCAGCGTGTTTTCAGGTAGTTGCGGTAGTCTAACTTGTCTCGATGGTAATGATGACAATTCATCATGTGGTAATAGCACTAGATCAAGTGTTGATTTAGTCACCACTACTATAGAACCTTATTATATCTACGTAAAGGGAAATAACGGATCTGTCGGCAATTTTAGATTAGAAATTGAAAATCAAAATGACAGACTTCCGGGAAATGATCTTTGTGAAAATGCCATTGTGATTCCTACGCCTACGACTGGAGAAGAGGAACATGTATCAGGCACATTAGACCTCGCTTCCACTGTTGGTGCTCCCGCTGATTGTGGGGATGGGGTGGATAATGACGATTCGGGGGGTATCTGGTATACCTTTACCGCCTTAGAAAATAAGGAATATGTTGTATACACTTGTCCATTGACTCCTAGTGCTGGGGGATTTGTTGATACGGAATTGAGTGTGTTCAAGGGAAGCTGTGGCAGTTTAACCTGTGTGAGTGAAAATAATGTTACGGATTGTGGGATTGGTCTTACTACGACCTTCTCTTTCTCTGACCGCCTTTATGTAACAGAGGACACCCAATTCTTCATTTATTTAAAAGGAACAAATGGGGCTACGGGGGATTTTGATATCAGAATATTCGATTCCTCACCTGATCCTCAGGTAGGCTATGACATCTGTAATGATGAGCCACTTGAAATCGATTTATTCCCTTGGGGGGCAAGTGGCTCTGTTTCTGGTTCAACTCGATTTGTAACCGATATCGACGCACCTGCTAGTTGTACACCAGGGGTAGATAACAATAGTGCAGGAGGGCTCTGGATTGAATTTACGGGAACGGGAAATCGACTTTATGAAATCAGCACTTGTAATCCCGGGACAGAGATAGATACCGAGGTTAGCGTGTATAGCGGTAGCTGTGGCAGCCTTACTTGTATCAATGGTAATGATGATGATCCGACCTGTTCAGAAGGAAGCGGCACGGGCTCTACCTTCACCTTTGTTCCCTCAAACCCTCCTTCCAATACTACAGAACGTGTGTTTATTTATTTAAAAGGGGCACAAAATAATTATGGTAATTTCACCTTAACTGTAGACGATATCAGTCCGCTCAATGATGACTGTGCCCGCGCAGAAAACATGAATGTCCCCACCGGCGGGATGGTGGTTACCAGTGGCACCCTTGTAAATGCCTCAGACTATGATGCACCTGCAAATTGTGGAGCGGGTATAGATAATAGCGATTCCGGTGGGGTTTGGTATACCTTTACCGGGAATAATAATCGAAGCTTTTTGATTTCTACTTGTAGTGCCAATACCCATTTGGATACCGAAATTAGTGTATTTACCGGATCATGTGGAAGCTTTACTTGTGTGGATGGCAGTGATGATGATGGTATTTGTTCAGAAGGTGGTGGAGCCTCTAGTTCTTCCCTTACTATAACGGCTCCCGAAGCTGATACACCGTATTATGTTTATGTAAAAGGAAATGGTGGTGCAACTGGAACTTTTGATATCTCTATTGAAGATCTTACTCCTGTGAATGACCTTTGTAGTAATTTCATTCAAATATTTCCATCAGGAGGAAGTGCTTCTGTAACTGGAACGATAAATGAATTTGCCACGACAACTGGTGTACCGGCAAGTTGTGATGCTGCTGTAGACAATGATGACTCCGGCGGGGTATGGTATATGGTCTCCGTGCTCCCAAATGAATCTTTTGAATTTACGACTTGTAGTGCTGGGAGTAATTTTGATACAGAAATTAGTGTGTATGCAAGTACAGCATGTGGTACATATACTTGCGTGGGTAGTAATGATGATGATTCTTCTTGTTCATCAGGAAGTGGCTCTTTGCTTTCTACCGTAACGTGGACGAATAACTTAAATTTTAATTCGAGCACCTTCATCTATGTGAAAGGTAATGCGGGAGCAACTGGTGATTTTACGCTCACAGTTACTCAACTTAGAGATTTACAACTGTCAGCAAAGGCTTTTCTGGAAGGACCCTACGATAGTGCTTCGGGCTTGATGGATGATGATTTACGGGATCAAGGTCTCATCCCAGGTACGGAGCCTTACAGTGCGAATGGCGAAACCGTAAATACTTCGGTACTCGCGGTTACCGGAGATGATGCCATCGTCGATTGGGTTTTAGTGGAACTGCGGGATAAAAATCTCAATACTTCTATTTTACATACAAGAGCAGCCCTGCTACAAAGAGACGGCGACATTGTGGATACGGATGGGGTCAGTCCACTCCGTTTTTCCGGCGCCCTTGAGGACGATTACTTCATCACTATTCGACACCGCAATCATCTCGGAATTATGACACTCAATGCTCGTTCTTTATCGGAAACTGTCACGAACATCGACTTTACTAGTAGTTCCGAATCCGTCTATGGCACTGGTTCGAGAATCGACCTAGGCTCAGGCATCTTGGGCTTGTACGGAGCTGATGCCGACGGTTCAGAAGCGGTCAATGCCACTGATCGTAGTACGACTTGGAACGACAGGAACTTGACAGGATATTTAGATTCAGATTGCAACTTAGATGGTGTGACGAATGCTTCTGATCGTAGTAGTACCTGGAACAATCGTAATATTGGCGGCACTTTGCCGGAGTAGATAGTTGAATGATCAATATTGAAGATCGAGTGACCAATAATTAAATCCCGTTCGTCATAGTTTGCGACTACGACGTAGTACGCTATTATTTACATTTACAAAATTTAAATACACTATTCAAGCGGTATAGCGTATTCGGTTTCCGTTACAACTGAAAACCAATGGACGGCCTATTTCGTAGTTTTTTATGGGTAAAATTGCGCTACTCGCTACCTCATCTTTATTCATTATTGAACACTTGAGATTCGGTATTCAATTATTTCTTTTTTGAATAATCAGTCCACTTTATTGATCAAATAGTGAGAAAGGATTAGGCTCTCTCCCTTTAATTTTGTGTGCAAAAGAATCATAAACTTAAATGATAAATACTTAAAATAGTATAAATGGTCAATCAAACTATAGCGCCTACTCCAGAGAAGATCATGCAAACCGGAACTGGATTTTGGGCATCAAAAATCTTGCTGACGGCTGTAAATGCTGAATTATTTACACTCTTATCAGAACAAGTCAGCCTATCGGGCAAGGCGATTAAAGCAACGCTTAAATTTAACTGTACCGATCGACACCTTTTTGATTTTTTGGATGCATTGACCAGTTTGGGATTTTTGCATCGAACAGGTTTATTGGAGCATGCCGAATATTCAAATAGTTTAGATACAGATACCTTTTTGGACAAGAAAAAGCCGTCCTATATAGGCGGTATGCTAGAAATGATGAACAATCGGCTGTATGGTTTTTGGGGAAATTTGGACGAGGCCCTTCGCACCGGAGAAGCACAAAATGAGGTTAAGGAAGGCGGAAAGCCGGTATTTGAAATGTTATACAGCAATCCGCTTTTACTAAAGGAGTTTGTCAATGCCATGACGAGTATACAGATTGGCAATTTTATGGCCATTGCCCAGCAATTTGATTTCACAAAATACAATACCTTTTTAGATGCTGGTGGTTCTGCGGGGATGTTATCGATCATGGTCGCAAAACATAATCTCCATATGACCTGTAGCACACTGGATTTACCTCCGGTTGAGCCAATTGCTAATGAAGCCATCCAAAAATTTGAACTTACCGACCGGGTTCAAGCCATAAGCGGCGATTTCTTTGCCGGCGCATTACCCAAAGCCGACGTTGTTGCTATGGGCAATGTACTACACGATTGGAATGAGGAAAACAAAATCAAACTCATTCAAAAGGCCTATGATGCTTTGCCAGATGGCGGTGCCTTTATTGCCATCGAAGCCGTAATTGATAACGATAGAAGACAGAATGCCTTTGGCATGATGATGAGTTTAAATATGCTCATTGAAACTGCGGATGGCTTTGATTACACATTTGATGATTTTAATAGGTGGACGAAACAAATCGGCTTTAAATCGGCTACTTTAATGCCACTGACCGGACCAGCAAGTGCAGCAATCGCCTATAAATAGGACGTGATTATTGGCTATTCCAGATCTTTTTCTCTTCAGCTCTGACTTTGACTAATGAGTCCACCTTATTGAATAAATAGTGAGACCGTTTGCTCTCGTTTTCCCATAAGTTTGTGAATGAGTTCCATTTTGGAACCTGGAATCAAACCATTGATTCAAAGATTCCTATTGATAGATGATAATCTGTTTAGATGAAACCTACCAACAAGCTATATTCCAGACTATCCTCCTTTTTTTCACCCTCATTTTTCAAAAAGCGGGGAATTATATTACTCCTATGCGGCTTTTTGAGTCTCGGTGCGACCTATAATATACTCACAACCCCAAGTAATGATCTTTGTAGTACCGCTGTGACCCTGGGACCTCTTGATTATCAAGGAAGTGACTCCGTTACTGGGACGACCTTGGCCGCTACAACTACGGGTGCTCCCATCGATTGTGGCACCGGAGTGGATAACTCAGAATCGGGCGGTGTCTGGTATACCTTTACGGGAACAGGCAATCGATTTTACGAAATTTCAACTTGTGATCCGGGAACGACCATCGATACGGAGGTGAGTGTTTATTACGGTTACAATGATCTATGTAATAATCTGGTCTGTGTAGATGGTAATGACGACGATGGAAGTTGTACGCAGGGCAATGGTTCTTCCAATTCTAGCCTTGATGTAATGGTGGACGATGAGGCGGTATCTATAGAATACTTTATTTATGTCAAAGGGCAGGCGGGTTCAGCCGGTGATTTTGTCTTGCACGTCAATGATCTTAGCCCCGCGAATAATGACTGTGAAGAGGCAATAGAGATCTCCCCACCCGAAGGCGGATCGACTAACCTAAGTGGAACAACTAATTTTGCCACCGTTTTTGATTATCCTTCCAATTGTGGGGATGGCATTGATAATTCGGACGGCCCCGGTGTCTGGTACAAGTTCAATCCTCGAACCAATTGTAATTATGAGATATCGACTTGTAGTGCTAACACCAATTTCGATACCGAGATTAGCGTTTACAGAGGATCTTTCTGTGGCATTCTATCCTGTCTAAATGGGAATGATGACGATGTTCTTTGTACCGCGGGTAGTGGAAGCACTAACTCAACGGTTACGGTAAATAATCCTAGTTCTAGTCCACAACCCTATTATATATACGTAAAAGGCAACGGAGGCAGCACTGGCGATTTCGAGCTCACAGTTACAGAAACGCCAAAGGAATTGCTGCTATCGGTCAAAGCATTTTTGGAAGGCCCTTACGACAGTGCTTCGGGTTTGATGAATGATGACTTACGGACACAGGATTTGATCCCTAGCACCGAACCCTACAGTAATAATGGAGAAACGGTAGACGCTGCAGTGCTTGCCGTCAGCGGAGATGATGCGATTGTCGATTGGGTCCTGGTGGAATTACGGGATCAAAATATTAATACCGTCGTTTATCATACCCGTGCGGCCTTATTGCAAAGGGACGGTGATATTGTAGACACAGATGGTATGAGTCCGATCAGCTTTATCTACACCCGAGAAGATATCGGTTATTTTGTAGCGGTTCGACACCGCAATCATCTTGGCGTGATGGCAACTAGTGCTCTTAACCTGTCGGAAACTGCTAGCTCGATTGATTTGAGTACGAGTGCCACAACGGTGTACGGTACCGATTCACGTGTAGATTTAGGCTCGGGAACTCTGGGTTTATACGGAGCAGATACGGATGGCTCCGGAGGAGTCAATGCCACAGATCGTAGCAACACCTGGAATGATCGTAACCAAAGTGGTTACTTAGGCTCAGATTGCGACCTCAGCGGTACGACCAATGCTACAGATCGTAGTGCAACCTGGAACAATCGAAACCTTGGGGGAACTTTACCCAACTAAGAGAAGAGACACCTATACACATTTAGTACTTCTGTAGCCATTTTCTTCCTCGAAAAGAAAGTGGCTCTTTTTATGGCTTGCGCTTCGAGCGAAGTCCGCAGTTCTGCATTAGAAAACAGTCTTTGCATCTGCGTTTTTATAGCATCCATATCATTTGGTTCAGCAGATAAACCCGCTGCACCGATCACCTCCGGCATCACGCTATTGTACCCATAGATGACTGTCGTCCCACAGGCCATTGCTTCTAGAGGTGGTAAGCCAAAACCTTCATAAAAGGATACGTAACACAAGGCGAGCGCATGTGAATATAATACGGGTAAATCTTCTTCAGCGATAAAGCCTGGAAAATGGATTTGACGCGGCGAATTGATTTTTGCCTTTCGCAGCTGTTCCGTTTTCCAGCCATTTTTCCCGCACACAAATAAGGCCACTTCCTCCTCTTGCTCGGTGGCAAAAGCACTAAAAGCTTTCAACATGTTGGGTAGGTTTTTCCTGGGCTCTAGTGTTGAAAGGGTCAAAAAATAGGCACAATGAGGTAAGCCATATTTATCTAACACTTTTTTTAATTGGTCCTGATCGCTTCGTGGATAAAAATGCGCTTCATCATAGCTACCATACACGCGATGTACTCGTTGAGCAGCTAAAGGGTATGTTTCGAGAACATCCTTTTTGGTTGCTTCGGAAACCGCTAAAACATCCGCCTGGCTTTCCGCCAGCCAATCCATTCCCGCAGTGGTCCGAGAGATATTATCCTTAGTATGAAAATGCGGAAAGTCTTGGTGAGACAAGTCATGAATGGTAACTAGAAAGCGAGCTTTGAGGCTCGACAAATAATGAATATTCTGCGGCAAGGGAATATGAATTAAATCGTACTTGCCGAAGTTTTCTCTTTGCTGCTTGACATCTCTTCGGGTTAAAAACTGGCCAAGACGACGAGCGAAATAGCGCAAAGGTAACAAGGCATAAATGGAGCTCAGCCATTCGTAGAGGCTTTCGGGTAATAGCCTACGAATGCGTTCTTTGATTTGTAATAGCCGAACCTCGCTGGGAGGATGAACTTGAATGGCAGCTATTTTCTCTTCCAGTTTTTGATCGGGATCATTTAAAGGGAAAGGCGCCACGCCCTGTACATATAAATCAATGTCGATCTCGGCGGGTGCAGTTTTTAAGGCCTCTAAAAGGTTGATTAAGTATCTTTTGACGCCATCGTTGCCCGGCATCAATAGCTTATTGGCCTCGATTAAAACGCGATAGGTCTGCCGCTGATCTTTTTTATTCATTTCATTGCTGCGCACATCAAAGATTGTAATTCTTTACTTTTTTCAATTTGACTTGCCGTATATCCTCATCAAGATCCTGCAGACAGTTATTGATATAAAAATTGAGCGCTGCTTTCACATCAGTTGATTCATAAATAATTTGGCCGGAGTTCATCACCAATACCCGATTAGCAATTTTTAATACTTTTCGAATATGATTTGATACAAATAAAACGGCTTTTTCTGGTTGCTGGACATATTGCTTGAGATGTTCAAAGCACTTGGTCTGGAATAAAGAATCACCTACAGCCAAGGCTTCATCAATAATAAAAATATCCGGCTCGGTAGCCAGAGCGATGGCATAAGCGAGGCGGGCCCGCATCCCCGAGGAGTAATTGCCGAGCGGCCGATCCAATTGATCCCGAAGTTCAGAAAATTCCTCGATAAAGGTCATTTTGCTTTCAATCTCCTGCTTACTCATCCCGTACATTGCTCCCTCAATATAAATATTCTCCCGGCCAGTGAATAAAGGGCGCAATCCGGCACCGAGCACAAATACGGCCGTCACTTTCTTCTTTGGTAATTTATGGATGGTGCCGGCCTCGGGATAGTAAATACCCGCAATAATCCGCATCAAGGTCGTTTTGCCCGAACCGTTCGTGCCAACGATGCCGAGGATATCCCCAGCAAATAGATCCAGGCTGATATCATTTATGCTCCAGAATTCCTTTGGTCGAAGTCCAGTGCGCTGTTGATTAGAACCCATTATATCAAAAAAGATATCCCGTACCCCGTAATACAGATTGTATTTAAGATCTCTACTGAACTTCTTGTACAGATTCCGAACGGAAAGAATAAGCTTTTTTTCAACCACTGGATTAGATTACAAATCGTTTTAATATTATTAAAAAATCATCATTACTACTTGATTAATCGTTCGATCACGCGGGGTTCGGCAATCATAAAAATGCGAACAGTAATCACAAAGAAAATAAAAGTCAAAAGGACACAGATACTCCAAAGCCCCGGCTCATAAAAAGTCCCCTTGATGAGTACATCCCGGCTAAATCCAACGAGATAGGTCAAAGGATTTAGATGAATTAACTGACTCAGAAAACCAATTTGGATATCGGGTGCATAAACCACAGGGGTCAAAAACATCAAAAAGCCCATCGCCTGATCAATAAAAATGGCCACATCATCCAGTAGCACCCGAAATATGGAAACGACCAAACCAATGGATAAGCCTAAAATCAACAACGGGATCAGAGTTAGCGGAAACAACAAAGCCACCCAGGAAAAGCGCACGCCAAATAGCAGCAACACGATGATATTAATCACAAAAGGAATGACGAAGCGAAGGATATGAACGATGACCTTTTCCACGATAAAGGCTTCGTAGGGAAAGCGTGCCAAGAGTTTCATTTTTCCACCGGCAAGGAAAGTATTGCTGGTGTTTTTATAGATCTCTACGAAGAAGCCCCAGATGGAGGTGCTCAGCAACACATAGGCCGGATAGGAAATGCTCGTATCTCCCGGCTTGATGATACCGGCCCCATTCAGCAGTATCCAGATAATCGCCGAGATGATGGGCAAAATGAACAGCCACAATAGACCAAGATAAGACCGCTTAAACTCCTTGAGAAAGGAAATTCGTACCAACTGCCGGATGAAATACGAGTAGTTACGAATATTCTGAACCAAGGTCAGCCAGCCATTCTTGCCCTTCGCTCGCTGATAGGAATGCCATAGCTCTAACTGCCTCGTATTGTCTGGATTGGGTATCTGCAAAACCTAAATATTATAGGTCTAAAAATAACAAGTTTTAGGCTTTATCCCCAATAAAAATGGGCAGTTACCAGGATTGTAACCGCCCATTTTCTTATAGTATGCTAACTAATGCTTAGAAATAAGATTTCGCAATAGTTTCGCCGTTTTGTACACGCTCCATACGAGATTTAAACTCGTTGTATTTTTCGAGATCATCTTTACGAGCATAAATTTCCATCAAAGCACCGAGTGTTCCGATATCATTCGGGCTGAGGGATTCCGACTTTTGGAAGAAAGGCAAAGCATCATCAAACATCTTCATCATCTCAGATTTCTTCGCTTCGTATTTACGTGTGCCCGCTGGAGAGTAATCGTCCTCCAAAGCAGCCATTTCACGCGTAATTTGCGCAGCAGCGTTGAAGTAAAGTGCACCAGTATTGTACAAGGCAGGACCGAATTGACCATCGATCTCTAAAGCTTGTCCATAGTAATCAAGTGCTTTATCGAAGTACTCTTTTGATTTATCAGCGTTGCCACCTTCTGCTTCACGTTGGTGCAATTGATCATAAACATTACCCAAAGTAGAGTACAAAGAGAGGTTGGTTTTATCCTTCTGGATAGCCGTCTCTAGCTTATTTACTAGTTCATCCAATTTACCTTTATTCAGGTAAAAGTTAATTTCGTAAATACCCAGGTTTGGATCATCTGGAAATTTTTGGCGGCCTTCTTCGAGGTATTTCAGTGCACCATCTTCGTCGCCTTCATCGCGCAAAATCACGTGCAAACCACTGTATGAACCTGCTTCCGCAAAGTTAGAACCTACACTTTTCTTGTATAAATCCTTTGCTTTTGCATTTTCGCCAACCAACTGAGCCGTCAATGCTGTACGATAAATATGCTCGTAGTAAGCCGTATCAGTAGTTAATGGCAATGTTTTAGCATCATTGGCTTTCAACAATTCATGAATATCTAGTACGCCTTGGAAACTATTGTAAGCGTTTTGATAGTCTTTGTTGGTATAGGCATTGATACCGCCGTTGCTCAAGAAGCTAGCAGTACGTAGCAATGCTTTGCTAGCATCGTTACGCTCCCATTTCTTAGTCGCAACGTCATATACATTTTTGTACGCGTTGTAAGCTTTGAGTGAAGCCTCTTTGTCCATAACCTCGCGACCCAAAGTCGCCATTTTGTAGTCACGATCGGCGACATCGTTAAAAATTTCGCCAGCGCGTAACCATACGCCAGTTTGTTTCTTTGCATCAAATTGATCGATACCAGCAATGGCTTGCTCGATGTATTGCATAGCCTCTTGCAGTTTTGCTATTTGGCCATCTTCATCAGCATTTACAGAAGCAGAATGTGCTTTTTTAGCCTTCTTGTAAGCAGATTTCGCGTCTTGAGCGAAAACCGTGCTGAAGGTTAAAGCAAGAGCCAATAAACTAAAGACTAATTTTTTCATTTTCTCGATTTTAAGTTTTTAAACAGGAATTGGAAGTTAGTTATTAAAATCCAATCTTATTGACGAATGGTTTTTGCAGTTCTATGTTTTAGGATCGTTAAATTTAAATCAATGGAAGTTAAAAATCGTTAAAAGGATTTATTCTTCAACGTCCGGGCTATCTGTTTCGTTGTTTTCAACGTTTTCGCCGTTCTCATTTTCATCTAAATCCTCATCGTCTTCTCGAACGACAACCGCTACGTCGGCAATATCATCATCGTCATCCAAGCGAATCACCCGCACACCTTGAGTAGCTCGTCCCATCACCCGAATTTCGTCCACTGCCATGCGAATAGTGATCCCAGATTTATTCGTAATGATCAAATCATCTTCCTCTTTTACCGATTTAATGGTAACTAACTTACCAGTTTTATCGGTAATCTGCATGGTTTTCACCCCTTTACCACCACGATTCGTCGTCCGATAATCGTCTAATGCACTTCGTTTACCGTTTCCTTTTTCGGAAATCACTAAAATTGTCGTTTCAGGATCGTTAGGATCTACGCAAATCATACCGACTACCGAATCATTACCATCGTCGTTTAGCGTAATTCCACGTACCCCGGCAGCAGAACGTCCCATCGGTCGAACTTTTGCTTCGGGGAAACGAATCGCACGACCGCCACCATTGGCAATTAGAATTTCATTTTCACCATTGGTAAGGCGCGCCTCAAGCAGGTTGTCCCCTTCATTAATTGTAATGGCATTGATACCATTCGTACGAGGACGAGAAAAGGCTTCAACTACCGTTTTCTTAATCAAACCATTTTTCGTACAGAATACGATATAGTTATTATTAATAAAGTCGGTATCCTTCAAATCCTGAATGATGATATAGGCGCGCACCTTGTCATCCTTCGGTAGTGCAATAATATTTTGGATGACGCGTCCACTCGATCCTTTCGAAGCTTCAGGTATTTCGTAGACCCTTAGCCAAAAACATCTGCCTTGCTCTGTAAATAACAGGAGATAATTGTGGGTCGTAGCTACAAAGATGTGCTCCAGGAAGTCTGTTTCACGAGTCTTTGTTCCACGGGAACCACGACCACCGCGACCTTGCTTCTTGAATTCATTAGATTTTGTTCGCTTGATATAGCCTAAGTGAGAAATGGTAACGACGACTTCCTCATTAGGAATCATATCTTCGATACTAATTTCACCGTCAGCGTAGCTGATTTGGGTACGTCTCTCATCGCCGTACTTTTCTTTCAATTCAGCTAATTCTTCTTTGATGATATCGCGCTGCATTTGCTCGCTATCCAAGATCGCCTTGAAGTGTGCAATTTTACGCTGTAACTCATCGTATTCTTCCCGCACCTTGTCGCGCTCCAGTCCGGTCAATTTCTGTAAGCGCATTTCCAGGATCGCCTTAGCCTGAATGATGCTCAACTCAAAACGCTCCATCAAACCATTACGCGCTTCTTCAACCGTTTTTGAATTGCGAATCAGGCTAATGACTTCATCAAGGTGATCCAAAGCAATTAGCAAACCTTCCAGGATATGCGCACGCTCTTCGGCCTTACGTAAATCGTAGCGAGTACGTCTGACGATGACTTCCAAGCGGAACTTGATGAATTCCCGAATCATGTCTCTCACATTCAGGGTCATCGGACGGCCATTCACCAAGGCGACGTTATTGACACCATAAGAGGTTTGGAGTGGCGTATATTTGTAAAGCTTTGAAAGAACGACATTAGCCATCGCATCTCGCTTCACTTCGACGACGATGCGCAAACCATTACGGTCGGATTCATCGCGGATATCACTAATCCCCTCTACTTTTTTATCGTTCACCAACTCCGCTATCTTGACGATAAGTTGAGCCTTGTTGACTTGGTAAGGGATTTCGGTAACGATGATGGTCTCTTTACCAGTAGAAGAGGTTTCAATCTCTGCTTTAGCACGGACCACTACTCTTCCGCGGCCAGTTTCGTAGCTATCTTTGACGCCTTGAACACCGTAGATAATGCCTCCGGTAGGAAAATCAGGGGCTTTAATATGTGTACCCAGCTCTTCAATGGTGATATCGGGATTATCGACCATTGCTGCGGTACCGTTGATCACTTCGGTAAGGTTGTGTGGCAGCATATTAGTTGCCATACCTACAGCAATACCGGAAGCACCGTTGACGAGCAAATTTGGAATTTTCGTAGGTAGTACTGTCGGCTCCTGCAATGAATCATCAAAATTCAAGCTTAAGTCAACGGTCTCTTTGTTGAGATCGGCCAGCATCTCATCGGTAATTCGACGAAGGCGGGCCTCGGTATATCGCATCGCTGCCGGACTATCACCATCCATCGAGCCAAAGTTACCTTGGCCATCAACTAATGGATAGCGCAAAGACCAGTTCTGGGCCATCCGGACCATGGTGTCGTAAACGGATTGATCACCGTGGGGGTGATATTTACCTAATACTTCACCGACAATACGTGCTGATTTCTTGTGTGCTTTGTTGTAAGTTAAGCCGAGTTCTGACATACCGAATAACACCCTACGGTGTACCGGCTTTAAGCCATCCCGGACATCTGGTAGTGCTCTGGAAACAATCACCGACATCGAATAATCGATGTAGGCGTTCTTCATTTCTTCCTCAATGTTAATCGGAATAATTCGCTGATCTGAAGCCATTTATCACTTTTGGTTATACAGGTAAGTTTTAGACCGGCAAAGATAAGCAAATTAGGTAAGATTTTCGTAATACGAGAGGCCATTTATCAGCTATTCGCCACATAAAAAAACGGTGGCTCCCGAAGCGGAGACCACCGTCTGTTTGAACAAATTATTCAAAAATTTTCAGATCATCAATTATTCTTTTAAAGCGACACGGTATTCATCCGCATCGTGCTTATTTACCATCCAGTAATTATAATCGCGTACCATGCGATCTAAATTGCGATATTCAAAGTCCTTCTGCCCTACTCGATCGGTCAGCGCAGTGTACTCTTCAAACATGTCTTTACTCATTTTTGAGAAATTGTCACGCTCGACTTTTGTAATCTCACCTTCCGCATTTTTCAGGTAGTAATAGTAGCGATAAGGCTGCTTCGGATCGTTACGTACCTCCACATAGTAACAATACAGGGTAATTTCACCGTCGATCTCTCGCTCTACAAAAACGGTTTTCGAAGCAAAAATTTTCGGTGGATAATCCACTTTCATACGATCGTAGTGTACCCAATTGACCACTGGTTTTCCAAGATCATCCATTTCGGTTTCTTGATAACCGTAACTGACCAAATCCTTAGGCTTATACGTTTTTTTCTTATTAGTACCTTCTTTGATAAAGCTCACTTTGGTTTCATTATCCGTTATCGAACCAATAATGACTTGCCCTTCGAGGCGATCACCATTTTCGAGAACGACGTATCCTGGAACTTTATCGCCTTTTTTTGCAAAGGCGCTCGTCGAAAAGAGCATGATTAAGAGGGGGAGAAGCAGAGAATTGATTCCTTTCATGGTTGGCTATTGTTGTTTTAAAGAAAAGGTTCTATTCTAAAAAGCAGACCTGTCAGGGCTTAACTGCGTTATCCATAGTTTTGTCTTTGTTTAACACAAGCCTGACAGGTCTTTAGCTTCTACCGGTTAATTATGAGATGACCTCAGTCGCTTATGTCTGTAAAATTACGTGGAGGGAATAGTAGAAAAATACAATTTTCCACCTTTTTGTGACAGGCAAAAACATTAACAAAATAGTTTTTTGCTAATGCGATAAGTTTTTTCAACTTATTTTGACAGGCTTTGTTTCCTTATCATTCGACTTTGAAACAGAAAATATCATGCCAAATAACGTCTATTTTTTCTCAGCTTTTATTATCCTTTCATATATGCTGTTTTGGTTTGTTCTCGCGCAAATCAAGCGAGACAACGGGATTGTAGATGTAGCTTGGGGAATGGGGTTTATTTTGGTCTGTTCATTTATTGAGTTAAGATTCCGAGAAAGTCCAAATTTTATTTTGTGGGGAATTGTGACAATTTGGGGGCTAAGATTAGCCGTTCATATTGCTATTCGTAACCATAAAAGAGGAGAAGATTGGCGTTACGCGGCCTGGCGGGAAGAATGGAAAGGACGAGTTGTACTCCAATCTTTGCTCCGTGTATTCCTCTTGCAAGGCTTTTTTATGTGGATTATTGCCCTGCCTTTGATGCAAATTGACACTCCGGGATCAGTTTTGCAACCCTATCAATACGTAGGATTAGGTATTTGGCTGATTGGCTTTCTCTGGGAGAGCATTGGGGATTATCAATTGCTTCAATTTAAACGACAAGCAACTAATCGTGGTAAAATCATGCGTAGTGGCCTCTGGTCATTCAGTCGTCATCCCAATTATTTTGGTGAAATGATACTTTGGTGGGGTATCTTCATCTACACCATTCCTCTTGGTACCTGGTGGATTGCTATCATTAGCCCCATCACTATTAGTTGGTTGCTAATGCGCATTTCAGGCGTACCCATGCTGGAACGTAAGTACCAGGATAATCCGGAATATCAGGATTACGTAAAAAAGACTAATGCTTTGTTTCCAAAGCTTTTTTAAAAAGTATTCAATTATATTTGCAAAAATTTTAACGAGCTAAGATTATGAGTGAGGCGGTAAAACCTTATCAGAACGATCAGGACAATAAGAAAAAGCAGGTGTCGCGTATGTTTGATCGCATTGCACCTTATTATGATTTTCTCAATCGCTTGCTCTCCCTGGGCATTGATACAATTTGGCGAAAGAAAGCGATTCGCCTCCTCAAAGACAAACAGCCACAGTATATCCTTGACGTAGCTACAGGTACTGCTGATGTTGCCATTGAAACGGTGCGTCAGCTAAAACCAAAGAAGATCGTTGGCCTCGATATTTCACCGCAAATGCTGGATATCGGCCGTAAAAAGATCAAAAAGCAACAGCTTGATTCCATTATTGAGTTGACGGACGGTGATTCTGAGAATTTACCTTTCGAAGACAATACCTTTGATGCGGTAACGGTAGCCTTTGGAGTGCGTAACTTCGAAAATTTAAAAAAAGGGCTTGCAGAAATTCACCGCGTCTTGAAAAAAGATGGCCAATTGATGGTGTTGGAGTTTTCAAAACCACGCCTTTTTCCTTTTAAACAACTATTTAATGGCTACTTTAAATACATTCTTCCGCTAATTGGGCGTTTTACCTCCAAAGATCCGCGAGCGTATCAATATTTGTACGAATCCGTACAAGCTTTTCCGGATGGTAACAATTTTGTAGAAGTATTAGAAAGCATCGGTTTTAAATCAGTCAAATGCAAATCACTAAGTTTAGGTATCTGTTCCATTTATCTGGGCGACAAATAATTCTGGCACTAGCTTTCGTGTTGCTGGCCATAGCTGGCACACAAGCACAATCCTCCACTCGGGGCAATTACAACTTTCTGGATTTCCAACAGAAGCCATATTATTTCGGGATAACCCTCGGAGTGAACTCTTCGAATTTTCGCATTTTTCATTCGAGCGACTTTATTCTTAACGACAGCATTAGCTCCGCGGAATCAGTAACCGGCCCGGGTTTCAATCTCGGCATTGTTACCAATCTCAAAGTGGGGCAATATTTCGATTTTCGCTTCCTCCCTACCCTTTCCTTTGCTGAGCGTAATATTGAATACACTACTCCGGATGAATCTCGACCGCCTTATTCGCGTAAAGTGGAATCCGTTTTTGTCGAAATGCCATTTCATATCCGCTACAAATCGGCGCCTTATAATGATATGCGCCTTTTTATTGTTGCGGGGATCAAGTATAGCTTTGATGTCGCGAGTGATTCGCGTACCCGACAGGCAGATGATTTGGTGAAAATTGCGCCGACAGATTTTGCTTTTGAATATGGGGCAGGTGTACAGTTTTTCTTCCCTTACTTTATTTTCTCGCCAGAAATTAAAGTATCACACGGGATTAGTAACATTCTCATTTTCAACGATGAGCTCGAACAGTCCAACGTGATTGAAAAGATTCTGTCACGTACTTTTACGATCTCACTACACTTCGAAGGTTAATTACAAGTACCACACTGCGTGCGCACATATTCCAGAATATCCGGGAAAAACTGGTTAAATTCTGTGTTATAGGCCTGATAATCAGCTAGTAGATGGTCAATGCCTGCCGTAAAATTGGAAGGAAAACGTGTCCGCTGATCCATCTTACCGAGCACAAAGCGAATGCCTTCTTTCGAACCATAAGAACGTAGCCAATCATCAGCAATCATCAGAGGTAAATGTCTTTTCAAACTTCCTGGCATCAACGCCATGTTACGCTGTAAGATATCGTAAATACGCGCTGTAAAAGCTGAAAAGTCCTCACTACTATATCTTTCCCAGTTATTTGCGAGCAAGTAATCATAAAGAATGTCGGTCACGACAGGGGCATACTTGCGGTGATGAGGCCGTAGCCGACTGCTACTCTGCCGAACCATGATGTGTTGATCCGTAAATTGATCAATTTGGCGGTGCAGCTGAATGCCTTTTTGCACGCCCTCGCTGTACAATTGGACCTCCGGTAAGCGGATGGAGTCCGCAATATAGTTGCCAATCAACAACTCTTCTTCTTCACACGATAAAAACAAATGCGCGAGGTAATTCATAGGTTGTAATGGTTATGCAAAAAGTCTATATTTGCGCTGCAAAAAATAAAACGACAACTTATGGCTCTTAAATGCGGCATCGTTGGTTTGCCAAATGTAGGAAAATCAACGCTTTTCAATGCACTTACTTCGGCTAAAGCTCTGGCCGCTAACTATCCCTTCGCGACTAAAGATCCGAATGTGGGGATGATCACCGTGCCCGATCTAAGATTGGACAAATTAAGTGAATTAGTCAACCCTCAAAAAGTACAACCAACGACAATCGAAATCGTTGATATTGCTGGCCTAATTAAAGGGGCTAGTCAAGGAGAAGGGTTGGGAAACCAGTTTCTCGCTAATATCCGTGAGGTGGATGCGATTGTGCATGTGGTGCGTTGTTTTGAAAATGATAATGTGGTGCACGTTGACGGTAGCGTTGATCCGGTACGCGATAAAGAAATTATCGATACAGAGCTACTACTCAAGGATTTGGAAACGGTAGAAAAACGGTTAGAAAAGCTGAAAAAGCAAGCTAAGAGTGGTCAAAAAGAGGAAGTTCGCCGAGTGGAAATCGCCGAAAGCATCAAAGCTCATTTAGAATCAGAGCATCCTGCTCGAACCTTTCAAGACGAAGCTGCAGAAGAATTGCTCAATGATTTAATGTTGCTTACGGCTAAACCCATCCTCTACGTTTGTAACGTCGATGAAGATGCCGTACACGACGGAAATGAACATACAGCGGCATTCAAAGAACGCGTAAAAGATGAAAAAGCGGAAGTCATTTTAATTAGTGCCGGCATTGAAGCTGATATCGCAGAGTTAGAAAGTAAAGAGGAGCGTATGGAATTTCTAGAAGAGATGGGCCTCTCTGAACCGGGCGTCAATAAAGTGATCCGCGCTTGTTATAAGTTATTGGATTTGATCACCTACTTCACCGCTGGAGAAAAAGAGGTTCGTGCCTGGACTATCTCTGTGGGCACCAAAGCGCCGCAAGCGGCCGGGGTGATTCATACTGATTTCGAAAAGGGTTTCATTCGCGCAGAAGTCATCAAGTACAATGACTATGTATCCTTAGGATCAGAGCAAGCGGTTAAAGAAGCAGGAAAGATGGCCGTGGAAGGAAAGGAATACGTTGTTGACGATGGCGATGTGATGCACTTCCGTTTCAACGTTTAAGAATAATTTGATTGATAAATAAAAAAAGCTGCCGCGTTAATACGGGCAGCTTTTTTTGTAAGGTGACCCTTACTTTTTCTTACTGCTTGCCGATTCTTTCGGTTTTTTTCGGATGATATTAATCTTACCATCCTCGCCATAAAGCTCTTTCGATTTCTTATTGTACGCTTCTGCAGCTTCCTCGGCTGTTGCGAACATACCGATATGCACTGATTTGCGATTGATAGAAATCACCGCTCGATAGCGATTGTTTTCTTGATAAACACCCGTGTAGCCTACTTTGCTACTGGTTTTACGCTGCCGGCTGGCTACGGACCGAGATCGCCATACGATGTTTTCGAGGCGGCAATCGAGCTTGTTACCATTGCGAGCACCTACGAGATTTTTCTCTTTGGTTTTCTCATCCGGCAAAAACTGCTCAGCGATCAATTTATGCAAATAGATCGTCTCTGTTTTGTAACCACCCTCAGCGCGCTGCCATGTCTTTTGAAAGACAGCACAACCACTGGAATGTCTACGCAAATTGTTAATGAAATCTACTTTGACCAGATAGGGGTCCGTAGTCAGGTATTCATAGACATGCTTGTCTAGCCGAACCTGAGCATCGGCGTTCTTTAAATCTACTGTAATGTACAACACGCTCTCTCTGTTTTTAATAAGAGTATGTTTAAAATCAATGCAAATCGAGAATCGTAAGCTTAAAAGTTTGATAAAACCGAGACTAGGATTTAGCGTGCTAAATGGCTAGAATGATTGAATATCAAAACAAGTAAGATGTCCATTCTCAAAAAGTAGAAATTTCGACAACTCTTATAGTTAAAGCCTAAAATAAAAAATCTCTCTGAAGTAGCTTTCGTGAAATATTTAGCTTGTGTTTGATTTGTTGGGCAAAGATAAATTTTTTTTTTTGAAATTTTAACGTTGATAAATAGAGAAAATTATTATCGTTAGGCCTCAACCAAATTAAGAAATAGACTTTAACTAGAAGTCGTTTCAATTGAAAATTGAACAGGTAAGTTATCGATGTTTGGAGCGAAGGCTTAGCATTCGGCTTATTGAAAACCAAAGGCAACGATACGCTTAACCAGATGTTGAGCAGACATCTAGTTGGTATCAACTTTACACTATCATTCAAAGAGCTTTACACTATAATCCTATTTTAACTATCTTTAATAGTTAGAAAAGAATTGCGCCTTGAACATCAAGTACTTACGGGTATTTTCAACCTCCACCTTAAAACAACTTCGTAGTAATAATACGGAATTTCCAAATGCTCACAAAGCTTTTCCATGAAAAAATGATCTCAAACCAATTGTTATAACAAGCATGAAAGCGCATGAAATTTATATTCGACGAGCTCTGGACCTTGCCAGCATTGGTCACCATGGAGCAGCTTCGGCTTTGAATCTTGGCGTTGTGATTGTGCATCATAATCGAGTCATTGGAGAAAGCTTTGCCAGTAGTTCTGATCCTTTCGTTCCGATTCAGGAAGCTATTGATGATATTCACGACCTGGACCGCCACCTTCTCGAAGCTGCTACCATCTACCTTTCACATCTACCGAACGCGCTCGATCAAATACTTGAATGCGGTGCAAAGCGATTTGTGTATTCTAACCCTACCTCTTTTGAAAAGCAGACCTACCAAGCAAAAGGTGTTGAGGTGATCCCTTTTCCAAAAGCATTTCTCCACTCTACTGAAACTTTGAGTCGCTTCCAAGCGTGCTGGATAAAAAACCAACGCCCGCACATCGTTCTAAAATATGCTCAATCCAAGGATGGTTTCATTGGCCGACACGGAGAATCCGTATGGCTTACTAATTCATTTTCTAAACGACTGGTTCATAAATGGCGTGGAGAGCTTGGCGCCATCTTAGTCGGTACTAACACCGCAAGGATCGATGACCCGGCTCTGACCAATCGTTTTTTTCCACAACTCCCCCAACCACTTCGCATTGTATTAGATTGCCAGAACACTTTATCCAGACATCTTCAGCTATTTGACGATCAGCATCCAACCTGGATCGTCACCACGAATCCGCCACTTGAGAACGATTATCAAAACATCCAATTTATCCATCTCGACTTCAAAGAGGATTTACTTGCCCAATTACTCGACAAGCTATACCAGGCAGATATAACGAGTTTATTGGTTGAAGGTGGTGCGCAGTTACTAAACGGCTTTATTGAGCAGAACCTTTGGGATGAAGCTCGAATTTTCACAAGCCCCAAGCACTTATCATACGGTATTCCAACGCCTCAAATCGACGGCCAACCCGAAAAAAGCTTCAAAATTGGAGAAGATCGTCTCGATATTTTTTACCAAAATGGCTAAATTTTAAGCTAGACCTCCTCCCCAATTGAATTAATAGTTAATCTTTTATTAAAGTGAATACCAGGCACCTTAAGCGATTTGTATTTTTTGTTATAAAGTAACTATTTTTGTCTAGTACGTATAAGTAACCAAGACGAACAACCAAACTATTACGCGATCAAATAAATGCTTCGAAACGTATGAGAAAGCTGTTGTTACCTTTTCTCTTAGCTCTTTTAGCCCTTTCTGCTACTTCGTTCACTACTGGTACAAGTGACAACGCATCGGATGATAATGCCATTCAGTGGCTGAGTTGGGAAGAAGCGATGACCAAACAAGAAAAGCAACCTAAAGCAATCATGGTCTTTGTCCACACCAAGTGGTGCGGTTGGTGCGACCGCATGAAGAAGAGTACCTTCAGCGAGCCCCATTTGATCGACTATATCAACAAGAATTTCTACGCGGTAAGCCTTGATGCCGAACAAAAAGAGGCGATAAAGTTTAAAGATGAGGTGTACAAGTTTGTGAATAAAGGCCGACGTGGCTACCATGAATTCGCTTCTAAGATTACCTCAGGCCGACTCTCCTACCCGACGACCGTTTTCCTGGATAAGGACCTCGAAGTATTACAACCCATCCCCGGCTACCAAAAAGCCGAAGTATTCGAAAAAATTGTCACCTACTTTGGAGGAGATTTCTATCGCAATACACCCTGGGAAAAGTACGAGAAATCTTACGTCCCTATGCCTCGAAAGCAATTAATTTCCGACTAGAACCAGCTGGATTTACGTTTCTTGCTCGTACCTCCGATGCCTAGGACGCCAAGTAGTCCACGTGTCAACTCACGAGCGATGGTTCGTCCAATTTGACGAGTAGTCGTACTGTTCATCACTTGCTCGAAAGCGCTTTTTTCCTTACGACGTGAAGATTTACGGGCTTTCTGGCGTTGTTCGCGCAGCTCGTTTTGCTTTTCTTCTTCCTGTGCCTCTTCAATTTTCTCTTGCAAGATTTCGTATGCACTTTCTCGATCTTCCACCCGGTTGTACTTATCAATTAAGCGGGAGTTGTCAAGAATATCATTAATCTCTCTTTTGGTAAGCACATCCATGCGTGATTGTGGTGCTCTGAGCATGGTGTGAGCCAGAGGTGTAGGAATTCCTTTTTCGTTCAATGCTGAAATCAGGGCTTCTCCAATTCCAAGCTCTGTCAACAGGGTTGGCACCTCGTAATAGTCAGAAATAGGGTAGTTTTGAGCCGCCAGTTTAATCGCTTTGCGATCTTTCGCGGTAAAAGCCCGGAGAGCATGCTGAATTTTCAGTCCCAATTGCCCCAAAACATCCGAGGGAACATCGGCGGGGTTTTGGGTAACAAAAAATAAGCCTACGCCTTTTGAACGGATCAGCTTCACGATCGCTTCGATTTGGTCGAGTAGCGCTTTCGAAGCTTCTTCGAAAACCAAGTGCGCCTCATCAATAAAGATGACTAGCTTGGGCTGCTCGATATCTCCTTCTTCGGGAAAGGTGGCGTATACTTCCGCGAGGAGCTGTAGCATAAAGGTTGAAAAAAGCTTTGGTCGGTCCTGAATATCCGTCAAACGCAAAATGGATACGATCCCCTTACCCTCATCATCTATTCGACATAAGTCTTCAACGTCAAAAGAACGTTCTCCGAAGAACTGCTCAGCGCCCTGCTGTTCCAATTCGATGATTTTGCGCATAATCGCTCCAACTGAAGCGGTTGACAAACGACCATACTCCGCTTCGGCTGCCTCTTTCCCTTCGTTGATCAGGTATTGAATCGTCTTTTTAAAATCTTTCAGATCTAATAGGGGTAGTTTGTGATCATCGCAATATTTGAATACGACGGCGACGATACCCGATTGGGTTTCATTAAGATCCAGAATCTTGGAGAAGAGTACCGGGCCAAATTCTGTAACCGTTGCTCGGAGGCGTAACCCCTTTTCTTCGGACAGGCTCAAAAACTCTACGGTGCTCTGTCCGGCTAAGAATGGAAAACCTATTTTTTCGTGTCGCTCATCAATTTTTGGATGGCCGTCACTCGGCACCGCAATACCACTCAAATCCCCCTTAATGTCCATCAACAAAGAAGGAATCCCCTTGGCCGACATCTGCTCCGCCAAAATTTGTAAAGTCTTCGTTTTTCCTGATCCGGTCGCCCCTGCAATTAAACCGTGTCGATTTAAGGTCTTAAGAGGTACCCTGATCAAGGTGTCCGTCATCACTTCACCTTCCAGCATCGCTGCCCCCAATACCAGATCATTTCCTTCAAAAATGTAACCTTCAGTGATGTGCTTAATAAACTTCTGTTGTTCAGACATATTCAAATATTTTATACGTCGCAAGATAAAAAGTTCTCCGGGGAAATAAAGCCCGGAAATCCATTCAAATCAATGGACTTATTGACGTCGATTCCAATTATTGAGGCGTTTTTCGTATTTCTTATCATCAAACTCCCATAAACTCAAATCAAAACTGGACTCGTAAGCCTCTGTATCATAATAGTAGAAGAAGTCAATCCCCGTCAATTTTTCAACCTCATCGATACTCACCGCGAATTCGTTTAAGGGCTTGGTGCTAATTTCATTTGGAATCAAGAAAGCAATGCCTTTTAATTCTGGTTCGCTGACATCGAGGATCACTTTGAAATATTGATCCGGCACCGCCACTTTGTTCCCTCCAATACGTTCGCGCACACCAGTGTTCAATACCGGACCAGAGACTACATATAATTCGTTGAAACGATAAGCCCAATTCCGAACATTTTCTTCTAATTCTCGCCAAATACCGCCGTTGAAGTTGCGGATTTGTGGGCTGATATTACTCATGTAGAAAGTCTCCGTCATCGCACGTTTTGAAAACGCCATATCGCCGGCTGGCACTAAATGCCCCCGATCGTAACCCGTACTGTAATAATCTTTAGGAGAGGCAGAACCTTTGCGGACTTTAGGGTCTGGACGAAAATCATTCGTGCGATCTACGTTGGGTACCTGGATCGACGCTTTGGTTAGCTTGTAAGCGACCCATTCTGCTTGCTCGTGTTCTTCAGAGTAAGACAAAACATAATAAGAGCGTTTGATGATTTCGTTGCTGGAAGAGGTGGGTAGCATTTCATCGGAAATCAATTCTAGTTCGAACACCTCCTCTTTGGGGCGCTCTACTTCAATACTGAATTCGCCTTCCTTGCTTTCTTCCTCCTTTGAACCGCCAGTGAAGTAATTGAAGACGAAAAAGAGTCCGCCCATTAAGGCCGCAAAGATGCCAACCTTAGTAATCATGCCACCAGAATTGTTGTTGGCACTTTGGTGATTTTGTCTAAATTTTGCCATGTGGTATAATAGTGTTTCTGTTGTATAGCTACGGTTGTTGAACCAAGGATTTCATGAAAGCGCGATCGCAGCGTGGTCCACCAGTATGATCTTTGACTTCCGTAAATCCGACCTTTTCGTAGAGTTGAATCGCTTCTTGCAAAACACTGGCCGTCAACAATTCAACTTTTTGAAATCCGAGTACCTGAGCTTTTTCCAATAGGAAGTCAATCATCCAGGAGCCTAGCCCTTTTCGACGTACTTCGGGTAAAAGATACATTTTGCGAATCTCTGCCGTATTAGCATGCAATGGATACAAAGCGAAAGTCCCCACAGCCTTGCCTTGTTCATTAAATATCAACCCAAAATAGCCTTGGGCATAATACTTTTCTATATCCTCAAGATCGGCATCCAATTCGGCATTTCCAGGCTTTAGGTCGTATTCAAGTAATACTTGCCAAATGATGCGCCGCGCGGTCTCTACATCTCGATTGTCCGCTTGACGAAAGTAAAATCCCTTGGGCAATGACCGTTTTTCCATTAATTGTAAAATTAAATAAAATCCTTATGAACTTGTACAAAACGAAGGGGAAAGAAAGGCCTGACTCGGTAAAGAGATAATTTGGTAAATCTCGAGAGAAGGAGTATTTTGAGCAGCAAACTAAACACCTTATGCGCTTACAGTTTCCGGATCATTTCTTTTGGGGGACGTCAACGGCCGCAGCCCAAATCGAAACAGCATCAGCGCATAACTGGCGAGGCGTTCAGTCCAAAGATGGCTACACTTTCGAACGCACCACAGATCATGAATTAAAACGGGAAGAAGATGTCCGCTATATTCAACAATTCGGTAGCGTATACCGCTGTGGAGTGGATTGGGCTCGTTTGCAAAGCGAAGCTTTCGCTCCCTTCGATCAGGAAGTCGTAAAAGAATACCAACAATTCTTTGCTCAACTCAACGCAGCAGGGACCGAAATCATGTTTGTCATTCATCATTTCACCAACCCACTTTGGTTCGAGGAAGAAGGTGGATGGCTAGACAAGGAAAACATTCCGGCTTTCATTGATTATGCTAATCAATGCATTCAATATTTTAGTCAATATGTACGCGATTGGAATGTTTTTAACGAGCCTAATGTCTACGCATTGAATGGATACATGCTGGGTAATTTCCCTCCGTTTAAAAAGAGTTATTTCAAAGCCAACCGTGTGCTCAAGAATATGGGAAAGGCGCATCGAGTCGTCTACAAGATTCTCAAAGCGAACGATGAACATAAGCCAGTAGGTATCTCCTTTAATACCTGCTATTTCCACGGCTTGAATTTTTTTGGAAAACTTTTCGCCGGCTTCACCGATTGGTGGTTTCACAAAAAGGCCGCACGGCCTTTTGCCAAATATTTGGATTACTGGGGGCTGAGTTACTATGCCTACGTTCCCTTTAAACCGACCCCGATAACCGAGATCGATCAGCCCGGAAAGTTAAAAAAGATGGGTATCCCAAATGATAAAATGTGGGGGTATAAACCAGAAGGCTTAGCACGAAGCATCAAGCGTTTCCATCGTCGATATAAACGCCCCATTGTCATTACCGAAAATGGCATCTGCACAGAAAACGATGATCAGCGGATTCGTGCCATCCAAGACTACCTCACTATTTGCCACAAAGCCATCGAAAACGGTGTAGACTTGAGGGGCTATATTCATTGGAGCACCTGGGATAACTTCGAATGGAATCTGGGTCCTACCTATCGCTTTGGCCTGGTACGTATTGATTTGGACAGCAAAGAACGTATTTCTACAAAAGCCGGAGCATTCTACGCCGAAGTGACCCGCAATAACGCCATAGATATTCACCACACAAATTAATTCCTCCATGCCTCGCTACCTTGCTTTACTATTATTGATGATTCCAACTCTGCTCCAAGCTCAGTTGGGAGGTACCGCCGCTGCGGGCAGCAGAGGTTTGGCAATGGGCGACGCTTCAGTCACTTTCAACGATATCAATAGTTTATTTGCAAACGAAGCGGGGCTCGCGCAGTTAAAAAATCCTGGCCTGTTGGCCTTTGCCGAACAACGCTTCTTTATTTCGGAATTAAGGAGTCTTAATGCCGGAGTGGCCTATCCTACTAAGTCTGGTGTTTTTGGCCTGCAAGTCAGTAGTTTTGGATTTGAAGATTATCGCGAACAGCGTATTGGATTAGCTTATGCCCGGCAACTGAGCTCCAAGCTAGATATCGGTGCTTCATTTCAATATTACGTTTGGCAGATCACCGAGTACGGCAACTTAGGCGTACCTAGTTTCCAATTGGGTCTGCAGGCCAAGCTCGCTCCGGTGCTTCGACTCGGGGTACATCTCGCTAATCCAATTGGACAAGAAATCGTTGAAGGAGAGAATCTGCCGACTGTTTTTCGACTGGGCTTAGCGTATCTACCGACCAAGCAATTACAGCTGCATGCTGAGGTAGAAAAGGATATTGATTTTGAGGCAAGAGTCAAAATGGGGTTAGAATATCATATTAGCGATCCGCTGTTTATCCGCGTAGGCATTCAAACTAATCCTAGTTTTTTCAGTTTTGGTTTAGGCTATGTCATCCAAAAAAACATCAAAATCGATATTGCGGCCAACTATCATCAGCAATTGGGATTTTCACCCGGCTTTACCATCATCGGCCAATTCTAAGCATCTACTATGCATTATACTATTGTTTCGGCGACCCCGTTTGAGATTGCTCCTCTTATAAAACAACTAGACGACACCGCCAAGAAAGTCAGCGATCATATCTACGAACTTGAAGATACACGCATCGATCTATTAATTACGGGAGTGGGTATGCCGCTGACGGCTTTGAATCTGGGGCGATATTTAGCGCACCAAGCACCAGACTTATTAATCAATGCGGGGATTGCGGGAAGCTATAAGCGTGATATTCCTCTGGAAAGTGTTGTGCACGTCATTAGTGAACGATTCGGGGATATTGGTGCGGAGACGGCAGAAGGAGACTTTTTAGATGTTCATGAAATGGGCTTAATTCCATCTGATGCGGCCCCTTTTCAAAATGGACAGTTGAATAACCCAGGTGCTGGGCAGTTTGAATTTCTGCCTCGGGTCAGTGGACTTACCGTCAATAAAGTCCACGGCTATCCACCTAGCATTGAAAAAACAGTGCAGAAATATTTACCTGATGTGGAAACGATGGAAGGCGCCGCATTTTTTCTGGCTTGTCTACAGGCGGAACGACCGTTTTTGGAAATCCGGGCCATTTCTAACTACGTTGAAGCCAGAAATCGAGATAGTTGGCAAATCGGGCCAGCGATTGAGCAACTTAATGCGACACTCTGGACTATTCTACAAAGCTTATTGAAAGTAAATCAATCAGAAAATTGAGACAACTGATGGTGCTTACGCCAAGCAGTGGCTAACATGACGACTCGATTATAATTTTTCATTCCCTCTTCTATGCCTTGGGTGCGTAAATAGGTACTGTAAGCCAAGTTGCGAAATTCAGGGAAAATGTCTGGGTATAGTTTCCCGTTTTCACGAATAGCGCGTAAATCACCTCGGATGGCCTCCGTCAACAGCTCATGATAAGCCGTCTTATATTCCTCCGGATAGTAGGAGCGGTATTCGCCCGCCAGATATCGCCAATACAATAGTAGACCACTGTAACGATATACCAAATCATCAGATCGACTACAAGCGAGTAAGGCAAAGAAATTACATGAGCCTTCGTCCGTAATACCATAACCGTGCGCCAATTCGTGCGCCATCACAAAAGGGATTTGTAGCGGATGCAGCCCCGCATCGACATGGCATTCATTAACAAATGGGAAGTAGAATCCAGCGGTACTAATACGGAGTAAAACCCCTTTGGGCCGGAGGAGGCGCGCACGGACTTTACCACCAGTAGGATATCCTAAGGATTGAAAGGTTTCAATAACAATCGAACGTAAATCAGTTTCTAGTTGATCATGAAAAACCCCTTGATGGAAATGATCTTGGTCTATTTCACCGAACTGATTACGTACATCAATCAACTCCTTCGTTAGTATTTCAAACTCCTGGGCTAAATCCGGACCATCTAAAGGAACTACTTCCATTCCCAACTGATCTTCCACCGAAACTCGGGCATAATTAAACCCCCAAAAAGTTAAAAAGATAAAAGCTAAAGCAGAAAGGACCGCCAGGGTAGAAAAACCAAAGTTGACGAGCCGCTGACGCCAATTGCGTTTCGTTTTTTTTCGAAAGAACCATACATAAATGGCGTAAGAAAAAATTCCAATTAGCAAAACATAGAAAAGAGGAATTGGAGAGAGCGAAATGGTATAATCATTGACATACCTAAGCCATTGAAACCAATTACGGCTATACCAGCTTTCTACCAGATGAGGATAATACCCGGCCACCATTCTCAATAAAACAGTGAATACGCCGAGGCCAATCCAAATCCAACGTCGGTCTATTTTTTTCATCTTTTCAAAACTATAAGGCTACAAATTACAATTGTACAACGCGTAAGTGGCAACGAGGTTAAAAAAAATCCCCACAATTTACATGAGACACTTCATTTCTTATATCACTCCTTTACAATTTTCAATCCTATTTCTTATTGGACTATGTAGTCTGGGTTGTGGAGGTAATGCTCCCCCCTCTCAAAGCTCAGATTCGTTAATGGCGGTTGATTCATTCCAATCGGCATTGCCACACGGACAAGCCCTGCCTGAGCGTGCTTTGACCGAGGCCGACAAGCGTAAATTAGCTGTCGCTAGTGGCAAAACGGCAAGGATTATCGAAGTGGATACTTTAGTACAACTCATTGCCAGAGATACCCAGCAGCTATACATTTACCAATTTTGGCAAATGGACTGCGCTGAATGTTTAGCCAACAATGAACATTTGCAGACCTTGCAAGCCCAACAAGATTTTGAACTGATATTGATTCATGTAGGACACGAATCTACTCAAGCAGTTAACGCCTACATTCGCGAACATAGTTTTGTCAACCCTGCTTATTACCTAGATTTTTCCCAGAATCCAAATTGGAACAGTCTAATTGAACCCGGCTGGAGTGGTAAATTACCGGCTTTACTCATTAGCAAAACTAGTGAAGCGCTTCATTTATTTTATCAACAGCCATTCAGTCAGGAAGAACTGGAAGCATTGATTAATAGTCTGTCACTTTGACACTATTTAAAAATTGGTACGCCAATTGAGCTTATTACTGTGGACGTTATTGATTATAAATAAAACTGATGTGAAGATTGATAAAAACTTAGCGCATTTTTGACTTTTAAGAAAACTTTAAAGATGTTCTTGTTTCTAACTGTCCAGATTTGGACAAAATACTAAAATCAAATCCATATCTTTGCAACTATTGCCTTGTAACGTCTGTTCAGAGTAAAACAAATTATCACATTAATCAAACTAAATAAGAAATCATGGCATTCGAATTCACAGATAGCAATTTCCAGGAAACTGCTTTAGCAAACGATACCGTAGCGGTTGTTGATTTTTGGGCAGAATGGTGCGGACCTTGCCGAATGATCACGCCGATTATCGAAGAACTAGCAACTAAATACGACGGAAAAGTAACGGTTGGTAAGATGAATGTAGATCATAACCAATCTGTTCCAATGAAATACGGTGTACGTAGCATCCCGACTATTTTGATCCTCAAGGATGGAGAAATCGTCGACAAGCAAGTTGGTGTTACTACCCAGAAAAGTCTTGAAGATAAAATTGAAAGAGCATTGAACATGGTCGCTTAGTAGCGATTATTGAAAAAATGATACCTTTAAAGCTCCCGTTGGATATTCCGACGGGAGCTTTTCTGTTTTGATGGGATTTACCGCAACAGATTCCGCAACCAGCCGTTTTAAAGCTACAGCTAATAATTGATTATGAACTTACTGGATAATTTCGAAGTCCGCGACCTGGGCAATCTTGAACTCCTCGCCAAACAAGTAGTCGAAGGCTTTATCATTGGCCTTCACAAAAGTCCCTTCCATGGGTTTTCGGTGGAATTCGCTGAGCATCGCTTATACAACCAAGGAGAATCCACCAAAAATATCGATTGGAAGGTTTATGCCCGCAGCGATAAGCTCTTTGTGAAGCGATACGAGGAAGAAACCAATTTACGCTGTCAAATCGTGATTGATGCTTCTTCGTCTATGTATTTCCCGGAGGTCAGCAAAAAAACACAAGCGTATACCAATAAGCTTCGCTTTTCGGCTCTGGCGGCAGCTTCATTAATGAACTTGCTGAAAAAACAACGAGATGCCTTCGGACTCAGTATTTTTGATAAAGAAGTACGTAATCACACCCAGTGTAAATCCAGTACCTCACATTACCGCTTGCTGCTCACTTATCTTGAGAAGTTGATCCAAAATCCTGAGCGTAATAAAACGACCAATGCCGCACAGGCGCTGCATCAAATTGCCGATAGTATTCACAAACGTTCGATGGTGATGGTTTTCAGCGATATGTTTGAAGACAGTGAGCATACCGAGCAGCTATTTTCAGCCTTACAGCATCTCAAGCACAACAAGCACGAGGTCATTCTTTTCCATGTTGTCGATAAATCAAAAGAAATAGATTTTGAATTTGAAAATCGGCCTTATATCTTTATCGACATGGAAAGTGGCGAGCAAGTTCGGCTACAGTCCAACCAAGTAAAAGAGCATTATGTCAGTCAAATGGCCAAATTCACCGAGCAGCTCAAAATCAAATGCTTACAATACCGCATCGATTTTGTAGAAGCTGATATACACCAGGGATTCCGCCAGGTATTACAAGCCTATTTGGTGAAACGCAGTAAAATGGGTACATAAAATCTGACTGCTCTATCGTTAACCAGAACGCAAGATCCAACCTTAATGATTAAACTTTCCGACTTTTCGACCCGGGCCCCAGAGGGTACCGATGAAGATGATATTCGCGATTTAGCCAAAGATTATAGTCGCCGTATTGCCCAACTACAAGAAGTGATGTACGCTCAGGGAAAAGAAAACCTTTTGGTAATCTTTCAAGGGATGGATAGCAGTGGTAAAGACGGCGCTTCTAAGAATGTATTCGGTCGCTGCAGCCCCATTGGAGTATCAACCTATTCTTTTAAAAAACCAACCGATGAGGAATTCAGCCACGATTTCTTGTGGCGGGTGCACAAACAGGCGCCACGACGCGGTGAAATTAAGATATTCAATCGCTCACATTACGAAGATATTCTCATTCAACGTGTTCATGGGTGGATTGATGAAAAACGAGTCGATCAACGCATCAAAGCCATCAATGCTTTTGAAGAACTCTTGGTCTTCGATAACCATACGACTATCCTTAAGTTCTATATGCACCTTTCACAGGAACGTCAACAAGAGAAATTGCAGGAACGCATCGATGATCCCGAGAAAAACTGGAAGCACAATCCCGGGGACTGGGAAGAAGCGAAACTATGGGATCGCTACCGGGCTTGCTATGAAGATGCCATCAATCGAAGTACTATTCCCTGGCATATTATCCCAGTCGATCAGCGTTGGTATCGGAACTATGCTATTGCGAAAATAGTTATGGAAACGATGGAGAAAATGGATTTAAAATACCCAACATTAAAAGAAAAATAGAATTCAGTAATGCTGGACAAAGTTAGAGTCGATAAATGGTTGTGGAGTGTACGTATTTTTAAAACCAGAACGATGGCTACGGATGCGTGTAAGACCGGAAAGGTAAAAATTGCCGGTAAGTCCGTGAAGGCAGCCTACTTATTGCAAAGAGATGAAACCTTACATGTCCGAAAAGGTGGTTTCGATTTAACGTTCAAAGTCATCGACCTGATTGAGAAGCGGGTATCGGCGCCGCTTGCTCAAGTGTGCTACGAAAATCTCACTCCACCGGAAGAACTCAACAAATATCAAGATTGGTATGTCGGCAAGGGTGCTGCCGAGCGACGTGAAAAAGGGGCCGGACGGCCAACTAAGCGCGAGCGGCGAGAGATTGACAAGTACAAAGGTGGGAGCTAAGTTTTTACTCTAGCTTCGAATACAAATGGCAATGGCTAATCGCCAAATCTTCTAAAGCATAATTACTAAATTTTTCGGCGAGCGGTGTGGCCTTGACCTCTTCAATATTCCCGGGGCGGTAGAACGTATCCGTAATCGGGAGATCCAAAGTCTTATACATTTCCAGAAATTCACTGTAACGTAGCCGGTTTTGTGGTTGAACGGAATTATCGATCCGTTGCCAGGCCCGTTCAGAAAAACGCAGAAAGTGATAAATATTGATACTCGTATCAAAATGTGCGAAGTGATCCGACATATCGACGAAGTGAGACATCAGGCCACCTAGACGCCCTACTCTTTTGAATTCCAGTAAAATAGCGTGTAAGATATCTGGATAAACGTGTTCGAAGGTATTATTCGAATGGATCAAATCTACACTTTGATCTTGTAAATCCAGTGAACGGGCATCCGCAATTAGATAACGCATCTTCAGCTCAGTGAGTAATTCTGCTAAAGTCAGACTATCTCCGGTTGATCTCAGTTTTTTTAACTGATCGAGGCGAGCTGGTACAATTTCGATGTAATTATCTAGCTGATTGAGACGCTCCAGAAATCGATCAATTGTCGTTAGCAAATGTTCTTTGCTGAGAAGTGGTGAAATATCAACAGTTAAAACGTGGTCGGCTCCTCCTAAAAAATGACTGATCGGAACCACCGGATACCACCCGGTTCCCAATTCCAGGGTGGTAATACCTTTTAAAGGACCAATCCATTGCTTGTAGCCATCTTGATGTGACTTAGCGTGAATCAGTCGATCTTCAAAGTATTCCTCACTTAGATAGACGCCTTTAGTGACGTATTTTTGAAAAAAATAATTGATCCGCTGGCTGCCCGGCAAATAAGAAATCACCTTTTGGGTAATTGCCTTCAAGATCCATTTTTTCACTATCATCTATCAAAAATCAGTCTGTGAGGCCTATTGAAAACTAGCCGATACTTTTATTTCTTTGCTACCAGGGGTGTAAGTGTAGAAACCCTCACCCGATTTGCGGCCGAGTTTACCGGCCGTCACCATATTGACGAGCAATGGACAAGGCGCATATTTAGGATTTCCAAAGCCATCATAAAGTACACGACAAATGGCTAGGCATACATCTAATCCAATGAAATCTGCAAGTTGAAGCGGCCCCATCGGATGTGCCATCCCCAGTTTCATCACTGTGTCAATCGCTTCCACACCAGCAACGCCTTCGTGCAAAGTATAAATGGCTTCATTGATCATCGGAATCAGGATACGGTTTGAAACAAAACCAGGATAATCATTAGCTTCCACGGGAATTTTACCCAGATTCCGAGACGTTTCCATCACCAGATTGGTGACTTCATCGGTTGTAGAATAACCACGGATGACTTCTACAAGTTTCATCACCGGTACTGGGTTCATGAAATGCATCCCAATGACTTTATCGGGACGCTTGGTCACTGCGGCAATACGGGTAATTGAAATGGAAGAAGTATTAGACGCCAAAATCGCATTAGCCGGCGCGTGCTCATCAATCTCTTCGAAAATACGTAGTTTAAGATCGATATTTTCCGTCGCGGCCTCCACCACGAGATCTACTCCTTCTACGCCTTCAGCAATTTTCGTAAACGTCTTAATTCGATTGAGGGTATCCGTTTTGTCGGCTTCACTAATTTTCTCTTTAGCGATCATTCGATCGAGATTCTTACCGATCGTGGCTATCGCCTTTTCCAGCGCTTTTTCCGAGACATCGGTAAGCGCAACCGAATATCCTTTCATTGCAAAGACGTGGGCAATGCCATTTCCCATCGTACCAGCACCGATAACAGCAATTTGCTTCATGATTCCTAATTGGGTTAGACAAGCTTTTCGTTTTTTTGAATCCTGTAGCTTGTTTTGGTTAGTCAAAATCGCTGCGAAAATAGCCATAAATAACGATTCCAGAGATTATATTTTAATTATTTTCAAAGACCCCACACTCCCCCACTCTCCTCAGCGTTTTATGAATATTTATATTCCGCTCAGCAGTCATTATATTCGTGTATATTTTCGATGTAGTATTGTGCAGAAATTTTTAACTGAGTAAAATTGTTTTATAAAAATTTATCCATATTTAGTTTATCATTTTTCCTGGCTCTTGGCCTTTGGGGACAGGATAGCACTAAAACTAATTTTGGCTATGTCATACTTGATCCTTTAGTGGTTACTGCAAGTCGTTCTGACTTTTCGGTAGCAGAGTTTATCGATTTAGTTCGCAATGACAAGACCTTTTATCAAGCTTTTAAAAACATTCGGACACTCTCCTACTCCGCTGATAATCAGTTACTTTTTTACAATAAAAAACAAGAAGTCAAAGCCAGTTATACGAGCACTACTCATCAAACCAGTGATGGGGATTGCCGAACCATGGAAGTTGTACAAGAGACGGTAACTGGTAAATATTTCAAGCGGAAACGAAAACTGCGATACTACACCGCAAGAATGTACGATCGTCTGTTTTTTACTCACGGGCGTGTTTGTGAAAAACAAAGGACAGCAGCCGAAATAAGCCGACGTCCGCGAGGAATGGCCAAACACGTAGCGGAGCTGAAAAAGCTCATCTTTTACCCCGGCGAAAAGGCTTCGGTACCATTTATTGGTAACAAAACCGAGATCTTCTCAGAACGGATGGCCAAGTATTATGATTACCGGATTAGTTCCAAAGCCTATCATGACGGTACGCCTTGCTATGTTTTTTCCGTAAGAGTCAAGCCGGAGTACCTAAAACGAAAGACTGGAAAGACCGTCGTTAAATACCTCGAAACCTATTTTGAAAAAAGTAATTTTCAAATTTTGGGGCGGCGCTACCAACTTCGCCACTCCGGTGCTTTGTTTGACTTTGATGTAGAGATGCAGATTGAATTGAAAAAGATTGGTAATCGATACGTTCCGTCTTTCCTGACCTACGATGGGCAATGGGATATTCCCACCCGAAAAAGGGAAATTTGTCGTTTCGAAGCCCGCTTGTATAATTATCACATTCCGGATTAATTCTTGTTTCCAACACAAGAGAATTGAACGCAAAAAGCTGATTTTCCGTAGATTATCCTTTAAAGTTCAAAATATTTACTTTTAAATTTTGAAGAAAGCCTTTAGTTAGTGTAAAAAATACACTACCTTTGGCCATAACATAATACCTCATTTATGATTTTTATTGCAGATGGTGGATCGACCAAGGCCGATTGGCGTATCATAGATCAGGATGGGCAGCAGATGGAAACCAGTACCATTGGTTTCAACCCTTTCTTTTTTACTTCAGACCGTATTGCGGAAGAGCTGAACAAGACCTTTAGTAAGGAAATGCCAGTACAGCAAGCCACTCGCGTTTATTTTTACGGCTCGGGCTGTTCGGATGCTTATCGGTGCGAGATTGTTGCAGCAGGACTACGCCAGATATTTCCAAATGCAAAAGTCTTTGTAGATCATGATCTTTTGGCTTCGGCCCGGGCAACTTGTGGCAATGAGCCGGGGATTGCTTGCATCATGGGTACCGGCTCTAATAGTTGCTTGTACGACGGAGAAAGCGTTACTGACAATGTCACCAATCTTGGTTATTTGTTGGGAGATGAAGGCAGTGGATCACACCTAGGTAAATCTTTGTTACGTGGTTATTTCTACCGAGAGTTTCCCGAGGAAGTTACCCGCCGATTTAAGGCACGCTATAAATTCACTAAGCGCGAACTGCTTAATCGCATTTATGAGGACGAGGACGCCAATGTTTTTCTTGCTTCTTTTGCTCGATTCCTCTCTGACAATAAAGATTTGGTTTATATTCAGCAAATCGTACAACGGGCGTTTAGTGAATTCATTGATCGCCACGTCAGAAAATACAAGGGACATAATGATGTACCGATTCATTTTGTCGGCTCAGTCGCTTATTATTTTCAAGACATCCTTGAAGTGGTTTTTGCGGAAAGATGTCTTAAATTAGGGATCATTATTAAAAAACCGATTGATAACCTCGTCCGCTATCACTTACAGCACGAAAAAGTAGAAGTGGGCAAGTAATAACGAAGAACTCTTTGGGTTTCAAACTGTTACTTTTTGACACTAGATACTCAGTAACGATAGTGGATTTTATAGACCTATGAGTAAAGATATTAAACGCATTGCTGTATTTACCTCCGGAGGCGATGCACCCGGTATGAACGCTGCCATCCGCGCCGTAGTTCGAACCGCTACCTATCACAATTTACATATTTACGGCATTGTTCGAGGTTATGACGGAATGATCCGCGGGAATCTTCGCCGCTTAGAAACCAGCGATGTAGGTAACATTATACACCGTGGTGGGACCATTCTCAAAACCGCTCGCAGCGAAGAATTTCGAACCCCCGAAGGGCGTCACTTAGCCCATGAGACCCTCATCGCCAACGATATTGACGCTTGTGTAGCGATTGGAGGAAATGGTACCTTCACTGGAGCCAATATTTTCAGCAAAGAATTTGATATCCCTTTCGTTGGTATCCCCGGGACCATCGATAATGATCTGTATGGTACGGATTACACCATCGGTTTTGATACCGCACTGAATACTGCCGTTGATGCCGTAGACAAAATTCGTGATACTGCCGATTCACATAACCGCTTGTTCTTTGTTGAGGTCATGGGCCGAAATAGTGGTTTTATCGCACTCAACACAGGGATTGGAAGTGGTGCGAGCTCTGTACTGATTCCGGAGTCGAGTACGAGTATTGACGACCTTATTAGCCGCTTAAAAAAGGGGGTGAAACGGAAAAAGCTATTTAGCTTGGTCATTGTAGCGGAAGGTAATAAATCAGGTGGAGCGATGGAAGTGGCCCGCCAAGTCAAAGAAAAATTTGATTTCTACGATACGAAGGTCACCATCATCGGTCACCTCCAACGTGGTGGCTCTCCTACGGTTCTGGATCGAGTACTGGCGAGTCGACTTGGTCATTCGGCCGTTGATGCTTTACTGAATGGCAAAGCCGGAGTAATGGTCGGTGTCATCAACGATAAAGTACGACATACGTCTTTCGAAGATGCCATTAGTAAAGAAAAAGGAGTCAAGCAAGAGTTGATCCGTATGGCGGAAATCCTTGCCCTCTAGATTGATTCGTCGACCCGCAGACAAAGCCAGTGGATTTGTTAAAAGGCGTACAGTCTTTTTTCTACCTTTCAGCAAATCACACTACCATGCGCTTATTGTTTTTCTTCTTTCTGATTTCTCTTTCCTTATCAGCACAAGTCCGAATCGATGGCGATTTCGCTTTTCAAACTGATCCGGCTAAAAAATACTCTCTTTACATCCCATCGGCTTACGACGAGAATACCCCACATCGCTTGATGATTGGGTTTCATCCTTTCAACACCAATCGCTGGGACGCAGAAAGTTGGTGTGATACTTTAATTCAATTTGCAGAGACAAACAACCTGATTCTGGCCTGTCCTGATGGTGGCGTTGATGGACAAGTCGATGATCCCATTGATACGGCCTTTACCACGGCACTGATTGATTCTGTGTTTTTGTGGTATAATATTAATGCTGAGAAAGTATACGCAATGGGCTTTTCCTGGGGCGGTCGCACGACTTACTCTTATGGGCTGAATCATAGCGACCGCTTTCGCGGCTTTTTGCCCATTGGGGCCGCAATTGAAGGCACCAATCAAGTTACCGGTGTAATCCAAAACGCCGAAAATAAACCTTTTTACCTCGTTCATGGCAGTCAGGATAATCCAAATGTGCGCTTTTACCCCATCATAGAGGCTTTAGAAAATACCGGAGCGCTCGTCAACAGTCAACTGATGTCCGGCGTCGGTCACACCATTGATTTTCCAAATCGGAATACGATTTTAACCACTGCTTTTATATGGATTGATTCGGTTAATTGTGCAGCCCTCACGCCGGTTATAGACTTAGCCCCAACAGTCGATTTTCAATTTGAGATCTATCCTAATCCCACTCGAGCTAACCAATCCATTCAGCTTCAATTACCCGAGCGAATTCAGTCAGGCGCCTATCAAGTTCGCTTAGAATCGGTAAATGGGCGCAGCATAAACAACTGGGAACGCATTAATCAACCCCAGATAATACTTCCGAATGTAGCAGCAGGTATTTATTATTTACGGATCATTACCGCCGATGGACAGCAATCTATCAAATCAGTATTAATCCAACAGTAAAAAGCTATTCTATCAATTAGGCAGGATAAGCGGATGCATTTTTTGAGAGCTTCTTCCAATATAAATAAAGGGTCAGGGGAAGCAAGAAATGAGGAAAACGATATAGCGTTTCAAATCCCCAACGTCCTAAGGTTTCAAGCAAGAAATCCCATTCTAAATACGCCCAAATGCGAGCTAATGTGGTTGCCAGGCCCCATATTACGGCATATCCAACAATCCAACGCGCGACTTTTACAGGAAAAAATATTCCAATACCGATTACAAAATCTAAAGCAGCAGCAATCCGTAAAAACACAATCGCCGTTTGCTCCGAGCAGCCTAGAATATTCATCGTCATCTCAGTAAAATAGCCCGGTCTCGGATAATAGCCTACGGCATACAAACCATGACAAATAAAGGTAAAGGCAATCGCTAATTTCAACCACCACAACCATTGCGAGCTGATCCTTTTTTTCAAAAAAAATAAAAAAAGTAGGCCTGGTGCCGAGATTTGTAGGCTGTATTCCAATAATTGCCCCAGGCTAAAAAACTTTTCTTTACAGTATAAAAAGCCCAAAAATAATAGCGCTAAGGTCCCCACACTTAATAAAACCCTGGATAACCAAGTCGGTAAATACTGGATAAGCGCTGCACCTAAAGCACATAAAACGTAAAATACGCCAAAGCCAAAAATGATTTGTTCGATTCTGGCATCGACGGTGGGGCTTGTAATATAACTATCCCAACTGCTCCACCCTACTCGCTCCACTATAGGTCTCATCCAATGTTCATCCCAGAGCAAAGTCCGAAAAGGGGCATCGTAAAATAAATGTTGCCAGGCTCGCCCCGCAAAAACACTGACGGCAGCCAGTTGCACACAACGAAAGATGAGGGAATCTGGATTTAGTTTCATAATTTTCGGGCAACAATAAGACAATCACATGGGATTCATTGCGATATATATTACACACGCTAACGAGCGTTCTGCCACGAAGGTTGCAAATTTTTTAGTCGAACAAAAGCTAGTCGCCTGCGCCAATATTTTTCCCATGAAAAGTGCCTATTGGTGGAAAGCGCAAATCACATCGGATAAGGAATGGGTGAGTATCGTTAAGACGCGTACAGCACTTTGGTCAAAGGTCATACAAGCAGTGGAAAGTGTTCATCCCTACGATGTCCCATGCATTATGAAATTTGAAGTGGAGGCCAATACTGCTTACGAAGATTGGATTAGAGATTCAACCATCGATCCAGCGGAATAATCCATTTTGATTATTCCACTACATCATTCATCAACCAGGCTTTCAAGAACGGAGTAATATCTCCATCGAGCACCGCATCAGTATTGCTGGTCTGATAATTCGTCCGATGGTCTTTCACCCGACGATCATCCAATACATAAGAGCGAATCTGAGCACCCCACTCGATTTTAGTTTTGGAGGCTTCGATCTTATCTTTTTCTTCTTGCTGTTTTTTCAATTCTAACTCGTAGATACGAGATTTCAACATCTGCATTGCTTTTTCTCGATTCAAATGCTGAGATCGTTCCTGCTGACATTCGGCAACAAGTCCCGTTGGCAGGTGTCGTACCCGAACGGCAGATTCTGTCTTGTTGACGTGCTGCCCACCGGCACCACTAGCTCGGAAAGTATCCCATTCTAAGTCGGCAGGATTGATTTCTATCTCAATAGAATCATCCACCATTGGATGCACAAAAACGGAGGCAAAAGAAGTTTGTCGTTTCCCTTGAGCGTTGAATGGGCTGATCCGCACTAATCGGTGTACACCATTCTCGCCTTTCAGATAACCATAGGCAAAATCCCCCGTAATCTCAATTGAAGCAGATTTGATACCTGCTACATCACCATCTTGACGATTAAGGCCCGCCCATTTGAAACCATTTTTTTCTGCCCACATGGTATACATGCGCAACAACATCTCAGACCAATCGCAACTTTCGGTGCCGCCGGCCCCGGCGTTGATCTCGAGAATACAGTTAAGTTCGTCTTCGGGTTGGTTGAGGGTTGATTTGAATTCTAGATCGTCAATAGCACCCAACGCTTGTTGATACTGGGTTTCTACCTCTTCTTCGGTCGCTTCACCTTCTTTGTAGTACTCTTGGAGTACTTCCAAATCGTCTAGCATCTCACGAATATCCAAATACGACTTTACCCAAGCCTTGTCAATTTTCAAAGACTTGAGGATAGCTTGCGCCCGGTCGGGAGCATTCCAAAAATTCGGATCTTGTGATTGCTGTTCTTTATCCTCGATCTGTTCTAGACGCTTATCGACGTCAAAGATACCTCCTTATCGAGTCCAGCCGGTCTTGAAGTTTATTGAATTGTTCTGTAGTCATGCCACAAAATTAGAAATTCATGGCAGAAAGCCTACTTTTTCTCCCGCTAATTTTTCATCCTAACAAGGTCTGATTTGTCATATTAAAAGCAGTTTTGAAGCATTAAAAGTCGTATTTTTATCGTTAGAAACTGGCGAAGAATGCTTTACCGTGTATTAGTACTATGATAGGAAGAAAACGATCCTTACTATATCTACTTTTCGTTGTCTCCACCCTGTGGTTATCTCCCCTCTATTCTCAGTCTTTGGATCACCTACAGGGGGAAATTCTTGTTCGCGTTGTAGATAAAGCTTTTCCTACTACTCAGTTTCACCAACTCCAAAATGAACTAGATTTTAACCTCTATGATAAAGGTTGGGTAGCAGAAGCTTTTCAGGTACGTCGTTTACAATTTGACCATACCCTAGTGAATGAGCAAACGGTACTCTCTTTTATCCAAAAACAACCTTGGGTTCAATCTGCTCAGTTCGATTATTTTGTAGAGCATCGTACCTTACCCGATGATCCCTTGTTTTCACAACTGTGGCATCTTTATAATACTGGACAAAATGGGGGCACTTACGGTGTCGATCTAAATGTCGCCGCAGTTTGGCAACAAATCCAGGGCGGTAATACTTTTTTCGGTGATACCATCGTCATTTGCGTCATTGATGACGGTTTTGAGGTGGGGCATCCTGATTTTGCTGCCAACATTTGGATTAATCACGCAGAAATTCCTGGTAACGGTCAAGATGACGATGGTAATCTCTTCGTTGATGACTACCTGGGTTGGAATGCCTCCGATGGCAACGACGAAGTGCACAATCTGAGCGGCGAGGAACATGGTACGCAAGTAATGGGAATTGCCGGAGCCAGTGGCAATAATGGTTTAGGCATTAGTGGGATCAATTGGAATGTGAAGTTGATGATGGTTAAAATGGGGGGAAATGTAGGTGATGTGTTGGCAGCTTACAGCTATCCTTTTGTGAATCGTCAGTTGTATAATGACTCAAATGGCACACAAGGTGCTTTTGTGGTTGCCACTAATTCTTCTTGGGGAATTGACTATGGTAGTCCCGATGATATGAATTTGTGGTGTGAAGTATACGATCTACTTGGAGAAGAAGGTATTCTTAATGCGGCAGCAACAACCAACCTGAATATAGATGTCGATCAGCAAGGTGATATGCCTACAGCTTGTACCTCTGATTTTCTGATCAGTGTGACCAGTGTAGATCACCATGATGTAAAATATAATCCTGCGGGCTACGGTCAAACCCATGTTGACTTAGGTAGCTTCGGCGTAGATATCTGGAGTACACAGGTTGATGCTTATTACGGTGCCGCAACGGGCACTTCGATGGCAACGCCCCAAGTCAGTGGTGCCATCGGCTTGCTTTACAATAGCCCTTGCCCTAGTTTCTCGCACCTTGCCAAGAGTAACCCCCAAGAAGCAGCGCTTAAAATGCGTGATTATTTATTGGATGGGGTAAGCGAAAATACTAGTCTTTCAGGAATTACCGCCAGTGGTGGCCGACTTGACATCGAAAGTGCGTACAATCATTTGATGCTGGAATGCACTTACGAAGGTTGCTTTCCACCTTTCAACCTGTATACCAGTGACTTGACCGCCGAAAGTGCTACGCTGCATTGGCAAGATAGTCCGGCAGCCAACGTCATCAATCTTCGATATCGTCCCGTGGGTAGTCCCGCCTGGATCATCATCGAAGATATTGATTACCCATACACCTTCTCCAACTTATCCGGTTGCACTTATTACGAAGTGCAAATGCAATCGGTTTGTGATAACGAGAGCAGTGATTATTCGGCTCTCTTTTCTTTCCTGACCGATGCTTGCTGTATTGCTCCGCCAATTATCGAAGTCACTGAAGTGACCACCAACAGCATAAGCCTAAGTTGGGATCCCGTTTCGGTAGCGAACAACTATGTCGTTGAAATTCGGGAAAGTGGCACTTTTGAATGGTTAGCCACGGGGGCTGACGAACCTGAAATTTCAATTGGTGCCTTAGAGTTATGTACTGCTTACGATTTCCGTATTAAAACAAATTGTAACGACGGAACTAGCAACTACACTCCAATTTTAACCCTCGTGACCATGGGCTGTTCTCCCTGTCAAGAGCACCCTTACTGCCCCATTGATGGCCCTCAGAGTAATGTTTGGATCAGTCATTTTGAAATCGGAGATTTTGTCAATGATTCTGAAAATCCTTCGAATGCCTATTCCAGTTTTACGGATTTATCCATCCCGCTAAGCATCGGCTCTATTCACGAAATTCAAATTGAAACAGAATTTGAATTTTTTGAAATTGATGGCCACTTCAATATTTGGATCGACTTCAATCAAGATGGCTTTTTTGATAATGAAGAAGAGCAAGTGTTCAACTCCGTTATTCCCGGACAATCTGCTAACGGCTTTCTTTTCATTCCTAATACCGCTGAGTTAGGTAGTACACGTATGCGCGTCGCATTCCGTGAAGATCACTACGACGCTTGCGTAGATTACTTTTTTGCCGGTGAGGTTGAAGATTATTGTATTGATATTATTGAAAATACAGATTGCTTACCGCCCTTGAATGTGAATCACAGCATTTTGGGGAATAGTATTCAAATTGAATGGCTGGGCAATCTTCCTTCGGATGAATACCTCATATTCTTTCGGCCGGTGGGCGAATCAGATTGGGTGGTCGAATCCAGTGCTTTTTCCAACGCTGGAGAACTCGATAATTTAGCCCCCTGCACAGATTATGAATACTATATTGTAGCCGTTTGTGATGGTGAGAATAGTCAGCCCAGCGAACTCCAGGCTTTTACCACCCAGGGCTGTGGAAGTTGCCTGGATCACAATTATTGTCATCCGTGGGAAGTAGAAGCGGCATTTGAGTGGATTGCCCAAGTTGGCTTCAATAATCTGAATCATTTTTCTGAAAACAATAACGGGTATTGCCATGTGCAAGAGCAGGTAGCTGATTTGGCACTGGGCAGTAATTATGTCTTAACGCTTCGCCCGGGGTTTGCCAGCAGTACTTACGAGGAAGCCTTTACGGTATGGATTGATTTCAGCCAGGATGGTACCTTCGATGAGAATGAGTTGATCTACTCGGGTGTCAGCTTTAACGGTGAGACTATTCTCGCTAATGTTGAAATTCCAATGAGCACGTTGGAAGGGACTACCCGTATGCGAGTCTTAATGAAGAATACTGATGCGGCAACTGATCCTTGTATTGATGGTTTCTTCGGTGAAATTGAAGATTACTGTGTGAACCTGTTTAGCCCCGGTAGTTTCCCCTGCAATGCGCCCAACGATATTTTTGCCACCGTCAATACGAGCAATCACTCTGTGTATTTTAGTTGGCTCGAAATACCTGACGCAATCTCATACACCTTGCGTTATCGAGAATGGGGTCTTGAAGATTGGACAAGCTTAACGTCCACAAATAGTAATTGTTTGATTGAAAATCTGGATAGCTGTGCGGATTACGAGTACCAGGTACGTACGATCTGTGATTTTGGTTTGAGTAATTTTAGTACACCACAGTATTTCAATACTTGTGAAGTGATTACTTCAAGCTTTGATTTAAATGCATCTCAAGCCACAATTGACGTATTCCCAAATCCATTCCGAGACCAAATTAGTTTAACCTTTTCATCAAGTATAACTATTCAACGGTTGAGCCTACTCGATCTGCAGGGCAAGCAACTCTTGCAAACAATTCCGGCCATCCCAAACACCGCTAGCCAGTATCAATGGCGGCTCAATCAATCTTTACCTGCAGGTATTTACTTTCTAGAAGTTATCGACTCAGGTGGCCAACGAACTGTGAAGAAGCTGATTCATCAAGTGAACTAATCATTTATTCTCCTCTCCGCACCCTACCTAGATTGGTAATTCTGCGAGACGCAATTCAATTGGTATTTCCGAGCATTTGAAATGCCCTTCGGGACAAGTCCGCTTGCCGTGTAAACCACAAGGGCGACAAGTCAAAGGCGTATCATGTTCGAATATCCAAGATTGTTCCGACAGGGGCCCAAACCCAAAGCCCGGTACCGTTGAACAAAAGAAAGCAACCACCGGGGCATTCATCGATGATGCCAGGTGAAGCGGCGCCGAATCATTGACGAAATTCATACGCGCCGAACGCATCAGTGCAGCGGATTGCAGTAAATTCAATTCGCCGGCCAGATTGTGTACATCTCCAGTACCAGCCTCAGTCTTGATCTTATCACAAAGCGCGTGATCCGAGGGTGCTCCCAGTAAAAAAATCTTATACTGCCCCCGATAATGACGAATCAAGCGTACCCATTGTGCAGCTGGCAGTTGCTTGGTATACCAGATAGAAGCCGGTGCTAAACAGAGATAAGGCGAGTCTTGCTGAACCTTAGCTAAGTCGGCGGCCGAGGGATATAAACGAGGGCCGACGTAATCAGTATCGCACCAGCCCGATAGCAAGCTGAGATTACGCTCTACTTCGTGTACAGTTCCATCTTGAGTAATTTCATGCGGAAATCGCCGACTGAAAAGAAAAGACAAGGGATTTTTAGCAAAACCAATGGTGTGCTTCGCACCAGAAAAAGCGGTCAACAAGCCGGAAGTAGCAAAGCGTTGTAGATTAATCGCATAGTCATAACGCTCCTTTCGGATTTGTTGTACTAAACGCCACAGTTGACGATATTTGCCGTTTTTTTTATCAAATATCCAAAGCTTGCGCAAATGCGGATGATCCTTAAGTAAAGATTCATTTCCCTTACGTAGCAGGAAATCAAGTTGAGCATTCGGGAAAACCGAATTGAGCTTTTCTATTAACGGCGTTGCGAGTACAACGTCTCCTAAAAAAGCAGTTTGAATAATTAATATTCTCATTCAAACGACCAATCAATAGGTCTCCACCAAACTGACAAAAAAGACGAGATTGGCTTTTTCCGGGATTCGTGGCGGGTTTCCTGCAACACCATAAGCCAATTGATAAGGCACAAAAAAGGTGTATTCGCCTCCAACATTCATCAGCGGAATACCTTCATCCCAGCCCGGAATCACTCTTCCCCGACCGATACGGAAGGCCCGAGGTTGCAATTTTGAGAAGCTCTCGTCGAATACATCACCGCTGTGTAACATGCCTATGTAATGAACGCGAGCAAAACCACCATCCTTAACCTTAGGACCTGTTCCTTCACGGTTGACAATGTATTGCAGGCCAGATTCCGTGGTTTGCAATACACCATCGTCAAAACCATCGTGGTGGAAATCTTCAATGGCCACTTTAAGACTATCTTTTACCGTTTCAAGACGTGCAAGTAGCGTCGCTTTCTCCTGCTCCACTTCCTCTTTAGATTTGATAGAAATCAATTTAAGGTTATAGCTAAACACATCAGATGGCTTAACCCCACGTGGTAGGCGATCCGGTGGAAAAGTGTCCAATGTTTGGTAGATCGTCATACTATCACCGGGTGACATCAGGAAGAAAGCTTCGTAATCCGGGCGTGGAGGTTTTGGAATACTATCGGGATCTGGCAAGACGGCTTTCCAAGGTTTACCTCCGGTGAAAGTCGATTGCACTAAAGTCGTATCATTTAGGAAAACGACATTGTGGTAAGTGATTTCAGAACCAACTTCGGGTTTTTTCCCATCATTCTTGATGTGGTGAGTATAACGATAGCCGGAAGGTGACATGCCGTCATTACTATTGCCACTATTGCTTCCTGATTCACAGGCAAACATGCTCAGGGCAATAATGACTACGATCAAGCCCGAAAGAGAAGATAAACGCATAAGGATTACTGTTTTAATAACTCCTGATGATATTGTGGTAAGATTTGCTTAAGTCGATTGATAGTACCGCGTAAAGTGCCGTAAGATGATCCCCCCGCAGCATTTTTGTGCCCACCGCCTTTGAAATGATCCTGAGCAATTTTCTGTACCGAAATATCGCCTTTGGATCGCAACGAAAGCTTTACAATGGTTGGTTGCTCGGTGATAAAGGCCGCAATTTTTACATTTTTCAACTTCAGTAAATAATTGACAATCCCTTCGGTATCCCCACGTTGAATATCAAACTGCTCATAATCACGGCGGTTAAGCCAAATGATCCCCGTTTGGTATTCTTCGATAATCTCCATACGATTTTTCAAACAATGACCGAGCAAACGTAAATGCTTTTCTTGTTGGCTATTGAAAATCAAATCCTGAAGTTTGTAATCATCGACTCCAATCTCCAGCAGATGTGCCACAACCCGGAACAAACGCGGTGAAGTGCTGTATTTGAAAGAACCAGTGTCCGTGAGGATACCCGTCATCAAACATTCTCCTAAGTCCTTATCAATCACCTTCAAATCGTCCATCATTTTGATGAAATCATAGACTAATTCACAGGTCGAACTCGCTGAGGTTACCGATAATTGGAATTCCGCTTGTATATCCGGATACAGATGGTGATCTATCATCACCAATGTCGCATCATTTTGAGCGCCGATAGTTTCTCCCAGCTTATCAATTCGATCGAGCGAATTGTAATCCAAACAAAAAATCAAATCAGCCCTCTGCACGACCTCATCTGCTTTTTCGGGCTCAATATCGTGAATGATAATGTCCTCTGCACCGGGCAGCCACGCTACAAAATCCGGGTATTCCGAAGGGAAGATAACACGTACGGTATGCCCCTGGGTATTCAGGTAACGATACATCGCCAAAGAAGAACCGATGGCATCACCATCCGGGTTTCGGTGGGAAGTGATAACGATATCTTTGGGGATCGCCAGGAGCGTTTTCAGTTGATCAATATTTTCCATTGCTTATGCCAAATCAGACTGCGAAGTTGACAAAATTTATGCAGTAAACCAAAATAATACCAGACGGCTTTAGGGGGATTAATGGGGATTACTTACTTTTGCACCGTTTTTGAAAAAATATTGACTTTTTTATCATCTAAAAATAAGAAAATGGCTGGTAATCGAACATTCACCATGATCAAACCTGATGCTGTCAAAGCTGGACACATCGGTGCTATTTTGGCAAAAATTAACGAAGGCGGATTCCGTATCGTAGCGATGAAACTCACTAAACTTTCTGCTGAGAAAGCCGGTGAATTTTACGCAGTACACAAAGAGCGTCCTTTCTACGGCGAGTTGGTAGAGTTTATGTCTTCAGGCCCAATCGTGGCGGCAATTTTAGAAAAAGATAATGCCGTTGAAGACTTCCGTACTTTAATCGGTGCTACTAATCCTGCCGAAGCTGCTCCCGGTACTATCCGCGCTTTGTACGCAACCAGTATTGGCGAAAATGCAGTTCACGGTGCTGATTCCGACGAGAACGCAGCGATCGAAGGTAACTTCCACTTCGCAGGCACTGAGATGTTCTAAGCACAGCTTCGGAACAAGCTACTGAAAGTCATCGCAGGATAATTCTCGCGATGACTTTTTTATTTAGACTCGAAAGTTTTAGTCGATATCCGCTAACGTTACGCCGTCTCCTCCGTCGTGTGGCTCAGCAAATTGAATGGTAGAAATGTCTTTGTACTCTCGTAGTTTGAGTCGAACAGCTTGACGAAGCACCCCATCGCCTTTCCCGTGGACAATGCGAATATTCGTAGCATTCGACATCAGAGCCTTGTCAACAAAGGTTTCCAATACCTTGAGTGCCTCTTCTCGACGCAATCCTCGCAAATCTAGTTTGGACTCAAAACGGGCTTGGGCTTGGGTGACATCCGTAGAAATGCTTTTCCGGGTGCGGACATCAAGTGGTTCATTAGCATGAACCAAGTCACGCAATTTAGCAGTCATTTTCATTAACCCCATCAAGACAACCGCTTTGCCCTTGCTGATGGACTCCACTTTCCCGGAAGCACCTCCGGTGCGCAGTTTTACAAAGTCGCCAACGCGGATTTCTCGTTCAAGGTCTTCTGTAGGCTGGTAATAGATTTCTTCGCGAAGATCAGAGACGGTTTCGTTCAGATTTTTGCGTTCTTTCCTTACTTGAGCGGCCACCTCACGTGCCTTTTCCAAATTTTTCTCCTCTTTAATCTCTCGCACCAATTTCTCCAGAATTTTATTTTCCTTTGCAGCTTGTTGCAATGATTGCTCTTTAGCTTCGAGTTTCAGTTTTTTGCGCTTGAATTCGAGGTCACGCTGCAGATTATCATAATTACGAATCAGCTTTTGCAACATTTGCTCGCGATCGGTCATTTTGGCCAGCTTTTCTTCCAGCTCCTTTTTCTCGCGCTGTAGATCAACCAATAACTCATCGATAGCCTTCTCGTTCTTTCCGGTTTTATGCTTAGCGTATTTCAACAGCTTTCCACTCAAGCCACTTTTCTGAGCAATTTCAAAAGCATAACTACTTCCTGGTCGGCCGACTTTCATTTCATAAGTCGGTGATAAACTATCCCGATCAAAGGTCATCGAGCCGTTTACAATGCCCTGAGTTTTGAACGCAAACATCTTCAAGTTTGAATAGTGCGTCGTAATGACTCCGAAGATTTTTTTGAAATTCAAATCCCGGAGAATGGCCTCCGCGATAGCTCCCCCAATCTTAGGATCGGTGCCAGAACCAAACTCATCTATGAGAATCAACGAGTGCTCATCCGCATGATCGAGAAAGGTTTTCATATTTTGTAAGCGAGAGCTGTAGGTCGACAGATCATCTTCCAGAGACTGTTGGTCCCCAATATCCGCAAAGAACTTTTGAAAGACCCCAAATTCTGATTCTTCACTAGCTGGTACCAACATCCCTGCTTGAATCATCAGCTGTTGTAAGCCAACCGTTTTCATCGTTATCGACTTTCCTCCGGCGTTTGGCCCACTGAGCATGAGGATGCGATTTTTTCCGTGCAGGACTAAATCAAAGGGGACGGTCGTTCGATTTAAGCTCTTATTCTTGAGAAGCAATAAGGGATGATAAGCCTCTCGCCAACCAAAATTAGGATACGCTTTCAGCTTCGGCCGCTTGGCCTCCATACGATTGGCCAAGCGTGCTTTGGCGTGGATGAGGTCAAAACGAGCGACCAAGTTGTGGTAAACCTCCAGAGCGGGAGCGTAGGGCCGAATCGTCTCACTAAGCGCTTTTAGGATGCGATAAATCTCACGCTTTTCTTCTTGCTCTAAGTCAAAAATATCATTGTTGATATCAATAACGCCCTCTGGTTCAATAAAAGCCGTTCTACCTGTAGAGGATTCGTCGTGGATAATACCCCGAATCTTGCGCTTGTGCTCACTGGGCACACTTAATACTCGGCGGCCATTACGAATACTTTCTACCGACTCAGATAACCAACCTTTTGAACGATATAAATTAATCAACGTGCGGAACTGTCGATCTAGTTCTCTGTGTTTTGAGCCAATTTTTTTTCGAATTTGTAAAAGAGCAGGTGAGGCATCCGGGCGAATGTCTCCATTTTCGTCGATCACTTTCTCGATTGCATCAATCAAGGTCTTATCGAAATCGATGGGCTTGGTAATCGTGTAGATGGTAGGATAACTCTCTTGTCGACTTTTGGTAAAAAATCCAAGAATCCCTTTGGTCAACAGCAAGACGCTATTAATACGCTGCAGGCCATCGATTGGTAAAACATAATCCTGCACACTTAAGTGGCGAAGATCTTCATCAATTTCTGGGTAAATACTAGACGGGAAGAGCTCTTTCTCTTGAATGGTGATTAACATTTCCCAGACTTCGAGGAGGCGTCGCTCGATTGTTGCTTGGTCTTCCAGAATCGGTAAATGCTTCACTTGCTCGATCCCCTTCTGCCCCATGCATTCGTTCTCCAACAGTTCCAGGACTTTGTCAAACTCTAATTTCTCAAATAAATCCTTCGGTTCCAGTAACATAATTCTTGGCCTATCAATTTTGCGCAAATTGTGAAAATTCTTAGTAAGAAACAATTTTAGACTAAATGAGTTCCAAGGATAAGCCCGGCAGTGAGAATATTCGTCGAACTTTGCGATTCATTTCCTTAAATTTAGCAGAGCTCTTATTACCTTCGCGCTGTAACCAAAAACACTTTTACACGTGGCTGGAAGTTCGTTTGGACAGCTTTTCAAAATCAGTACCTTTGGTGAATCGCACGGTCGGGCTATCGGCGTCATTGTAGATGGTTGCCCCGCGGGTGTAGACATTGACCTGGATTACATTCAGACCCAACTCGCCAGACGTCGCCCCGGACAATCGGCCATTGTCACGCAGCGCAAGGAAGGCGACCAGGTCGAGCTGCTCTCCGGAGTATTTGAAGGTCAGAGTACAGGTACCCCCATCGCCATGGTGATTTATAATCAGGATGCCCGTTCTAAGGACTACAGCCATATTGCCGATAAATTTCGGCCGTCCCATGCAGATTTCACCTTTCAAAAGAAGTATGGCCTCCGCGACTATCGTGGTGGTGGACGCTCATCTGCCCGTGAAACGGCTGCTCGGGTTGCCGCTGGAGCTATTGCGCAGCTTTTCTTGCAGCAACACGGCATTACAGTAGGCGCCTATGTCAGTCAGGTTGGTCATCTTCGCTGTGAGCAGCGCTATGATCTAGCTGTTTTACGCGAACAAGAAGAAAACATCGTGCGCTGCCCAGAATCGGATACCGCCGAAAAAATGATTGCGTTGATTCGTGAGGTACGCAAAGCCGGGGATACCATTGGTGGTGTCGTGAATGGGGTGATCGAAAACTGTCCAGCGGGCCTGGGTGAGCCGGTTTTTGATAAATTGCACGCCGAATTGGGTAAAGCCATGCTAAGTATTAATGCTTGCAAAGGCTTCGAATACGGTAGCGGTTTTGATGGCATCACGATGCGTGGTTCTCAGCATAACGATATCTTTTACACTGACGATCAAGGCGATATCAAAACGCGGAGCAATCATTCTGGCGGGGTTCAAGGCGGGATTTCCAATGGCATGCCTATTTACTTCCGTTGTGCTTTCAAACCGGTAGCGACCATTGTAACGGCCCAAGAATCAGTGAATAAAGCGGGAGAATCGGTAGAAGTCACCGGTAAGGGACGTCACGATCCTTGTGTGGTACCGCGCGCCGTCCCGATTGTCGAAGCGATGGCTGCTCTGGTCGTAGCGGACCATTTATTACGCCAACGATCCGCTAAAGTTTAAACTATCATCATCTAATCCCCAACACAAATGCGTTCAAATTCTGTTCTTTTCGCTTTGCTTAGCTTGACCTTGCTTATCAGCTACGCTTGTAATCGCCAACTCTCCTACCCCAGCACGCCCGTTAATTACCGCATGGGGTTTTACAACGTCGAAAATCTGTTTGACACACTAGATCATCCAACGAATTTTGATGATGATTTCACCCCGAGTGGTCGGCAAGAATGGCGTACGGACCGCTACCAAAAAAAGCTAAGAAATATTGAAGCAGTGGTCGCAGGTATGGGATTCCCGAGTCTTCTGGGCTTATGTGAAGTTGAAAATGCAAGTGTCCTGGCCGACTTTGCCAAGCAAGAACAAATGGCACCTTTTGATTATGGTTATGTGCATTATGAATCACCCGATCGTCGGGGCATTGACGTGGCTTTGATGTATAAAAAAGCGGAGTTCGAAGTCGGAAAATCAGATTTTATCCGCGTTCCTTTTCCAGATTCAATCGAAGCAGATTATACCTCAAGAGATATCCTACACGTACAAGGGAAATTGGCTAAAATGCTTCCTGTACACGTCTTCATCAACCACTGGCCGTCGCGACGTGGCGGGGTTAGAGAAAGCGAACCCAAGCGGGTTCACGTCGCGAATCACTTGCGAGAAGCAGTGGATCAAATTTTCGCGGCCGATCCTAATGCGAATATTATCATAATGGGAGATTTCAATGATGAAACCAATAATAAAAGCGTAGCAACTACCCTATCAGCAAAATCTGCCAGCACTGACTTTGTTTCTACCGAATTGTATAATTGTATGGCCAAGCTGGACGAACAAAACAAAGGCTCTTACAATTATCGAGGTAATTGGAATATGCTCGATCAAATCATTGTTTCAGGTGCTTTAGCTAATCCCGACGCACCTGCCAAAGTTGGCTTACCCACCATTTTCCGCCAAGAATGGATGATGTACAAAGACCCAAAACACGGTGAACGGCCTAGTCGTACCTACGGTGGTCCGAATTATTACGGTGGATACAGCGATCACCTCCCGGTCTTCGTTGATGTCATTTTATTTAGTGCACCCAAGAATAACTAACCTTAGGTAGGACTACCTAATTTCGGTTATCCAAAATCATCCCTATTAAGTAAAAAAGTAATCAAAACTTCTTAAAGCACTAATAATCAACCGCTTGCTTTATTCCTAGAGTGATTCAACAACATCTACATGAGACGCTTGTGATTCGGAGAGGCTTTAGCATCTTCTCACTTCTTTCTGAATCTCTATATTAATCCAATACCCGGTTTTAGGTATACCCTACCTAATTGCTTAGCTAACTGAACACCCAAATTTGGTTAGCTAAAGCATAAAAATGATGATTGTTTAGCATGGGCTCCCGGCCTATTTTTGCTTCTAAATTAGATTTTGTCTAAATAAAAACTATTAAACAATCATGAAGATAACCTCTACTTTATTTTTTGTTTTAGCGCTTTTTTTCTCAATACACGCTCAGGTGGAGATTTCCTATGCGCCCTCCTACGCTAATCAAGTGTTTTATCGATTGAGCGATGACGAAAAAGCATCTATTCCTCTTGCTGACTGGGATATTGCCTTCACCACTTATAGCTTGCAAGATGGCGGTATCCATCTAAACGAGGCCAGCACACTGTCCGGTGTTCCTTTAGAATTGTATTTGGCACCTACTAATGATTTTAGTGCAACCATTTCAACGGATGACTTAACTGATCAGCTGGGAAATGATGAGAAAAGCTGGAATTACGGTGCTTTCAATAGCACCAGAGATGAAAACAACCCGCTTGACTACGGATGGGGTATTTACAACCCTGGTGCCATGGCTGTTGCCGGTGAACAAGTATTTGTGATTAGACTAAGAGATGAATCCTATAAGAAAATCCAAATCACGGAATTGAGTTCTGCTAGTGTCTACAGTTTCAAATACGCTGACCTGGACGGAAGCAATGAAGAAAATGTCACCATTAGTAAAAGTGATTTTACTGGGGAAGATTTGGCTTTATTTTCTTTTAGCTCTGGCGATGTCGTTGGTACCTCTTTACCAGAAAATTGGGATCTCCTGTTTAGTCGATACACATCCACACTTGATGATGGTAGTGGTGGGATTATTCCTTACAACGTAACGGGAGTGCTCTCTGGCGTTGGAGTTCAGGTAGCAAAAGCTTTAGAGGTCAATCCAGGTGCTGTCGATTTTGCCGATTACGAAGATTCTTTAAGTACAGATTTAGATATCATTGGTCACGATTGGAAAAGCTTTGATCTCGATAATTTCGAATGGAACATTCCTGCGGACCGTGCTTATTTCGTAAAAACTGCCGACGAAAAAATTTGGAAGCTTTACTTCCTTGATTTTGAAGGATCAGGAACTGGGGTCGCTGTATTCGTTAAAACCGAACTAGGCACAGTAAATACCGTTTCTCCCAACCCAATTGTAGAAAGTATGAATGTTTTCCCTAATCCCATTCAAGATGAGGCAACAGTTGCTTTTAGCTTAAAAAAGGCTAGCCGTGTTCAAATTCAGATTGTAGATATGCAAGGACGCGTTGTTTGGACATCTCAAACGACTGACAGCCTTGCTGGTTTCAATAGTCTCACCATCAGTAATCTACCCTTGGCAAAAGGTCAATACGCATTAATCTTGAATGCTGATGATGTCGTTATCACTCAGCAAATCACCAAATTGTAAAAAGCCATGAAGACGATTAAATACCTCCTTTCGGTCGAGTTGCGGGTGGTTCTTTTGCTCTGCTTCGCCATTGCTTGCCAAAATCAAAGCGTTAAAAGTCCTACAGATGCAACTGCTACTGATGCTAAAACTTCCGAAGCAGAAACGGCAAAAAAAATCGTTTCGCTATCGGGCACTATTACTGAAACGCTATTTGCCCTTGGGCACGGCGATCAAATCATCGGTGTAGACGTGACCAGTACTTACCCAGCAAGCGTTAAGGATTTACCTCAACTCGGTCACATTAGTCGTCTAAACGTTGAAGCTGTACTTAGCCTACAACCCGACTTAATCATTCTGGATGAAACATCAAGTCAATCTTCTGAGGTGGAGCAATTACGAGGCGCAGGCATTGATATTTTGGCCATTCCAACCGAACACAGTTTTAATAACCCTATCGCTATGGCCGAAGTCCTCCAGCAAAAGCTAGGCGGCTCGGACGACCGACTCAAGGAAATAAAAACGGAGCTTGAGCAACAGACCACCCAACTCAAGGATTTGTTGGCAGATCAGGAGAGTCAGCCTAAAGTCCTTTTTGTATACGCCCGAGGTAAAGGCAGCATGATGGTTGCCGGAACAGATACGCCCGCAGACGCAATCATTGGGCTGGCGGGTGGCGAAAACGCCGTTTCAGATTTCGAAGGCTTTAAAGCCCTTTCCGTCGAAGGGCTGGTTAGTGCTCAACCGGACGTCATTTTGATGTTTGACAGCGGACTAAAAAGCATTGGCGGAATTGACGGAATTGCTGAAGTGCCCGGCTTGGCTCAAACTCCAGCGGGTAAGAACAAAAAAGTGATTGCTATGGATGGCTTATACCTATTGGGTTTCACGCCTAGAGTCGGCGCTGCAACGCTAGACTTAGCCAAACAATTACATAATACCTCAACCAGCAAGCAAAGTAGTTAATGCGATATGGCAACTGTTAGTAGTCAGACTTCTACCTTGGACGCTCCATCTGCAACCTTACCGGTCAAGAAAGAGCAGCAACGATTCGTTCGACGTTGGTTGTTATCCAATCAGAGTCTGGGCCTATTGCTGCTAGCTTCTGTTCCATTGGCATTGTTCATTGGCGCTTATCGTTTATCGGTTGAAGAGGTACTGGCTAGTCTGGGAATTGGACAAGCAGAAATATCTGACAGTATCCGCTACTTAGTACTCCAAATACGCTTACCACGTATTCTTTTAGCTATCGTGGTGGGGGCTGGCCTCTCCGTAGCTGGTGCCGCTATCCAGGGTCTTTTCCGTAACGCACTAGCGGATCCGGCTTTGATCGGCGTCACCAGCGGGGCGATGGTCTTTGCAGTCGCCGGCATTTTTTTTACCGGAGGGTTGTTATCTTCCCTGTCAGGCTTATTGGGCTACAGTACGGTTGCCATACTAGGGTTTCTAGGGAGTGTTCTTAGTACTCTATTGGTATATCGTCTAGCTTCTCACCGGGGCAGAACATCTGTTACCACCATGCTACTAGCTGGCATTGCCATCACTGCGCTTGCGGGAGCACTAACCGGGCTAATGACCTACTTTTCTACAGAAGATGAGCTGCGCGATATTACCTTTTGGACGCTAGGGAGCCTTAGTGGTGCCAATTGGTCCATGCTTTTATTGGTATCCAGCTTAATCATAATCGCCCTCATTGCGCTACTACGTTGTGCTCCGGGATTAGACTTATTAATGCTCGGAGAAAACGAAGCCTTTTTTCTCGGCGCGTCTGTACAAAGGCTAAAGTGGGTCGTCATTCTTAGTGCCGCCTTAGCGGTTGGTACAGCCGTAGCCGTAAGCGGGATCATTAGTTTTGTGGCTTTAGTGGTTCCCCACCTCGTCCGTCTGTCCAGAGGTCCCGCACATCGATCATTGTTGATGGGCTCAGCACTTCTGGGCGCTATTTTACTCCTATGGGCGGATACCTTAGCCAGAGTAGCTATCGCCCCGGCTGAATTGCCGATTGGTATTTTGACGGCCTTGTTGGGTGCGCCATTCTTTATTTGGCTTTTAAGAAAAAATCAATTAACCAGTACACTAGATTAAATACCTGAATGATTACCGCTCAAAATATTCATTACGCCGTGCGCAATCATCATATCCTTCGAGGTATTAGCTTGCATATTACCCCAGGAGAAATTCTGGCGGTTATCGGTGCGAACGGAGCAGGAAAATCTACATTACTAAAAACAATCTCCAATCAGTATCAGCCAGCACGTGGTATCGTCAAATTGAATGATCGACCACTCAATGATTGGGATGCCAATGCATTAGCGAAACAGCGGGCCGTTCTGAGCCAAAATGTCAAGTTGGAGTTTTCCATGTCAGCCCTTGACGTGGTCCAGCTCGGCCGCTTTCCCTATCGTCAACAAGAAAGTCAATCTCAAAGTAAAAAAGTGGCTGAATGGTGTTTGAAGCAAGTTCACTTACAAGACTTTATTCACCGAGATATTAACAAACTATCAGGCGGAGAACAACAACGTGTTCATTTTGCACGTGTCTTAGCTCAAATCCACTCCAAAGATGAAGCAGGACAAACAAAGTTTCTGTTATTGGATGAGCCTACTTCTAGTTTAGATTTGGCGCAGCAGCATTTCTTACTCAGTACGCTACGGCAGTTAAGTTATCGACACGACATTGGAATACTGATCATTTTGCACGATTTAAATTTGGCCGCACGCTATGCGGATCGCATCGCTATGTTAAAACATGGTCATCTTCTTAAAGAAGGTATTCCACGCGAGGTTTTACAGCCTCACATTATTCAGAAGGGATTTGGCGTAAATGCCCAAGTAGTTGATTATCAACTTGAAGGGCAGACTTACATTGCCATACAAAGCCATCAAGCTATTTCATCCAATTTTCATAACTCTACAAGTATACATCAATGAGCCATTCCAGTCCCCACGAAGTTGAAGTACTGTATCACGATAAGAAAGGTTATGTCGTTCGATGCACCAATTGTCAATGCTATCAAATTGCGTTTGGAACGATTGCTTTAGATCAACGACCAAATGAATTCTCTGATTTTACGCAGTTGATTGATCGTACCCTCAAGCAATACTCTGCAGTTAACTCAGAACGTCATAAAGAGATTTATCTGTCAACCCCCTACCCCGGAATTAGGCTTTTATTTAGTTACAATGAGCTTTTTGAATTGCACGAGATGCTACAAAAAGTGTCTTTGATTCTTGAAGCGGAATCGATTGTAAATAGCTAACGCGAATCAAAATGAGACATTAAGTTAATTCTAATATATTATTCTCTAAAGTATTTTTTCTAACCAATAGTCGAACCAACAATTACTTTAAATTCCATTTTATTTCGATTTAAAATATGAATCATATGTTATCTTCAACCACTTCACTTCGAGAACAATACGCTGAATTGCGGTCTGATCACCCCAAAGTTAGAATTCGTGACGCTGCCAAACGTCTAGGCGTCAGCGAACTAGACCTTCTTGAATTGTCCTTAGGTAAAACGGTGACGCGTTTAGAAGGTGATTGGAAAGAACTGCTCAAAGCGGTAAAGCCTTTGAACGAAGTAATGGCGCTAACTCGGAATGAATTTGCGGTCCACGAACGTAAAGGGGTTTACGATAATATTTCCTTTATGGCCGAAGGCAAAATGGGCGTTGCGGTCAACCCCGATATCGATCTACGCTTTTTTATGTGGCAGTGGGAATATGGCTACGCCGTCACGGTGGATCATGGAAAACGAGTCATGCACAGCTTACAATTTTTCAACGCCCGAGGTGAAGCGGTGCACAAAATCTATCTGACAAAAAATTCTGATAAAGCAGCTTTCCAAGCTCTAGTAGAAATCTTTAAAGCTTCAGATCAGACGAGTATCACGCAAGTAGATCGCAGCTCGGTAGAGCGGCCCACCGAAAAGCCAGACGCTGAGGTTGATGTCGAAGCTTTCCAAAAAGCTTGGCTGGCACTCGAAGACACCCACGACTTTTTCCCCTTGCTTCGAGAATACGGCCTCCAACGAACACAAGCTTTACGCTTAGCCCCCAAAGGCTACGCGCAAAAAATATCTAATGAAGGCGTTGTCAATATGTTTGAGCAAGTGGCCGAGCGTGGATTGGAAATGATGGTTTTCGTGAATAGCCCCGGTTGTATCCAAATTCACACTGGTCCAGTCAAAAAGCTATTTCCAATGAATCAGTGGTTCAATATTATGGACCCAAAATTCAACTTACACCTCAATTTGGATGGGCTGGCAGAAACCTGGATCGTACGCAAACCGACTAAAGATGGTATCGTTACCGGCTTGGAGGTTTTCGATCAGGAAGGTCAGCAAATCGTTTACTGTTTTGGTAAACGCAAACCTGGTATCCCTGAATTGGAAGGCTGGCGGGAAATTATTGCAAATACCCTACAAGCTCACGTCGTATAATGAAGACCACTAGCTCGATCTGCATCTTACTTTGCTGTGCTTTCTGGGTTACAGCACAGAATGTTCCTGTTGAAGAAGCTGTACCCGATTCAAATGACATCTGGAGCATTGATTTAGATAACGTCGTCGTTACCGCCCAATACGCTCCAACGGATGTTCGGCAGGCGGTCCACGATATCAAGGTCATCAATCAAGAAACGATCACTCGTCGAGGTGCACAAAATCTGGAGCAATTGCTACAGCAAGAAGTCAATCTTCGAATTAGCCAGGACTTGGTGCTTGGTAGTAGCCTGAATATTTTGGGCATTAGTGGTCAGAATGTCAAGATTCTGATTGATGGTGTGCCTATGATTGGTCGCCAAGGTGGTGATATTGATCTTGGACAAATCAATTTGCAAGACATCGAGCGCGTTGAAATTGTAGAAGGCCCTTTGTCCGTCAGTTATGGTACGGATGCTTTAGGCGGTGTGATCAATCTGATCACAAAAAAGGGACAAAATGGAAAGGTAGCATTTTCCCAGACGACTTTAATAGAGAGTCGTGGTGAGAACAGTTATTCGGGGAGTATCGGCTGGCAACCCGTTCAAGGTTTACAGTTGAAATTCCAAGGCGGATACGATCATTTTGATGGTTACAGCGAAGATACACTCCGCTCTGTTCTCTGGAATCCAAAAAAGCAAGTCTATGGTACCGGGCGGATTGCCTATTGGATCAATCAACGCCAAAAGCTGCAATACGACGTTCGCTATTTTGATGAAGATGTAACTAATCTGGGTAATCTAAGACGTCCAACCTTTAATCCTTATGCTTTCGATGATTTTTACAACACTATTCGTTTTGATCATTCTCTGACCTTAGAAGGCAATTTTACCGACCAGCTATACGGTCAGACTATTTTAGCTTATAATAGTTGGGATCGCGAGTCACGAAGTGTGCGCACCGATCTCACGGACAATACTGAAGAGATACTCGAAGGCCAACAAGATACCTCTTTGTTTACAAGTTGGACGCTTCGTTCTACCTTGGCGACGCAATACGCTAGTCAGTGGAATTTCCAGTTGGGCTTTGACGGACGCTACGACCAGGGGACCGGTCAACGTATTTTAGATACACTCAGCGGTGATCCGAACACCGCCGTATTGGGAGATTTTGCACTCTTTGGAAGTGCTCGCTATCAACCTTTGGAAAAACTACAGTTGGAAGCCAGCTTGCGTTATGCTTACAATACGCGTTACAATGCGCCACTGAGTCCAGCCCTTCATGTCCGCTATGCAATCGATCCGGAGTGGACACTACGCTTTTCGTACGCCAATGGCTTTCGCAGTCCAGATTTAAAAGAATTGTTTTTCAATTTCATCGATATCAACCACTACATCGTTGGTAATCCTGATTTGAGCGCAGAAACAGCCAATAACTTCCAACTCAGCTTTAATTATTTAAAACGAAGCACAGATCATCAGGTCGAATGGCAAACCCGGCTATTCTACAATCATATCAATAACCGCATTAGTTTATTTGAATTTATTGAAACTGAAGATGGGTTTGAGCCAGCTACGGATACTTCTACGCTCCGATTTTCTTACTTCAATCAAGCCGAGTACAAAACACAGGGCGTATCGACGAAATTTAGCTACTCCACCCCACAATTACGCATATCCTCAGCACTCTCAATCATTGGCTATTATCAACCGGCTCATGAGACCTTTGCAGAGGTGGATCCTTTTACTTACGCCCTGGAGTTGAGCAATGAAATCAATTACCATCTCGAAGAACTCAACGTAGATGTATCATTATTCATGCGAACCAATGATAAGCTAATTCAATTCATCCCCACCTTGGATGAAGATGGTAATTCTATAGTCGTTCAACGGCAACAGGATGGATTTACGATGATCGATTTATCAGCAACCAAACCAATCTGGAATGATAAAATCAATATTACAGTAGGTATTAAAAACTTACTAAATATTCAGCAAACTAATCTAGCCGGTGGTGGAACGGGTGGCGCTCACTCTGGTAGTAGTACTAGCGTGCCCATTGGGCCCGGACGGAACTATTTTGTCCGTGCGCATTTTCAGTTTTAATTAATTATTAGAATGGTAATGATTAACGTTTTACAACGTGTTCTTATAAGTTGGTTTATACACATACTTAGCTCTCGGGGCGGCTAGTCAATCGGCCGTCACCGAGCGCTAAGCAGATTATTATTCTTCCCAGCCAGGGCCATTTTTTTCCTCACAAGGGTCAGCCAAAACCCGCCAATCCGAAAACTCCAGCGGCGGTGCGCCTTTTTCAGCTAGTTCATACATTTGGTAGAATCCATCAAAGAAATCAGGAGATAGATATGAATAGGCTTCGCCTAGTTTTGATAATTTGGCTTTACCAATTTGAATGGCTCGCCAAAATAAGGTTTGATTATCGGAGGTCAGGCTTCTTAAATCTAGTTCACGACTAACGGTATCATTGATTCGATTGTCAACGAAGCCCCAGCCCATCTCATGATCATCTGGTAGATCATCGGCCGGGATACGAGTGCTAAGCCATTCCGCTAAAGAAACACCCGCCTCAAGTTCTTTCAATTCCTTGATTGCGATGCGCATAATCTCATCGTAGCCAGTCCAGCGTGGTGCAAAACAACGACCGTCTTTGAGAATAATGAAGCCTGAAGCCATGGTGGTTTAAACTTAGATATGGTTAGTCTCCCGGAGGGCGATCTTCCTCGGCGACTTCCCGGGCGCTACGCCGCAGGCCACTAATAAATTCTGCGAAACTATCAAACTCACGACGAACACTAAAGCCTAGCCCCAAAATATCGCGGCGCCCCTGAATGGTTAAATCTGACAAACGATAGAAGCGTACCTTCAAACGCCGCTTGCGTGTGAGATAATATTCCAAAATGACGTCACCGGCGAAAAAGGCGCCCCCTTGATTGACGTAGCTACCACTCAAATCAACCGTGAAGCGATCGTTGAATAAATCAAAGCGTTGGCGGAGTTCCAATTCCGCTCCGGTTACCGGTAGTCGGCGCCCATCGATTCGAATTTCGTCCGATTGAAAGACGTTATACTCAATTTGGAAATCCACTCCGGAGATAAAACCCACATCCGTGAAGACTTCCGATAGCAACTCCGTAAGGTATATCGATAGCTGGTTGGACAATAATTCACTTACCGTGTTGATACCAATAATGCCTTGGGTGCCAGCCAGGGCCGAGCTCTCGTTGGGCAGAAAGCCACCGATCACAAGTAGACCAAAAACTTGTCGGTTAAGCTCTTGTTGATCTTGTCGAACGATGCGTAATTTACTATCGGTATAATTCTTCAATTCCCCAGCGGTCAAAGTCGGAAAACTCAGATCGAAGCTAATCTCTGGCTTGAGCAGTTCCCCGCGCAGTCGCATACTGAGATCAACATCGACGGGGCTACGGGCGGCAGCCTTGATGTCGTCATCCTGCAAATATTCCAAAATAAAGTTGTACAAAGAAGGGCGTAAGCCCGAATAACTCGCCTCAATATCAATCTGCGCCCCGAAAGGATCACCGTCCCAACTAATTCGTCCGCCCTGATTTACCTTAAATGGCTTATTGACCACATTGAGCCAGGTAAAAAGGTACTCTCCGCGATCAATATCATAGTCTCCAAACATCTCAAAGTCTCCACCGCGTGGCACCTTGATCTGGAGGTTACCATGCCCATTACCCTTGATGATATCACCGGCCTGCTCATCGAAGATCATTTGCACTTCAGCCTCTTTCGTCATTTCAAGGGCCATGTCGATCGCGACGCCTTTCAAATCCAATTTCTGTCGCTCTTCGTCTTCGGTATTTTCCTTCTTATCAAGGAACCGAATGAAGCTTACTTCATCGGCATCCTGACCATAATCAATGGGAATTGTCAATGATGTTCCCGCACCCGTTTTCGCGTCAATCTTGATATCGGTAGCTTGGAACTTACCTGTGAATTGCACATCTCCGCTACCAATACCAAAGCCGTAGTACAGCTCGTTATCTCCTTTTTTGGTATCCAGGAATATGAATTGCTCTGAATTCACACCAACGTTCAATCGAAATTTGGATAAATGATCGTGGGTAATGCCTCCAGTCACCAAAGCAGCATTATTATTTTTGTCGTAAATGTAATTACCCGTTGCATCGAAAATCGAATTGGTAATCTTGATTTCACCCTCCGGAACGTAATAGCGCGTTTTTAAATAGTTGATCGTAGTCGATAGATCAGAAACATAGGCCATCCCATTGATATTTGGCTTTTTTAGTCGACCATCAAGTGCGACCTCCACATTAATCGTTCCCTTGGTATCGTAGACCCCATTGCCCAGGAAGTACTCAATAATTTCCAGAGGATAGTCATCCAAGCGCACCGTAAACTTAAATTCATCCTTGGCCATTGTGGTTGGTTTCCCCTTGGTAGCCGCCTGGCGCATTTGCTCGTTAAGATAGATTTCACCATCAGCGTTCAAGTTTTGGGGATCGCCCGCGATGTTTACACTCGCTTGGAGGGGGGATTTGATATTTTTCATCCCCAGATCAATACGCAATTCGCCCCAATTATCTTGATTGACCAAGAAAGAATCTGCCAGAGCCGTCGCATAGACATCTTCGAGTTTGAAAATATCACCGACTTCCAGAAGGACAAAGAAATTCCCGCTAAAGTCCATTTTACTATACTTCCACCAATCATCAATTAGGGAGAGATCAAAGTTTTCCAGCGACATGGTCAAGCCCTTATCTCCGATGCTTTGCACAACAATTCGCTTCTCAAAATTAGTCAAATCAAAATTGCGGGTTTCCACTTTCCCTTTACCAAAACGGATGTAGTTGTCTTCCAGAATATTCCAGCGATCTTTGAGAATGACTAAGTTGGACGGCAGAAAACTAACCTGGTAGAAGCTATCCAATAGGTACAGTTTTCCACGCAAATCGAGGTCATCGAAAATACTGGTAAAATTGGTGGAGTTGATATTGAAATGAAAGGTATCGCGCACCATTTGCCCTTCGAGTTTGATGGGTTCGAAGTGCTGATTTTCATTGATGCTGGTATGGTAGATATCCAGAATCATATCACTGCTATCCCGAATACCTTTGTAGCGAACCAGGACATCATCAAAGCGCAAATTGCGGTAGTTCAAAACCGGGAATTCTACTTCGAGACGTATCGAGTCCTTTACATTATCGACGTATCCTGATGCGGAGGCATAACGGATGGTATCCAAGCCCGGAGCCAGTAGATTTGTAAAGTTCTTCGAGTTAGGGACCCGTACTTCAAAATTAAAACGACTGTCTTTTAATGGTTTTTCTTTAGACCGAATTCGGAACCGATCAGCAAATTCGGGGAAGTTGCGGACAAAGTAGCGGGTAACGACTTGTGGCACTTCCTGCACATCAAAATAACCGTCCAACTGAAGTTCTAAAACATCAGAATACACATCAAAAATGCGATACTGTCGACTATCAATCGTCGAGCTAATTAAAAGGGTATCAACAAGAAAGTTTTCCTTTTCTCGTTGGATATTTAAGTTGTAAACACTACCATTTCCTTGCAAAGAGGAAATGCCTTCGCCTTCCAAATTCAAATCGAAACCGCCTGAAAGTACAATCGGTTGCTTAGACAGATTGATGGCAGCCAGATCCAGTCGATTGACGTCCGCCTGAAAGTCAAAACGCGGCAAGCTGTCGATGAAGTCCAATTTACCGTTAAAGACAAAATCGATATTATCATCCTTGGCGACAAGATTTCCATCAAAGAGGTTCTTTTGCAATTCACCGTCAACGGTTAGATTTTCGTAGCGATAGCCCCGATAGCTAAATTCCTGAATACGAGCTTCCAGCTCGGCATCCACCGTTTCCAGGGTGAGCCCTACCCCATTTTTTACCTCAGAGACAAAAGTAATATTCCCCAAATCTTTATTGCCCGACCAGCCACCGAGATCAAAATCATAGAGTGATAGTTTTCCACGGTAATTCGCTTGCTCCCGGCCATAACGCGTGTTCATATTCATATCCATTTCCGCGTTGCCAAGTGCCGTTTTGAGCTTCCCAAAGGCTACGAAATCCGTGAAGAAGCCATCAAATCGACCATTGAAATCTAACTGTCCCAGTTTATCAAAGTTTTCAGGTGGATTGAAGCGCGGCACCAGCAAGCGTAGCGTTTGAAAACTGGTCCGCATCTGCTCGACTTTTAGATTCAGTCGCTCCTCGTTGCGTACGGCAAGGTTACGCGAGCTGAATCTTCCGCGGAAGCTGAGGCCTCGCCCTAATCGAATATCCAAATCTCGACCACGCAGCCGGTTGACCGTTCCTGTTACCTCGCCGTTAATCTGTAAGACTTCATCTTGGTTTTGCAAAAAGAAGGCATTGCGTTTTAAAGGAGGCGCAAAAGCCATAATATCTTTAACCGCGACTTGAGCATTATTGAAATGCCCGACCATCTTTACTTTATTATTGTAATTTTTAAAATCCCTAAACCCTTTATAGGTCAGCTCCAAGGTATCACCCAAAGTACTTGCAGGTGTGACCAATTCCAGACCGTATAAGCCCACTAAACTATCACTTACCACGGCTTGACTCGCCGATAACTTACTCAACTCAAATCCACTAAACTCACGAAAGGTTAGTCCATTGACTTGCCCTTTATAAATATCATTTTGGAATTGGAAACTATCAATGTCAATATTAATATTGGTAATATCGAGATGATTGTAGTCAATGATATCTGGTTGAGGGTTTCGCTCGGCCGATCGACGATAATTGTGATAGATGAAATGGGCGTCCGTCATTAAAAACGCGTCGATGGTTGCGAGCAAACTCTTTTCATCCTCCTTAACCGTACTATCTTGGGTAATTTGTTCAACGACTTCAACTACCTCCGGAGGTGCATCCACGATTGCTACCTTAGGCGCAGGGAATTTAGGCTTTTCGATGACGATAATCTCGGGAGACTCAAGTTTTATCGAATTGAACGCGATACGCTGCTCGGACATATCAATACTTTCCAACTGGATTTCACCACGTTGGACCATGACATCGATTAATTGACCGCGGACCTGGTCATCTTGTAGAAAACGCACCTGATCCAAATAGATGCCATCAACATTGACCAATAAGGGCTGCTTTTTGCCGCCTCCCGAGGAAGAACCACCACTAAAGAAACTCGCAATAAAATTGAGATTATTGTTCAACTCCGCCGAGTCTCGACGGATATTAAACTGAGCATCGGTGAGATAGACATTCTTAATATCCAACCGCTTCCATAACAACGCAATCATGGACCGATTAAAATCAGCACGGAGTTCACGCGAATACAGCAAAGTATCACCTTGTAAATCCTCAACGTAAAAGCCTTCTAAAACGAATTCGTCGAGCAGATCAAAATTGAGGCGATCCACTTCGACGCGCGTATTGAGTTCGGTAGAGAGGTAAGTGGTAATTTCGCCGGTAAGATAGTTTTGGAAACGTTTATTTTGCAACAAGGCAAACAAAACCGCGACGAGCAAGAGCAGAATAAAAAGGAGCCACTTGGAAAAATTAACCGCCCGACGAAATAGCCTTCGACGGCGTAATCGACTAAAGAAAGTACCAATTCCTTTGGGTTGTCCCTGCATCTGGCTTGCGATCTATTCGATTGACTCTTTATTTGACCTAAGTTGTAAACAGTAAGCAATTTAGAAGATGGGTAAAACCTAAACGTCTACCCTCAAATCATTTAAATCACTCCCTTCAAAACTGTACTACAACTTGTATAACTATTAAAACTGTAAAGGTAATTTTTTTCATACAGCGCGCACCGCATTTAACGAATTATTAAGCTGAGATTTCGTGCGCCAAAACCTCCTCCACAAAGCGGTAGGCCCTCTGTTCTGACCAATAATAACCTGTATCATCCGACTTCACGAATCCAACATGACCTCCATAACGCGGAATTTCGAGATGCAGCCACTTACTTTTCTCTGCAATTGCCACTGGATAACAATCTTTGCTTAGGAAAGAATCATCAAATGCGTTGATTAATATAGTTGGCACTCTAATCTTGCTTAGCAAGGGTTTTGAACTCGCTCGTTTCCAATAATCTTCGGCACTCGTGAATCCATGCACCGGTGCCGTAAAGGCCGCATCAAAATCAGTGAAGTTACGCGCTTGATACACTAATTCCAGATCCACCTGCTCATCTACTAAGTGCTCTTTCAGACGTATTTTATCCTTGAGATTACGCATGAAGCGATCCATATACAGCCGATTGTACCATTTGCGTAATTTCACGCCGGCGCTAGCGAGATCACAAGGCACCGAAAAAGCAACACCTGCTTGCACAATAGATGGTAAAGCTTCGCCCTGCTCGCCCAAGTATTTCAAGGTTACATTGCCCCCCAGACTAAAGCCGAGGATCACGACTTGCTCATAATCCAGGTTATTAGCGATCCAGTTCATAACGTAGGCCAAGTCAGCAGTTGCTCCCGAATGATAGGACTGTAATTTTCGGTTAGGCTCTCCGCTACATCCTCGAAAATTCCAGCCAATCGCATCCCAGCCCCCGGCGTTAAAACGGCGTACTTGGCCCAAAACGTAAGGCCGACTGGCATCTCCCTCCAAGCCATGTAGGACGATAATCAAGCGCTTACTCCCTACTTTTGACCAATCTAAATCCACAAAATCACCATCGGGTAATTCTAACCTTTGCCGATTGTAGGTAATTCCCGATACCCGACGAAGCAAGGCCGGATAAATGGTCTGCAAATGAGGGCTCCGGAAATAAATCGGTGGCTGAAAATCAGGGCGATCCAATAAAGGCATACTTACTTTTGTTTGTAAATTTTACCATTTTTCATCACAAACCGAACATCCATCATGGTCTTGATGTTCTCCAATGGATTATCATTTACGGCGATTATATCTGCTAGCATTCCCGCCTTAATCTGTCCCAATTGATCACTGACGCCTAGCATTTCAGCGGCATTAACCGTTGCCGCAAGGATGGCCTCCATCGGTGGCATGCCTACCTCAGTCATATATTGAAACTCTAAGGCATTTCTTCCATGCTTAAATACGCCGGCATCGGTTCCAAAGGCAATTTTTACGCCTCGTTTATAGGCCTTGGCAAAGGTAGACTGAATTTTAGGCCCAATCGCTTCGGCCTTCACACGCACTACTTCCGGGTAAAATCCACGTACTTTGGCCGAATCGGCAACGGCTTTCCCCGCAGTAATGGTCGGTACGTACCAAGTGCCTTTTTGAATCATCAAGTCCATAGTGGCTTCGCTCATCATGGTACCGTGCTCAATCGAAGTGATTCCTCCCGCGACCGCGCGACGCATACCCTCATCTCCGTGGGCATGGGCGGCGACGTGGATGCCAAAATCGTTAGCAGTGCTGACAATCGCCTCGATTTCGGTTTCAGTGAATTGCGGGCGGTAACCATCCCGAGCCACACTCAGCACCCCACCGGTTGCCGTGATTTTGATGAGATCAGCACCATTTTTGACTTGCTGACGAACCGCGCGGCGGCACGCATCAGGGCCATCCGCTACGCCGGCCTCGGGACCTGGCACCTCAAATAAGCCGTGCTTAGCCCCATTGGTCGGATCGGCATGCCCTCCGGTAATGGCGATAGATTTAGCGCAAGCAAAAATACGTGGTCCATCCGTTATTCCTTGATCAATGGCTTTGCGCAAAGCAACGTTGACCCCGGTTCCACCGAGATCACGTATCGTCGTAAAGCCAGCCATCAGTGTCGTTTTGGCGTAGCCTGCCGCCCGAAAAGCAATATCAGCTTGGTTGAAAGTAAAGCGCTCCAAATAACGATTCTTATTACTCTCATGCTCAATGTGAACGTGCATATCCATCAGACCAGGCATGACGGTTTTATCTTTCAAATTGATGATCGTGGCATTTTGATCAGCTGCTTTGTAGCCAGCTTCAACCCCTATGATTTTATTGCCTTCAACAATAATCGTTTGTTGTTCCAGAACTTGCTTGGAGGTGCAATCGATAAGTCGACCACAATGAAGATATTGGCGTTGGGCGACTAGCGTGCTTATCGCTAACAACCCTACGCAGAGCGTTAAAAGATACTTTTTCATATTTTATTTCAGTTAAGTTGTTCGTATGATTCCTATTTTGATGATCGACTAACTGCTTTTCAGATCATACAGCCTCAATCAGCATTCAGCAATTCACTACAGGGGATTTTCTCCCAAAACTCATGATCCTTGCGCCATCGATCCGGCCATAATATCTCTAAGCCACTCCGCTCCGGGGCATCGACACAACGACAAATCTGCCTGGCCACTTTTCGCCAATGCTTTGCACTGGCATAAGGTGCAGCGTTAAATTCAGCGAATGCCCATTCATCCAAAATAAGATGCTTTTTTCCTGTGCGTTCACTTTCAATCACCAAAGTATCTGTCACGGCAGGAAAACAGTCAGGTTGAGCATCGTAATAATAAAAAATTCCCTCTGGATTTGTCCCAGCATACATCTTAAATGATAGCTGTTCATCCCATTTTTTCCAATCATTTAGAATTGGTGCCAAACCAAAGAGGAAAAACACGGGTAAAAGTAAAGGGAAGGTGGCAATTTGGATTTTGAAATTTCTAAAAAGAGAAGTTTGATAATCGTAGAAAAGAAGATACACGATAATCACCATCGTTATGTTCCACGGCCAAACACTTGTATTCCAGTTTTGTCCGAAAGGTCCAAGAATAGCCAGAACAATGAGGTGAAAAATTAGCACACCACCAACGGTCAAACGCCTTGTTTTCGGCCAGATTAAGCCTATTCCCAGCAGTGTCTCTCCCGCAGCAATTACCCCGGCCAGCCATTCAGAATGCCAATTCTGCAAATGAATGGCTTCTAGCATCCAAGGTAAATTATCTTCGACGAAATAAACATTGAACTTATGTAGCCCTCCCCAAAAATATACTGCAATGACGATCCATCGCATGGCATTAAACCTGGATATTTCAGTCAATTGCCCCGGCCAACTCACAACAAAAAGTAAGCTGCACCACAGGTATATCCAAACTTGAAGCCGTGTGATATCAAGGCACACTAATGTTAATAGCACAGCTAAACCCAATCGGATATTTAATCGCCTTGGATCAATAATCATCCAAATTAGGAGAGCCAGCAAAAGGATTAAAAAGTAAAATGAAAAGGCAAAAAGAGGTCGTAAAAAAGAGAAAATTGGCAAACTCGGATACATCCGTTCACCCCACCCCCATAGTTCGGGTGTAAGCAGCAATTGAATGACTAAACAAACGGCAATGGTACGAACGATCCAACGCCAAGGTTCTTGTCCAAATAACAACCCCATTACAAACTAATAGATCGAACGACTACATCAAGATCGGAAAGACTCGGATTACGCTTAAAGCGATTGCGGTAACTGCCAGCTACAATATCGGCTTCATCTACCGTATTAAAAAGAAAGTCAACAAACACCACATAGTTTTCAGTTTCTCCTCCAAAGCACCCCATCCATAAACTATTGGCATTGATTCCTTTTTGGTACAATTCACCGGTACGCGCATTAGCCGCCTCCAACGATTGGTAAGTTCCTTCCTGGATGACGTATTTAGTGCCCGAGTAGTTGAAAAAGCGTTCGCAATCGTAAATAACAAAGTTGCCATCGCCCGTAGAGATGTAGATCTCACCGTAACGTTGATTACCCTCCACCTGACCTGAATTATCCTGGGAAGCGTCCAGATAAGGTTCTGTCTCACCTTTGGCGGGTTCCACCAAACTGCTGTCAACGACATAAAAGTCGGTTTCCGCTCTTGTGCGTTTGGCAAGATCCGAAAGCCCCTGCTCGTAGGCATCTTCATCGACGGATAGAATGGGACTTTCCTGAGCTTCCTGATAAAAAATGCCGCCAACAATCAACAGTCCGACAGCACAAATGAGCATTTGATTCCAGTAGGTTCTTTGGTAACGCAAGATCGCATTTTCTGATCGACGTCCGGTGATAAACGCCAAAGCACGATTCCACCAGCCTCGAAGTTTTTCACGCCGGCTCCGTTCTAGGGCCTGGTCACGACTAGCGAATTGCCGACTTGCCCGCCGCTGGCCAAAAAGTTCTTGGCGAGAAGGCGTGACCAGCGCATTGGCTTCTTGAAATCGGTCGACATGAATTAGGCCAAAGCCATTTCGTACACACTGCTTTTTCAACTCTTCGTACAAAGGATCAACTGGTCCGTCAAAAACATCATCGGCAATGGCGATCCATTGCTCATTCGCGTGATAACGCTTGAACTGTTCCACTGCGTAAATGTAGCGGTAACGCTCCAATCCCCCAGCTAACCAACGGTACAAAAGCATTCCAACAAACAGTGTGATAAAAAACGAAAAGATGCTGATCAACCAGCCAACTTTATTGATGGTGTAAAGGTCGTAGTGATGATTCAGGCCTGAAAGTACTGCTGCCAAAATAAATGCGGCTGCCAAGGAATCCCAAAACAAGACGCGTTCTTGTTTTTTAAAGATAACCTCATCGCGCGTTTCGTGGGCGGTTGCTTCAAAGGTGACGACAAAGTGAGTGCCGTCCTCCTGAGGATAAGATAGGTAGCCATCCGCTTTGATGCCATCGCGTGTTTCTTGATCAAGCTGAAACAGCGCGTACTGGCTACGCGGACGAAACTTATAATAGTTCTTTAAAAACCGAAGGGTGGCCTTTTTGATGCTATTTTCATTCAGGTGCTTCAAAGTGCTTCCAATTGATTTTCCAAGGTCTAAATATACAAGATTTAATGCATAAATCACGTTTTGGGCAATTGTTCCCAAAGCTTAATGACTTCGATTGTTTCTTTGACGTCGTGTACCCGCAGTATTTTGGCCCCTTGCTGAAGCGCTACCATGTGCAAAGCAGTGGTTCCATTAAGTGCATTCTCTGGTTTGACTTTCAATACCTTACAGATCATAGACTTACGAGACACCCCAGCTAAAATGGGCAAGTCCAGAATCTGAAATTGGTGTAATTTAGCTAGCAATTCATAGTTGTGAGCCACCGTTTTTCCAAAACCAAAACCAGGATCGAGCACAATATCAACTACTCCTAATTCGCGCAACCGAGCCACTTTTTGAATAAAAAAGTCAATCACTTCCTCCATAATCTGTTCGTATACCGGGGCGTCCTGCATATTTTCCGGTTTGCCTTGCATGTGCATGAGAACGTAAGGCACTTTTAGTTTAGCAACGATTGGTAGCAGGGCTTCATCAAACTTACCGGCAGAGATATCATTAACGATGCTTGCCCCTTCCGACACGGCACTCTGAGCCACCTCAGCGCGGATAGTATCAATCGAAATGATCGTCTCAGGAAATCGTTTCTTTACAGCCTTGATAATTGGTAGTACCCGTTGAAGCTCTTCTTCTACCGAAATAATGGCAGCTCCGGGGCGCGAAGACATTCCTCCGACATCAATGATGGCTGCGCCTTCAGCTAACATTTGCTCAACTCGATCTAAGCATTCTTTTTCAGCATTGTAAAACCCTCCGTCAAAAAATGAATCAGGTGTTACGTTGAGAATCCCCATTACTTTTGGGGTAGTTAAATCCAGCAGTTTTCCTTTACAATTCAGAGTCGTCAAGGGACGCAGCATATTATACATCTTTGTATTCGAATCAATAATAAAGAATAGGCCTTGGGTACGAACAAAATTAAACTTCAGGTCTTTAAAAGTTTAAATCCGATCATTGAGTTTGTCCGTGTGATATCGGTATATTTGTGGGATAAAGTTAGGCGGTAAGTTAGACAATTTGAACATATTGAACATGTAAATGATCCGCAATATATTCTGATGATAAAATGAGATATGTAGGAAGAGAGAAGTAGAAAAATAAAAGTCGTAACGAGGGTAATCGCTACGACTTCATCATCACAGAAAACTAACTATCACCTATGAGAATTAAAAAACAAATAGTCAATAAATTCACTAATAAAACGCCTAATGTCGCATTTCCGCTGCCAGCATTTTGGTAATCGGTCAAAAAATCATCATTCAAAGTGTTACATTTTCATAGGCAAATGACGTCAAAACAGAAAAATTACTCACGATATGGCAGAACAAAATAGTGGAATGGGATTTGGCCGCTTGCTGCTCTACGCGACAGTCATTTGTATTGGTGGAGTATTACTTTATAATTTCTATAAAAACAAAGTCGCCGACTACACTTTTATTCCCGAAGAATTACAAATCAACTATGTCCCTTCGGATTTTGAATTCGATATGAGCGATGATAACGTTTTGGCGATTTTAAACAATCCACATCGCTATCGACGAGAGTTCGGAGAATTTGTCTACGAGTATAATATGTCTTTATTGGGGCACATCGCAAATCGAATGGATCTGGCGGACAGCATTCGCATCGAATTAGAACCAGAGTATCAAAAGCATCACCCCTATCTCGAACAACTCTACTTCAATGATTTTGTAGAGATCCGAGATACCTCGGGGGCTTTTTACGAAGCTTGGTACGAAAACGAAGGCAGCAGCGCGGTCACGGCGATTAATGAAGTCGCCTCCAAGTATTCTTGTTTTCTGGTCAATCACGTCGTGAGTAGCCTTTTAAAAATCGATCAGGGCATCATTGGTGCTAAAGGCAAAAAAATCGACACCCCTTGCGGCATTGCCATGACCGAAGGTCTACAGCCACTCGTGAAGCGATTACAAGAACGAGCCGCCATAGACGATTTCAGCCGATCAAAAGGGATGCTGAGGGAGCGCATCGAAAAATCTATTGCCGAACTTGGCACCATCGAAATTCGTGATCGTAAAGGACTCAATAAGCAACTACAAACTAAAGTGTGGGGCTTTTCGGTATCCTCCACGGACATTGAAGTATCTGCGATTAGTATTTTGAAAGTCGGTTTCGATCTCAATGATTTTTTCGACCTTCAATTGGACAGTAAACGTCGTCGTTTGCTGGTGACTTTACCGGAACCAAGTATTCTCTCCCACGAGGTCTATCCTAAAATTGACAAGCTCGATATTGGCTGGCTGCGCGAAGTAGGCACCAACGATTTTAATACTAATTTCAACATCCTCCGTCGGGAATTCCGCCGGGATGCCAATAACGTAGAAGTCATGCAGAAGGCTAAGACCCAGGCCATTGAAATCATGAACATGATCTTTAGTCCTCTGCTTAATTCCATCAACAAGGGCTATGCACTCAAAGTGCAGTTCAAAAACTTAAATCCAATTCCCAATACACTCCCTAATCCCGAAAAACGTATTAACGAAAATGACATCCCCAAATGATTCCCTGGACGCTAAATACTGGAATAATCGCTATTTACAAGGTAACACCCCTTGGGATACCGGCGGTCCTACTCCACCCTTAGTCTCTATCTTCCAGACCATTACGCAACGCGATGCTGCCATTCTTATTCCCGGAGCGGGAAATGCGCACGAAGCCATTTACCTACACGAGCATGGATTTAACAATGTGTGGGTGTGCGATTGGGCCGAAGCGGCAATTGCATCTTTTGCAGAGGCTCATCCAGATTTTCCGAAGCATCATTTGATCTGTAGCGATTTCTTTTTACTAGAGCAGAAGTTTGATCACATCATCGAGCAAACCTTTTTCTGTGCCCTCCCTCCGCAGCTATGCCCCCAATACGTCAAAAAAACGGCAGCATTATTGCATAATGAAGGGTGTATTCAAGGTGTTCTCTTTGCCCACCCCTTCCCTTTTGAAGGTCCCCCCTTCGGTGGCACAGCGGACGAATACCGCAGCCTTTTTTCTCCTGTTTTTCATATTGACATCCTGGAACCTTGCTCCAATTCCATTCCGCCACGCGCGGGCAACGAATTGATCTGCAAATTCCGTAAACGCTAGTAACTCCCCCTGAATAAATCGATTGAATCATGCGACACACATTCTGCCTGATCTTAGTGGGAGTAGCCTATTTTACAGGTTTTGCACAGACTATGAATACCTTTTCAGAGACCAACGATGCCAAAGAATCGCTACGCCACGCACAGGAATTCATTAATAATGGTCGATATAAAACGGCTAAAAAACAGCTGCGACATACTATCAAAATCAAAGAAGATTTTGCAGTCGCTCACTTAGAGCTGGGGCGCGTCTTATCCGAGCTCCACGAATACGAAGCGGCAACCGAAGCCTTCGAAAATTCTTTCGATCTGGATAATAAGCTCTCACGGGCCGCATTTTTCGAATGTGGAGAGGCCTGGTTTAAGCTTGGAGAGGTTGAAAAAGCCGATTACTACTATCAAAAATATCAGGACGGAAAAGGGACTAATTACGCCAATAAGAAAAAAGAATCCGGCCTGGAACTAACCTACGATGAACGTTTGGCCGAACGCCTATTGAATTGTGAATACATTAGCCGACTCGATACCAGTTGGCAACACGCCAGACCTTTCCTCTTGGAAAAAAATATCAATACCAAGCACGATGAATATTTACCAACGATCACATCGGATGGTAGCCAGCTCGTTTTTACGCGTCAAAAACAAGCTGGAGATGAAGACATCATGACCAGTGAATGGAAAAATGATAAATGGAGTAAAAGCCGATCCTTTGGTTCTGCCATCAATACGGGGCAGAATGAAGGCATGGCTAAATTTGAAACGCACGGTCGCGCTTTCTACTTTGCTGGCTGTATGCGAAGTGATACCGAAGGGGGCTGTGATATTTACAAAGCAGTCATGAATAAAGGCAAAGTATCTGAGGTACAGCGTGTCGATGGCCAATTGAATTCCAGCGATTGGGACTCACAGCCAAGCATTACCTGTGATGGACAACTCATGTTTTTTAGTAGCTCGCGTGACGGTGGCCAAGGCGGTGCTGATATTTGGATGAGTCGCCTACAGGCTGATGGGGAATGGGGATATCCCGAAAACCTCGGCCCTTACATTAATAGCCCGGGGGATGAAGAAGCCCCATTCATCTCCAGCGATGGCCAAACCTTGTATTTTTCAAGTAACGGACATCCTGGGCAAGGTGACGGAGATTTATTCTTAGCGCGCCGACAAGGCGGCGTTTGGTCCCTTCCTCAAAATTTGGGCTATCCCATCAATTCGCCAGCCAAAGAACTTGGTTTTTACGTACAAGGCGATGGCCAAACGGCCTACTTTGCTTCGGCCCGGCCAGGAGGTGCGGGCGGATTAGATATCTATCGGATTGCCCTCCCGACAAACTTGCGGCCGGACCCCATGGTCCATTTAGAAGGATTTGTGAAAAATGGAGATACTGGCGAAGGGGTATCCACTACGATTTCTATTGGCCGCGAAGCGGAAAAATGGCAAGTGAAAAGTGATGATGACGGTTGGTTTTTCGTATGCTTGCCCGGTGACCGTGGTTATTCATTTCAAATCAACCAAAAAGGGTATCAATATTTAATCGAAGCAGAATTTTTACCGGCACAGGACAATGCTGCTCCAGTACAAAAAGAATTGCTTTTGATGCCTGTGGCTAAGCCTCAATTTACTACTAAACCCGTCGAAATTAAAGAAAAGCGCATTCAATTCTTTTTTGATTTCGACTCCTACCAACTCAATCAAAATGCCGTTCGTGAGTTAGATAAATTGACTGACTTTTTGAAAAAAGAGACGGATTGGAAGGTTGAGGTCGTTGGTTATGCGGATAGTAAAGGAGATGTAGATTATAATAAAATCCTATCCGAGAAACGAGCTGGTGTAATTGTTGATTATCTAAAAAATGAAGGCATTAATATTGAAAATGTCGTTCGTAAGGAAGGCCGAGGTTCGGTAAAGAGCAAAGATGCAGACGATACGCAATTTCGACGGGTAGATGTTATTCTACGTCGCAATTAGAATTAACTCAGATCGTACTTAAGCCTCTCATTTTCAATCCCAATAATTTTAACAAGTCTTAAAGTTGGGTTGAAATACCCGATAATATGCCTAAAAGAATATATTTGTCTGTCTTTGTAAAGCAAAAACAGCAATTACCGTAAACTATCTCTGATAAACCTTAAAGAACAGTGGACACAATAGGCAAGCCCCCCGCCGCGAAGCAGAAGAAAAAGCTCAACAAAAAGAGAGTCGCACTTGTGGCATCCATCGCATTGGTATTCAGTGCGTTAATGTTTTTCGCCAGTGCCAATGTGCAACAAACTGCCGCAGCATTACCCAAAAATATTTCTCTAGGTTATTTCGACTATCAGGCCCCAACTATTCGCTACGGCCTGATGATGGATACCTTCCAAGTTTCAGAACATACGATTGAAGCCAATCAATTCCTTTCTGAAATCCTTCAGGAACATAAGATGCCTTACCAACAAATCGATCAGTTGGTACAAAACGCAAAACCTGTATTTGATGTGCGTAATCTACGCAGTGGTAAGCCCTACGTAATACTCAATGCGGATACGACCAACTGCGCAGATTACTTCATCTACGAACCTAGTGTCTATGGGTATGTCGTATTTGATCTGAAAAACTTGACGGTTAAAAAAGTAGAAAAGCCCATTGAAAGTCGCGTTTCCACTGCTTCTGGTGTCATCGAAAGTTCACTTTGGAATACCATGGTAGATAATGGATTGAGCTACGAGCTGACGTCGAAGATGGAAGATGCGCTAGCCTGGTCTATTGATTTTCACCATATTCAAAAAAACGATCAATTTAAACTCATTTACGAGCAACACTTCATTGATGGCGAGCCGGTAGGTGTAGGCGAAATTCGTGGTGCCTATTTCAAAAACTTTGATAACGAGTACTACGCCTTTTACTACGAAAACGATCGCTACAATGGCTTCTACGATTTGGAAGCCCGTCCGATGAAAAAAGCATTCCTTAAATCTCCCGTTAAATATTCGCGTATTTCCAGTCGTTATAATTTGCGACGCTTCCATCCTGTGTTGCGACGCACGCGCCCACATTATGGCACCGATTACGCCGCGCCACGCGGTACGCCAATTTACGCAGTGGCCGATGGCGTTATCACTAAAGCCAGCTACACACGTGGTAATGGCAACTATGTCAAAATTCGCCACGATGATGTCTATCAAACGCAATACCTACATATGAATGGTTTTGCCGATGGTATTAAGCCCGGCGTACATGTCAAACAAGGCCAGACCATTGGTTATGTTGGCTCAACGGGCTTGGCGACCGGACCACACGTTTGCTTCCGCTTCTGGAAAAATGGCAAACAGGTGAATCACTTGCGTGAAAATCTTCCTCCACCAGAACCCATGCCGGAAGAAGATATTCCACACTTCAATCTGATTCGGGATTCTTTGAAAGTCCGTTTAGATAGCATTGAATACAAAATCGTAGAGCGTGCGGTTATCGAAGAAGAAGCTACTGTACAGCAGCAGCCTGAAACGACCGAAGGTGAGCGCAGTGATCCTTAATTAAGAGCTTGTTTGGGATTTGTTCTTTAGGTCGAAAACTGATATTTTTTTGTTTAAACGAGACTCCTTTTAAGGAGCATAGCCAGAGGCTATGTGAACGCAGTGAAGTTTCTTTGAAACCAAATGTCCACTGGACATTTGACGGAGAGAACCGCTAGTGGATATTAAATATGACGTTTGCAGATCAATTAATAATTCTCAAACAAGCTCTAAGATCAATTTTCTAAGCTTTTTCGAGGGTAAATCCAAAGGTTGAGCCCAACCCTTGGGAGGAACGCACATTGATCGTTTGCTTGTGGGCTTCGATGATGTGTTTGACAATGGATAGACCTAGTCCTGAACCACCTCGATTACGCGAGCGGCTTTTATCTACCCGATAAAAACGATCAAAGACGTGATTAAGGTGGGTTTCGGCAATTCCGACTCCATTATCGGCCACTTCTACCAAAATATAGTTTTCCATATCATAGAACCCCACTTTGGTGTGTCCGTCTTCTTTGCCGTATTTTATGGAGTTAGCCAATAAGTTGACCAGCACTTGGCGAATATTTTCACGATCGGCTTTGACCATAAATCCATCCGCCGCACCTTCTTTAAGCAAGAGTTTAATTTGGCTGTCTGCAGCCATAAATTCCAGCTCTTCTAAGACCTCATCCGCTAGCTTACGAATATCAAAAGTCCGAATGTCGAGTACTAATTCGCCGGATTCCAAGCGAGAAATAGCTTCTAAATCCTCCACAATAGTGTGCAAGCGCTCGACATTGTTGGCGGCCCGGCGCAGATAATTGGAATTGATATTATCATCGTACAATCCACCATCGAGCAAGGTGTGGATATATCCTTGAATCGTAAAGATCGGTGTTTTCAGTTCGTGGGAGATATTCCCCAGGAAATTACGCCGATAGGTTTCGAGTGATTTCAGCGATTCAATTTCCTTCTGTTGCGAATCAGCCCATTCTGCTACTTCCTGTTCTACTTCTCCGATTAAGTCTTTATTCATATCATCGACCTGACTTTGCAAGTCCTGAGTAGATCGCTTTGATCGGTGGATGCTTTTATAAATGAGCTTAATCTTGCGATAGATGTAGCGTTTGAGGGCATTGATGATGATCAGATAAGCACTGATATAGGTCAATATGCTTAGTATGATGGGGCCATACCAAGAACCGGCGGTTACATCCAGCAAGATGCCTACATAACCAAATGCCAGAACAATCAAGCTAATCAGGAGCGACGAGTAGTTCGCAATCTGATTTGGCGTAACGTTTTTGACCATTAAAAATCAAATTTATAACCGATTCCTTTAACGGTTTTGATGTATTTATCACCGAGCTTTTCGCGCAGCTTTCGGATATGCACATCGATAGTTCGGTTACCTACAATAACATCGGAACCCCAAATTCGGTTGAATATTTCTTCACGGGTGAAGACCTTGCCCGGTTTTGAAGCTAGCAGATAAAGTAATTCGAACTCTTTCTTTGCCAGATCAATTTGCTCCTCTCCACGGCGTACCGTTACTTTTTCGCGATCGATTTCCAGATCAGTGATCTTTAATACATCGTCCGCTTGATCACCCGCGCGGCGCTCGTTGCGGCGCAGCAGTGCTTTAACCCGACTAATCAATACGCGAGGGCGAATCGGCTTATTGATGAAATCATCACCACCGACGTCCAAAGCTGCAATTTGTGTGTAGTCTTCGTTACGGGCCGTTAGAAAAGCAATAATTGTTTGATCGAATTGTTGATCGTTTCGGAGCTGCCGACACAGTTCTACGCCGTCAATTTCGGGCATCATGATATCGAGCAGGATGAGGTCAGGGGGACTACCTTCGGCGAGTTCAATGGCTTCTTTTCCATTTTGCGCTGTCGACACCTGAAATCCTTCCTTTTGAAGATTGTAGGAAATAATTTCTAAGATATCCAGCTCATCATCAACAATCAAAATCTTGGTATTACTATGCTCCATTTGCATGAGATCGTTTTCACAAAAGTAGAAACTTGATGGCTTTCAGAAAATTAATTTATTGTTAAGTTTATTAACCTTAAAATGATGTTCGAAAGCTGATATTAGACTGCAATTTAATATCAAATTAGCCTTAATGCACGAAAATTGGGTTAAAATGGTATCAAAATAGGGATTCATCAAGTGCGTTAAATCAAAAAGAGCAGGGCTTTGTTACACTAGCTACTACGTTCGTCACTTTGCCTAAATCCACCGATTTATACTTTTTATATTTGAGGAGCCTTTTAATTATTCTCTCATAAGTCTGAGTAAAGCCTTCGCTCCCTGGAGGCTTTACTTGTTTTTTTGACTTTACTTACTGGGTCTCGGCTTCTAGTTTATTCAACTGTTCTAATACCTTTTCATAAATCTTTTCCATCGTCTTCGGATGGCGCTTGATGTAAGTCATATCTTGCTCAAATTGCGTGGCAGTAATCCCATGGATATCATAAATCTGATCATAATACACGACCATCAGACTATCCTTCGTATCACTCGATAAATTCTGAAGTGCCGCTTCCGCTACGTGCACGTCCACTAGCACTTCGATCATCTTTTGTGGGGGTACACTCAGTGGATTTTCTCGATTACAAGTACTCAAACTCCAAATAGCTAGCAAGCAAAAAACACCGATTCGGTATAGCTTCACGAAAAATATTGTTTTGGATAATAAAAAGCAGTGCGTTGCGCACTTTCAGAATTAAACGCACGCCATTGGTCTACAGTTGCCTCGATTTTCACAATTCCGCAGGTAGGCACATTGGGAATGTACTCTCCACCAAAACGATTTGCCAAACTAGTGAAGGCCGGGTTATGGCCGAAAACCAGAACTGATTGTACCGCATCATCTAATCCTCCAATAACTTCCAGTACTTCCTCTGGATAGGCTTCATAGATTTTCTCATACTGTTGAATCGCTTCATCAGCAATCCCCATCGTGCGAGCAAAGTAACGCGCCGTAGTGATGGCACGCTTGGCCGGACTGGAAACAATCAAATCGACGCGTCCAGCTTTAGCATGCAGCAAACGCGCCATAAAAGGGGCATCTCTTTCTCCGCGAGGATTCAACGGCCGGTGATAATCGGCCAATTGTGGGTCGGACCAGCTGGATTTCGCGTGTCGGATCAGGAATAACGTCTTCATCTCTGCAATTTAAAGCTTTCCCACTAAACTATGCGCCCCACAACTCGTTTTTATAGTAACGACCTTTCACGCAGTGCGAGCTAGAAGAAGTTGAATGATTCTGTAGGTGTAACTTCACTTCATTCAATTCACGAAATCGACGATCATACGAGGCATTTTTACAAGATACTTTAGTATTTTTACTATTTGGTTTAAATCGACGACCAGCTAATGCGTAGATATGCGTAAAATTCGTTTGGCGGAATTGGAACAACACATCCCGGATGAGCTGATGGAGCGCGCCGAACGACTGAGTATTATTGAGCTTAAATTGCTGGATAAAAATCTTTTTTCCGCCCGCATCGTCGATGATATTCCGCTTGAAGTAGAAGTCCAACTCTACGGGCAACGTATCCAGGCCTACACCTGCGAATGTGAAGAATTTGCCGCTCATCAGATTTGCCCCCACGTCGTTACCACCTTCCTGAGATTACGAGCGGATAAGCGAAAAAAAGCCGAAGAACGACAGACCGCAAGGCGACAACGCGCGGAGCGAAAGCCGCAGAAATTCAATATTCAGAATGTATTACAACAAGTCGAAGGTGATGAACTTAAAGCCTTTGTCCGGGAGTTTGCCCGGCTAGACCGGCAATTTGCTCTGGCTCTAAAAGCACGCTTTGCCGGTCGCATTGAACTGGCAGATAGCTTCGACAAATACTTTCAATTGCTCCAGTCTGCCATTCGACTAGAAAAGAATCCAAAGGGTAATTTCCGCGCCGGTGGCTTCAAACGCGTACAGCAAATCATTGAACATACTTTGCATCACGCGGAATCAGCACTCGATCAAGAAGATTTTGCCGAATGTTGGTCCGCTTTACATGCCTTATTTGAAGTGCTGCCGCTACTCGAACGCGCGCTCGATGATGATCGGGTTTTGCCAAAAGTGTACGAGCCCGCCTTTCAAGTTTTGGAAAAGTTATGCCAGCGAGAATTAGCCCCTCAGTTTGAAAATCAGCTTTGGCTAATGCTACTTGATCTTGCTTTTGAAACCCGGGTCCAACGAGTAGGACTACTCCCCTACTTTCGTACTCAACTGCAGGCCATGCTGTACAGTCAAGAGCGCAAAATTGCCTTGCTAGATGTTGTAGAAGAGCAACTCGATGAAAGCAATGCCTCCATACAGGTCGAGATGCAACTCTGGCAAATTAATCTCCTGATTGAATTTGGCGAAGAAGAACGTCTACGAGAAGTGTTCCTCCAATTACCTCCTAACCCTCGTTTGCTCGACGCATTGATTCGCGACCTGCGTCAACATCAACACTGGCAGGCCGCACGTTGGTTGGTAGAAGGTAGCTTGGCGCAGTCGGCGCTTTCTTCCGCCTTTCGCCCCATTTTAGAGGATGAGTTATTGACCATTTGTATCCAATTGGGCGATGCCGAACAAGCCACTGAATTAGCCAAAAAGCGATTTTTAGCCAGTAGGCGTTTCACCTATCTTGACCAATTAAAAGCCATTTCTGGTAGAAAATGGTCGCGCCAGCGCAAAGCGTTGCTGAAGACACTCCGCCAGCAGGAAAACACTTATGCCGGTCAACGCTTGCTCGGACAAATTTATCTCCGCGAAGAGATGTATAAGGAACTAATTCAACTATTAAAGCAAGCCTCATCCCTGGAATTGATGCTGGAATTAGATACGCCTCTGCATCAAGAACAGCCCGAAGCCATTGCTCAACTTTATCAAGATGTCCTGCAGCAATTTTTAGAACAGCACCTAGGCCCCCCCGCAGCTTCGAAAATACGCCAAGTGATCCGTCACCTGTACGAATTAGAAGCCGGCGAATTGGCTAGATCCCTGGTCCACCAACTCCGTAAACAATATGGCTGGCGCCAGTCTCTCATGGAAGAGCTCAACATTTTCCACTAGTTTTTCGTCCTTTATTAAATTAACCCTATCATTGCTCCCTATGAAAGTAAGCTGTTGGTTTATAGGTAAGACCGCATTTCCTTATCTGAAAGAAGGGATGGCTGTTTACGAAAAACGGCTTGGCCATTATTTACCTTTTGAAAGCGTGATCCTACCGGATGTCAAAAATGCAGGTAAGATGAAGACGGAGCAATTGAAAAAGGAAGAAGCTAAAATCGTTTTGTCAAAGGTGAAGAGCGAAGATTATCTGGTGCTATTGGATGAAAAAGGTCGCCAATATAGTTCGGTAGAATTTGCTCAATTTTTGGAGAAGCGCCTGCAAGCTAGTCATAGACGATTAATATTTCTGGTCGGGGGGGCCTTTGGCTTTGCGCCCGAACTTTACGAGCGCGCACAAGCAAAACTGTCTCTTTCCAAGATGACCTTCTCGCATCAGATGGTTCGGCTATTTTTTTTAGAGCAAGTTTATCGCGCGATGACTATCTTACGGGGAGAAAAATACCACAATTCCTAATTTCGATTTATTGATATTGCCAGTCCTATGAGTTTAACCTTAATCATCATTATCGTCACCTCGATCATTTCGTATCAGGCTTTGAATAATCGTTCGATGTTCAATCAGCTGATGCACTATCCCTACGCCGAGGCCCGAGACAAGCAGTACTATCGCTTTTTAACGTCGGGTTTTGTACACGGCAGCATCGGTCACCTGGTCATTAACATGTACGTATTGTACATTTTTGGGGAAGCGGTTGAACGGCAATTCTTGCAAGAATTCGGTGAGACTATGGGACGCCTCAACTATTTACTACTTTACCTGATCACCATTTGTCTCGGAGATATTTCTACCTATTTCAAGCATCGAAATAATCCCGGATTCTCCAGTGTAGGAGCCTCGGGGGCCATTTCGGGGATTGTTTTTGCCTACATCATTTTCTTTCCCTGGAATATGCTTTTGCTCTTTTTTATTATTCCCATGCCGGCTATTCTTGCTGGCCTTCTCTATCTGGGCTATTCTTCTTACGCTAGCAAAAACAGTAATGACCGCATTGATCACGATGCGCATTTTTACGGGGCTGTCTTTGGGTTTATCTTTACGATTGCACTTAAGCCTAGCCTTCTTGGGGAGTTTTTGGATCAAGTGAATCAGCATTTACCGTTCTAAATCGGTAGTTGGGCATTAAAAATAAAGCCTCATTTTCTAGCAATTAATAGGTCATAATCTTGTTTTTCATCCTTTCAAAAGTCCTTTATTTCCTTATTCAGCCGCTCAACTGGATTGTAGGATTTTTGCTCTACGCGGTTTTTGGAAAACATCCTATTTGGAAAAAACGACTTCGGAATTGGGGAGTCATTTTACTGCTCTTTTTCACCAACCATTTCATCCTCAATCTCTTTATGTTGGCCTGGGAAACAGATATGAAACCTGTCAACAGCATTGAAGCACCTTATGATATCGGTATTCTCCTGGGTGGCTATTCTACCTTTTATAAAGCTCAAACGGATCGCCATCATTTCAATCCACAAGCTAACCGTCTCACACAAACTTTGGAGTTGTACAAACGTGGCAAAATCAAAAAGATATTACTCACTGGCGGCTCCGGTGAATTACTTACCGATAGCCCCAGTGAAGCGCTACTCGTCAAAGATTGGTTGATGTTGATGAATATTCCCGAGGTCGATATCATCGTGGAGCCCAATTCACGCAATACTTACGAAAATGCAGTTTTTACCGCAGATCTTTTGCAATCGCAATTTCCCAATGCAAAGTGCTTATTGATTACTTCTGCTTTTCATATGCGGCGGGCCAGAGCCTGTTTTAAGAAGGCTGGCGTGGATTTTCAAACCTTTAGTGTTAGCCCTATTGGTGAGCGCATCCGTTGGGTCCCCGCTATGTTATTCATTCCCAATCGTGATTGCTTCCACCGCTGGGAAGTATTGATCAAAGAACTTTTTGGCTACACGGCCTATTGGCTACGTGGCTATATTTAATCCATCACGTTCACCTCAATCGTAATTCATCAACTTATGAAAAATCCTTGGAAAACGCTCAATAGTAAACTCGCCTACGATAACCCCTGGATTAGTGTCCAACACCATGAAGTACTCAATCCGTCGGGGAACCCGGGGATTTACGGCGTCGTCCATTTTAAAAATATTGCCGTTGGCGTCGTTCCCTTGGATGAGGATTTGAACACTTGGTTAGTCGGCCAATATCGCTATACTTTGAATAGCTATAGCTGGGAAATTCCCGAAGGTGGCTGTCCCCTTGGTACTTCCCCACTCGACAGTGCCAAACGCGAGCTCTTAGAAGAAACCGGTATCAAGGCCGAGCGTTGGACAAAAATATTGGATACACACACTTCAAATAGCGTGACCAACGAAAGCGGAATGGTCTTCGTCGCACAGGGATTGACCTTTGGCGAAGCCGAGCCGGAAGAGACCGAGGATCTGAAGCTACGCAAGCTCCCCTTTGAAGAAGCATTTCAGATGGTCATTGACGGTGAAATCACAGATGCTTTAGCTGTTGTGGGACTTTACAAAACCAAATATCTTTTGGATCAAGGAGAACTTTAGTCGTCGATAAGAGGTGTTTTCTATCCTAGGTATACTCCTCTTTAAGATCTCATCAAGCAAACAACTGATAATCAACAACTTAAATAGTCGTCGATGTCCAACATAAATCGTATGATTACGGGTCGACGATTTTTAGAGCTTATTATTGGGTCGTATCCAAGCGAGTTTGGTTGATTTTCAGTAATTTGTAGACGGTCGGTAGATGGCTTTTAATTGTACCAACCTGGAATTGAAACAAATCTTGTAGGGTGACCGTAGAGATTAAGCTGACAGCTTTTAATTGTACCAACCTGGAATTGAAACATGGTAATCTACCATCGAGGAAGTGAGGTACCCTTTCTTTTAATTGTACCAACCTGGAATTGAAACAATGTACACAATAGATAATTTTGCTCAAAAACATTCTTTTAATTGTACCAACCTGGAATTGAAACAACACTGGCAAGTCATGGCGGTGGGCGCGGATCGACCTTTTAATTGTACCAACCTGGAATTGAAACTGTATTCGGCGAATCTTTTTCCTGCTTCTATTTCTTCTTTTAATTGTACCAACCTGGAATTGAAACATAAATCGATTGCATCATCAGTTGACCCATGTCAGCCTTTTAATTGTACCAACCTGGAATTGAAACTAATATTAGATTGAGTACGATATACACGTGTCATAACTTTTAATTGTACCAACCTGGAATTGAAACTGCAATTCGCTCAGGCGTAAGATAATTAGCACCAACTTTTAATTGTACCAACCTGGAATTGAAACTTCAAGATGGCTGATCCTGTTTCTCTACCTTCCGGCGCTTTTAATTGTACCAACCTGGAATTGAAACTACGTACGGGGGGCAGGAGGTGAAGCAGCCTTATCCTTTTAATTGTACCAACCTGGAATTGAAACATCGTCTTGGGTGCTGAGAACTCAAGCGCAACAGGTCTTTTAATTGTACCAACCTGGAATTGAAACAACCCTCGAACACCGCATCGAGGTAATGGAGGATAGCTTTTAATTGTACCAACCTGGAATTGAAACAACATTATTGCCGGGAACAAGGTCTTGAAAAACTTCCTTTTAATTGTACCAACCTGGAATTGAAACTTTGTGCAAGCTCTGCTTTGGAGTAAACGCGAACATCCTTTTAATTGTACCAACCTGGAATTGAAACGTAATGCACTCTGTTCATGTTGCTACACATTATTACCTTTTAATTGTACCAACCTGGAATTGAAACTTGCCTCACACGAGTCATTTTACATTTCGGACAACGCTTTTAATTGTACCAACCTGGAATTGAAACTGCTCTTCAAGACTGGGAGAGAAACAATGCTTATAACTTTTAATTGTACCAACCTGGAATTGAAACTTTGTGCAAGCTCTGCTTTGGAGTAAACGCGAACATCCTTTTAATTGTACCAACCTGGAATTGAAACGAATATTTTAAAAAAGCTGCTAAAAAATGGAAGTATACTTTTAATTGTACCAACCTGGAATTGAAACGAATTTGTCATTGTCACCAATGGCGCAAAAATCTGGCTTTTAATTGTACCAACCTGGAATTAAAACGTCATTGATCGCGACAAAATCGGAAAGGTGTCGATCCTCTTAATTCTATTAATCTGGAACCGTTTCTACTTCCCACCCGCTGGCGTGGCTGCCTGTGGTCGTTAGAATTCACTCGCTCAAAAAAGTAAGGCACAACTTGAGAAGGGATGCTAAAACCAAAAAGCCGCCAGTTACACAACCAGCGGCTTTTCAGTTTTATCTAATCTTAGAACGGACTAGCTGCCGACGTAGGCAACACTTTTGACCGCTTCGATAATCTTAGCAGGGTTTGGTAGATAAGCTTCTACCAGAGTCGGTGCGTATGGCAAAGATGTATCTGCTGCATTGACGCGAATCACAGGGGCATCCAGGTAATCGAATGCGTATTTCTGTACTTGGTAAGTGATTTCCGAAGAAACACTCGCAAATGGCCAGCTTTCATCGACTACAACCAAGCGATTGGTCTTCCTGACTGATTCTACGATGGTATCGATGTCTAAGGGGCGAATCGTACGTAGGTCAATTACCTCGGCACTGATGCCCTCTTTAGCCAATTCCTCAGCGGCAGCCATACATTCCAAAATCATCTTATTGTAGGAGACAAGAGTCACATCGGTACCTTGGCGGCGCACCGCAGCTACACCGATTGGGACCAGATATTCTTCCTCTGGCACTTCTCCTTGGTAACCGTAGAGCACCTCTGATTCCATCATACAAATCGGATCTTCATCACGGATGGCAGATTTGATCAATCCCTTAGCATCACGTGGATCGATACAAGAAATCACTTTCAAACCGGGAACATTCGCCATCCAGCTCTCGAAGGTCTGAGAGTGCTGTTGCGCCAGCTGCCCCGCAGATCCGGTTGGCCCACGAAATACGATGGGGCATTTGAATTCCCCCGCTGATTGTGATAAAGTCTTTGCTGCATTATTTACGATCTGATCGAATGCCAGCACCGCAAAGTTCCAAGTCATAAATTCGACGATCGGGCGCAAGCCGTTCATCGCCGCACCTACACCGATACCGGCAAAACCAAGCTCAGAAATGGGCGTATCAATTACGCGCTTCTCACCGAATTCATCTAACATGCCTTTACTGACTTTGTAGGCACCATTATATTCGGCCACTTCCTCTCCCATCAAAAATACGTTTTCATCACGACGCATTTCTTCCGACATTCCTTCCCGGAGCGCGTCCCTAAGGGCAATTTTTCTAGCCATATTTTTTACTTAGTGTATGATTCAAAAAAGGATCGTAAAAATAGAAAATTATCGACAAATCACGGCGGTTCGGCCCATCCATTTCGTGAATAGTGCACGCTTCCGCTTCATCTGCAGTCGTAACAGCCTAATTTTAAAAGTGTTTTAACATTCCTCCCCTCTTTTTTTATTTAGTTTTGTACTTCATTTATCCCATTCATTATGAAGAACTTTGCCTTTTTCGTTATTCTATTGACTTTTTTCGCCTGTGGCAACGAGTCTGCACAAAACGCTCAGACCGTTGAAACACCACTCGCCCCACCTCAAACCACCACGATAAGTGGTCAGGTATTGAATCCACGGGCTCAGCAGTTGGCCATCCAAGTCGGTGCAAACCAATATACAAGTGTGATTGAAAATGGAAATTTCCGTTTTGAATTTCCGATGCGCGCGCACGATATTGTTTCTCTTCGCCAAGGGCGATCACAAGCTTTTATTTACGTGAAGCCTGGCGCTAATATTCAAGTGAGCTTCGACGCGCAAAAATTTCCTCAGCACATGTCCTTCAGTGGCGATCAAAGTGCCGAAAATGGCTATCTCACCAAGAAATACGACCTTGATCGCATTGATCAAGGTTATAAAACCAAAGACTATCAACTGGAGGAAGTCGCCTACATTGAAGCGACCAAAAAACGAATGGATAGTAAGATGGCGGCCTTGGAGCAACACATCCAAGCTAAACCTCTTGACCAAGCCTTTGTAGACGTTGTTCGAGCGGATATCAAATACGAGTGGGCACAAGATCGACTCATCTATCCCCGTTACCATGCCTTCTACGCTCGTAAAGAGAATTTTGAAACTTCTGAGCAGTACTACGACTTTCTCAATGGACTGGAAGTAGATAACGGTAATTTGCTCGCCTCTCCCCTTTTCCGCAACTTTATTGGCAGCTACGTCGATTACAAAATTGTAGAAGAAAACAACGGCTCCGAAACGGATTTCAACGATGCTAGATCCAGTCAGTTGAAATTGGATTTCATTAAAAATAACTTTAAGAGTACCCTAATTCGTGATAATCTTGGTTTGAACACCTTACTATCACACATGCGGTTCCAAGGCGCGAACTACACCCCAGAGCTTATTGCTGCCTTCAAGCAAATGTGTCAAAACACGGATTACCATCAAGCAGTTGACAATAATTTCCAGCCTTGGGCGCGCCTCGTTGCCGGTAATGATGCTCCCGGATTCCAATATCCCGATCTGTCCGGTGCAGCACATCAGCTCGCTGATTATCGCGGTAAGTATGTGTACATCGACGTCTGGGCTACCTGGTGTGGACCGTGCAAGAAAGAGATTCCGCATTTGGAGCAATTGCAAGAAGATTATCACCAAGATGCTCGAATTGCTTTCATCAGCGTCTCCGTTGACAAAAATGAGGATGCTTGGCGCAAGATGGTCACCGATCAAAATATGCAAGGCATACAACTCCACGCGCCAAATTCTGGTCGTGAATTATTGCAGAATTACAACATCAGTGGTATTCCTCGCTTTTTGCTCATTGATCCGGAAGGGAAGATTATCTCAGCACACGCGCCTCGACCTTCTTCTCCAAATCTAAAGACGCAGATAGAGGAGTTGCTACAGAGCTAGGCTATTTATTGCAATAAATCACTGGCTAAGGTCTTTAAATCTAGGCCATTAAAATTACCGGAGCTCATCAGCAAGAGATTGTGGTTTGCCCAATTAATGGTCTGTAACTCATTGACTAGCTGTTGATTATTGGTAATAACCTCAACGTTATCTGAACCGAAGGCCTGACGGACCTGCTCCGGTGATAATGGAGGCAAACGCTTCATTTCTAGCGTATGCTGATTGTAATAAACATAGGCCCGCTGCGCGGGTACTAGAGTCTGCTTATACTCTTGTAAAAAGGTTTGATTAAGGCTACTGAAGGTGTGCAACTCCAGGCAGGCCACTAACTCCCGCTCCGGGTAGCGCTCTTGCATCGCGCGCACGGTGGCTCGAACTTTAGAAGGCGCATGGGCAAAATCCAGCATGGCCAAGCTCGTTTTGGTTTCAGCAAGTCGCTGCATACGCTTCGCTGCCCCCTTGAAGGAGGCTATGGCAGCAGCGAAATCAGAATCAGACACACCAAGCTCGCGACACAAAAGATAAGCGGCACGCATGTTTTCCAGATTGTGTTGACCAAATACCTCAATCGGTTGCCAACCTCCGGTGATTTGAATACTGACCCGGTCTTCATCCAGCCGAGCGGGAAAACCGATGTAAGAAGCCGTTCTGAGCTCAGGATTTACATTCGCGATACGCTTTAGTTCTTCATCTTTTTCAAACCAGAACAACTGGGCGCCTGTCGGCATCGATTCAATAAACAGTCGAAATTGCTTAACATACTCTTCAAAAGTTGGAAAAACATTGATGTGATCCCAGGCAATACCAGTGATGACTGCCAAGTGCGGCCTGTAGTGTAGAATTTTGGGACGCCGATCAATCGGTGACGACAGGTACTCATCGCCTTCAATCACCATCAAAGGGGCATCCGTCAAACGAACCATTCGTTCGAATCCTTCCAATTGCGCCCCAACCAAATAATCGGCATCGATTTTTAGCTCGCGTAGTACGTGCAAGACCATGGCAGTAGTTGTCGTTTTGCCGTGGCTACCCGCAATCACGACGCGTTTTTTGTCCGCGGCATGACGATAAAGGTATTCTGGATAGGAATATACAGGGATGTTTTTTGCCTTCGCGACTTGCAATTCGGGATTGTCCTGCCGGGCGTGCATCCCCAAGATGACAAAATCCAGTTCGGAGGTGATTTTTTCGGGAAACCAGCCTTCCGCCGGTGGTAACAATCCGACTGCGTCCAGCCGATCTCTCGCGGGGTTGTAAATTTCGTCGTCTGAACCCGTTACGGTATGATGATTGTAGTGTAGTGCGAGAGCGAGGTTATGCATGGCACTCCCCCCGATGGCAATTAGATGAATACGCATTAAACTTTTGAATTTACTGAGGTGTTAAAGATAGGTCAGTATCGCTCATTGCCGAATATTTTCAAAAAGAAAACTGATTCTTTGAAACATCTTGTGCGTTAAGTACTTTAATGAGAAAATGAATCTACTTTGGGTCACTTTATTTATACTCATCAAAGAAGCACAAGTTTTGTCAAAGAAAGAAAATACCATAAGGTAATTTGTGACTTTTGTCCTTTTAGACGTTCATACTAAAAAGCAGTGGATTTACGTTTAATCTGCGTCACGACAAGAATATTTTTTTAATTTTGTGACCCTAACATATCTAACTTGTAAAAAAACATGAAAAAGGTTAAAAATCTGATTCCTCTAGTTGCTCTGATTCTTGCCTTGGCTACACTATCTTCTTGCAATCGTGGAATGGGTTGTCCCAACAACTTCTCCATCAAAACTTTTGTCAAAGTGGTAGATAGCGCCAGCAGCGCAATCATTGTCAAGCCCTAATTTAACTCGACTTCCATGATTTCATGGATTCCCTTGGAATCAGTCGATCAGTTGCAACAATTGATCGATGATTCTGCTATTTCACCCTGTATCATTTTCAAGCATAGCACCGCCTGTTCGGGTAGTGCTATGGCATTGTTTCGTCTGGAAGAGGACTGGTCATTTTCTCCGGATGAACTACGTGCCTACAAGCTTGATGTCTTACAGCAACGTGAACTTTCTGCACAGATCGCCGATGCGTTTGCCGCACATCACGAAAGCCCACAGCTCTTGTTTATTCAGGACGGTGAATGCGAATTAGAACTGTCGCATTTAGAGATCAATGTAGCGGAGATTAAAGAGATGCTTTGCGAATAAGTTCGTAGATTTGGGCAAACGATCTGCGCTATGTCTCAGGGGGAAATATTTATTACCGAAGATGGCTCCCACTCCATTCGTTCTCATGAATTTGGGGTGAGCTACCACTCTCGCTTCGGTGCTGTCCAGGAGACCCAACACGTTTTCATTAACGCCGCTCTACGCTTCAAAGCGGTCATCCAACAAGAGATCGCGATTCTCGATATTGGTTTTGGTACGGGCCTCAACGCTTTTATGACGTTATTAGAAGCCGAAAAGCGTAATTTACTCATCCAATATACTGCCGTGGAGGCCTACCCTATCGACGAATCACAGGTTGGAAATCTCAATTACAGCGAGATACTCAATCAGCCAGATTACCAATCTATTTTCGAACAGTTACATCATGCCGAATGGAATGAACGCCATGATATTACGACCTTCTTTTCGTTTGAAAAACGCTTGATGACTTTTCAGGAAATTGATGAGCAAATAGGCTACGATATCATTTATTTTGACGCTTTTGCACCGGGCGCGCAGCCGGAACTTTGGACCGACGAGATTTTCGCGCGCATGTACGCCGCGCTCAAGCTAGATGGTATTTTGACCACTTACTGTGCCAAAGGGGAAGTCAAACGGAGTATGAAACGCGTTGGCTTTCAAGTAGAACGCCTCAAAGGGCCACCCGGTAAACGGGAAATGACCCGAGCAACTAAATAATCCATTTTCTTAAAGCATTATCCGCAACTTGAATTAAGTTAAATCCTAATTGAAATAATGTCCAATATGCAAGCCCTTTTGTTGATCGATTTACAGAATGATTTTATGCCCTGGGGGGCACTCCCCGTTGCAGAAGGCGATCAGGTTATTCCCATTGCGAACGCGTTGATGCCAAAATTTGACCTTATCGTCGCCACCCAGGATTGGCACCCCGCTGACCACGGTAGCTTCGCCGCCAATCATCTTTGGCGAAAGCCAGGGCAGGTGATTGATTTACACGGTTTACAACAAGTGCTTTGGCCTATCCACTGTGTACAGAGTAGCTTTGGCGCTGAATTCGTTAAGCAGTTACAAACGGATCAGATCACGAAGGTCTTTCCCAAGGGTACCGATCCCGAAATTGATAGCTATAGCGGTTTTTTTGATAATGGCCACCGCAAAGCAACCGGCTTAGGTGATTATCTTAAAGATCAAGGTGTTGATTCAGTATATATTATGGGGGTTGCTACGGATTATTGCGTCAAATTCTCTGTAATTGACGCGCTCCAGTTGGGGTTAAAAACTTTCCTCATTGAAGATGGCTGCCGTGGTGTTAATCTCTCCGAAGGTGATGTGGCGCAAGCACTTACCGACATGGCCGCCGCCGGTGCCCAGCTCGTTCAATCTTCCGATCTTCTTAATTCAAACTAAGTTAGATACCTGTCAATCATCTTGGCATTAGGCGGTCTCACACAAGTATATTTCATATTTTTTAAAATTCACATACAAATATTTTAAAATACGTAACCAATTGCAAAATAAAGCGTAACTCATAATAACGGTCGATTTTTTCATACCCCTTAAATACGTTATTATGTCTACCATCAACACGCCTTTCGACTATCCCGTAGGCATCAACTACGAAAGTTGGACCATGGGACGCACTAACATGGACATCCAGACTGATCTTACCGAAGTCGCAAAGTACTTCAGCCTCATCAAGACTTTTCACTGTGCCACAGTTGGTACTACGACAGTGGAAATGGATCCGACTCAGCAACAAGTGATTGATTTCGTTACAGGCTACAGTGGACAAACCCTACAATTGATTATGGGGACGAATAATAGCGCGCTGGCTCAAGGCGGCTTTGGTACCCCTTGGAGTGCTGGTTTGATGACTAGCTCTACTTACACCGACAAATGGGTCACGATGCTGATTCAGGCATTTGGTGACGTTAACACCACTTTGAAACATCTGAAATGTATCTGCTTAGGCAACGAAATTGACCAAAACGGGCCTCCTCCTTCCGATTCAACAGACTTTAATAACTACTTGAATACTTGGCTACCTACCGCTTTTGATAACTTGAAGACTTCACTTAACAACCAAGGCTTAGGTGATCTTCCCGTTACAACGATCATCGCTAACTATCCGCTGACAAATCCTTCGGCTAATAAAGTCGCTTCACAAATGACCACTTATGTTAACACTAACTGGTCGAGTAACTGGAATGGAGGGAAAGCTTTTGTTTTCTTCAACCAATACACACAAAACGGCGGACAAAGCACCAATTTCAATACGGTTAGCACCTATTTCAATAATGTCGAAAATACCCTGGGCACGACACCTCAGGTATTTGTCGGAGAAACGGGCTATTCCGCTGAATTTGGTTTAAGCAATGAGATTACCGTCATTGACGATATGTTTACCTGGCTAGATGGAGAAATGAATACCAATGGCATTTGCACACCATTATGTGTATTCCAAGCTTTTGATCATCCAGGCAAGCCGGCCGGCCAGCAGCAAATGGGGCTTTTCACCTATAATGGTACCGTGCCTGCGCTTAAGAGCGGATTAAATGTTCCGTCTTGGGTGAACACTCCAGTCTCTGCAACGGTTTAAAAATTAGAACTAGTGAGAAGTTAAGTGGGGCGTCTTCTAAATGAAGGCGTCCCGCTTTCTTATTCACACGCTTCGAAAGTATCCAAATTGGGATTGTAGCCGGTGGTTACACTATATTGAATGCCATAGCCGCAATTCCCTTCATTATCCACACAGGGCAAAGTGAGTCCACCAGTACGTACACAGATTTCATCTTGCAGTACAATTTCATTACCGTCTTCATCTTCTAAAAAAATAGAATAGACGAATACACCCGCCTCCAAATTTCCGTCTAGATCAGTCCCATCCCAGCTAAATTCATCCACCAAAACATCTTCAACATCCAATAGCTCAACTTGTGGAATATTAGAGCCAATGACTAACTTTTTTATCCGAGCCAAGCCCTCTGTGGCAAAAATTGCAAATACATCATTAATGCCATCCCCATTGGCCGAAATGGCGTTAGGTACGAAAATATTGATTCCATTAACGATGGTATCGATGGGTGGATTAGCACAGCAACTTTCCGAAAAGCTCGGGCCCGTTGGACCAGTTGTTTCGGGGGTATCATCATCGTCACCACAGGCTATTAAGCCCAAACAAATTAAGCACAGAAAAATTAACTGAATTCGATTCATAGCAGCAATATTTTAGCCCGAGAACAGGCATCGTTTTCGGGCTAAAGTTAAAGCAATTTCGGAGAGAAATCCAGCTTTCGCTTAGGCGTCAGGAAGTGCCACCTTAGCTAAAAAAGCTTTGGTATCATTGATACCCGAGTTGTAAAGTTCTTCTTTCTCTGCTTTGGTAATTTTGAAATCCGTAGCCGATATCCCGTGGTCATCAATACGCACTGTGCGCTTCATTGCGCTTGGATTCCGTTCAAAATCAATTACTTGTGCATCCAACAAGGTTTCGAACAGATATTTGATGTATTTAAAGATATGCCCTTTTTCTAAGTTATCATCCTTGCGTACACCGCGAATATTATCCAAATGCAAACCTAAGGTCGCCATATTGGGCTCATTGTTTTCATCAAAACAAGTAATGGGATAATTATAAACGGTCCCACCATCCACATAAAGGTGGTCATCAGGAACACTATTAGGAAATTGCCAAGCCTGGAAAAACAGCGGGATGGACATCGAGGCGCGGACGGCCTCCGCAACCACAGTATTCGGCGTTGTTTCAGCACTAAATTCCTTGACTTGCTTCATATTCAAGTCGGTTGCAAAAACATGTAGTGCTCGGCATCCTTTGGCCTTTAGCTCCGCAAAAGTGATATTTTCGTTGAAGTCTTTGTTTCTAATCAAAAGTTTGAGCCATTTTAGAAAGGTTTGCCCTCTGTAGATGCCATAGTGTTCCACAACCCCGAAGAGATTTTTGTGATCTTCGAAAGAAGCAAAATCGGTGTGGTTAATGATGGTCTTAATTTCCGCAGCCGAGTAGCGCAGACTAACCAGCGTTGCGACAATTGAGCCGGCGGAAGTGCCCGCTACCTTTTCGATCTTATCCAGAATTTTTTGATCTTCGAGTACTTTTAGAGCACCGGCGTAGGCAATACCTTTGACGCCGCCCCCCTCGAAAACGAGGTTGGTGTAAGTCGGAGTTGACATGATTGGTGTTATTTTTAGGGTTATAAAATCGCTTGAATATATTGCTTTTTATAACAATACCAGAACACTTCCGCCGGAAAGAAAATAGTCAAAGTGCATTCCCAGATGAGCACTAGAATTTCAAAGACTTGATTTTACGTAACAGCTTGAGCATTTTTAAATTCATGGATGGAGAGACGTTGAAGAAAAGATCGTTGATACTCAGCCATTCACTTTCCCGACGAATCGTAGAGAGTTCGTTGTAGCGAACGGTCATCGCCGGATTGAAATGACTCTTCCAATACAGGGCTTGGTCAGTCATCGCGAAGCCTTCCCGACACGAGCCAAATACAGTTTGGTCGCAAATAAAGAAGAGTTTTTCCTCCGGTGCAGCAAACAGAAAGGATTGAGTAGCATTGCGCAGCTTGGTCGCTGGCATTTGGAGAAAATTGACGTAGACTTTTTCGGATTCGTGCTCGAAGTCCAGATAATCCAAAATCATTTGCCGCAAATCCAATCGCTCGGATGGCAGATCGTGGTAGCGCAAAATCTTTTGTGGCAATTGTAGTTTGTGGATCGGCTTAGCGTGAACCAGAATGAAGTGATCGATGAAAGCATGAAACGTACGACTGAGCAGTTGATCCGCTTCCTCGGCAGCTTTATCTGGTCGATGCAGGTAAACGGAACGTACTTCTTCAGCCAGTTGCTCGGTACGCCGATCAAAGTTCTTGTAAAACCCACTTTTATAAAAATGGTCGAAATACTTACGAAAGCCATTACGATCCAATTGCTCTTCGATCTGCTCTTGAAAATCCTTAAAGAAATGATTTCGAATCTGGCTGGTTAGCTTTTCCGGTAATTGAAATTCGAGTGGATAGCGCGGACTGTAAATTCTTGCACCATTAAGCTGAATGGTCAGCGAATGGCCGCAATTATAGCATTGCTTCGCCCCGACTTCATTCTGGCTTTGGCAATGCGGACAAATCGGTCCCGCTGCGGGTATCCGCACACCGCACTGGCTACAAAATTTGGCGCCGGGCACCAAGCGTTCCTGACAATTCCAACAATTAGGCATAGCTCACAATTCGCTACAAAAATAGACTTTATTCTGAAAATGTGTGCTTAAGGTGAGATGAGGAATACAAGGAAAAGAAGTATTCAGATGATGGCTTATTATCAGAAGCACGTAATAGATCAGATAAGGGGTGCTCTAAAAAAAACTACCCCGACGACCTCTTTTGGTCACGGGGCAGCCCACACACTATGAGAACACCCATATTCTTTATCGAGAGCCGAAGTGAATCGGCTTGAAGTCATTTTTAAGTTGGGTAAAAAAACTACCCCAGCGACCACTTTCGATCGCGGGGCAGCCCACACACTATGAGAACACCCATTATTCTTTATCGGGGACTGATCAAGATCAGCGTGATGTCAATTTTTTTGGGTAAAAAAACTACCCCAGCGATCACTTTCGATCGCGGGGCAGCCCACACACTATGAGAACACCCATTATTCTTTATCGGGAACTGATCGAGATCAGCGTGATGTCAATTTTTTTGGGTAAAAAACTACCCCAGCGACCACTTTCGATCGCGGGGCAGCCCACACACTATGAGAACACCCATTATTCTTACTTCGTCAAGAGACGATTTATATTTTTGCTTTGGGAAAAATGAAGTAAGTTTGGTCTTTCTTTCAAGCGTTTGGAAACTTGCTTTCGAGCTTCCCGCGTTTTGGTGTTTGTGTTTTGAATTGTCCCTTTAGGACCTGTTGTTTTGTAAATTCACCCTATAAACGCGGAATTCTTTTTTTATTATGCTGTTTTCGAGCTAAGGTTTTGTTAGTGTTTTTTACTTGTGTTAAAATAATTTTTATAAAAAACTGATAATCATACACTTTTCACATTAAAACAAATTGTGGTTAATGTTTTTAACGCCTGTTAATTAAATTTTAAACCCCTATTTTTTCGTATTTTAGAGATGTTAAGAGCCCATAGAATGTGCTGTTAACGCTGTTAAAATCCTCTTAAGCGTCGATATGATTTCACAAAAGTCTGTACAGGAGATTCTCGAGACGGCCAAGATTGAAGATGTGGTCCAAGACTTTGTTACGCTACGTCGACGTGGAGTAAATATGCTTGGCTTGTGTCCATTTCACAATGAAAAGACGCCTTCCTTCACGGTATCGCCGGCAAAAAACATCTATAAATGCTTTGGTTGTGGTAAAGGAGGGAATAGCGCTCAGTTTTTAATGGAGCACGAAAACTTTAGCTTTCCCGAGGCACTGCGCTATCTGGCCAAGAAGTATAATATCGACATTGAGGAGACCCAAACGACACAAGAAAACCGTGAAGAACGGCAACTACTCGACAGTCTATACCTCATTACGGACTTCGCTAAGCAATATTATCAAGAGCAGCTCTTTGAAACCGATACCGGAAAAAGCGTAGGCTTGGCCTATTTTAAGGAGCGAGGCTTCCGAGAAGAGATCATCCGCAAATTTGGCTTGGGCTACGCGCCTGCAAAAAAGGATGCATTTACCGTAAAAGCGGTGCATACCGGTTATAATGTTGAAAAGCTCAAAAAACTAGGTCTAACCAGTAAATACAATAGTGATTTTTTCCGCGACCGGGTCATGTTTACAATCCATAATATGACCGGCAAGGTGATCGGCTTTGGTGGACGTACCTTACAGAAGGACAAGAAAATCCCCAAGTACATCAATTCGCCCGAGACGGAGATTTATAATAAAAGCAAAGTACTCTACGGTGCCTATTTTGCCAAGCGGGCCATTCGCCAAAAGGAAGAATGTATCCTGGTGGAAGGCTATACGGATGTTTTATCCCTCCACCAAGCCGGCATTGAAAACGTCGTTGCCTCCTCCGGCACCTCCCTCACCGTTGGCCAAATTCAACTGATCAAGCGGTACACCCCCAACATAAAAATCATTTACGATGGTGACCCAGCGGGAATCAAAGCCGCTTTACGTGGTTTAGATCTGGTGTTGGAACAGGATATGAATGTCAAGGTGGTCCTTTTACCCGAAGGAGAAGATCCCGATTCTTATTTACAACAAGTCGGTACCACGGCTTTTGAAACCTACGTTGAGGAGCAAGCACAAGACTTCATTCTGTTTAAAACGAATCTTCTACTTGCCGAGACGAAAGGTGATCCCGTTAAGAAAGCGAAACTAGTTAAAGATATTGTCAAGAGTATCGCCGGCATTCCCGATCCACTGAAGCGTTCAGTCTATGTGAAGGAATGTGCGAATGTGCTGGAAATGAGCGAAAGCATCCTCGTTGATGAAACTAACAAAATCGTTGGTGAGCGGTTGCGCAAGCAACGCCAAAAGCGAGAAGCTACACCCAGCCCCCAGCAACAAGCGGATACCAGAAACGAACTCATCCACATTCAGCCAAGTCCCGAATCGGGCTTGGGGCAAATGCAGTCCGACACCACTCGCAAAGGGCAAACCCTCGAGCTTCAGGAGCGTGATATTGTACGGATTCTTATTGCCGGTGGAGATAAAATCTTTGATCAAGAGCATCAACTTAGCGTCGCAGCTTATGTCTTGAGCAATATCGAAGAAGTCATCAATGATTTTGATAATAAAGCTTACGAAGCTATTGCAAAGGAGTGCCACCGATTATTGGTGAAAAAGCAAAAGATAACGACGAGTCATTTTACCAATCACGCGGATGATCAAATCCGGGAAATTGCGGTAAACGTTCTGCAAAGTCCCTTTGAATACAGCGAGAACTGGAAAGCCATTCACGACATCGATCTTAATACGCAACCTAAGCCGGAAGACAACTTCACCAAGGATAGTATCTACGCTTTGCATCGCTTCAAGCTGCGTAAGCTCATCCAAATGTGTGCAAAAAATCAGCAGCGGCTAAAGGATATCGGCTCAGATACTGGCAAGATGATGAAGTTACTCAAAATGCAGCAACGCCTTATCGCCATGCGCGATGAGCTGGCAAAGAAGTTGAACACCGTCGTTTTGAAATAAGGCATCTTATTTTCTTAAAAAAAAATTAAAGCTCATGAAACGACTAAAACCTTTTCTCATTCGAAGTGGTGCCACCCTTGGTTTTTGCTTTGGCTTACTCGTTCTTTTTTTACTCCAACCGGCCCTACTCTACAGTAAGCATAGCACACATGATATTTTTGATATACACCATCAAGAGGTGATTGATCTTGAGTTATTTGCTCAATTGGACAGCAGCTTGTACTTGGTGCGCAAGGCCGAAATTTTTGATCCCCACATGCGGATCGATCTCTGTTTAAACGATGGCAGTCGTTATCCCCAATTGGTTAAATCGGTACTCGGTCTAGATCCTGTTCGGGCTTTTAGCAATCAGCTGGTCATCCACGGGCATTTTTCCGAATCAGCCACAACGCTCCGTTGGCGTGAGCGCGAATTGAATACTGTGCAATTTATTGCTCACGGACTTGTGCATAATATCCAGTTTCATTATCACGGTCTTTGGGACGCCAATCCCCTCGGACAGCACCCGGAATGGAAATGGGAAGGTTACGCGGATTATGTGGTCCTGAGTAAAAAATATCCACTCTTACCGCTTTGTCATCGTTTATTACATCAGCTTGATGATCCCTACGCTTGGACGATATTGGAGGATAACGACCAAAGCCTAAATTTACATTTTCGTTATTTGCTCTTGACTCAATTTTGCTTGGATATTTTACAGCTATCCTATGATCAATTCATGCAAGATCAAAGATCAGAGGAGGAAATCTATCAATCACTGCTAAGGTGGTATCAAGAGCAATAGTCAGCCACCAAATTTTCTGTATTTTTGCCCTCTAACATTATTCCACCTTTATATGTCCGAGCCGAGTAATCAAGATAGTATCAGCCTCAATAAATTTATCCGGGATACCGGACGGTGCTCTCGTCGTCAGGCGGATGAATGGATTCGGGCCGGCCGGGTCCAAATCAACGGCCAACCTACCCGTCCAGGCAATCGAGTCTCCCCCGGCGATGTCGTTACGCTCGACGGTCGGCCCATCGATGAGCAACCCGAAAAAATCTACATCGCGCTTAATAAGCCCGTAGGTATTACCAGCACCTCTGACCTTCGTGATCCAGATAACATCATCAAGTTTGTAGGGCATTCCGAGCAAATCTTTACCATCGGCCGCCTAGATAAAAATTCAGAAGGGCTCATTTTATTGACGAACGACGGTGATATTGTCAACAAGATTCTGCGAGCTAGCAACCATCACGAAAAAGAATATATTGTCCAGGTTAACAAGCCCGTCAGCCCTGACTTCCTGCAACGGATGCGTAACGGTGTGCCCATTTTGGACACGGTAACTAAGAAATGTAAAGTTGAAAAAATCAGCCGCTCTATTTTTCGAATTACCCTTGAGCAGGGCCTCAATCGGCAAATTCGACGTATGTGCGAGTATCTTGGCTATCGTGTGACCAAGCTTAAGCGAGTCCGCGTCATGAATATTTTACTAGATGATCTACCCACCGGGCAATGGCGTAATCTACGGCCCACCGAATTAGAAGGGCTTTTAGCTTTGACCGCCAATTCCGACAATCAACCTGCTGCCCAACGACAGAAGAAAAAGCCCCGAGTCATTAAACCGTTTAAACCAAAAAAGTACCCTAAATCATGAAAAAGCTTTCTTTCCCACTGGTCTTTATCTTTTGTCTTTTAGCCATTTTTAGTGTAGCGCAGGATCAGGTCATGAGCCCTGAACAACTTGCACAGGCCCAGCTCGATGCGTACAATGCCAGAGATATTGATGCATTTTTAGTGCCTTACAGTGAGGATGTCGAAATTTACGGCTTCCCGGACCAAATACGCATGCAAGGCAAAGATCAGATGCGGCAAGCCTACACCGGTATGTTTGCTAATACCCCAGACCTCCATTGCAAACTGGTCAATCGCATTGTTCAGGGTAATACGGTAATCGATCAAGAGGAAGTTACGGGCTTTGGTGAAGGAAGAGTCATGCACGCTATCGCTATTTACACCATTGAAAATGGAAAAATTGTTAAGGTTCACTTTATTCAGTAAGCTTAGAGCTTGTTCGAAATTTGTTCTTTAGGTCGAAAACTGGCAATTTTTTGTTTAAATGAGGCTCCTTTTGAGGAGCATAGCCGGAGGCTATGTGAACGCAGTGTAGTTTCTTTGAAACCAAATGTCCAGTGGATATTTGACGGAGAGAACCGCCTGCGGGGTAAAAAAGAGCTGAAATGTAAACGGAAAAGTGACGCCTGCCTGCCGTAGGAAAGTTTGCAGGCCAATTAATAATTTCCGAAAAAGCTCTTAAAGCACTCCTCAAACCGATCTGGCGTATTGACTGAAATTGAACAGTTTATTACAATTTTCAATTGATTAGAAAAATTTCAGAGAATTATTTTGTAGATTTCAGATATTAGCAATTTCCCTTAAAGACCATTTCACACGATCCCGCTGAACTGTGGGCTGAGTTGGTCTTGATTACGATCACATCCTTAGTCCCGCCTAATATTTACTTGCTTCAAATTACAAGCAGATGAGACCCCATGCTTTACTGCCTATGCTACTATGCCTGCTAGGCTGGCAGTTTTTAAATGCCCAATGTACAGACGGGACCCAGCCAGAATGTGCGTGTGGTACAGCCCCCGTGTTATGTACTGTAGATGAATTAGATGGTTATATGTTTTCGATGGATGCCTTTCAGCATCCTGACGATGGACCTACCCCACTCTGTCCCGGCCAAAACAATACGGTTCCCAATAATCCGACCTGGTTTGCTTTTACGGCCTGGTGTAACGACCTGACCCTTAATGTAAGTTTGGATAATTGTGTACAAGTCTCGGGCTCGATTGGAGTACAAATAGCGATCTACGAAGACTGTAGTTTCAACAGTGCCGTGGCTTGTAACGTTGCCGCTGCAGATTGCAATACCGATGATAAAACCCTTACGATGACGGGCTTAGTTATTGGTGATGTTTACTACTTTTTAATCGACGGCTGTCTTGGTTCTTATTGTGATGTGACGATTGACGTGGTTGGTGTTTGTGGTAATGAAGAAATTGCCCCCTGGACCGTTGATCCAATTGGTGAGACATCTGTTTGTGCCGACGATTCAGAAACTTATGTTGTAGAAGATTTGGACGGTGCAAATACATTCCATTGGTACATCGATGGTGTAGAAGTCGAGTTGACACCTGAGAATTTCAATGAGTTCGTGTGGGATACACCTGGCTCTTTCGAACTTTGTGTTGATGCCTCAAACGATCCTTGTGTGCCAGTTACGGCTGATCCACCCCAGCAATGTATTACAATCAATGTCTTCGAAGCAGAAGCGGGTGTGCTCACCGTTACGCCCAGCGTCCTCTGCCCCAACGATATTGCAGATCTGAGTGTCACTGGTTACAACATGGGGCCAGACTACACCCAGATGATATTAGTCGTTGACGAAAATGGAGAAATTGTAGACATTATCAATGGAGACACGGGGACGTTCACATCCGATGTTTGTGCGACGTTTACGATCTACAGTTATAATTACGTCACAGCAGATGGTACAACGCCGGTGATCGGTGATAATATCAATATCATTGATTGTAGTGTCGATTGCTGTGACTTGGAAGATCAAACCTTGTCATTTGAAGATAATGAAGCGCCCGTGTTTTCCAATCCCCCAGCCGATATCAATCTGAGTTGTTTTGATGAGGTTCCTCCGATCGCCGACCTCGATTGGACGGACAACTGTGATGGAAATGGCACTGTCAGTGGCACCGAATCCGGTTCCGCCGATCTTTGTTCTGGCGGAACAATAACTCGAGAATGGGAATACACCGATGCTTGTGGCAATGTTGCCACACACACCCAAACGATTACCGTTGATCCGGCTACAGCTCCTAGCTTTACTAATCCTCCGGGTGACATGACGGTAGATTGCGATAATATTCCTAGCAGTGGTATAGATTTAGACTATACGAATAACGGCGCCGGTGGATGCTTGATCGAAGGGACAGTAAGTCCCATTGAATCTGGCAGTGCCGACATCTGTGGTGGTACCATTACTTATACCTGGGAATTTACCGATCCTTGCGGCAATACCATTTCGCATACTCAGAATATTACCGTCACCCCAGCACCGATTCCCGCTTTTGTAAATCCGCCGGGTGATTTGACCGTCGATTGCGATAACATTCCCACCAGCGGCGTGGATTTACAGTACACCAATAATGGTACAGGTAACTGTTTGATTGAAGGTACAGTGAGTCCAACGCAATCCGGTAGCGCCGATATTTGCGGTGGCACGATTACTTATACTTGGGAATTTACGGACCTTTGTGGGAATTCCATTTCACATACTCAGAATGTTACCGTTACTCCTGCACCAATCCCGGCTTTTGTGAATCCACCGGGTGATCTGACCGTCGATTGCGACAATATTCCTACCAGCGGCGTGGATTTACAATATACGAATAACGGGCCGGGGGCTTGTTTGATCGAAGGGACCATAAGCCCCTCGCAATCGGGCAGTGCCGATATTTGCGGTGGTACAATCACTTACACTTGGGAATTTACCGATCCTTGCGGGAATACTATTTCACATACTCAAAATATTACCGTCACCCCAGCCCCCATCCCGGCCTTTGTGAATCCGCCGGGTGATTTGACCGTCGATTGCGATAATATTCCTACTGGAGGGGTCGATTTAGACTATACCAACAATGGACCTGGTGCTTGCTTAATCGAAGGGACCATAAGTCCTACGCAATCGGGCAGTGCTGATATTTGTGGTGGCACGATTACGTACACTTGGGAGTTTACCGATCCTTGTGGAAACACTATTTCGCATACTCAAAATATTACCGTAACGCCAGCACCGATCCCCGCTTTCATTAATCCCCCCGGCGACCTTACCGTCGATTGCGATAATATTCCTACTGGAGGGGTCGATTTAGACTATACCAACAATGGTCCTGGTGCTTGCTTAATCGAAGGGACGATAAGTCCAACTCAGTCAGGCAGTGCCGACATTTGCGGCGGTACGATCACCTACACTTGGGAATTTACTGATCAGTGTGGGAACACCATTTCGCATACTCAAAATATTACCGTGACGCCAGCCCCCATCCCGGCTTTTATCAGCCCTCCTAGTGATTTAACCGTCAATTGCGATAACATTCCGACGGGTGGAGGGGATTTACAATATACTAACAATGGTCCGGGCGCTTGCTTGATCGAAGGTGCCGTGAGCCCCATTCAGTCTGGTAATGCCGATATCTGCGGCGGTACAATCACTTACACTTGGGAATTTACCGATCAGTGTGGGAATACCATTTCGCACGTGCAAAACATCACGGTGACTCCAGCACCAATTCCGGCTTTTATCGATCCTCCAGCGGATATTACTGTTGATTGTGAAAATATCCCTACTAGTGGAGAAGTCTTACAATATACAAATAATGGTCCGGGCGCTTGCCTCATTGAAGGCTCCGTAAGTCCAATACAATCGGGCAGTGCAGACCTTTGTGGTGGAACGATTACCTACACCTGGGAATTTGTCGATCAATGCGACAATGCGATCACACATGTCCAAAACATCGTGGTCACCCCAGCCCCCGAACCAGCCTTTATCGATCCGCCAGCCGATATCACGGTCAGTTGTGGTGATATCAGTATTACACCGCCTTCACTGGACTACTCAAATAATGCTAATGGAGCGTGCTTAATCGAAGGAACTGTGCCCGCTACAACCAGTGGTAACTACGATGAGTGTGGCGGTGCCTTGACTTATACTTGGCAGGTAACGGATCAATGTGGTAACACTATTACGCACATCCAAACCGTTACGGTGGATCCAGCGCCACCAGCAAGCTTTAGTAGCAATTTACCGCAAGATATTACTGTTGATTGTGGTGATGCCCCCAGTGGAGCGCCCGCTCTACAATACACGAACGGAGAAAGTGGGGTTTGTGAAATCTCTGGCTCGGTACCCGCAATTCTGCTTGGTGGATATACGGAGTGTGGTGGACAGATGCGCTTCCGTTGGTCTTTCACAGATGATTGTGGTCGCGAATTGTTGCACGAACAAGTTGTCACCATTGAGCCGGCACCGCAAGCTGCTTTTACAAATCTTCCCGGGCCAACTACCATGGCTTGTGATGATATTCCGCCGGTGCCACCGAGCTTGGATTATACCAACAACGAACTAGGCCTTTGTGCCATTCAAGGTAGTGTAGAAGCGATCCAATCCGGTTTTTATGATGTTTGTGGTGGAAACATTACCTACAGTTGGACTTTTACCGACGATTGTAATCGGACCATTTCTCATTCACAAAATGTACAAGTTGCTCCGGCTAACGACCCCGTATTCCAAGATCCTCCAGCCGACGTTACGATCAATTGTGGTGAGCCGATCCCTGATCCGATTGATTTACCTTACTCAAACGGCGAATCCGGTAATTGCACCATCTCGGGAACAGTCCCAGCCATCGTCACCATTATTGATGATTTTAATCGAACTTATACCTGGAGTTTCACTAATCCTTGCAATGGAAATACGATTACACACACTCAAAACATTAGTTTAGTCCCAGCTCCCGACATCTCGTTAAATCCACTCCAAGCTACTATTTGCTTAGGTGACTTCTTTGACCTTAGTACTATTACTGTCAATGACTTAAACAATACAAGTTCAACGATTACTTATCACTCCGCCAGCCCGGCAGAGCCCGGCAATCAACTTGGTTCACCTTCTGTTAATCCAGCTATTAACACGACTTATTACCTTTTAGCTACCAACAATTTTGGCTGCTCCGACGAAGCGGCTTTCGAACTATTGATCGAGCAGCCACCTGTAGCGGGTGAAAATGGCACTGGTATTATTTGTTTTAACAACCCAAATAATATCAACCTGTTTAACTATCTAAACGGCTTACCAGATCCAGGAGGCGTTTGGCAAGATGTGAATGGTTACGGTATTGATCTGTCCAATCCTTTTAACGTAGATTTTATTGGATTTCCACCGGGGACTTATAGCTTCGATTACGTCGTTCCAGCACAAGACGTCTGCCCGGATGCCACTGCAAGTATTGAACTTGAATTATTGCCGGAAATTGAAATTCAGGTCCTATCCATTGCTTGTTCTGCCGACCCGGATTTTTATGAGGTCATTGTGAATACCGGAGGCTTCGATGTGTTTAATTCTGTAGGTACACTTGACGATCTTGGAAATGGAGAATTTGCCATAACCAACATTCCGATTGATGCTCCTTTGACTTTAGTAGCTACGCACCCACTGGATGTTACCTGTGTCACCGATGTCTTAATTAGCCCACCCGATTGTGATTGTCCTACGGTTGATCCTCCAATAAGTGATGGCGATTTACAAATTTGCTTTGGAACCCCCACCCCCGAACTTTCCGTCAGCGTTGGTCCGGATGAAACAGCTAATTGGTACGATGCCCCAACGGGCGGCACCCTCTTGCTTGCGGGGAGTTTGACTTATACGCCAGCGGTAGTTGATCCAGGCACATATATCTTCTACGTTGAAGCTGAAAACATTAACAACGGCTGTCTAAGTGCTATTTTGACACCTGTACAATTAGAAATTTCGGAAACACCTACAGGACTCGACGCTGCACTCAGCGCTTGTGATGATGATTTTGATGGATTTACGCTTTTCGATCTGTCACTGGCTAATACTCAAATCAGTTCCAATAACAGTTTTAGTTATACTTACTATGCCAGCCAGAGCGACGCGGAAAATCAAGAAAATCCTCTTCCAATTAATTATACCAATACCTCTACGCCTACTCAGGAATTATTCGTCGTAATTACTGATGCAAATAACTGCACCGCTATTGTTCAATTGACACTCACCGTACTCTTGCCCCCCACTATTGAATGGCAAGCAACACCTGAGAGCTGTCTGGATGATGCGAACGGAAGTATTGAAATCACTAGCCCTATTGGGGTGAGTTATAATTTGGATAATACGACTTGGACGAATGATCCTTTGTTTGAAAACCTCTCGCCTGGTACTTACACCGTTTACGTAGAAGATGCAGACGGTTGTATCAATTCTGAAACCGTAGTACTCTCTCCAGGATTGGAATTAACCTTAGCTGCATTTGATTTGACGTGTAATGATAATGGAACTGCCAGTGATGCCAGCGACGATTTTTATACGATCAGTTTTGAGGTGACGAATAACCAAGCCAATGCCGGTAGTTTTAACCTCAACGATGGTAGCCAAGACCTTGGCAATTTCAACTACGGTGAAAATCACACCATCACCTTACCCGCTGACGGTAGTAGTTTTACCTGGAGTTTCACCGATGCTTTACTCGATTGCTCGATTACTCAGAACTTAGGTCCACTGACCTCTTGCTCGACGGACTGTTCGATTAGTATCGAAACATTTGAGTTTGAATGCAACAATAATGGAACGGATACCGATCCAGGCGATGATTTTTATACTATTACGATCAATACCACAGCAATTAACGGCGCAAGTAATAATTCCTACAATGTGTTGGTTGACGGCGTGGTCACTTTTAATTTCCAATATAACCAAACAGCAAACTTCGACTTACCCGCCGATGGCACTTCACCGGTAATCACGGTGGTGGATAATCAAGATGGCCAATGCACTGCCAGCCAAATCGTTGGACCACTTACACCTTGTTCGGATGCTTGCATTATAATGTTTGCTTCCTTGAACTTCCAATGCAATGACAATGGGACTGTCGCCGTCCAAAACGATGACTTCTACGATATTTTTGTGGATGCTTCCGTTTTAAACGGCAGCGATGAGTTTAATCTCTTCGCCGATGGGCAGTTAATTGGCACCTTTACTTACGGTACTGGGGCGAATTTCACCTTGCCGGCAGATGGTAGTTCACCGACTATTACCATTGAAGATATAAATGATCCCGATTGCAGTGCCAGTCAAAACATTGGACCGCTTGAGCCGTGTAACGAAGCTTGTACGATCAGTGCCGGTATTAGCAATATCATTTGTGATGACCAAGGCACCGGTAATGATGCCAGCGATGATACCTTCACCTTTGAACTGCTCGTCAATGGGCAGAATACCTCGGGGAGCTGGGTGTCCGATGATGGTAGCCTCAGTGGTACTTATGGGACCAGCAGTACCTTTGGACCTTATCTCATTAGC